>DVIV01000036.1 GCA_018710985.1 Candidatus Limiplasma pullicola
CGCTTTGCGCAAGGTTCTCCCGTCAGTTTGTCGAAAAAGTCCGCCTGCGGCGGCCTTTTCCGCCAGAAGCTTAAGAAATGTTTGCGCCCAGGGGCGCAAACTCCCCGCCCGGCAAAGCCGGGCGATACGAATTCACTTTGGAGGGGACGGAGGGAAGCGTCAGCCCTGTGGGCTGTTGCCGCCAAAGGCGGCAAAGCGACCCGAAGGAGTCAACCGAAACGAGCGGTGGGCGCGGTCAGCGGCCGTCGCGACGATTGAGGTTGCGGACCTGCGGGTCCTCCAAACCTCCCCAAATGGGTTATTTGACAGTCTGACGCAGGCCCTTTGAGGCCTGCGTTTCTGTTGCGCCGACATGGCGTCAGCGGCTCTCTTCCAGCGCGATGTACAGGGCGCGGGCGAAGTCCACCTGGTAGGCGCCAACCACGCCTTCCGGCTTTTCCACATCGGGATCATAGGATGGGGAAGCTTCGTCCCAATGGGGATCGTGCGCCAAAAACGGAGCCAGACAGACGCGCCGGGGCAGCTCGCCCGCGACAGGAACGAGGGAAAGGCAAAAGGAGAAGTCCTGTGCGCCTTCCTGATCCCAGGTCAGGACATTGCTGAGCACGCGCTGTCCGTCGGGGTCGACGAGGAGGAACCCCTGCCGGAGGAGCGTTTCGGCGCCTTCGCCGGAAAGGCGGCCCTCCATCCGGCCGCCTGTGTGTGTCAGGTCGAAGCGGCTGATGGTCAGCGTCAGGTCGTCAAACACATATTCGGTCTGCATGGGACGGACGTGGATGAGCTGGTTCGGGCTCAGCGTCACATCCAGCTCAAGGCTGATTTGTCCGGCCAGCTCGGCCCAGCCCAGCTCCCGGTAGGCCTGGGCGTAGATCTCCGAGCTGGGCCGGTCCGCCGTGGCGTTCAGGCTGTACGCTTCGGGGCGGAACAGCTCCAGAGAAACATAGCCGGTTTCATCGGTCACAAGGCAGTCGGAGGCTTCCGACACGTTCATGCCCTCGTAATCGCCGTAATCGACCAGCCGGGGCGAATGGATGGGGCGCCATACGGCGATGTCGATTCTCAGGGAGGCGTCTCCTTCGGGAAGGCGCGTCATGCCAAGATCCTTGCCCTGCCCGTCAAACGCATAGAGCGCGTCCGCCTCGTTGTAGGCCGAAACGCTCGCGGGAAGCGCAAGCCCATCCAACGTACCGCCCAACAGATAGCCGGCGGTGCCGGCGCCTTCGGTGAACAGCGTGCTCCGCGTAAGCGGACAGCCGTCGAGATACAGGCCGTCCACCGTGTACAGGAGCGTTTCTCCGGTTGGATTGGAAAGGGTGAAGGCGGTGTGCAGGGCGCTCCCGTCGTAGAGAAGCTCATCCACGGCTAGCACGCCCAGATCGGAGGCCGCCTGTTCATCCGGCATCTCAATCCGGTCCGCCACATCTTGGGGAGCCGCCGTATCGCCATAGAGCTCGTCCGTGATTCTCGACTGCACCAGCGCGTAGGCCAGGCCCAGCACCGTGAGCGTAAGCGCCACCACGAGAATGAGGGAAACGGACAGTTTCTTTTTCATGGGTCGTTCTCCTTTCGCTGCAGCGATGATTCGCCGGGCCAGAAAGGGATTTCCCTCAAGGCCGGAAAGCCGGTGGTCGATGGCGGACTGGAGAAGGTGCTTCATTTCCTGGTCATTCACAGAGATCCCTCCCTTCCAGCAGCGTGCGAAGCTTCTCTCTGGCGCGCTTCAGCCTCCCGGATACCGATGATTGGGAGATGCCCAGCGAAATAGCAATTTCCGTTACGGTCATGTTCTGATAGTAATACAGGAGGACAACCTCGCGCAGTTTGCGCGGCAGCTGCATCACCTGCGTGACGAGCGCTTCCTCCTCCTGTGCGAAGGGTTCCGCCGCCTGCGGCAGCAGGTCGGGGATACGGCGCGGGTCGATGCTGCGCAGCCGGTGCGCGCGGCGAAGGTCGCAGCAGGTATTCATGGCGATCTTCATCAGCCATGTCTTTTCGCTGCATTCTCCGCGGAAAGAGGCCAGACTCCTGTAGGCCTTGAGAAAGGTCTCCTGCACCGCATCCTCTGCCAGCGCCCTGTCGCGCAGATAGAGGAAGCAGGTGCGAAGAAGCGGCTGCTGGTACCGGAGGACCAGGCGTTCCAGTTCCTGGCTCGGGTCTTGAGCCTGATCAGGGCCCTTGATGCGGCTCATGCGTTTCCCTCACCTCCTTGCACCTCTATTGACGAAAACAAACGCGAAAATATCGTATCATAGCATAACGGCATGGGCTTTTTTGCAGGCGTGCGTCTGCTGCCGCGCAGGAACGCGGGTCCATGGGAACCCCGCGTGTAAATTTCCGGATTTCCCCTGCCCAAGCGGGCGCGGGTATGTTATAATGAAAGATGATTTCCAGAATATCAGTCGAAAGGATTTTTGCCGATGAGCCTGTATAGACGCCTGACCGCTCTTTGTACATGCCTGCTTCTGCTTGCGGGCGCTTTTTCCGCGCTGGCGCAGGAAGCCGTTCAGCCCGCCGGGGAAGAAACCGTGATGACCGCCGAGGAAGCCGAAGCTGCCGGCATTGAGGTGGAGGGCCTTGCCACGGAAGACGAGGCTGAGGTCGCCGCTGCAGATGCGGAGGACCAGCCGGCGAGCATCGAGGGCCTCACGCCGCTGTATACCACCAAGATCAAGCCGTTTGTGGCCACAGGCACAGCCATCCGCATGCGGGCCCTGCAGGATGGCGAAAGCGATGTGGTCTGCACCATCGACGCGGGCGAAACGATCACGGTCTATGCGGTGTATCCTTCCTATGTGTTGGCGGAGTACAACGGCTACGTGGGTTACGTCATCCGCACGTGGGTGGATGAGAACATGGCGACGCTGGATCCCGAAAACACCCCGCCCTATGGCGTGGTGACGTCCAAATATGTGGCCACGCTGACCGAAACGGCCAACATCTACGCCGAGCCGTCGCTCAGCGCGGAGGTCAACGACATCCACCCCGGCGCGGGCAGCAAGATTGCCATTCTGGATTTTGTGGATGGCTTTGCCAAGGTGCTGGTGTGGCGCAGCTATGGGTATATCGACGCGCGGGTGCTGACCGATCTGGTGATCGTGGCCCAGGGCGACGAGCCCATGAGCGACGAAACCCCCATCGCGGCGTTTTGCAGCTTCTTTGAGTATAACACGGGCGCCGAGGGAAACGATGGCCGCTGCAAGAACATCGTGCGCAGCTGCGAGTCCATGACCCGCGTGATGCAGCCCGGCGAGAGTCTGGACTTCAACGCGCAGGTCGGTCCCTATAAGAAGAACAACGGCTATTTCCCCGCTCCCGTGCTGATCGACGGCGGGAGCCAGATCGGCTATGGCGGCGGCACCTGCCAGAGCAGCAGCACGCTGTACAACGCGATTCGTCAGGTGCCGGGCATCACGGTGCTGATGCGCCGCCCGCACGGACCGGGCTGCGCGCGCTACCTGCCCATGCATCAGGATGCGGCGGTGGGGACCGATTCGCTCAACCTGGTGTTCCGCAACGACTGCGAATATCCCATCTACGTGCTGGCGGAAAGCACGGGCGAAGGCACCCTGTGCATCCAGATTTTCCGCGCGGACTAAGGGGGCAAAGCAAAAATGAACGTCAGACCGCTGGGAGCCACCGGCATTCGCGTAGGCGAAATCGGCATGGGGTGCGAGGGCTTCATCGGCAAAACGCGCCAGGAGGTGCGCGCGTTTCTGGACGAGATGGAGCGCGCAGGCGCCAACCTGATCGACCTGTATTCTCCCGACCCGGAGATGCGGTCGGCGCTGGGTGAGGCAATGGCCGGCCGCCGGGAAAGCTTTGTGCTTCAGGCGCATTTGTGCGCGATCTGGAAAAACGGACAATATGAGCGCACCCGCGACATCGGCGAGGTGCGCCGGAGCTTTGAGGATCAGCTGGAGCGGCTGGGCACCCCGTGGGTGGATATCGCCATGATCCACTATGTGGATTCGGAAAGCGACTGGAACGCGGTGGCAAACGGCGAGGTGATGCGCTATGCGCAGGCGCTCAGGCGCGAGGGACGCGCGCGGGCGGTGGGCATGTCCAGCCACAACCCCGCTGCGGCGCGGCTGGCGGTGGAAAGCGGCCAGATTGATGTGCTGATGTTCAGCGTCAATCCATGCTACGATCTGCTGCCCGCCAACGATGACGTGGAAAGCCTCTGGGCGCCGGACAGCTATGCCGGGCCGCTTATCAACATGGACCCCGAACGCGAAGCGCTCTACGAGGCATGCCAGCGGCGGGGCGTGGGCATTACGGTGATGAAGGCCTTCGGCGGGGGCGATCTGCTGAGCAGCGAGCTTTCGCCTGCCGGAAAGGCCCTGACGCCCTTTGAGTGCCTGCACTATGCGCTCACGCGCCCGGCGGTGGCTTCGGTCCTGTGCGGCGCGCGCACGCTGGAGCAGCTGAAAGACTGCCTGGCCTATGAAAGCGCCGGGCCGGAGGAAAAGGACTATGCGGCGGCGCTGGCGACCCTGCCCAAAATCAGCTGGCAGGGGCACTGCATGTACTGCGGCCATTGCGCGCCCTGCCCCAGCGGGATCTCCGTGGCGGATGTGACCAAGTTTTTGAACCTTGCGCGCGCTCAGGGGGAGGTCCCGGAAACCGTGCGGGAGCATTACCGGGCGCTTGCCCATCACGCGAGCGAGTGCATCCGCTGTGGCGCGTGCGAAAAGCGCTGCCCCTTCCAGGTGCCCGTCAGGGAGAACATGGCGCGGGCAAAGGAAATCTTCGGCTACTGAACGAACAGACCGGGCGCAGGCATCTTTGATGCCTGCGCTCAGACCGCCGACAAAGGAGCTGCTTTCTTTGGGAAGTAGCCCCTTAACGCATAGAGCAAGACGAAAAAAAGAGAACGAAACGCCCTGGCGATGCGTTTCATGTTCTGCACGGCGGCGGTGAGGAAGGAC
>DVIV01000037.1 GCA_018710985.1 Candidatus Limiplasma pullicola
GAGGCGGCGATGCCGTCCACCTTGACGGTGACGTCGCCGGGATAGTCCATGAGCATGTTGTAGATCTGCGCTGCGGCCACGCAGTCGCCGCCGGGCGAGTTGATCCAGACCGTAATGGGGCCGGAGCCTGCGTTGAGGTCAGCCTTGAACAGCGCCGGGGGCACATCGTCGTCAAACCAGCTTTCCTCGGCGATGGTGCCTTCCAGCCGCAGCACGCGCGCGTCCGGGGCCGTCTCATCCCGTGCCCAGTTCCAAAATTTCTTCATCATGTTCCCTCCTGTTGCCCTTCCGCCCAGATGATGCCGGCGAGTACAAAAAAGACACACGGCACAGCCACGCTGTTGCCGTATGCCTTGTACTGTGCCGTATCCGAGCCGGGGTCTTTGAGCCATTTTATGATCTGCGCTTCCGTTTTCCGTTTCGCTGACGCCCCCGACGCCTGCCGGTATTCCTCGAATATTGCCGCCCAGCGCCGTATCTCCGCTTCGGATGGTGAAGGGTCGCCCAGCTGCTCGCACCAGCCGTCCGGGAAGCCCTGCAGCCGGCAGCATTCGCCGGGCGTCAGGCGGCGCACGATATACCCGCCCTGCGGGGCGGACACCGCGCCCGGCCCTTCGGCCACCAGCGTGGCGGAGACTTCTTCCACCACGTTCATGCGGTACTGCGCGTTCTCCCCGGATGTGAAGCAGGCGCGGTCGAGACAGTATGACGGGGATCCTTGGCCGATGACCGGCGGGTCTTTCCAGTCCCGCGCCATGATGGGGGAAGCGACTTCCCGGTCTATCTGCATGTATGAGCAGGCGGTGACGCAATAGGCGGGAGCCCTCGTCTCCACGACCACCGTGCCGCCCTGGTTGCAGCAGGCGCTGCCGCCGCCACGGTCGAGCGTCCGGCTGGTCGAAGCCTCGTAAAACCCGCTCTTCGGGTTTGGGGAGAGCATCCCCTTGCTCGTCGCGGAGCCTATGCCAAAGGCTTTTGGCGCGAACAGCGTCTGGTCGTTGTGGCAGCCCAGCGTTGCTGACAGGTCTTTCTGGGCCAGCGCGCCCTTGCCCCCGCCCTCACGGCCCGAACGGATCTTCAGGGTCAGGGGCGGCCGCAGCACAGTGACGCCCGGCAGCTTTCCGTTGCGCAGCGTGGGTGCCCTTTCTTCCTGAAAACCTATCCCCCGGCTGGAGGCACTGTTTTCATCGTGGAAGCCTGCTGCTCCAACGCGGCTTTCAGTACCTCCGGCAGCTCCTTGCCGCGCTTCGCAGCCCGGCGGAGTATACCCTGACACGCCTTCGGACTCAAAGAGTACCTGTCCGGCACGTCCTCCATCAAGATCGAGGACAGCAAATACACGTTTCCGTCTTTGTGCGACGCCCCAACCCTGCGCGGCGTCGAGGACGCGCCAGGCGAGAGAATGACCGTCGCCCATGATCTCGCCGGCGGGCAGCCAGCGCCTTGGCGCAGGCAGAGGAACATCTGCCCCGGGGTCTTTGATGCGGATAAGGCTTTCAAGGACTTGCCGGAAATCCTCCCCATCGTGAGAGGACAGCGCGCCCGGCACGTTTTCCCAGACAGCCCACCTTGGGTATTTTCCATCCGTCGCCTCCCTCATCTCCCGTATGATGCGCACGGCCTCAAAGAACAGGCTGGAACGCCCGCCGCCGAGCCCTTCGCGCTTCCCCGCGATAGACAGGTCCTGACAGGGGGAGCCGAAGGTGACAACGTCCACGGGTTCCAGCCCCGCGCCGCGCAGGGAGAAGATATTTCCATAGTGTTTCATCCCGGGGAGCCGTTTCTCCGTCACCCGGATGGGGAACGGCTCGATCTCCGACGCCCACACGGGGCGCATCCCCGCCAGCTTCCCGGCGAGGGGGAAGCCGCCGATGCCGTCAAACAGGCTTCCCAGCGTCAATGGCCTGCGCATCAGCCCCCTCCTTTCCTGTGCCAGCCGCTGTCATGGTGATGGGGATCATGTTGCCGTTGACGAGGTACAGGTTTCCGCCCTCCCCGTCGGACAGCGGGTTGAGGTTTTCCAGTTCCCGGATGTCATTGGCGGACATCCAGCCGTTCTGCCGCGCGATGGCGTAGCCCTCCATCCTGGATTTGTAGTCGCCGCGCATCAAGCCGTCCAGGTTGAAGCGCGCAAAGTAGCGCGGCTTCTCCGAGGGCAGCAGCAGCGAGCGGTGAATGGTCTGCTCCCAGCGGCTGATCCACGGCGAGAGCGTGTACTTCACAAATTCCAGCGATTGTTGCTCAATGTTCGAAAAGCTGCTCTTGTCGAGGTCGCCCACCATGTGCGGCGGCACGCGGAAAATGCGCGCGATCTCGTCGATCTGAAATTTGCGCGTTTCCAGGAATTGCGCCTGCTCCGGCGAAATGGAGATGGGCTTGTAGGTCATGCCCTCCTCCAGCACAGCGATGCGGTGGGCGTTCCTGCTTCCCTGATAGATGGCGTTCCACGAATCGCGCACGCGCCTGGGGTCTTTGACCACGCCGGGATGTTCCAGCACGCCGCCCGGCTGCGCGCCGTTCTGGTAGAAGGCCGCGCCGTATTCGTCGCAGGCCAGCCCCATGCCAAT
>DVIV01000038.1 GCA_018710985.1 Candidatus Limiplasma pullicola
AGGATACATCTCCACCCCCTCCCACCCAGCCTAAAAACAGCACAAAAAAAGGAGGGGCCTTTCCGCCCCTCCCTTCATTTCCCTTGCAAAGCGCCTCGTTCCTCGCTCCCCCAAGGTCGCCTCCCCCACGGTCGCCTCCCCCAAGGTCGCCTCCCCCAAGGTCGCTCGCAACGCTCTCTGCGCTGTCCTGCGGCACAGGTTCCCGGGAGTCTGCCTCAAACCCCGGCGCCCCCCTGCCCCTCTTACCGCTCCGTCATCCGCTTCAGCGCCCCGCGCACCTGCGGGAAGGCCATCACCACGGCGCAGATCGCCATATCCACGAACACGAACGAGTTGTACGACACCGAATACACAAACGGCGTCATGCCCGTGCCCTCCGCGTACTCCGCGAAGAACACCACGCCCGTGAGCGTGTGGCACACGAACCGGCCCACCGCGGCCAGCGCCATCCCGGCCAGCCAGCCCCAGCTGTCGGGCAGCTTTCGGGCCACCGCCGCCAGCGCGATGCACGCGAAGGCCAGCGGGTAGTCCAGAATGGCCTGCACCGGGGTCACGATCCACGGGTCCTGAATCATCTGAAGCAGGCCGTAGGCCACGCCCACCACCAGCCCCGGCGCGAGGCCGTAGCTGTAGGCGAACGCCACAATCGGCAGCAGCGAGGCCGCGGTCACCGCGCCGCCCTGCGGCAGGTCGAAGAGCTTGATGTAGCTCAGCACGAAGGCCAGCGCCAGGCAAAGCGCGGCATTGGCCAGCATGCGGGCGGTCCAGCGGATGTGGCCGCGGGCGATCACCAGCAGCACCACGCCCAGCGCGACCAGCGCGCCCGCCAGCACCCACCCGGTCAGGCTTACGTCGGCAAAGTCGAAACTCATGGAAAACCAACCTCCCAAACGTTGTTCCGCGCGCCGCCCAGGCCGTGCAAAAACGCCGTCCCCAAAAGGGAACGGCGTAGCTGCTTTCGTATCTCTGCGCTTCCCTACGGTAGGATTGCCTACATCAGGTTCAAAGGGACCGGCCCAAAGGCCATCTCAGCATTTCTGCGCCCCCAGCGGTTATGCGGTTGAGGGTATCATACCGCCCGCCGCGGCGTTTGTCAAGAGGCGTTTTTGGTGGTACAATACCCCCGGAGGCGATTCGCATGCCCACCTGTTATATTGCCGGCGCGGGCGATTTCACCGCGCGCGGCTTTGCGCCCGGCCCCGAAGACCTCGTCCTCGCGGCGGATGGCGGCTACCGCGCCCTGTATCGCCTGGGAACTACGCCCGATCTCCTTCTGGGCGATTTCGATTCTCTGGGCGACGTCCCGCTTCCGGCGAACCTGCCCGTCCTGCGCTTTCCCGTCCGCAAGGATGATACCGACACGGGGCTGGCCCTGCGCTACGGTCTGGAGCAAGGCTTTCGGGACTTCGCGCTCTATGGCTGCGCGGGCGGACGGGTGGACCACCTGCTGGCGAATCTCCAGAGCATGGCGCGCGTGAGCCGCCTGGGCGCATCGGTCCGTCTGGCCGCGCCGGACTACGACGCGTGGGCGCTGACCGGCCCCGCGCCGCTCTCCCCTGCCGACGCGCCGGGCGCACCCGGCCCCGCGCCCAACGCCCCGCTCGCCCCCGGCGCCCCCGGCTCCAACGCCGCCCCCGCGCCGCTCGTCCCCGGCCCGGACGCCCCCGCGCCGCTCGTCCCCAGCCCGGACGCACCGACTGCCCCCGGCCCCAACGCCGCCCCCGCCGCCGTCCTCACCCTTCCCCCGCGCCCCGGCGGCACGCTGGTGAGCGTCTTTTGCCACGGCGACCGCGCCGAGGGCGTCACCCTCACCGGTCTGGCCTATCCCCTGTCGGACGCCGTCCTCACCGGCGACTTCCCCCTCGGCGTCAGCAACCGCCGTCTGGACGGCCAGCCCGCGACCGTCGCGGTCCGCCGCGGCACGCTGCTCATCTTCCAATCCGCCTGACGCGCGTATATCCTGGGCTATACGCCCATCGCCCCGTATATCCTAGGATATACCTGCCCCATCGCCCCGTATATCCTAGGCTATACGCGTCCCCTCGCCCCCATATATCCTAGGCTATACGCCTCACACACCGCGTCTTGCCAAAACGGCGCGGATGCGGTATGATAATCCGCGCCCCAACGGGCGCCAAACGAACACACCCATCAGGAAAGGACGGTAATTCCCATGACCGACGAACGCAAGACCCTGCAGGAGATGACCTCCGACGAGCCGCAGCACGAGAAGCGGGACCGGAAGAACTGGGTTGCCTTTGTGGAGAGCGACGTGGTGAACTTCCTCCAGCTGAGCGACCTTGAGAAGATGACCATTGACGACGGCGAGGGCAACAAAGCCAAACTCACGCGCCGCAAGGACGGCAGCGTGTACGTGGAGTGCACCAGCTCGAACGTGTTGTAAGGGAGCGGCCATGAATCATTTTTTCGCCTATCTGGACCGGCTGCGGCTGATCCGGCGCTGGGGGCTGATGCGCAACACCGTGCCGGAGAACGACATGGAGCACAGCATGCAAACGGCGCTGATTGCGCACGGGCTGGCGGTTCTGGGCAAGACGCGGCACCAGCGCGACATCGACCCGGCGCACGTGGTGGTGCTGGCGCTGTACCATGACGTGGGCGAGGTCATCACGGGCGATCTGCCCACCCCGGTGAAATACAAGTCGCCGGGCATACAGGACGCCTACGCGGCGGTGGAGGCGGACGCGCGCCGGCAGCTTTTGGACATGCTGCCCGAGGACATGCGCCCCGCCTTCGGCCCCTACGTGGACCCGAACCAGACCACCTACGAATGGCGGCTGGTCAAGGCGGCGGACCGCATCAGCGCCTACCTCAAGTGCATTGAGGAGGAGAAGATGGGCAACCGGGACTTTGCGCACGCCAAGCTGACGATCTACGACAGCATCAGCCAGAACCCGCTCCCCGAGGTCCACGAATTCATGCGCGAATTCGTCCCCTCCTTCTCCCTCACCCCCGACGAGCTTTCCCGCTCCACCAGGGGGTGACCAGGGGCAGTGCCCCTGGACCCCACTCCGCCAGAGGCCGTGAGCACCCCACGCCGTCCCCGCGGCAGGGGGTGACCCCCTGCACCCCACTCCGCCGGAGGCCGCTGTGACCCTTCTCCGTCCCCGCGGCAGGGGCAGTGCCCCTGCACCCCCACTCCGCCGGGGCAATTTCGCACCCAACACCGTCCCCGCGTCCAATCTTCCTGCACCCCACTCCGCCCGCAGGGGCTGACCCCCTGCACCCCCGCTCCGCCGGAGGCCCTGCCTCCCCCACACCGTCCCCGCGGCAGGGGCAATCCCCCTGCCCCCAATCACTCAAACATCCTCCCCCGGAAATCCCCACATCCCCCACCCCGCAAAACACCAGAAAAGCCCGAAAAATGCCCCAAAAGCCCCTGCTGCCTTGCAGGGGCTTTTGGGACTGGTTCAGCCGGTTAATCTATTTTGTTTTTCTTTTGTTTCTTGGCCGGGCGGCATGCGGCCTAGGTATCGCTGTCCAGCAGCCCCAGAATCAGGTCGGCGCTCACGCGGTAGAAGCCGCACAGCGTAATCAGGTGACGCAGCGGCAGCTCGTTGATCCCGTTTTCGTACCGGGAGTACACCTGCTGCGTGGTGCCCAGCACCAGCGCCACGTCGGATTGCTTCAAATCCTGTCCTTCACGCAGTTCACGCAACTTTTCATAATACGGTTTCATTGGCATGCACCTCTTGTGGGAAAAGATCAAACGCGCATTCTTTGTGTAATCATTATACGTGAAAACTTTTCCCAGTGCAAGTCAATCTACTATTTTTTTACTTTGAATGCCATTTACTCCCGTTCCATGATCATCACGCGCACGCCGGGCAATAGCTGGCTGAGCGTTTCGGCGATGCCGCGCGCGCGCTCGCCGCCGCCCATCACCACCTGCCGCGTGCCGCAGTCGGCGGCATAGTTGGCGATGGCCGTGACGGGCACCTCGGATGTCATCACGCACATTTCCGCGCCCGCCTCGCCCGACAGCGCGTAGAGATAGTCCAGCGCCTGCGCGTTGATGGCGGGTTCGCCCACGGGCGCGGCCGCGGGGTTGACCACGTGCAGCACCTTGACCGGCCGGCCCTCGCGCAGCGCCAGATCAACCCCCTCGCGGATCAGCCGCGCGCATGCGTGCTGCAATGTCACCAGCACCAGAACCGGCTCCTTTTCCAAGTCCCCCCGCCTCCCTTTGTCTTTCGTTTCCCGCCGGACGCCCCGCGTCCCCCGCGCGCCCCCCTCCGGGGCCCGCGTCAATCTGCGTCCATCCCCACACGCCCCCCGGGCCCCGCGCCGTCAGCGCATCCCGGCCTTACGCCTCCTGCGCCTCCCAGATTCCGCACACCATCTTGTCGTTGCTCACCACGCGCACGCGCGTGCCCACGGGCATTGGCGGCGCGGGCTTCTCGTCGTCGTAGTAGAACAGGCGGTCGTCCTCCGCCTCGCCGCTGCCCAGGTTGACCATCATCGCGTGGCACCAGATGCCGTCGCGCTCGCACAGCTCCGGGGCAAACCGGGTCATAACGCCCACCGTCTCGCGCCTGCGCCCGTGCAGCATGCGCCGCACGTGCCGCAGGTAGTCCAGCGCGGGCCTGGCCCATACGCCAAACAGAAACAGGAACGCCCCGCCGCCCAGCACCGTGAGGGCGGCCGTGGCCATCCAGAGCGTGTCGCTGCGCAGCGCGCAGCCCGCGACGAACAGCCCCACGCCCAGCCCCAGCCCCGCGGCGGCCGGCGCCAGCGAGATCAGCAGCCGCCGGCGCCAGATTCGGCGCGCCTGCGCCTCGTCCTCAGGCGTGTACATGGTATCGCCTCACTTTTCGTCCCTGGTGTGGATGTGCTGCATCAGCTTGATCGTGACAAAAAACAGCGTCAGCACCACAAACACGCCCGCCAGCCCGCATACGGTGGTGATCAGGCCCTTGGCCATCAGGCTCATGCCTGCCAGATTCGCCATTGTCATGTCCTCCTTCTTACCAGATGCCGCCCAGCAGCATGCTCACCAGCGAGATCACCATGCCGCCCGCCACGATGGACCCCAGCTGGCCGGACACGTTCGCGCTGATGGACTGCATCAGGATAAAGTTGTAGGGGTCCTCTTCCTTGGCCATCTTCTGGATGACCCTCGCGCTCATGGGGAAGGCGCTGATGCCCGCCGCGCCCACCATGGGGTTGATCTTCTTTTTGCGGAATACGTTGAGCAGCTTGGCAAACAGCACGCCGCCCGCCGTGTCGAAGATGAACGCGAACAGGCCCAGCGCGAGGATGAGCAGCGTATCCACCCGCAGGAACTTGTCAGCCACCATCGTCCCGCCGATGGTGATGCCCAGCAGAATCGTCACCAGATTGGCCAGCTCGTTCTGGGCGGTCTTGCTCAGCCGGTCAAGCACGCCGCACTCGCGGATGAGGTTGCCGAACATCAGGCTGCCCACCAGCGGCGCGCTCATCGGCACGATGATGCCCGCCACCGCCGTCACGATGATCGGGAACAGGATCAGCGCCAGCTTGCTTGCGCGCTCCTCGTTGTAGTCCATGCGGATCATGCGTTCCTTCTTGGTGGTCAGCGCGCGGATGACGGGCGGCTGAATCACCGGCACCAGCGACATGTAGCTGTACGCCGCCACGCTGATGGGGGCCATGTAGTCCTTGAGGTCGAAGTGATTGGCCACGTAGAGCGTGGTCGGCCCGTCCGCCGCGCCGATGATGCCGATGGCGCTGGCCAGCCTGAGGATCAGGCTTTCATTGCCCGCGGTTTCGGGCAGCACGGCGGGGATCAGCATGAGCGACACCAGGAACGTTGCGAAGATGCCGAACTGCGCCGCCGCCCCGAAGAAGATCATCGACGGGTCTTTGAGCAGGGGCGAGAAGTCGATCATCGCGCCCACGGCGATGAAGATCAGGATGGGGAACAGCTCGTTGGCGATGCCCGCGTTAAACAGCACGCTCAGAAACCCGTTTTCGCCCAGCACGCTGGCGGCGGCCTGCCCGCTCACCGCGTCGATCACGGGCGGCAGGTTGGCCAGAATCGCGCCAAACCCGATGGGCAACAGCAGCGTCGGCTCGTAGTCCTTTTTGATCGCCAGATAGATCAGCACCCCGGCGATGACGAACATCACCAGCGTTTTCAGCCCTTCCACGGAAAACAGATACGTCACACCCGAAAACAGCTCACCCAGAATCAGCCCGATATCCAAGGCGGTTCCTCCCTTTTTTCTCTTTTCCTTCGTGCTTCGCCTGCCGGCGAATCAGCCTTCATTATACCATCGCGCGCCCCCAAAGTCAAAGCGCCGCCGTCTCAAAACCGCTTTCTTGGCGCTCTCTTGACACCTTTTGCTACAGCTCTCTTGACGCCTTTTGCTATTTTCTTCTTGTCACGCCGCGACATATATGTTACAATAATGAAGAATTTCCCAGTATTCTTCCTTATCAGTACGATTTTTGGGGGTGTTTCCATGTCCATGATGCGCAAAATCCTTCCTCTGTTGCTCACAGCCTGCCTGCTGACGGCCATGCTTCCGGCGGCCGCCCTTGCCGCCGATACCGGCCGGGCGATCCAGCTCGTATCGGGGGGGGGGGGCGGCAACGCCGATAATCTAAGCGGCGGCCAGGCGGACAACGTCTGGTTCGGAAACTATTACCAGCGCAATGACAGCACGAAGGACCCTGTCAAGTGGCGGGTGCTGTCCAACGCGGGCGGGCAGCTGTTCCTGCTTGCCGACCAGAACCTTGAAGTGTTCCAGTATCACACGGAGCGGGAGAACGTAACCTGGGAAACCTGCACGATGCGCTCCTGGCTCAACGGCTACGACGCCGCTTACACCGATGACAATTTCCTGGATGCCGCCTTTTCCGACAGGGAGCAGGCCGCGATTGCGGTGACGAATGTTATCAATTACGATAACGAAGAGTATGATCCAGGGAGCGGCAATTTTACAGACGGCGGCAACGACACCACCGACCGCGTCTTTCTTTTGTCGATTATGGACTTATACAATAGAGTGTATTTCCCACCGAAAACAAGTGACCTTTCTACCAACACGGTCTACGTGGCAGATGGTGGAAAATTAAGAAGCTATATGAATCCTGCCGGCGAAGCCGACAGATGGTGGCTGCGCTCCCCCGGCTTCACACAGAAGGAAGCGGCGTTTATGGAGGATTTGGGCGGCAGTGTTCCCGAAGGCAACCCGGTGGACAACAGAAACACCGCCGTCCGCCCCGCCTTCAACCTGAACCTGTCCTCCGTCCTCTTCACCTCCGCCGCTGACGGCGGCAAATCCGCCAGCGGGATGGACAGTGGACTTGCGGCGGTGTCGTCCTACAGCGGAAAGGACTGGAAGCTGACGCTTCTGGACAGCACCCGCGCCTTTGCCGCATCCGATGCGATGCAGGGCGGAAACACCGTCACCTTCTCCTACTCCGGCGCGCAGACCGGAACCAATGAGTACCTTTCCGCCGTCATCGTCACCGGGGATGACACCATTGCCTACTACGGACGCATTTTGCAGCTGTCCCGCGCCAGCGGCACGGCGAGCCTTACGCTCCCCGACGGCGTGACCCTTGGCGGCGCCACAAAGCTCTACGTGTTCAATGAGCAGTGCAACGGCGACAAGCGGACCGACTACGCCAGCGCGCTGTGTCAGGTCACTCCCGAAACGCTTCAAGCGCCCTCCGTCATCATCACCGCCCTGCCGGACGGCAAGGTGGGCGAAGCCTACAGCCGGACCCTCGCGGCAACGGGCAGCGTGCCCATCACATGGAGCCTCGCAAGCGGCAGCCTGCCCGCCGGCCTGACCCTCTCCGGCGATACCATCTCCGGCACCCCGACCGCCGCGGGCACCTACACCTTTACCGTCAAGGCATCCAACGCCGCAGGCAGCGATTCGCAGGAGCTGAGCATCGTCATTGCCTCAGTGCCCGTGGACCCCGATCCCGACAAGCAGCCGCCCGTCATCATCGCCCCCACCGCAGATGAGAAAATCACCGCGGAAGCGGGTGGCACTGTCACGCTCAGCGTGTCGGCTCGCAACGCGCGCTTCTACCAGTGGTATGTCAACGATGGCAGCGGCTTCAAGGCCATCCCCGGCGCGACAGACGCAGACTGTACCCTCTCGGATCTCACCGCGCAGCACGACGGATACCGTTATTATTGCGTTGTGACAAACGCCTACGGCACGGTCACCAGCCCTGTCTTTACGCTGGATATCCCCTCCACCCCCGTGCCCGCAACCCCGCCCAGGACCGGCGACAGCACGCCCCTCGCGCTCTACGCGCTGCTGGCGCTGCTCGCCCTGGCCACCCTCACGGCCCTGACCACCGCGCGCCGTCGTCACGGCTGATCTCCCAAACCCACCCCCGGCGGGCACAAAGCGTGCCCGCCGTTTTTTGCGCCTCCGCTCCCGAAAAAAATTTCTTTTTTCCCTTGCACAGCAAAAACCCGCCGGGCCTTCCTCAGCCCGGCGGGTCATTCCTTCCATCGGTACGTCCTTTTCTCAGTACGCCGTTTTCCCCTCAATCTCCGTATACGCCTCGAACAGCTCCAGACAGCTCTCCCGCTCAAACTCGCTCACCCTGAGCAGGTCCGCCTCGCCCGCCAGATACTCGTAGAATACCTCGTCCCGGAATCCGATCTCGTCCGAGTCCTCGCGCGTGCAGCCGTAGTACACCACGGGGATGTTGGCCCACAGCGTCGCGCCCAGGCACATCGGGCAGGGCTCGGCGGTGGTGTACAGCTCGCACCCCGACAGGTCAAAGGTGCCGAGGTTTTTGCACGCGTCGCGGATGGCCTCCATCTCGCCGTGGCAGGTGGGGTCCTGATTGACCACCACGCGGTTGTGCCCGCGCCCGACGATTTCGCCGTCGCGCACGATCACCGTGCCAAACGGCCCGCCGTCCCCGGCCTCGATGCCCGCGTAGGCCTCCTCCAGCGCGGCCTGCATGAAGATGTCCTGCGGGCCGGCCTCCCCGGCGATGGCCGCCCCGGCCATCAGCAGCGTCAGGGCCAGCAGCGTTGCGCACCCGCGCGCGAAGAAACGATGTTTCATGTACAATCCCTCCTGAATCTGATGTTGCGGCGTCACTTCATCCACTTGCGCGCGCTGATGGTCTGCGGCGCGATGCCGGGCATCATCGTGACGCTGCGGTTTTTGATCACGTTGAGCACCAGGCCGATTCCGGCCATGTTGGTCACAAGGTTGCTGCCTCCGTAGCTCAGGAACGGCAGGGGGATGCCGGTCACGGGCATCAGGCCGGTGGTCATGCCCACGTTTTCAAACACGTGGAACAGAAGCATGCCCATCACCCCGATGATGATCATCTGTCCGAACCGGTCCATCGTATAGCGCGCCAGGTAGAGCATGCGCAGGATGATCAGCAGGTAGACCAGGATGACCAGCGCGCAGCCCACGAACCCGAACGCCTCGCCGATGGTGGAGAAGATGAAGTCGGTCCAGTCCTCGGGCACGTAATCGAGCTGGCTGAACGCGCCCTGCACGAACGTGCCGCGGCCGTGCAGCCCGCCCGAGCCGATGGCGATTTTGGAATTGGTGACCTGATACACGGCGTTTTCGTCCACCAGCGAGGGGTCGATAAAGCTGAGGATGCGTTCCAGACGGTAGTTGTCGGAGCCGGTCGCCATCAGGTATCCGTAGAGCAGGGCGAGTGCGGCCACGCCCAGGGCGATGGCGCCGCCCATGAGCTTGAGGCGCATGCCGCCGAAGAACATCATCACGCCGAACAGGAAGATCATCACCAGCACGCTGCCCATCTCGCCCTGCGCCAGCGTAAGGGTCCAGGGGATGCCCATCAGCACGATGACCTTGACCGCGCCGCGCAGGTTGCCCATGGGGTCGGTTTCGGTTTCAAGGTACTTGGCGATCACGATGATGCACGCCAGCTTGACGAATTCCGACGGCTGAATCGTGTATCCCCACAGGATGTCGATCCAGGCCTTCACGCCCGCGGCCTGACCGCCCAGGGCGATGAGCAGCAGCCCGCACGCCACGTAATAGAACAGCGTGCTTCGCCTGCGGATGAACTCATAGGGGAAGTAGGTAATCACGCCGACGACGACGGGGGAGATCAGGAAAAAGATGGCCTGACGCATCCCGTAATACGACGCGACGATGTAGTTGAGCAGCGTGCCCTCGGTTTCCGACGACGTGCTGAACGTGGCCACGGCGACGCACAGCACGCCAAACCCCGCCAGCCCGAACACCAGCAGCGCCAGCGGAAAGTCGAAATGCGCCCTCGACCGGCGCGATTCATTGAGCATCATCCCGTTGCTTCACCTCGATACCATTGCGGGATCTCGTTAGATTTCCAGCCGCCCGCCGGCCCTTTGCCCAACCACGGGCGAATCGGACGAACCGGGGAAACGCCGCCTCCGGGCAATCCGGGGAAACGCCGCCTCCATGCGAGCCACGGACGAACCACGGGGAACGCCGCCCCGCGCGGCAAACCGCCCGCCGCCCACCCGGCGACCGGCCCGCAGGCCGGGAGCCGCCGCCGCGCGCC
>DVIV01000039.1 GCA_018710985.1 Candidatus Limiplasma pullicola
GCTTAAGAAATGTTTGCGCCCAGGGGCGCAAACTCCCCGCCCGCCCGGCAAAGCCGGGCGATACGAATTCACTTTGGAGGACCTGCGGGTCCTCCAAACCTCCCCAAATGGGTTATTTGACAGTCTGAGAGCCGCTGCAAAGCGGCTCTGACAGGCTCTTTTCTTTTACTACACCACAATCCGGTCGCAAACGCCCAGCACCAGCTCGCGCAGGGCCTCGGCATAGCAGGCCATCTCGCGCGCATTCTGCATGGACAGGTACAGGATGTGGATGATGGAACCCACCATCTCATCCGATACGCGAAAGGTGATGCCCTCGCGCTTGAGCAGTTCCAGAATGCGCATGGACATGCTCTTGAAGTGCGCCAGCGCCTCGTCCGAGGCAACCAGCGCAACCAGCTGGGGCATATCCTCCTTGAGAAAGCGCATCACGTTCAGTTCCGCCAGCCGGTCAAAGGCGGCGTTGACCGCGTTGGCGGTCCGCTCCCGATTGCTGCCCGTGGACTGGCGCAGCACGCGCTCCGCCTCGCCCACGATGAGCATTTCAAAGTGCATGCCCACCTGCAAAAACAGCTGTTCCTTGCTGTCATAGAACTTGTAAAAGGTGGATTTGGAGATCCCTGCGTCGGATGTGAGCTTCTCCAGTGAGATGCGCTTCACATCCGTGCCCACCGCATGGCGGCAGGCGCTGTCAAACAGCCGGGCGCGAATGTCCTCCATCTGCTGCGGCGTGAATGCCTGCGGCATATGTTTCCCCCCTCAAAAGAACCGCTTTGGCGGTTATTCCACCGATTTGAGCGCCTCCACCATGTCGATGCCGCGTACCTTGCGCGTCAGCAGCAGCTGAATCAGCAGGCTGAACACGTAGGTGACCACGCTCGCCAAAATCACCGACAACACCGCCGGGCGGCTTGGATAGGCCAGCGTTTCCGATTCGCAAACCTTGAGCACCAGGCCCGTCAGGCCGATGCCGGGCAGCACCCCGCACAGCACGCCCAGGAGGCTGACGATGTTGTTTTCCCCGATGATCAGGCCGCGGATTTCCTTCTGATGATAGCCAAGCACCTTGAGCGTGGCGTATTCGCGGGTACGTTCGGAAAAGTTCATCAGGCCCATGTTATAGCAGATCACAAAGGCCAGCGCCAGCGCGATCAGCGTGATCATGGCAAAGATGGAGGCCAGCATATCCAGCATCTTCGTCAGCTCCTGCGCCTGATCCACGGGCCAGTTGAGCTTATCCACTTCCTCCATGGTGTCCAGCTCGGACAGGCAGGTCTGCGTGGGGCCCTTGAGCAAGATGGCCGTGGGCGTAAAGCTGCCCTTGCGCAGGCTTTCCCAGGTTCCGCTTTCCATATACAGGCCCTGAGAGACGCTGTTGTATACGATTTGTGTGATGGTTACGCTTGCGGGTTTGTCATCGCCGGGGAAGAACAGCTCCAGCGCATCGCCCACGGAAACCTTCAGCGTCTGCGCCAGCTTCTCGGTGATGGCACCACCACCGGGCAGAATGTCCACCAGCGTTTCGTTTTTGCCCACGCGCAGCATCGTCTGCCCCGGCTCCACCACGGTGAGCAGCGTGGTGCGGCTTTCGCTGGCCGACCGTGCGCTCAGCGACTTTTCCATGATGCACTCCACGCCCTCGGCATCCAGGCGGCGGCGGTAGCTGTCCGCCGAGTCGGCCTCGCCGGTCAGGTCGGCGCGCACATCATAGCACAGCGCCTTGGTATAGTGGTTTTCGGCCAGTGCATTGACCGAATCCTGCAATCCCAGGGAAGCGATGATCAGTGCGTTGCAGCACAGCACGCCCACGAAGGACATGATGGTGCGCATGCGGTTACGCATGAGGTTGCGCACAACCATTTTGGTATTGAAGTTGAACCGCCGCCACAGGAAACCCACGCGCTCCAGCAGAATGCGCCTGCCCGCCTTGGGCGGCTTGGGCCGGAGCAGGTCAGCGGTGGTTTCGCGCGCGCTCTTTTGATAGGTGTAGAGGCAGATCAGCACGCTCATCACCACGGTGAGCGCCACCATGGCCCACGCCTCGCGCGAGATGGCGGGATACAGCTTGTAGGGATATTCGTTCTGCCCCAGCAGCAGCGCCCAGATCACATTGGGCAAAAGCGCATGTCCGGCCACCACGCCCAGCAGCGATCCGATCAGCGAGGGCCATATGGCATAGGCCAGGTAGTGCCCGCGGATACGCCGCGAGGGATAGCCCAGCGCCTTGAGCGTGCCCAGCTGCAAGCGCTGGTTTTCGATCATGCGGGTCAGCGTGGTCATCACGATGAGCGCGGCCACCGCATAGGCGATGAGCGGGAACACCAGCGTGAGGTTGGAAAACATGTCGGCATTGCTCTGCGCATTGGCTGTGCTCTGGTGCGCGCGGCGGTTGACCACCAGCGCCGTGGGCAGCGCGGCCTCAATGGCGTCCTCCGCCTGCCCGGCGTCCACGCCCTCGGCGAGCTTCACCAGCACCTGCGTCATGGGCAGATCCGGCATGCCGCAGGTATTGATGAGGATATAGCCGTACTGGTCGGGGTTGGGATATACCCCGTCGGTCACGCAGATGAACTCCGGGCTGTAGACCACGCCCCGCACCACAAAGCTGTATTCCTGCCCGGACAGCTTCACACCCACGCGGTCCCCGACCGAAAGGCCGTGCGCCTGGGCAAACCCCGCCTGAATCAGGCATCCGCGGGAATCCGTCTGGGTGAGCGCCTCGCCCTGGACCACCAGCGGCTGATTGATGCGCATGGCGCCGTCATAGGCCGTCACATTCAGCGTGGGCTCGCCGGGCAGGGTGCTTTCCAGCTCCGCCGTGGCACGCGCGCATACGTCGCTCACCCCGCTGATGGCGCGGATTCTCTCCAGGGTATCGCGGTCCGCGCTGGGCACGCTGACCCAGAAATCCGCCAGATTGTTTTGGGCGAAGTAGGTGTCAATCGTGCCCTGCGCCAGCCGCGCCGTACCGTCCAGTCCGGCGAACATGAACGTGCCCAGCGAACAGAGCATCACAATGGCAAAAAACTGCATGCCGGACCGGCGCATGTCGCGCACCAGCTTTTTTCCCAGAGCGCTCATGGCCATGGGCGCGCTCCCCCCTTCGGCAGCAAATCATGTAAAAACAAAATATGGAATTTGTTTTCAGCACGGCCAAAAGAAAAACGCGGACGTGCAGCTGAAAACAAATCGGCTCTTTTGTTTTCATGCTGTTATTATAAGGGATTTCTCCCGGCAAGTCAATGCGGAGGCAAAAACGTTACAATTCGTTCACGGTTGCGGAAAAAAAGGCTTGACATATACCCTGTAGGGGTATATAATTCTCATATCCCCACGGGGTATATTATTCAGGAAACGGGGTGTCGCTATGACCCATGAGCCCACCTGCTGCCATCGCACCAAAGAGCGCAGCGAGGCTGAATACAAAAGCCTGATTCACCGTCTCAACCGCATTGAAGGGCAGATTCGCGGCATCCGGGGCATGCTGGAAAAGAGCGCCTACTGCCCCGACATTCTGGCGCAGGCCGCCGCCGCCAACGCCGCGCTCAACGCCTTCGGCCGCGAGCTGCTGGCACAGCATATCCGCACCTGCGTGGCGCAGGATATCCGCAGCGGAAAGGATGAAACCATCGACGAGCTGCTCGACACCCTGCGCAAATGGATGCGCTAGGCCCGGAAAGGAGAACTGCGATGAAACAATACCAGGTTACCGGCATGAGCTGCGCGGCGTGCAGCGCGCGCGTGGAAAAGGCCGTTTCAAAGGTGCCGGGGGTCACGTCCTGCTCGGTGAGCCTTCTGACCAACAGCATGGGCGTGGAGGGCAGCGCCGCAGAGCAGGCCGTCATCGCGGCGGTGGAGGCCGCGGGCTACGGGGCCAGCGTGAAGGGCGCGGCCAGCGCGCCCGCCCCGGCGCAGAGCGATCCGCTGGCCGACCACGAAACGCCTGCCCTCAAGCGGCGGCTGTTAAGCTCGCTGGTGTTTCTGGTGCTGCTGATGTACCTGTCCATGGGCCACATGATGTGGGGCTGGCCCGCGCCGGCCTTCCTTGCGGACAATCCTGTGGCGATGGGGCTGGCCCAGCTGCTTTTGACGGTCATCATCATGGTGATCAACCAGCGCTTTTTTATCAGCGGCTTCAAGAGCCTGTGGCACAAAAGCCCCAACATGGACACGCTGGTGGCGCTGGGCTCCACGGCCTCGTTCGTCTACAGCGTGTATGCGCTCTTCGCAATGACCGGCGCGCAGGCCCGGGGCGACGCCGCGCAGGCGATGAGCTGGATGCACGAATTCTATTTTGAATCCGCCGCCATGATCCTGACGCTGATCACCGTGGGCAAGATGCTGGAGGCCCGCTCCAAAGGCCGCACCACCGACGCGCTCAAAGGGCTGATGAAGCTGGCCCCGCAGACCGCCACTTTGATGATCGACGGTCAGGAGCGCACCGTGCCCATCGCCCAGGTACAAACAGGCGATGTCTTCGTGGTGCGCCCCGGCGAGAACATCCCCGTGGACGGTGTGGTGCTGGAAGGGCACAGCGCGGTGAACGAGTCCGCGCTCACGGGCGAGAGCATCCCTGTGGACAAGGCCGAGGGCGACGCCGTATCGGCCGCCACGGTGAACCAGTCGGGTTATTTGCGCTGCCGTGCCACCCGCGTGGGTGAGGACACCACGCTGTCGCAGATCATCCGCATGGTCAGCGACGCGGCGGCTACCAAGGCGCCCATCGCCAAGGTCGCCGACCGGGTGAGCGGCGTGTTTGTGCCGGTGGTCATCGGCATTGCGCTACTTGCCACGGCCGTATGGCTGGTGACGGGCGCGGACTTCGGCTACGCGCTGGCGCGGGGCATTTCGGTGCTGGTCATCAGCTGCCCGTGCGCGCTGGGACTGGCCACGCCGGTGGCCATCATGGTGGGCAACGGCAAGGGGGCCAAGAACGGCATTCTGTTCAAAACCGCCGTATCGCTGGAGGAGGCCGGAAAGGTGCGCGTGGTGGCGCTGGACAAAACCGGCACCATCACCACGGGCCAGCCCCGCGTGACCGACGTGCTGCCCGCCCCCGGCGTAACGGAGGAGGCGCTCATTGCCGCGGCCTACGCGCTGGAGCAAAGGAGCGAGCATCCCCTGGCCCGCGCCGTGGTGGAGCGGGCGGAGTCGCTGCAGTTGAAGGCGCAGGAGGTTTCCGGCTTTACGGCCCTGCCCGGCAACGGCCTGACCGCCATGCTGGACGGCGAGACGCTCTCCGGCGGCAGCCTGACCTTTATCTCCGGCCGGACCGAGGTTTCCGGGGACATGCGCGCTCAGGCCGACCGCCTGAGCGGCGAGGGCAAAACGCCGCTTCTGTTCTGCCGGGGCGGCAGGCTGCTGGGCATGATCGCCGTGGCCGACGCCATCAAGCCCGAAAGCCCGCAGGCCGTGCGCGAGCTACAAAACATGGGCGTTCGCGTCGTCATGCTCACCGGCGACAACCAGCGCACCGCCGAGGCCATCGGCCGCCAGGCGGGCGTGGACCAGGTGATCGCCGGGGTGCTGCCAGACGGCAAGGAAAGCGTGATCCGCTCGCTGCAATCGCAGGGCAAGGTGGCCATGGTGGGCGACGGCATCAACGACGCGCCCGCGCTGACGCGCGCGGATATCGGCATCGCCATCGGCGCCGGCACGGATGTGGCCATCGACGCGGCGGATGTGGTGCTGATGAACAGCCGCCTCACCGATGTGCCCGCCGCCATCCGCCTGAGCCGCGCCACGCTTCGCAACATCCATGAAAACCTGTTCTGGGCCTTTATCTACAACATCATCGGCATCCCGCTGGCAGCAGGCGTGTTCATTCCCCTGCTGGGCTGGCAGCTCAACCCCATGTTCGGCGCCGCAGCCATGAGCCTGTCCAGCTTCTGCGTCGTCTCCAACGCGCTGCGCCTGAACCTGTTTGACCCGCACAGCGCGCGGAAGGACCATAAAATCAAATTTGCGAAGGAGCGAAAAACCATGGAAAAAACCCTGAAAATCGAAGGCATGATGTGCACCCACTGTTCCGGCCGCGTCAAAAAGGCGCTGGAGGAAGTGCCCGGCGTCCTCTCCGCCGAGGTGAGCCATGAAAGCGGCACCGCCGTGGTGACGCTCGATGCGCCCGTGGACGATGCCGTGCTCAAAAAGGCCGTGGAGGAGCAGGGCTACCAGGTGGTTGGCTAAGCCGGCGACAAACGCAAAGGTGCGGCGGGATGCGAAACGCTCCCGCCGCGCCTTTGTGCTTTTTAGGAAACAATCTCTACGCCCAGCAGCCCGGCCAGCTCAATGACCTGCGCCGCCGTGACCTTCGCTCCGCGCAGGTCGTAGAGCGAAATGCGCCATCCTCCGATGCGGCAGGTGGTCATGTCAAGGCCCATGAGCGGCGTGCGCGCCCACTGCGCGCGCTCCAAATCCGAATGGTCAAATCGCGCCTTGAGCAGCCGCACCTCCGACCACAGGCTTTCCCGCAGGCGGCATTCGGAAAATACGACGCGGTCCAGTTTGCACTCCGCAAAGGAGACGTAATCCAGCATGCAGCCGTCAAAGGACACGTTCATCAGCGCGCCCTGCATGATCTCCAGCCCTGTCATGCGGCAGCCCCGAAAGCGCGCGCGCTGGATCGCCGCGTTTTGCAGCCGGGCGTTGCTCCATTCGCATTTGTCAAACGTGCAATCCACAAAGCTGACGCGCTTGAAATCGTTGTCGCCGAACCGGCAGCGCTCAAAGGCGCAGCCGCGCACATCCAGCGTTTTGCCGGAGAGGCCGTCCATTTCTCCGTCCGCAAAGCGCATGCCCTCCAGATCTCCGTGTCCGTCCAGCGCCGCTGCCGCAGCCTGTGCAAGCGAAGCACCCTGCGTAAGCTGCGGGGGCAGAGAAGGTCCCATAAGCCGCCATTCTTCCTTCATGACGCATTCCTCCCGTTCTCCACCTATTATACGGGCTTTGCATCCCGCCACACAAGAGCGCCGTCATTCAAAAATCCTGCGTTGTCATCCTGGCCCGCGCGTGTTATAATAAATGCCATAAACAGGTGATTCAGAAGGAGGAAAAAGCGATGAAGCGCAGAATCGGCATCCTGACCAGCGGCGGCGACTGTCCCGGCCTTAACGCGGCCATCCGCGGCGTGGCGCGCGCAGCCTACGAGCTTTTTGACGCCGAGATCATCGGCATCCGCAACGGATACGGCGGACTCATCGAGGGCGAGTATCAGGAGATGAGCAAAAAGCAGTTCTCCGGCATTCTCACGCTGGGCGGCACCATCCTGGGGACCAGCCGTCAGCCGTTCCGCAACATGCGGGTCATTGACGAGCGCGGCGTGGACAAGGTGGCCGCCATGAAAAAGACCTATAAGGATTTGAAGCTGGACTGCCTGGTCACGCTGGGCGGCAACGGTACGCACAAGACGGCCAACCTGCTTAGCGAAGAGGGCCTCAATGTGATCGGCCTGCCCAAGACCATCGATAATGACATCTATGGCACGGACTTCACCTTCGGCTTCCATACGGCGGTGGATATCGCAACGGACGTCATCGACCGCATCCATACGACCGCCACCAGCCATGGCCGCTGCATGGTCATCGAGATCATGGGCAACAAGGCGGGCTGGCTGACGCTGTATGCCGGTCTGGCGGGCGGCGCGGACGTGATTCTACTGCCGGAGGTGCCCTACGACATTGAAAAGGTAGCCGAGGCTGTGGAAGCCCGTGCCAAGAGCAAGAAGGCGTTCAGCATCATCGCCGTGGCCGAGGGCGCCATGAGCGAGGAAGAGGCCAAAATGAAAAAGAAGGAGCGCGAAGCCTACCGCGCTACGCTGCCCTATGACTGCATCAGCAAGCGCATCGCTGCGCAGCTGAGCGAAATGGTGGGCGTGGAGGCGCGCCATGTGGTGCCCGGCCACATCCAGCGCGGCGGCAGCCCCAGCGCCTACGACCGCGTGCTCTCCACCCAGTTCGGCGTGCATGCCGCCGAGCTCATCCGCGATGAGATCTATGGCGTCACAGTGGCCCTGGACGGCAACGAGATCATCCACAACAAGCTCAAGGACATCGCGGGCGTGCCCAAGCCCGTGCCCAAGGACGACCATGTGCTGGTCACCGCCCGCAACATGGGCATCTGCATGGGCGACTGATCGTTGCTTTCGCTGCTCCCGGCGGACGGCAGCCGCGCTCGAGGCGGCCGTCCGCTTTTTTAGCTCTTGCTTTCCTCGCGCAAACGGGGTACAATCATTGCGGAAAACATCGAAAGGCAGGTGAACAGGATGGACGGCTGTGACAGTCATGATCGAAGAATCACCGTCGGTTGGAAGCGGCGCCGAAGCGTCGCTGGCCGAAAGCCCATGCGGCCGTTCGCCCTGTTGCCCGGGGTATAAACGGCTGCGCGGGCTTCCGGCGTTTTGGCTCGCCTTTCAACCGGCTCTTCCCAGGCAGACAAGGAAGGAGGAGGCGTTGAAGATGGAGCCGAAAATCCCTATGATGGAAGAAACCGCCCTGACCCCCAAGCCGGATTATGCGGCGGAGATCACCCGAATCGTCAAAAGCCCCGCATCCCCCAATGTGATGCGGGAACGGCTGGAGGATTATCACGAAAAGGACATTGCCGAGGTTTTGCCCACGCTGACCCCGGCGGAGCGGAAAAAGCTGTACCGCATTCTGGATGCGGACATGCTGGCCAACATTCTGGAGCGTCTGGAGAGCGAAGAGGCCGCCGGTTTTCTGTCGGAGATGGACCTGCGCAAGGGCGCCCGCACGATTGAGAGCATGGAATCCGATGCGGCCACGGAGATTCTCTCCGGGCTGGACCGCAAGAAAAAAAGCGATCTGATCGAATGCATGGACGAGGCTTCCAAAAAGGAACTCGCCCTGATGCAGACCTTTGACGACGACGAAATCGGCAGCAAGATGACCACCAACTACATCTCCGTGCGGGACAACCTCACGGTGAAGCAGGCCATGAGCTCGCTCATTGAGCAGGCCGCCGAAAACGACAACATCTCCACCCTCTTTGTCCGGGACAGCGACGATGTGTTCTGCGGCGCGATTGACCTCAAGGAGCTGATCATCGCCCGGCCGGAGACCGATTTCCATTCCCTCATCATGACCTCCTATCCCTATGTGTATGGGCATGAGGACATTGACGACTGCCTTGAATTGCTCAAGGACTATTCCGAGGACCTCATCCCCGTGCTGGACAACAACAACCACCTGCTGGGCGTGATCACTTCGCAGAACATGGTGCAGGTGGTGGACGACGAAATGGGCGAGGACTACGCCCGTCTGGCCGGCCTGACTGCCGAGGAGGACCTGACCGAGCCGCTGAAGCAGAGCATGCAAAAGCGCCTGCCCTGGCTGTTTGTGCTGCTGGGGTTGGGCCTGCTGGTATCCACGGTGGTGGGCGCGTTTGAGCAGGTGGTATCGCAGCTTACGCTGATCATGTGCTTTCAGTCGCTCATTCTGGACATGGCCGGCAACGTGGGCACCCAGTCGCTGGCGGTGACCATCCGCGTGCTGATGGATGAAAACCTGACCTTCCGGCAAAAATTCGGCCTGGTGGTCAAGGAGGTGCGCATCGGCTCGGCCAACGGGCTGCTGCTGGGGCTGGCGTCCTTTGTGCTCATCGGCCTGTACATCTGGCTGTTCCGTGGCCGCGATCTGACGACCGCCTTTACGGTGTCCGGCTGCATCGGCATTTCGCTGCTGCTGGCCATGGCCATCTCCAGCGCCGTGGGCACGCTGATTCCCCTGTTCTTCAAAAAGATCAACATCGACCCTGCCGTGGCTTCCGGTCCGCTCATCACCACCGTCAACGACCTGGTGGCCGTGGTTACCTATTATGGGCTAAGCTGGCTCTTCCTCTTGCAGATTCTGCACCTCGCCGGCTGATGCCCGCGACGGACATTTTTCAGAGGAGGTCGAAAGCGTTGAGCCAGGCGGTCATCCTGTACGCATCCGTTCACCATCAAAACACGCTGAAACTGGTGCGGGCCGTGGCAGAGCGCATCCACGCAGATACGGTGGATCTTCTGAAAGATGCCCGGCCTGACCTGACCGGATACAGCTGCGTGTTTCTCGCATCCGGCATTTACTTCAACACCCTGCACCGGTCCCTCTTGGATCTCATCGGTCGCACGGCGTTTGACGGCAAAAAGGTCTGCATTCTGTATACCTGCGGCCTGCGCTACCGGGATTATGCCAAACCGGCGGCCCGGCTGCTGGCCCGGCAGGGCGCGCGCTATGCGGGCAGCTTCGACTGCCGGGGGTTTGATACCTACGGCGTGCTGAAAAGGCTCGGCGGCATCGCCAAGGGGCACCCCAACCAGGCGGATCTGGATCACGCGGCAGCCTTTGCCGCGGCTGTCGTCAGCCACAGCATTTCGTAGGATGTGCAAAAAGCGGGCGGAAAAGAAGCGTTTCTTTTCCGCCCGCTTTTGCGTCCCTTAATTTGCGCGGCAAATCCGAAGCCCGGTTTCCAGCGCAAAGCTCTTGACTTCACCGCTCTCCAGATCCTCGCGGTGCATGTCAACGGCGGTAATCTGGCTGTTGTGGTAGGTTTTGTAGTAGTATACGCCTTTGGCGGCGTTGATGCAGCAGGAATAGGTCGTGATGTCCCAGCGGTCATCCGCCCGTACCGCGCCACGCGGCATGGCCACCGCGTCCAGCAGGTGGAAAAACTGCGATACGCTGCTGTTCTCCTCCTCCTCGCAGACGGAATTGAGTCTGAGGAAGGCCGCCTTCACAAAGCGGGATGCGGGCGAAAAATCCCCCGGAAGGCCCAGGGTACCGAATCCCCGGCCAAACGGCGCCAGCGCCAGCCCGGCGCCGAAGCTGTTGTCGGGCTCACCGGACCTGAGGCCCATGTACTGTCGCAGATTGGTCAGCTGGAAGTCAAAGGGCGGATTGTTGGTCAGCACGCCCGCGGGGTTGTCGTACACGCGCATGCCGCTTTGCATGCATTCCACCACGATGGAGCTTTCCCGGTCCGCGATATGCCAGTGCAGCGGCGCGAGGGGCATGCGCTCGCTGAAGGGTATGCCCACGATGTGGGTGCGATTGAGCAGCGCGCGGGCCTCCTCCACGCTGGCGCACTGCCCCAGCACCCACAGCGGCAGCTCAAAGGGGGATATATTGGCCTTGTCCGCCGCCTCTTGGGGGGGATAGTAGGCATTCTCAGGGAAGTTCAGGCCCGCGATGCACAGGCCTTTTTCATTGGCCGCTTCAGCATACAGAGGATACCCCTCCATCACCGTCGCCATGCCGATCATGGCATGGTGCCGCCTGCATTCACCCGCTCTGCGAAAGACAATCGGGTATTGGCGCGGAGTGACCGCCACCTGTTCTCCAAAGGAATATTCCAGGTCAAGATTTCGTCCAAAGTAAAAGTCTCCGGTTGTAAGCGCAATGCTGGTGCACATGGTTTTTTCTCCTCGCAGGCGGCCTTTCTTTTTCGCCGCCTTCTTTCATTATGGTGTTCCGCCATCGGCGGTATGTATTTAGAAAAACAAAACGGGACGGCGCGCGGCCGTCCCGTTGCATGCGGGTTAGACGGGCATGGTCTTTTCTTCCTTGTTGAGCATGGTGCTGTCCACACCAAGCTGCTTGGCCTGGCGGTACTGGAAGAACTTGATCGCCACCTGCGGGAACAGGGCATAGCTGAGCACGTCCTCTTCCTGCTGGTAGTAATCGCGGATCTCCTCGCGGTACTTCTCCAGCTCCGGGGGAATGTCGTCGGCAGGACGATGGGTGATGACCTTGTCGTCGCCGATGCACTTCTTGCGCACTTCCTCGTTGACGGGCGCGGGCAGCTTGCCGTACTCGCCGCGAAGCAGGCCCTTGGACTCCTTGGTCACCATCTTGTAGCGCTCGCCGGCCAGCACGTTCATCACGGCCTGGGTGCCCACGATCTGGCTGGTGGGCGTGACCAGCGGCGGATAGCCGAAGTCCTTGCGCACGCGCGGCACCTCGGCCAGCACGTCGTAGTACTTATCCATGGCATTGGCCTGCTTGAGCTGGCCGATCAGGTTGCTCAGCATGCCGCCGGGCACCTGATAGAGGAGCGTGTTGGCATCGGTGGAGAGCACGCGGGCGGGATCGCGCCAGCCTTCCTTGGTCAGCTCGTCCGCTACGCCGCGGAAGTAGGCGGCCAGGTCGCTCAGGAGCTTGAGGTCCAGCCCGGTGTCGTACTCGGTGCCCTGGAGCGTCGCCACCATGGACTCGGTGGTGGGCTGCGAGGTGCCGTTGCCCAGCGCGGAAAGCGCGGTGTCGATCACGTCCACGCCCGCCTCGACGGCCTTAAGGAGCGTCATGGCGCCGGTACCGGTGGTATCATGCGTGTGCAGGACGATGGGCAGATTCGTTTCGGCCTTGAGGCGCTTGATCAGGCTGTAGGCGCTGTAGGGCAGAAGGAGGTTGGCCATGTCCTTGATGCAGATGATGTCCGCGCCCATCTTGGCGATGTCGGCGGCGAGCTTGACGAAGTAATCCTCCGTGTGGACAGGGCTGATGGTGTAGCTCATGGCCACCTCGGCGGTGCCGCCGTACTTCTTGGTGGCCTTGACGGCGGTCTCCATGTTGCGCAGGTCGTTGAGGGCATCAAAGCAGCGGATGATGTCGCAGCCGTTTTCCACCGTCTTTTTCACGAAGAAATCAACCACGTCATCAGCGTAGTGCTTGTAGCCCAGCAGGTTCTGGCCGCGCAGCAGCATCTGCAGCTTGGTATTGGGCAGGCCCTTGCGCAGCTTGCGCAGGCGCTCCCACGGGTCCTCGTTGAGGAAGCGCAGGCAGCTGTCAAACGTGGCGCCGCCCCAGCATTCCAGCGAGAAGTAGCCTACCTTGTCCAGCTTGTCAAACGCAGGCTCCATCTGGGAAAATCTCATGCGCGTAGCGGCCTGGCTCTGGTGCGCGTCGCGCAGAATCGTATCGGTAATTCCAACCTTGGCCATTGTTTTCACCTCTTATACTGCAATTAACCGAACATGCTCAGCAGGATGCCGGCGGCGATGGCCGAACCGATCACGCCTGCCACATTGGGACCCATGGCGTGCATGAGCAGGAAGTTGCCGGGATTGGCTTTCTGGCCTTCCACCTGGCTCACGCGCGCCGCCATCGGCACGGCGGACACGCCGGCGGAGCCGATGAGCGGGTTGATCTTGCCGCCGGAGAGCTTGTTCATCACCTTGGCCAGCAGCACGCCACCCGCGGTACCAAAGCCGAAGGCCAGCACGCCCACCACGATGATGCCCAGCGTCTTGGGCTGCAGGAAGGTGGAAGCGGTAGCGGTGGCGCCCACAGTGGTGCCCAGGAAGATGGTGACGATGTTCATCAGCTCGTTCTGAGCGGTCTTGTTGAGGCGATCCACAACGCCGCTTTCACGGAACAGGTTGCCCAGCATCAGGCAGCCCACCAGCGGAGCCGCAGAGGGCAGGAGCAGGCTTACGATGATGGTCACCGCGATGGGGAAGATGATCTTCTCGCGCTTGCTCACGGGGCGCAGCTGCTCCATGACGATCTCGCGCTCCTTCTTGGTGGTCAGGGCGCGCATGATGGGCGGCTGGATCACGGGCACCAGCGCCATGTAGCTGTAGGCAGCCACGGCGATGGGGCCAAGCAGATGCGGGGCCAGCTTGCCGGTGAGGTAGATGGCGGTGGGGCCGTCCGCGCCGCCGATGATGCCGGTGGAGGCCGCTTCCTGCGGGGTGAAGCCCATCAGGGTGTAGCAGACGATGAAGGTGATGAAGATGCCCAGCTGAGCGGCAGCGCCCAGAAGCAGGCTCTTGGGGTTGGCAATCAGGGGACCGAAGTCCGTCATGCAGCCCACGCCCAGGAAGATCAGGCAGGGGTAGATACCCAGCTTGACGCCCAGGTACAGGTAGTCCAGAAGGCCGGGGGTGATGACCTTGCCGGCCGTCGCCAGAAGCTGGCCGCCCACGGCAAAGACCTGGCCGTCCGCGAGATAGGCGCCCGCGGAGCTGATGATGATCTGCGCGCTGTTGGCCAGGATGGAACCGTCGGCAGCAATCAGCGCGCCTGCGGCGTTAAACGCGCCGCCGGCGGTGATGGCGTCCACAATCTGGCCCAGCATGTTTCCTGCCTGATCCATCACTGCTCCCTGCGCCGTAAAGGTGTAGGCAGCCGCGTTGGTCAGCGAGGAGGAATCCAGCAGGACCGCGCCGCCAAAGAGGCTCCAGTTGGTATGGCCGCCTGCGAAAAGCTCCTGATTGTACATGCCGGCGATGGGCAGGTTGGTCAGCAGCATGCCGAATGCAATGGGCATCAGCAAAAGCGGCTCGTACTTTTTGACCACGGCCAGGTAGAGCAGCACGCACGCGATAGCGATCATGATCAGCGGCTTGGGATCAGCAAACAGCGCGTAAATGCCGGAATCCTGGCAAAGCTTGATTAAACTCTCGCCCACGTTCATGGTTTGAAATCAACTCGCTTTCTTTTGAGGATGTGGGAAAAAGCCGCGGATGATCTCAGCCGATGACGATGAGCGGATCGCCGCTGTTGACGGAAGCGCCCTTGGCGGCCACAACCTGCTTGATGGTGCCGTCGCAGGGAGACATGATCTCGTTTTCCATCTTCATGGCTTCCAGGATCAGCAGGATATCGCCCTTCTTCACGGCGGCGCCCTCGGTCACGCGCACCTCAAGAATGGTGCCGGGCATGGGGGCGTTCACCTTCTGGCCACCGGCCACGGGGGCGGGAGCAGCAGGCGCGGCAGGCGCGGGCGCAGCGGCGGGAGCCGGAGCGGCGACGGGAGCGGGAGCAGCCACGGGAGCGGCAACGGGAGCGGACGCAGCGCCCACTTCTTCGACGGCGACGGAATAAGCGACACCATTGACCGTAATATTGAACTGACGCATGGGGTGGAATCCTCCTTCAACAAATACAGTAGTGATTTACCGGGAAATCAGAAGCGGCTGTAGGTCTGTTCCTCGCGGCCCGCGCGGTTCCAGGCGGGCGCGTTGTTGACGCGCTTGACATGGCGCACCACAAATCCGGTGGGCGCCTGCCACACGGCGGCGATCGCGGCAGTGATGGCGGCGACCACCTCGGCGCTTACGCCCTCGCTGACCGCGGGCGCCGGAGCGGCCACGGGCGGCGCAGGCACGACGGGCGCGGCAGCCGGAGCCTTTTCAGGCTTCTTGATGCCGGTGGACCTGTCGGTGATCATCGAAAGCACCTTGATAAACACGATTAGGATAATCAGGCCGAGAAACACAACCAGAAGGCCGATCACCATAACGCCAAGGCCGAAGATCAAGTTCTCCATGAATATCCCTTCCTTTCGGCGTTACATGGGCAGGTTGTCATGCTTCTTGGGCGGGTTGGAATCGCGCTTGGAGCTGAGCATCTCCAGGGCGGAGATCAGCATGGCGCGGGTCCTGGCGGGATCGATGATATCGTCCACCATGCCGTCCTTGGCGGCGTTGACCGCCCCGGCCACCTTTTCAACATACTCGTCGGCATACTTGGCGCGGGCTTCCTCCACGGACAGGGTCTTGTCGGCCTTGACCTCATCCGCATAGAGCACGGCCACGGCCGCTTCGGGCGTCAGGGCGGAAATCACCGCTCCGGGCCAAGCGTAGGTTACGTCGGCATTGGCCTTGCCGCCCATGGCCACATAGGCCTGGCCGATAGCGTCGCCGGTCACCACGGCCAGCTTGGGCGCGGTGGCCTCGGCATAGGCGAAGAGCAGCTGGCTCTGGGCCTTGAACAGCCAGCCCTGGGCCTTCACGCTTTCCACGGTCACGCCGCAGGTGTTCAGCAGGCTGATGATGGCGATGCCGAAGCAGTCCATGAAGCGCACGAAGCGCGCGGCCTTCTGCAGGGCGCCGGCGGTCAGCTTGCCGCTGGCAGCCACCACGCCCACGCTGCGGCCGCCCATGCGGCCCATGAATACGCGCACGGAAGGCTCATAGGCGGCATACAGCTCGATGGAGGCGCCACCGTCCATCAGTGCGGCCACCAGCGCATCCACATCGGAAGGATCAATGGCCGGCAGCAGACGGCTCATGTCGTCCACATCGATGATCTCGCTGTCCTCAAGGTTGCTGGAGGGCAGAAGAGCCAGCACCTGTTTGGCCTTCAAAAGCGCCTCGTCCTCGGTAGCGGCGGTCAGCGCGCAGGCGCCCATGCCGGCGGCCACCTTCGCGCCGCCCAGCTCCTCGGGCTTCACGGCCAGGCCGTTCATGGCGGCCAGCACCTGCGGGCCGAACACCATCAGTTCGCCCACCTTTTCCGCCACGATGGATACGTCGGCCAGCTGCGTCAGCAGCGCAGCGCCGCCGATGCAGGGGCCCAGCACCACCGACACGATGGGGCATACGCCGCTCATGCGGGCCAGCTTCTGGTAAATTTCGCTGTAAGCGCTCATGGCGGCGGCGCCTTCGTCAATGCGCACGCCGGCGCTATCCAGCAGCGCCACCACAGGCGCGCCGGTCTTGAGGGCCATGTCCAGGAGCTTGAGGATCTTGGCGGCCTGGGCCTTGCCCATGGCGCCGCCGTGAACGGTGAAATCCTGCGCAAAGAGGTACACCGGACGCTCCTCAATGGTGGCATATCCGGTTATCACACCCGCGCCTTCCTCGTTTTGGCTCACCAGCGCAAACAGCTCCACAAAGCTGCCGGCGTCCACGAGCTTTTCCACGCGCTCGCGCGCGGTCAGCTTGCCTGCTTCGCGCTGTTCCTTGAGGCGCTTTTCGTTTCCGCCGAGGATGGCGTCACGAATTTCCAGCACCTTTTGAAGGTCTTGAGAGTTGTGCATTTCCGTTCTCCCTTCCATGCGGTAATGGTCTTTGGTCAGGGGCAAACTGGCGAAAGTCCAACTTGCACCCCATTCATTTGTTTCTTCATATCCTTCCTGTTTTCCTGCCCTCATGACAATCTTTTCACGAATTTTGGGCGGTTTTTTTCCGTTTGCCCCAAAACCGTTCATTTGCCTGTGTTATTTTCGAAAAGGAAGTCGTCGATGAGCCCACAGGCCTGCGCGAGGGGGTCGGCCGTCATGTCCAGCCAGTGGATGCTCTCGTCACGCCGGAACCAGGTCATCTGACGCTTGGCAAACTGCTTGATAGCCGTGGAAAGCAGGTCGCGCATCTCCTCAAGCGTGGCGATCTGCCCCGTCAGATACTGCATGATGAAGCGGTATTCGAGGCCCAGCTTGAAAAGGAACTCCTCGCTCACGCCCCGCTCCAGCAGAGCGCGCACCTCCTCCACCATGCCCTCGCCAAGCCGCCGGTCCAGCCGTTCGTCGATGCGGCGGCGAAGGGTGTCACGGTCCCAGGTTACCCCCAGGCGCAGCGTCTCGTAGCGCGGGCTGCGGCCGGGGACGACGTCGTCGCCGTCATGCAGCTTTTCCAGCAGGCGCATCACGCGGTTTCGGTTGCGCCGTTCCACCTCCACGTCCGGCACGGCCTTGAGCAGCATGGCATATAGCTCCTCCGTGGTCCGCTTTTCCAGCTCCGCGCGATAGGCCAGGTCCGGCATGCGGTTCGACAGCTCATAGCCGTCCGCCACCGAATCCACGTACAGGCCCGTGCCGCCCACCAAAAAAGGCGGCTTTCCCCGCGCCACAATGCCGTCGATCGCCTCATAGGCCATGCGCTGGAAATCCGCCATGGAAAAAAAGTCGCCCGCCTCGCACACATCGATCAGGTGATGCCTTACACCTTTCATTTCTTCGGGCGTGATCTTGCCGCTGCCCAGGTTCAGCCCGCGAAATACCTGCCGCGAATCCGCCGAAACGATCTCGCCGCCGTAGCGCAGGGCCAGCTCCACTCCCAGCCCGCTCTTGCCGGACGCGTTGGTGCCCGCAATCAAAATCAGCTTTGGCAGCATGCCAACTCCCCCATTCATCCTTCTTTCTGATAGGCGATGCGCGGCGAGCCATCCTCTACCCAGATGGTGCCGCAGCGCTCAAAGCCATTTCGCTCAAAGGCCCGGCGCATGGGCAGGTTGCGCTCGTGGGTGTCGCCGCGCAGGTTGGGATGGCGGCTGAACGCCCAGTCCACAATCGCATCCACCATGCCGCGCCTTTCCCCGCTGGAGGCTACCCGGTGCAGCGTGGCGTAGGGGAGGTCGTTCTTCCACGCGCCGTCAATCACGCGATAGGTGGGGTCCTCCCCATAAACGAGGACGAAGGCCGCGTACAGGCGGCCCTCCTCCTCGCATACGAAACATCGTTCCCCGGCGATATCAGCCTCGACCGTTTCGCGGGGAGGATAGCAGGTGCCCCATTGACCCGGATTGCCGCTTTGCGCCATAAACTGCCGCGCCCCCTGATAGATGCGCAGCACAGCTTCCAGATCCGTCTGAGCCGCGGGCCGGATATGCATGGACCTCTCCCCTTCCTCTCATTCCTCCGGGATGCCGAACAGGCGGCAGGCGTTGCGCGACGCCGAATCGGCCAGCTCCTCCGTGCTTGCGCCGCGCAGCTGCGCCACCACCTCCGCCACATAATGCACAAAGGCGGGCTCGTTGCGCTTGCCGCGCATGGGCACGGGGGCCAGGTAGGGGCTGTCGGTTTCCACCAGCAGGCGGTCCGCGGGGCAGAAGCGTGCAGCTTCCTGCAGCTTGTGCGCATTCTTGAAGGTAACCGGGCCCGCAAAAGAGAGGTAAAAGCCCAGATCCAGATATTCCTTCGCGCTTTCCACGCTGCCGCTATAGCAGTGCATCACGCCCGCGGGGAGCTCCCCGCGGCGCTGACGGAGCAGCTCCAGCATGTCGCCGTGCGCGTCGCGCACATGGAACACCGCCGGCACGTTCAGCCGCCGGGCCAGCGCCAGCTGGCGGATGAGCACCTCGCGCTGCTTCTCGCGGGGCGACAGGTCGTAGAAATAATCCAGACCAATCTCTCCCACGGCTACCACACGCGGCTGCGCGAGCATCTGTTCCAGCTCGGCTTCCGTTTCATCCGTCCAGGTCTTGGCCTCGTGCGGATGCACGCCCACCGCACCGTACACGCCCTCATGCTTCCTGGCCAGGGTCACGATGCGGCGACTGGTTTCCAGATCGCTTCCCGCAAGCACGCAGCGCCTGACGCCCGCCTGCGCCATGCGCTGCATCACCTGCGGAAGGTCGTTCTGAAAGTTCTCGCTCTCCAGATGACAATGCGAATCAAACAGGTTCATCGGATCTCCGCTCCATCCTCCACGCCGGGTTCGACAGTGACCAGTTTCAGCGTTTTGTCATGCGCGTCGGAGGCGCAGAGAATCATGCCCTCGCTGCGGATGCCGCGCAGCTTGGCGGGCCTGAGGTTGGCGACCACGACCACCTGCTTGCCCACCATTTCCTCCGGCGAGTAGAACTTGGCAATGCCGCTGACCACGGTGCGCTCCGGCTCGCCGGGTCCGAGGCTCAGGGTGAGCTTGAGCAGCTTGTCCGCGCCCTCCACCTTTTCGGCGGCCGTCACACGCGCCGCGCGAAGCCTGACGCGGGCGAAGTCGTCAATGCTGATCAGGCCGTCGTCGGGGGCCTTGTCCGCCTTGGGCGCGGGCTTTGGTTCCGGCGCGGGCTGAGCGGCGGGCGCGGGCACGATGTCGGCCAGTTCCTTTTTGATGTCGATGCGCGGGAAAAGCGCCTCGCCCTTCTGTACCCTGCCGCCGGCGGGCAGCATGCCGAAGCGCGACGCGGTTTCAAAGTCGCACAGCGCCGGGTCGCTCACGCCCAGCTGCTCGAAGATGCGCGCGGGCGTGCGGGGCATGGTGGGCGAGATGAGGATGGCCACGATGCGGATGCACTCGCACAGCACGTACATCACGGTTTTCAGCCGCTCTTTGCCCTCCTCGGTCTTGGCCAGCACCCAGGGCATGTTCTGGTCGATGTAGCGGTTGCACTCTCCGATCAGCTGCCAGATATCCTGCAGCGCCACGGAGAACTGCAATTCGTCCATATGCTTCTGCACACGGGAGGGCGTGCCCTCCGCCAGCGCAATGAGCAGGCGGTCGGCATCGTTCCATTCACCATGGGCGGGCACCACGCCGTCAAAATACTTTTCCACCATGGCGACGGTGCGGCTGACCAGATTGCCCAGATCGTTGGCCAGGTCGGCGTTGATACGGGTGAGCAGGGCTTCGTAGCTGAACTGTCCGTCGCTGCCGAAGGGCATCTCGCGCATGAGGAAATAGCGGATGGCGTCGCTGCCGTAGCGGCCGCAGAGCACGACCGGGTCCACCACGTTGCCAAGCGACTTGGACATCTTCATGCCGTCCAGCACCAGCCAGCCATGGCCGAATACCTGCTTGGGCAGGGGCAGGTTCAGGGCGTGCAGGATGATGGGCCAGATGATGGTATGGAAGCGGATGATCTCCTTGCCGATGAGGTGGATGTCGGCGGGCCAGTATTTCTGATACAGGCTGTCGTCAGCGCTCGCGTAGCCCAGGGCGGTGATGTAGTTGGTCAGCGCGTCCAGCCACACGTAGACGGTATGCTTTTCGTCAAAGTCCACCGGCACGCCCCATTTGATGGATGTGCGGCTGACGCAGAGGTCCTGCAGGCCGGGCTTTAGGAAGTTGTTGACCATTTCGTTCTTGCGGCTGACCGGCTGGATGAAGTCCGGATGCTCCTCGATGTAGTCAATCATCCACTGCTGATACTTGCCCAGCTTGAAGAAGTAGGCTTCCTCGTTGGTTTTTTCCACGGGGCGCCCGCAGTCCGGGCAGCAGCCGTCCTTGAGCTGCATCTCGGTAAAGAAGCTCTCACAGGGCGTGCAGTACCAGCCCTCATAGCTGCCCTTGTAAATGTCGCCCTGCTCGTAGAGCTTGCGGAAAATCTTCTGAACGGCCTTGACGTGCCGCTCGTCGGAGGTGCGGATGAAGTCGTCGTACTCGACGTCCATCAGCTTCCACAGCTCCTTGATGCCGCGCACGATCTCGTCCACGTAGGCCTGGGGCGTAACCCCCTTGGCCTGCGCCTTGCGCTCGATCTTCTGGCCGTGCTCGTCGGTGCCGGTCAGGAAGAAGGTGTCGTAACCCTCCTGCTTTTTGAAGCGCGCCATCGTATCGGCCGCGACGGTGGTATAGGCGTGACCGATGTGCAGGTTGTCGCTGGGATAATAGATGGGCGTTGTGATGTAGAAGGTTTCCTTTTTGGGCATATGCGCTTCCCCCTCCTCGATGAATCAAAAAAGCCGCGCCCCGTCAGAAAAGGGGCGGGCTTGACCCGCGGTACCACCCTTGGTTTATCGCTTACGATCCTTGATGATCGCAGGCCTGTAACGGTGCCGACCGCCCCGCCCTACCTGTCGGACGGAGAGGCTCCCGGGCCATCTTCCCGCCGCGCCCGCGCCGCTTTTCACCCTCCGCGGCTCTCTTTGGCTGGACGTGGGGCGGTACTCTCCCGCTCATCGCCTGTATGCGCTTATCGCCCTTATTATAACCCATTTTTCGCGCTTGTCAACGGAAAAGCGCGCCTGCAAGCACCGTTCCCGCCAGCGCGCCCAGGAGCGAGCAGGGCACGGCGTAGCCGGTGGCCCTGCGGTCCACGGCGCTCATGTACACGCAGACGGTATAGAAGATGGTTTCGCTGGAACCCATGACGGTGCTGGCAATCAGGCCCACGCGGCTGTCCGCGCCGTACCGCGCGAGCAGCTTTTCCACCAGGGCCAGCGAAGCCGACCCGCTCATGGGCCGGAGCAGCACCAGCGGCGCCACCTCGCCCGGCAGTCCCAGCCATTCAAACGCCGGGGCTGCAAGGCCGCACAGCGCATCCATCAGGCCGGATGCGCGCATCAGCTCGACTGCCACCAGCATTGCCGCCAGGTTGGGTAAAACCCGCACCGCCACCCCGATCCCCTCGCGCGCTCCCTCCACAAACAGGTCATAGGCCGGCAGCCGCCGGTACGCTGCCGCCACCAGCGCCGCCAGCATGCACCCCGGCACGATCAGCCCGCTAAGCATGCCGCATCTCCCTGCGACGGCACAGCATGCCAAGCGCCGCGCCCACCGCCGTGGACACGGCCGTGCATATAAGGCTGGGCAGCACCACGGCGCCCGCGTCCGCCGACCCCGCCGCCACGCGCAGGGCCAGCACCGTGGTGGGAATCAGCTGGATGCTGGTGGCGTTGAGAATCAGCAGCATGTACATATCATGCGCAATACGCGGCGCTTTTCTGCGCTCCTCCTCCATCAGGCGCATGGCCTCCATGCCCTGCGGCGTGGCCGCGTTGCCCAGCCCCAGCATGTTCATCGACAGATTCATGCACACGGCCTGGCGCGCCTCCTTTCCCCGCACGCCGGGCATGAGCAAGCGCAGGGCAGGGCGCAGCAGCCGCTCCAGCGCTTCAGGCGCGCCCAGCGCCCGGAGAATTCTCAGCCAGCCGCAAAACAGCAGATAGCCTGCGCCCAGCGTCAGCGTCAGGCTGATCGCATTCGCCGACCCTTCCAGCGCAGCGGCCAGCATCTGCTGTCCGCGTCCACACAGCGCCGCATACACTAGAGACCCCCCCGTCATCCCAAGCCAGAGCCATTGCAGGGCCAATCCCATTCACCACCTTAAAAATACACTAAATTTAATGTGTAATTTTTGAAACAATTTTATTTTTCACCTGATTTTATGTATATGGTTCGTTCTGGTGCCAGATGGACCATTGACAGATTATTCACTGGGATGTATTTTTATGTTATCCGGTGGGATTTGGTCCTACAGGGAAATATCTCTGTTTTTATGAGAAGTGGAGGGCTTGGAATATGAAATCGACCGGCGTGGTGCGAAAATTGGACAATCTGGGCCGCATTGTGATCCCGATCGAGCTTAGAAAGACCATGGACATCGCTATCAAGGATACCCTTGAAATCTTTACGGAAGGCGACGAAATCATCCTGAAAAAATACCAGCCCGGTTGCATTTTCTGCAACGACGCGCGCAACGTCACGCTCTTCAAGGGCAAGCTGGTGTGCGACAAGTGCCTGGCTGAAATGAAGCAGGGGCAGGAATAAAACCTGCGCGATCAAAAAACCGCGCGGCCGGAACGGAAGGGGTTCCAGCCGCGCGGTTTTTTTGCTATCCTATTTCAGCATGTTCAAAATGGTCTGCTTGCTCTGCACGCCCACGGTGCGGGCAGCCGCCTCCCCGCCCTGAAAGACGATCAGCGTGGGAATGCTCATCACGCGGTAGCGCGCGGCAATCTCCGGAGCGTCGTCGACATTGATCTTGCACACGCGGTAGGCGTCGCTCTCTCCGGCGATCTCGTCCACCAAAGGCGAAAGCATCTTGCACGGGCCGCACCAGTCGGCGTAAAAATCCACCAGCACGGGTTTATCGCTATGAAGAACCTCCTGGTCGAAACTCTGGGCGCTCAGCTTGGTCACGGACATTGGATTAGCCTCCTTTGCTTGGATCTCTCCATTTATTATGATATCCGCCTCCGGCGGAGAGTAAACCACAATTTTCGTTTAATTGATGAAGAAGGTGTTTTTCATGGACGCTATGCATGCCGTTCACCCCTTTCCCCCCGTGTGGGACGCGCATTGCCGCGTGCTGGTGCTGGGTTCGTTTCCCTCGGTGCGCTCGCGGGAGATAGGGTTTTATTACGGGCATCCGCAGAACCGTTTCTGGCGCGTGATGGAACGTCTCTTTGACCAGTCCGTTCCGCCGGATACGGAGGGACGGCGGGCCTTCATGCTGAGCCATGGCGTAGCCCTGTGGGACGTGCTGGCCGCCTGCGACATCTCCGGCAGCAGCGACGCAAGCATCCGCCATGCCGTGCCCAACGACGTGCCCGCGCTGCTTGCGCGCGGCTGCGTGGAACGCGTCTTTTGCAACGGGCAGCGGGCCTATGCCCTCTATCTGCGCTACCTGGACGCGGCCTGCGGCCTGCCGGTCCGGGCGCTTCCCTCCACCAGCGCGGCCAATGCCGCCTGGAGTCTGGACCGCCTCACGGATGCCTGGCAGGCGATTGTCTAGCACCCCCTCAGGCGCTTTGGGGCGTTTCCTTCAAGTACCGCGAGAACGAGCGATAGAACATCGTGCCCGTTACGCACACGGCGATGAAGTCTGAGATCGGCTCCGCCAGGAACACCGCGTCCACCTGGTTGGGCAAGAAGCAGGGCAAAATGAAGATGAGCGGAATCAGCAAGAATACCTTGCGCAGAAGTGCCAGGAACACGGAGGTCTTGGCGTTGCCCATCGCCACAAAGGTCTGCTGGCAGCCCACCTGGATGCCGAACAGGCCGGTGGCGGCCATGTAGATGCGCAGGGCATGCACCGTCATATCGCGCAGGGCGGGGTCCGAGGTGAAGATGGCGGCAAAGAGCTGAGGCGTCAGCATGGCCAGCGCCCACAGCGCCGCCGAATACACCGTGCAGGCCACAATCAGCATGCGGAAGCACGCGCGCACGCGGTCCTTGTTGCCCGCGCCATAGTTGAAGCTGACGATCGGCTGCGCTCCCTGCGTAAGACCCTGAAGCGGCAGGAGGGAGAACTGCATCACGCTGCTCAATATGGTCATGGCGCCCACTGCCAGGTTGCCGCCGTAGCGCAGGAGCGAGGAATTGAAGCATACGTACAGCACGCTTTCGGTGAACTGCATGATGAACGGCGACAGTCCCAGCGCCACGCAGGGCAGGTAGACCTTGGCGGAGATGCGCAGGTAGGGAACCCGAATGCGCAGATGGGTCTTTTTGCCGGTCAGGAAGCGCACCACCCAGAGGGCCGAAACCGCCTGGGACAGGATGGTGGCCAGCGCCGCGCCGCGCACGCCCATGTTCAGCGCGAAGATGAACACCGGGTCCAGAATGATGTTGAGCACCGCGCCGATGAGCACCGTGAGCATGCTGGTGCGCGAAAAGCCCTGTGCGGTGATAAAGGCGTTCAGGCCCAGCGCGACCTGCACGGCGATGGTGCCCAGCGCGTAGATGGAGAGGTAATCCCAGGCATAACCGATGGTTTCCCCATCGGCGCCGAAGATCAGCAGCGCCTGGCGGCCGAAAAGCAAAATGGCCGCCGTCAGCAGCAGCGCCATCACCACCAGGGCCATGGTGCAGTTGCCCAGGATGCGCTCCGCGTCCTCCTTGCGGCCCTTGCCCATCATGATGGAGGCGCGGGGCGCGCCGCCCATGCTGGCCAGCGTCGCAAAGGCGCTCACCAGCAGGATCACCGGCATTGTTACGCCCAGGCCGGTCAGCGCCGTGGCCCCCACCACCGGGACATGACCGATATACATGCGGTCCACCATGTTGTAGAGCACGTTGACTACCTGTGCAGTGATAGCCGGCAGCGCCAGGCTGAATAAAAGCCTGCCTACCGGCCTTGTACCCAGTTCATTGTCCTTGTTTTGCATGTTGCGCCTCCATAGATCCGGTTCGAAATGGATAACAGCTCTATTATAATCTTCCCCATACCGCTTTGCAACCTTTCCGGCGGAATTGACAACCGCTTTGCCCCATGCTAGACTAACGGCGTTTCCTTCAATCAAAATCAGGGGAGGCGGCGGCATGGACGGCGAGGCCCTGGAGGCTCTGCGCTACTTTTCCGACGAAACCCATCCGCAGTCGTTTGTGACGCTCGCCGGGCGCGGGCCTGTGCTCTTGAGCGCGCCGCATGCGGTGCTGCAGACGCGTTCGGGCCGCCTCAAGGCTGCCGAGCGCTATACCGGTATGCTCTGCCTGCTGCTTAACCGCCGCTATGATGTGCCGTGCCTCTATAAATCGCGTCATCTGACGGACGACGCCAACCACGATCCCACCAGCCCCTACCGGGATGAGGTGTGCCGGCTGATCCGGGAGGAGGGCGTTCGCTTCGTGCTGGATTTGCACCAGCTCAGGCCCGACCGCGCCATGGCCCTGTGCATCGGCACGGGATGGGGCAGGCACCTGCACGCCTTTTCGGAGGCGCCGGATGTGGTACGCGGTGCGTTTGCGAGGCGGGGGCTTTTGCCCGTCACGCTGGACGACCCCTTTTCCGCGGCGGCGGCCCATACCGTATCGGCCACGGCGGCACGGGCGGGGGCAGGAGCGATGCAGCTGGAAATCAACAGTGCGCTTTTGATGGAGGACAGCCCCGGCGAACGCTTCGGCGACGTGCTGGCCGCGCTGGCCGAGGCGGTGGACGGACTGAGCGCGATGCTGCGCGCCCATGGGGAATCATAAAAGGAGGGAAGAGGACGTGCTGCACGGGCTGATGGTGGTCAACGCCTTTCTGCGCACCACCAAGTTTGACGATATCTACCACACCCTGCTTTCCGCCGCGCATGGCGAGGGCATGGAGCTGGATGTGCGCACCAATGCCGAGCTGTGCTGCGAGGTGGCCACGGGCGCCTTCGCGGCAGAGGCGTTTGACTTTGTGCTCTTCTGGGACAAGGACGTGCAGCTGGCCCTGCAGCTGGAGCAGCTGGGCATGCGCGTATTCAACAGCGCCGCGGCCATCCTGGCCTGCGATGACAAGGCCCTGACCTGGCTCAGGCTCAGGGGTGCGGGCATCCCCATGCCGCGCACCATCCTTGCGCCCAAAACCTTTGCCAACGTCGGCTATCCGCAGGCGGGCTTCGCCGTGGAAGCGGCCCGCGCGCTGGGCTTTCCCGTGGTGCTCAAGGAATGCTTCGGCTCCTTCGGGCAGCAGGTGTACCTGTTCCATGACGTGGACGCGCTGTGCCAGAAGGTGCAGTCGCTGGCAGACACGCCGCTTTTGTTCCAGGAGCTGATCCACGAAAGCTACGGCCGTGACGCGCGCATCAACGTGGTGGGCGGCCGCGTGGTGGCCTGCATGCTGCGCCAGAGCACCGACGGCGATTTCCGCAGCAACCTCACCCGCGGCGGCGCGATGGCCCCCTATTCCCCCACCCGCGCGGAAGCGGAGCTGGCCGTTAGGGCCACGGAGCTGCTGGGGCTGGACTTTGCGGGGGTGGACGTGCTCTTTGGCCGGGACGGCCCGCTTTTGTGCGAGGTCAATTCCAACGCGCATTTCAAAACCACGCTGGAATGCACGGGCGTGAACATGGCGGTGGAGATCATGCGGCACATCTCCCGCAGACTGGAGGGCTGAATGGACGCGCTTTGGCTGCTGTACGACGAGGCGGACCTGGCCCTGAACCTGGGGTTTGCAGAGCTGATGCGCGACCGGGGCCGCGCGCGGGGGCTGGACATCGTGCCCGTGACCACGCAGGAACTGACGCTGGGCATGGACGCGTCCGGGTTGCCCGTCTGCCTGCGCGCAGGCATGCCGGCCCGTCCCCGCGCCGTGCTCTCGCGCCAGCGCGACAGCCTGATCAGCTGCCACTTTGAGCGCATGGGCATACCGGTGTTCAACAATGCCCGCGTGTGCGCCATCTGCAATGACAAGCGCATCACGCATCAGTTTTTGAGCGGCCTTCCCATGCCGGAAACCGTCTTTTTGCCCGCCTCTGCCACGGCGCCGCCGCCGGGTACGCGCTTTCCCGTCATCCTCAAGCCCGCCTGCAGCCATGGCGGCGACCGTGTAACCCTCGTGCGCGACGAGCCGGAATGGCGCGAGGCCGCCGCCGCCATTCTGCCCCAGCCGGCCCTGCAGCAGACCGTGGCGGACGGCGCCGGTCAGGACCTCAGGGTGTACGTGGTCCACGGGCGCATCGTGGCCGGCGTGATGCGCACGGCTGCGCAGCGCGTGGTAAGCAATTTCAAGCGCGGCGGCAGCGTCGCCCTTCACGCGCTCACCCCACAGGAGCGGGACCTGGCCCAGGCGGTGATCGACCGCTTCGCCCGCGCGGGCGCGCCGCTGCGCCTGGCGGGCGTGGACCTGATGACCGACCGGGGCCGGCCCGTGGTCAACGAGGTGGAGGATGTGGTGGGCAGCCGCATGCTGTACCGGACCAGCGATATCGACATCGTTTCGCTGTTTTTGGACGGTTTAAGCGATATTGCGGCAAATGCCCCATGACAGAACGGCCCGGCCGTGTTATAATCATGTTTGTGAACCGACAGATTCAGGGGAGGCGAAAACCGTTGTTGCCCTTCAACATTCCCCCGTACGTGCCGCAATGCTCCGATTACGTGGCACAGGTAATTCAAAGCCGCAAGATCTGCGGCGACGGTCCCTTTACGCGCCGCTGCAACGAGGCGCTGGAAGCCATGACCGGCGCGCCCAAGGCCCTGCTGACCACCTCCGGCACCTCCGCGCTGGAAATGGCGGCCATCCTGCTGGATATTCAGCCGGGTGACGAGGTAATCATGCCGTCCTTCACCTTCGTGAGCACGGCCAACGCCTTTGCCCTGCGCGGCGCGAAAATCGTCTTTGCGGACGTGCAGCCCGACACCATGAACCTGGACCCGGAGTGCGTGCGCGCCGCGCTCACGCCCCGCACCCGCGCCATCGTACCGGTGCACTATGCGGGCGTATGCTGCGACATGGACGCGCTGGGCGCCATCGCGCGCGAGCACGGCCTGGCCCTGGTGGAGGACGCGGCACAGGCCGTGGGCTCCTTCTACAAGGACCGTCCTGCCGGCTCCATGAGCGATGTGGGCTGCTTCAGCTTCCATGAAACCAAGAACTACTCCATGGGTGAGGGCGGCGCGGTCATCCTCAACGACCCGCACATGGTGGAGCGCGCCGAGATCATCCGCGAAAAGGGCACGGACCGCAGCCGCTTCTATCGGGGGCAGGTGGACAAGTACACCTGGGTGGACATCGGTTCCTCCTTCCTGCCCAGCGAGCTCAACGCCGCCTATCTGCTGGCGCAGCTGGAGCATCGCTCCGCCATCGCCGCCGCACGCCTCGCGCGCTGGGAGCAGTACGACGCAGGCCTTGCCCCGCTGGAGCAGAGCGGCCTGATTGAGCGCATGAAGGTGCCCGCCGACTGCGTGCACAATGCGCACATGTACTACATCAAGCTGCGCAGCCTTGAGGAGCGCTCCAGGCTGATCGCCTATCTCGCCGAGCATGACATCTGCGCCGTGTTCCACTATATCCCGCTGCATTCCGCCACGGCCGGCCTCAAGTATGGCCGTTTCGCCGGGGAGGACCGCTACACCACCGACCTGAGCGAGCGCCTGCTCCGCCTGCCCATGTTCTATGAGCTGACCGAAGCGGACTGCGCCCGCGTGATCGAAACCATCTTCGCCTTCTTCGGCAAGTAAGGCAACCGACCTGTCCGTCTCAAGAAAAGGAGCGAATGAACCTCTATGTCGATCTTTACCCGTGACTTTAACCGCAATTCTTCCTATTGGACCGCCATCGCATTTTACCTGGTATGCGGGCTGCTGCTTCTGCTGCTGCCCAATCTGGCCCTGAGCATCGCCAATGTGGCCCTGGCTGTGCTGCTGTGCGCGGTGGGGGTGCGCTGCATCGTGTCCTATCTTCGCGGCAGCATCCTGGACGGCGTGATGGGGCTGCAGCTGGCCGCCGGCCTGGTGGCGCTGTGCTTTGCGTTGCTTCTGCTGTTCAATCCTCTCTTCCTGGCGGAGCTTCTGCCCTTTGTCTGGGGCGTGGCGCTGCTGGTGGGCGGCTTTGGCAAGGTGCAGATGGCGGCGGACCTCAAGCGCATCGGCGACCGCTTCTGGTGGTATGCGCTTCTTGCCGCGCTGCTTTCCTTCGTGCTGGGGGCGCTGGCCATCACCCGTCCCGTGTTCATCGCGGCAGTGCTTACGCAGTTTGTGGGCGCTTCCCTGCTGATTGAAGGCGTGCTGGACCTGGTTTCCTTCCTGACGCTGAACAAACGGATCAAAAAGTTCCGCAAGGAAATGGAAAACAACTCGCGCCTGTAATCCCGGCGCGCCATGCCGCCTGTTCCCGCGCCCGCCCGGCGCGGGTTTTTTCATTCATTTCACAGGAAATGGATGCATATGCCGAGGTTTTATGCTATAATGCTGTATTATGCGGCTGAGCCGCAAATCCGCGAGGAGGTATTCTCTTGGACGACCCCATAGGCAGTCAGCTTCTGTTTCAGCTTCTGTTGATCCTGATTAACGCGTTCTTCGCCTCCACCGAAACGGCGGTGGTATCGCTCAATGAAAACCGGGTGCGCAAGCAGGCCGAGGAGGGCGATAAAAAAGCCATCCTCATGCTTCACATGATCGAATCGCCCACGCGCTTTCTGTCCACCATTCAGGTGTGTATCACCCTGAGCGGCTTTCTGGCCAGCGCCTTTGCGGCGGACAGCTTTGCCTCGGTGCTTGCGGGCGCGCTGACGCGCGCGGGCTTTACGCTGCTGCCCCCCGCCGTTTTGCGTACCGTGTGCGTGGTGCTCATCACGCTGATTCTGAGCTATTTCATGATCGTTCTGGGTGAGCTGGTGCCCAAGCGCATCGCGCTCAAGGACCCGGAACGCATCGCCCGCATCGCCTGCCCGGTCATCCGCGGCATGTCGAAATTCTTCATGCCGCTGGTGTGGCTGCTCACCGTCTCCACCAACGGCGTGCTGCGCCTTCTGCGCATCAACCCCAACGATTCCTCCGAGGAAGTCACCGAGGAAGAAATCCGCATGATGGTGGATATCGGCAGCGAAAATGGCGCCATCGAGCAGGATGAGCGCAACATGATCGAAAACATCTTTGAATTCAACAACACCACCGCAGCCGACGTGATGGTGCATCGCATGGATGTGGTGGCCCTGCACGTGGACGAAAGCAGCGAAGAGATCCTCCGCACCATCCGCGAAAGCGGCCTGAGCCGCTTCCCGGTGTACGACAGCGATATCGACGATATCGTGGGCGTGCTCAACACCCGTGATTTCCTGCTCAACGCCCAGCTGGACAGCCCCAAGCCCCTGCGCCAGCTGCTGCGCCCCGCCTATCTGGTGCCTGAAACCGTGCCCGCCGACACGCTGTTCAGCAACATGCAAAAGCAAAAGACGCATCTGGCCATCGTGGTGGACGAATACGGCGGCATGAGCGGCATCGTGACCATGGAGGACCTGCTGGAGGAGATCGTGGGCAACATCTACGACGAATTTGACCCCAGCGAGGATGCCGAAATTGAAAAGCTGGACGACAATCTCTGGCGGGTGACCGGCACCGTGGACCTGGAAACGCTGGCCGAAGCGCTGGAGGTAGACCTGCCGCTGGACGAGGAATACGACACGCTGGGCGGCATGGTATTCAGCTCCTTTGACAGCATTCCCGAGGACGGCAGCACGCCCGAAGTCACCATGCACGGCCTGCACATCCAGGTGGAGAGCATCGTGGACCATCGGGTGGAAAAGGCGCTGGTCAGCAAGGTAGCGCCGGAAGCCTCCGCCGAGGAAGGCGAGCCCGAGAAGGCGGACGCAAAAGAAGCAGCCGACAAGGCCGATGAAAGGAAGTCCGAATGAAGCCCATCCGCCACCTTTTCTGGGATTTTGACGGAACGCTGTATGATTCCTACCCCAATGTGACCCATGCCTTTCTGTGCACGCTGGATGAATTGGGCTGCCCTGGGCTGGTGACCCCGCGGGAGGCGCTTTCCCTCTTGAAAGTGTCGGTGTACTCCGCCGCTCAGCACTGTGCCGGGATGGCCGGGCTGGACGTTTCGCGGGTGATGGAGGTCTTTTCCCGTTACCATGCGCAGGAAAGCGGTTTTGCACCCTACGCGGGGCTTTCGCAATGCCTGCGGACACTCCGGGATGCGGGCGTGCGCCACTACCTCTACACCCACCGTGACCGCCGCGCCATCGAGCAGCTTGGGCAGGATGGCCTGTGGTCCCTGTTTTCGGACGGCGTGACCAGCGAGGACGGCTTTCCCCACAAGCCCGCGCCGGACGCGCTTCGCTGCCTGCTGGCCCGCAACGCCATCGACCCGGCCACCGCCGCCATGGTGGGCGACCGCGACATCGACATCGAGGCGGGGCATAACGCGGGCATGCGCGGCGTGCTGTTCGACCCCGACGGCTTCTATCCCAAGGTGCAAGCGGAGCTGTATGCCACAAGCATGGCGGAACTGACCCGCCTGCTTCTTTCCTGAAAGCACAGTTCCGTTTTGGATACGCAAAAGCGGCATGGCCAGGCCATGCCGCTTCCCTTTTTCTCGCCTTCAGAACCACAGCGCCGCTTCGCTGCGAAACTGCGGCTTCGGACCGTTTTCATAGGGATCATAGGTATCGGTGTTGCAGCCGAACTCCTGCAGGAAGCAGATCTTTCCCTCCGCATCCCACCGCACCAGCGAAACGCCGTCAAACGCCTGAACCGTTCCGTCGTTCATCTCCGAGCGGAAACGCCACTCCACCGCCGTCTGCTCCGGCTTGTGAAAAAACTGCAGGATGGTCCACTCCGCCACTTTTCCGCGGGTGTTCCATTCCCTGAACCAGTGCTCGATCCGTTGCACGCCCCGATAGGCCGGTCCCCAGCTTTCAATGTAGCGCGCATCCGGCGAAAAAAGGCCGGCGATGCCCAGGTCCCTGCCCGCCAGCCACATCTCAAACCAGCGGCGGATCGCCGCCTCCCGCTGCTCCGTGCCCATCGTGCTTTTCCCCTCTATCCTCATCAGGAAATGAAAAACAGAACACCGCGTTACTGGCGCGCTGTTCTGTTCTTGTTGCTACGTTGACGTCACGCCTGAGCGGGAGCGCCCACGGGGCAGGTGCTGGCGCAGGCGCCGCACTCGATGCACTTGTCCGCATCGATCACGTACTTGCCGTCGCCCTCGGAAATCGCATCGACGGGGCATTCAGCCTGGCAGGCGCCGCAGCTGATGCAATCATCAGAAATCTGGTATGCCATATGGTTTCACCTCCCGGTTTCGCAATGGCGGCAGCCGTCTAAGCGGCCATCGCTCGCACACATCATATCACGAATAGGGACCGATTGCAAGTATTTGTTACATCCCCAGGCGGCCTCATTCCTTTTCCTGAGCGGCTTTCAGGGCATCCTCCACGGCCTTGAGCCAGTCGCCGTCCCCGTCGCCGGCCCCCTCGTCCTCCGGCACCTCCGGCGGCAGCTCGTCCGCCTCCGCAGGCATCACAGGAGCGGGACCCGACGGATCGGTCGGCAGAAGCGCGCGGTTCTGACGGCTGCGCCGGCCCTGTCCGCGCCCGGCTCGCCCGCCCTCCTGGCCCTTGCCCTCCTGGCCGTGTCCCTCGGCGGCAGGCTGCGGCGCCGGCTTGTTCCACTTGACCTCCTCCAGCGGGTAGGTCTTGAATTCCACTGAATCGCCCTTGTTGAGCTTCACGGTCAGCGTTTCCTTGAGCACGTTGATGTCCGTCACCGTGCCTACGCCGTCCGGCGTTTCCACTTCCTTGCCGGTCTTGGGCATGCGCTTGCGGGTGCTTTCGTAGTGGTCCTGCTCAAACTTCAGGCAGCACATCAACCGGCCGCACACGCCGGAAATCTTGGTGGGGTTGAGCGAAAGGTTCTGCTCCTTCGCCATTTTGATGCTTACGGGCTGAAAATCGCCAAGGAAGGACCCGCAGCAGATGGGCCTTCCGCACGGGCCCAGGCCGCCGAGCATCTTGGCCTCATCCCTCACGCCGATCTGGCGCAGCTCGATGCGGGTATGGAACACCGAGGCCAGGTCCTTGACCAGCGAACGGAAGTCCACGCGTCCGTTGGCCGTAAAGTAGAACAGGATCTTGGCGTTGTCAAAGGTCTGTTCCACGCCCACCAGCTTCATGTCCAGCTTGTGCTCCTCGATCTTGTGCTGGCAGATGCGGTAGGCTTCCTTTTCAAACTGCTCGTTTTCGGCGGCATGGCGGGCGTCCGCCTCTGTAGCGATGCGCAGCACCTGCTTGAGCGGCGAGGCGATCAGATCGTCATCCACCTGGCGTACCCCCGTGATGACCTGACCGTACTCCACCCCGCGCGCGGTTTCCACGATGACATAGCTGCCCGCCGCAGGCCACAGCCTGCCCGGGTCAAAATAATACAGCTTTCCTGCATTCTTAAATCTTACGCCAACGACTGTCGCCATTTGGTATGCTCCTCCAATAGTCTCATCATAAGGTGGTCGATGTTGGACTGCCAGTTGACCTGACCGGCCTTCAGCCGGCGCGCGTCCATCACGGCGGTCAGCAGCGCGTTCAGATCCCGCGCCGGTGCCTGCTCCGCCGCTGTGCGCCACAGGGCGGGATACGCCTTGAGCGCCCCGGCGTCCAACCGGCCTGTCCGCACCAGCAGCGCCTGGTAAATGGCCTGCTCCAGCGCGGCAAGGTAATCGTCCGCGCCTTCGCGCCCTTCCTTGAGGCGGGTGCTCAGCCCCACCGCATCCGCGTCGGTGGACAGGGAAAGGGCAGCGGTCACAAATGCCTGCGCCTCTCCGTCGCCGCCGTCACCAAGCAGTTCCAACGCCTGACCGATATTGCCCGCGCTGCGCGGCAGCACAGCGGCCACGCGGTCCTCCGGATAGCCGCGCCGCAGCAGCGCCTCCCTGAGCTGCGCGTCCGGCCAGGGCGTCAGCTTCACGCGCACACAGCGCGAGGCAATGGTGCCCAGCGTGGCGGTCAGCTCGTGCGTCATCAGCAGGAACACCACCCGCGCCACCGGCTCCTCCAGGGACTTGAGCAGCGCGTTCTGCGCCTGGGGCGTCATCTTTTCCACCGGCTCAATCAGCACCACGCGCCATCCATCGCCAAAGGCGTGCTGGCTGGTTTTCTGGATCAGCTCGCGCACGCGGTCCACGCCGATCTGCTTGCCGTCGTCGGCAAACAGGGTCAGCACGTCGGGTTCGTTGCCGTCCAGCACGCGGCGGCATGCCTCACAGTGCCCACACGGCTTATTTTCGGACGTGCAAAACAGGGCGCTGGCCAGCGTCCTGGCAAGGGTCCGCTTGCCAAGGCCGCGCGCGCCCGTCAGCAGATATGCATGCACCATTTGCCGGTGGATAAACTGGTTCGCCACTACGCCGACGCCCGCGTTGAAGCCCTTCTGAAAGGGGAACACGGGCGGCGGCGAGTTGGGTGCGATCTGTGTCAATGCGGTTCCTTTCCTGGGGTTACAGCTTGATAAACTGATCCACCGTGAGCACGAAGATGGTAGCTCCGCCCACGACCACCTCAATGGGATACGGCGTGTAGGAGCCCGGCATACCCACCATGGATGCTGGAGACGGCGCAATTTGCTTGCGGCTCTTGCACACCTTTTCAATCACATCCATTGCGGCCTGGAAGCGGTCGTCATCCACACCCACGAGCAGCGTGGTGTTGCCCGCACGCAGGAAACCGCCCGTGGTGGCCAGCTTGGTGACGCCAAAGCCATCATTCATCAGTTGGCTGATCAAGCGGGAAGCGTCCTCGTCCTGTACGATAGCGATGATCAATTTCATACGGCTATCCCTCCCCATCGGTCTTTGAGATCCGTCTTTAGTATACAACAAAAACGACGTTTTCGCAACAGGCGTCTCCCGATATGCGAAAAGGCCCCGCCTCCGGCAGAGGAGGCAGGGCTGTCATTCGGTTTTACTTGCGGGTGGGCCTGCGCAGGAAGGCGGGCACGCCCAGGTCGTCGCGCTCCACGGAAGCGGGCTGCGGCGCAGGCTCAGGCTGTGCCTTGGCGTCCGGCTGCTGGTTTGCGGACTGCTGCATGCCGCCCTGGTACTGCTGGCCATATTCCATCTGCGGCATGCCGGGCTGCTGGGGCTGCTGCATGCCGCCCTGATACTGCATACCGGGCTGGCCCATGCCGTAGTCGATCTGTCCATAGGGCTGCTGGGGCTGATAGCCCTGGCCGAAACCGGACTGGTACATCTGGCCGCCCTGGACCATCTGCGGCATGGCCGCCGGGGTGGGAATGCCGCTGCCGCCGCCCATGTAGCTGCCGCCGAAGCTGCTTCCGCGGTCCTCGTCCATGGGCATGTTAAAGCTCATGTCCTCATAGGAGGGCGTGGGATAATCCTGCTGCACCAGCGGGGTGCCGCGCAGGCTGCCCGCATCATAAGCCGCGCCGCCGCCGGAGAAGCTGCGCGTCCAGTCGCGGTCCGAGCCGGACTTTTTCTTGGCGTCCTCCTTCTTTGGGAAGGGGGTCTTTTCAAAGCCGGTAGCGATGACGGTGATGCGCACCTCGTCGTCCATGTTCTCGTCGATGCCGGCGCCGAAGATGATGTTGGCTTCGCTGTCGGCAGCCTGCATGACCAGGTTGGCGGCCTCGTTGATGTCGATGATGCTCATGTCCTCGCCGCCGGTGATATTGATGAGGACCGCGCGCGCGCCGTCGATGTTCGTTTCCAGCAACGGGCTCTGAATGGCGTTCTTGGCGGCTTCCACCATGCGGTTTTCGCCCTTGCCGGTGCCGATGCCCATATGGGCCAGGCCGCCGGACTCCATGACGGTCTTGACGTCCGCAAAGTCGAGGTTGATAAGGGCGGGCACGGCGATCAGGTCGCTAATGCCCTGGATGCCCTGGCGCAGCACGTCGTCGGCGATGCGGAAGGCCTCCAGCATGGACGTGCCCTTGGTGACCACCTGCAGCAGGCGGTCGTTGGGGATGACGACCAGCGTATCCACTCGCTGCTTGAGGTCGATCACGCCCATCTCGGCGTTCTTCATGCGCTGCTTGCCTTCAAAGGCAAAGGGCTTGGTAACCACCGCGATGGTCAGACAGTTGAGGTCACGGGCGATCTCGGCCACGATGGGAGCCGCGCCCGTGCCGGTGCCGCCGCCCATGCCGGCGGTGACAAAGACCAGGTCCGCGCCCTTGAGCGCCTGGGCGATTTCCTCGCGGCTCTCTTCCGCCGCGCGGCGGCCCACGTCGGGCACCGCGCCCGCGCCCAGGCCCTTGGTCAGCTTCTCGCCGATCTGGATGGTCGTGCTGGCCTTGCTCATGGCAAGGGCCTGCCGGTCTGTATTGACAGCGATGAATTCCACGCCCTTGAGGCCCGCGTCCACCATGCGGTTGATGGCGTTGTTGCCGGCGCCGCCGCAGCCGATCACCTTGATGCTCGCAAAGCTCTGTTGATCCTCGATCTGAAACTCAAGCACAGTGCATCCCCCTACTCAATCTTTCTTCGGTCGCGTCCGGAGCGTCAGCCGCCCAGCAAACTTTTGAAAAAGTCCTTGATGCCGCCCGCCACGCCGCTGGAGGTGGCGTTCCGGGCCTCGATGGTGTCGATGATCAGGTCCATCAGGCCCATGGCGCTGGCATAGATGGGGCTGGACAGCTTGATGGTGCGCTTGACCGTATCGCGCACGGGCTTTTCCAGCTTGGCAGAGAGATAGTCTCTTCCGCCGCGGTTGAGGCTGAGGCCGCCGCCGGTCAGATAGATGGTGGACCAGCTGCCCAGCTTGATGCCGCTATCGTCGATGCATTCCTGAATCATGTCCGCAATCTCGTCCACGCGGGGTTCCAGCACCGCGGCCACCTGCTCCTGCGTGAAGGTTTCGGTTTTGACGCCTTCGCCGCCGGATACGGTATAGGATTGCGAGATCGTAGAAATTCCATACACATATTCCCGCTTGATCTGCTCGGCCGATTCCAGGGGAATGGAGAGGCCCTCGGCCACGTCGGCGGCGATGTGGCCGCCGCCCACGGGAAGCGTTTTCTGGAAGATGACGGCGTCACCCTCCACGGCCATCACGTCGGTGCACAGATAGCCGATATCGATGAGAATGGCGGTGCGGTCGCGGTCCTCCTCCAACAGGTAGAGCATCGCCTCGCCCGTGGAGCTGGAGAAAAAGCCGCTCACGGTGATGTTCATGTCGCGCAGGCGGGCCATCACGTCGTCCAGGAAGAAGGTGTCGGCCACCACGAAGCTGACCAGGGCCTTGAGCTCCGTGCCCTTGAGGCCCACGGGCTCCAGTGTCTTTTTGCCGCCGTCCACCATGAACCAGGCGGGGCTGCGGTGCACCACCACGCCGCGCACGGGCGAGAGCTGCTTGTCCGCGTTGGCGAAGATCTTTTCCACGTGGCGGGGCGTGACATGCGGGTCCGCACCCTGAATGGTCACGCTGGTTTCCACGGCGTACACGCGCGTGAATTCGCCCGGAACGCCCACGTTGATCTCGCGGATCTTGCGCTTGGACTGGGTTTCCGCCTCGGTGATGGACTTCTGGATGGCCTCGTTGAGCATGACGGTGTTGTTCCACTCGCCGTCCAGAAAGCCGTCGTAGGCGGCGATCCCCGCCCCGATGATGTCGCAACGCTGGGTCCCGCTCGTCTCGGCTACGAGGGTAACGATCTTGCACGTACCAAAATCAATGGCCGCGATGGTTGATTTCATAACACAGCATTCCCCTGTTCCTCATCAGTCAGCCGGGGAGAGGTTCCCACGGCAGGCCGGGCGCCGCCGCGCACGGCAATAGAAGGCACCCAAAGTACCATTATTTATTGTAACCGTTTTGGCAGGAATACGCAAGCATATTCCCGCTTTTTTTTCGCGTTTTTGGGAAGAACTTCGTAAACTTTTCCAAGTTTGTTCAATCCTCCGGCATGTACTTTGCATCTTCGGGAATGGTAACGTCCAATATGCCGGAGGTTTTCCCCAGCTGGCGCAGGTAGGCCATGTCCGTGCGCACGGCGCCGATCTTGGCCTGCATGTAGCTGGCGTCGCCCAAGCGCACGGTCACGCCCTCGACGGTAATCAGGTAGATGTTGCTGGGATCGGCCAGATTGATCTCGGCCACCTGGCTCTGGTACATCTGCAGCTCCAGCTCTTCCATGATTTCCCGGTAGGCTTCCATCTGATTTTCTGAACGCACCAGGAGCTGCTGGCCCACATTGATGTTGCTCACGCGAAAGCCCGTAACCACGGGCATGCCGGCGGGCGGCGTGGAGGAGGTGCTCTCCTTCATCACTACGCCCTCCCGGTCCAGCGTATAGAGGATGCCCAGCCACTGCATGGCGGCCACGGTCTTGCGCTCCTCGATATAGAGGTAGATGGTGTTGGGATATTCCTTCTGCATGCCCTTGAAGATGATGGTGTGGTCCTTGCTCAGGGCCTCGGCCACGTCCTCTTCCTCAATGGTGATCATGTTGCGCCCGCGTACCAGGCCCGACGCCATCACGACCTCCTGGGGCGTTTTTTCCTCATTGCCCACGACATAGACCGTTTCCAGGCGAAACAGCGTCTGCTGTCCCACCGCCAGGCCGATGGTCAGCGCCGTCAAAAGGCCCAGAAACTTGAAAAAGCCATGCGTCCTGCGCCGTTTCTGCGCACGCCGGACCGCCTGCACGCTGGGCTGGGCCGGGGCCTGCGCGTCCCCGGCACCATCCTGCGTGTGCAGGTAGTCGTAGGTGTATTCACCGTAGGCTTCAAACTGCTCGTGTTCGATCTCGGGTGTGCGCTTCTCCCTGGCGCGCTTGCTCATGTACGTTCCTCCCTTGGCTTATACGCTTTCCCGGCGGATATCCGCCCCCAGCGCGCCGAGCATATCCTCCAGGCGCTCGTATCCGCGGTCAATCAGCCCGGCGCGCTCCACCAGCGTCTCCCCGCGCGCCGCCAGCCCCGCGATGACCAGCGCCGCGCCGCCGCGCAGGTCGCGCGCGGTCACATGCGCGCCGTAGAGCGCCTCTACGCCCTGCACCACAGCCGTGCGGCCGTTGACCAGCACGTTGGCGCCCATGCGGTTGAGGTCGCCCGCGTGCGCGAAGCGGTTCTCAAACACGTTCTCCACCACCACCGAGGTTCCCTTGGCCATGGCGGCCAACGCCAGCATCTGGGCCTGCATATCGGTGGGAAAGCCCGGATGCGGCTGCGTCTGCAGCTGCTGGAAAGCCGTGAGCCGCTGCGGCGCGCGCAGCCTCGCCGCGCTTTCCTCCTCGTTGATCTCGCAGCCCATCTCCCGCAGCTTGGTAAAGACAGCGTACAGGTCTCGGCAGGGTACGTTGGTCAGCCGGACGTCGCCGCCCGTGGCCGCCGCCGCAGCCAGCAAGGTACCGGCCACAATGCGGTCCGGCATGGGCTGATAGCTTACGCCATGCAGGCGCTCCACGCCCTCGACGGTCACGGTATGGGTGCCTGCGCCGCTGATGCGCGCGCCCATGGCGTTGAGGAGGCTTTGCAGGTCGCAGATCTCCGGCTCCCGCGCCACGTTGCTCAGCACCGTGCGGCCCCTCAGCAGCACCGCGGCCATCATCACGTTTTCGGTGGCCCCCACGCTGGGATAGTCGAAGTGGACGGTGCCGGCGCGCATGTGCCGGCCGTCGCAGCGAATGAGGCCGCCTTCCTCCCGCACGTCCACCCCCAGCTGCCTCAGCCCGCTCAGATGCAGGTCGATGGGGCGAAGTCCGATCTCGCATCCGCCGGGAAAGGTGACGGTGGCCTTGCGAAACCGCGCCAGGATGGACCCCAGTAGAAAGATGGAGGAGCGGATCTTCTTGGCCAGCGCATCGGGCATCTCATGCCGGTTCAGGCCCTGCGGGTCGATGGTCAGCGCGCCGTCCCCGCTATGTATCCGGCAGCCCAGGGTACGCAGGATATCAGCCATATAGGCCACATCCACCAATTCCGGGCAACCCTCCAGCCGCGTCGTCTCTCCGGTAAGAATGGAGGCCGCCATGATGGGTAAAACCGCGTTCTTCGCGCTGTGCACCCTCCATTCACCCGTCAGGCGCCTCCCGCCGTGAATTCGCAAGGCGTTCATTCTTCCACCTCCGTCAAGCATTCCATGCACCATCTTATGTCATGCCTGACCAAGTGTGAAAAAAAGCCTCATTTGCGCGCCGTGCGCGACACGCTCAGAATGATGCCCGTCGCCGCCATCAGCAGGGAGATGGAGGTGCCCCCGGCGCTGAAGAACGGAAGCGGCAGCCCCGTGGTAGGCAGCACGCCCACTACCACGCCGATGTTGATGAACGCCTGTACGGTAATCATGGCCGTGAGTCCCGCCGCCAGCAGACAACCGTGGCGGTCCGGGCAGGAGACCGCGATGCGCATACCCGCGAAAGCGAAGGCCAGAAACAGCGCGATCACCACCACGCAGCCCAGCAGCCCGAAGTCCTCCCCCACGATGGCGAAGATGAAATCGCTTTCGGGATAGGGCAGGTAGCTGAACTTCTGGCGCCCCTGTCCAAGGCCGCGGCCGAACAGCCCGCCCGAACCGATGGCGATGAGCGACTGGGCCAGCTGGTATCCCTCGTCGCTCATCTGGGCAAAGGGATCGCGGAAGGACAGAAGCCGCTCGCGCCGGTAGGGCTCGATCCAGGCGTACACCGTACCCACGCACAGGCCCGCCACGCCCATCAGACACAGATGCCGCCACCTGGCGCCTGCCAACAGCATCATCAGAACCGCCACGATCATGATGCTGCCCGCGGTGGAGAGGTTTGGCTGCTCCAGAATGAGCAGGAACATCACCGCCGGCACGATCAACAGCGGCACCACCCCCCGCCACAGCTTTTCCAGCCGTTCCAGCCGGTAGCTCAGCGTGGCCGCAAGATAGATCACCGAGGCGATCTTGGCCACCTCGGATGGCTGAAAGCTCATGCCCACAATGCTCAGCCAGCGCCGCGAGCCGTTGAGGTACACGCCTATGCCCGGTATCAGCACCAGCACAAGCAAGATCATGCTCGCCGACAGCCCCACCACCACCACGCGCGCATCCGCCCAGAAGCTGTGCGGAATGCGGCTGGTAATGAGCATCAGCACCGCGCCCAGGCCGATGCCCACCAGCTGGCGCTTCACCTCCAGAAGCGCGTCGCCCTCATCCACCGCCTTATAGTAGGTGGCGCTGAACAGCGCCAGAAGCCCGCACATCATCAGCAGCGAAAGGATCAGCAGAAGCGTCCGGTCCACGCCGGCGCGCCGGGGTTTGAGACACCGTCCGGCAGTCACAGGTTGTTGCCGTGTCAAAAGACCCCCTCCCAACCGTTCAAAAGATGCGTCGTCTTTGGTGTGCATCTCCTTCACGCCGGGAAGGGGCATCCTGTCAGCACAGGGCGTTTACGATCTCTTTGAACACCGCGCCCCGGTGCTCATAGTCGCGGAACATGTCAAAGCTGGCGCACGCGGGCGAAAGCAGCACGTTGCCGCCGGACACGGCCAGGGCGCGCGCCTTGTCCACGGCGTCGCGCAGGCTGTAGGCCCGGGTGATGCGGTCATAGCCCGCCTCCTCCAGCTGTTCGCGGATCTGGCGCGCGGTCTCGCCCATCACCACCACGTCGTCGATGCGGCCGGAGGCGATGATCTCGCGGCACAGGGGCATGAAGTCCGTGTGCTTGTCATAGCCGCCCAGCAAAAGCACCGTGGGTGCCTTCATGCTCTGCACGGCCTTGATGGTGCTGTCCACATTGGTGCCCTTGCTGTCGTTGATGTAGGTCACGCCCTGGAACACGCGCACCTTTTCGATGCGGTGCTCCACGCCGGAAAAGGATTGCAGCGTGTGGCGGATGACCGGCGCGGGCACGCCCATAAAGCAGGCCATGGCCGTGGCGGCCAGCGCGTTTTCCAGGTTGTGCGGGCCGGGAATGAGAATCTGATCCGCGTCGCAGATGGCACGGCGCGCGCCGTTCCACTGCCACACGATTTTGCCGTCGTCCACAAACGCGCCGTTCTCCACCGGCTGGGTGCGGCTGAAAAACGCCACCTGGCTCTTGAGCTTGCCCGCCATCTTGAAGAGTACCGGGTCGTCCATGTTCAAAACGGCATAATCGCGCTCGGTCTGGTTTTCAAAGATGCGCTGCTTGAGGCGGATATACTGTGCCATGGTGCCATGGCGGTTGAGATGATCCTCGGTGATGTTGAGCAGCGCGGCCACGCGGGGATGGAAGGTTTTGATGCTCTCCAGCTGGAAGCTGGACACCTCGACCACCACCACGTCGTCCTTTTTGCTCTTCATGGCCACCGCGGAGAGCGGATAGCCGATATTGCCCGCCACATGCGTGACGCGGCCCGCGTTTTCAAAGATTTTGCCAAGCAAGGTGGTGGTGGTGGTCTTGCCGTTGGTGCCGGAAATGGCCATCACCTCGCCCTGAAGCAGCGACCAGGCCAGCTCCAGCTCGCCCACCATGGGGATGCCCTTTTCCTTTGCGGCCAGCACCACCGGCGCGTCGATGGGCACACCGGGGCTGATAACCAGGCCGTCCGCCTCCGAAAGCAGGCGCACGGGGTCCTCCCCCAGGCGGAACTCACACGCCGTGCCGCGCAGCACGTCCAGCTCGCCGCCAAAGGCATCCTCGCGCTTGCGGTCCGAAAGCACCGGCGTCGCGCCGTTTTCCAGAAGAAGCTGCGCCGCCGCCACGCCGCTGCGCGCCATGCCGACCACCAGAATGCGCTTGTTGGCCAATTTCATCTGCAAATCACCTCCGGAGGAAATGGGAAATTACGGGAGCACATTGAGCGAAAACAGCGCTACCAGGCTGAGCATGCCCGCCACCACGGCGTACATGGCCACAATCTGCACCTCCGTCATGCCGGAGAGCTCAAAGTGGTGGTGAATGGGCGACATTTTGAAGATGCGCTTGCCGTGGGTGACCTTGAAGTAGATGCGCTGGATGATCACGCTCATGGACGAGGCGATCAGCGTAAAGCAGATGAGAACCATGTACAGCGGCATGCGCAAAAGCATCGCCATGCCCACCAACGCACCGCCGATGAACATGCTGCCCGTATCGCCCATGAAGACCAGCGCCGGGTAGTGGTTAAAGCGCAGGAAACCCATGCACGCGCCCGAAAGCGCCAGGGCGAACACCGCCAGATGACGGTAGTTGCCCAAAAGCTCCGGACTCATGAAAGCGCCGCCCGCCAGGGCCGCAAACACGGCCATCAGACCCCAGGCCGCGCTGGAGATGACGGTCACGCTGGAAAGCAGCCCGTCCAGCCCGTCCTGAAGGTTGGCGCTGTTGATCATGAAGATCATCGTAAGCGCCATCAGCGGCACATAGAACAGGCCCAGATCCCACTCCACGTTGAAGAAGGGAACCAGAATGCTGCTGCCCACATGCGGGCTGAAATAGCAGTACAGCGAAAACCCGACCGATACCAGCACCTGGCCGATGATCTTCTGCCACCAGATCAGGCCGAGGTTGCGCTTTTTCACCACCTTGATAAAGTCGTCCACAAAGCCGATGAGCATGCTCAGCAGCGACACCAGCACCAGCGCCAGCGCAAAGTCCCATCCGCCGTACCAGGTATCAAAGGATACGATCAAAAGGGTGACCACACACGAAACCGCCGCGAACATCAGCCCGCCCATGGTGGGCGTGCCCTGTTTGGTGCGGTGGCTCTTGGGGCCCAGCTCATAGATGGTCTGTCCGAACTTGAGCTTGCGAAGCACCGGCAGAACCCGCGGCCCGATGAGCAGCATGGCCACCTCGGAGGCAATCAGCGCCAGAATCAGCCAAAGCATGTACCATCAACTCCTTGGTATGTTCACGCGCGCATTTCGGCAAGCAGCTCGCGCACGACCACCTTTTCATCGAAGGGGCGCTTTACGCCCATGATGTCCTGATAGGTTTCGTTGCCCTTGCCGGCCAGGATGATCACGTCGCCCTCCCGGCCCATTTCCAGCGCGTGGCGGATGGCCTCGCGCCGGTTTTCGATCACCACGTAGCGGCCCTGGGTGCGCTTCATGCCCTGCTCGATGGAGCGAAGAATGGCGTCCGGGTCCTCGGTACGGGGATTGTCGCTGGTGAGGATGGAGAAATCCGCCAGCCGCCCCACGATCTCGCCCATGATGGGGCGCTTGCCATGGTCGCGGTCGCCGCCGCAGCCAAAGAGCACGATCAGCCGGCTGCGCGTGAAGGCGCGCACGGTGGTGAGCACGTTTTCCAGGGCGTCGGGCGAATGGGCATAGTCGAGAATCACCTTGTAGGGCGTGCGGGTGTCGAGAATCTCCACGCGGCCCGGGACGTTCTTGACACTTTCCAGACCCCCGCGGATGGCGCTTTTGTCGATGCCCAGGATCATCGCCAGCGAGGCGGCGGCCAGGGCGTTATAGACGTTGAACATGCCGGTGAGGTGCATGGAGATGGACATGTCCTCCAGCCCGCGCAGCCGGATGGAGAAGGAGACGCCCTCCTCGGAAATCTCAATATCGCGCGCGAACACATCCGAGTCTGCGCTGATGCCGTAGGTGAGGTAGGGCACCTTGAGGTCGCGGATGATAGCGGCGCTGGTTTCGTCATCGGCGTTGAGCGCCGCGTTCAGGGCCGAGCCCTCGATGAAAAACCGCTTCTTGGTTTCAAAGTACTTTTCCATCGTGCCGAAGTAGTCCAGATGGTCCTGCGAAAAGTTGGTATAGCACGCCGCCTCGAAGGTGATGCCGTCCACGCGGTGCATATCCACGGCATGGGCGCTCACCTCCATGCTCACGGCTTCCACGCCCTCATCCACCATCTGCCGGAGGCACCGGTGCAGATCGACGGGGTCGGGGGTGGTCATGTTGCTGGGAAGGCTGCGGTCGCCGATCAGGTTGCCGGTGGTGCCGATCAGGCCGGTTTTGAAGCCGGCCTTTTCCAAAATGGCCTTCATCAGATAGGTGGTGGTGGTTTTGCCCTTGGTGCCGCACACGCCCACCATGCGCAGCTTGCGCGCAGGGTGGCCATAGAACGCCGCTGCAATATAGGCCGTGGCGCGCCGGACGTTGTCCACGCGCACCTGCGCCACCGGGCTGTCCACGAAGCGCTCCACCACCAGCGCGACACAGCCGTTCTCCACGGCCTGCGCCGCAAAATCATGCGCGTCAAAGCGCATGCCGCTGATGCAGAAGAACAGGCCGTTTCGGGCCTTTTCGCGGCTATCGGTCACCAGCGCCTCAATCTCCGCATCCCCGCGCGTTTCCAAAACGCCGGGCACGTCGGAGAGCAGCTCCTTCAATAGCATCCGTATTCCTCCATCCTCTATGGATTGGGCATTTCAAAAGCGACCTTCACCATGCCGCCCTCTTCCACGTACTGACCTGCCGCCGGTTCCTGCCGGACGGCAAATCCCGTGCCCTCAATGGTCATATCCAGCCCGCGCTGTCTCAGCAGCGCTGCCGCCCGCGCGATGGACAGACCCTCTACATCCGGCACGCAGACCAGCTCCTCGGTTGAGGGCGGGTCATCGGTGTAGGTGTAGAGCATCACCTGTCCGCCCTCGATCAGCTTGCCGCCCGGGCTTGGCATCTGGGCGGTCACGGTATCGCCCGCGCCGTCGTCCAGCACGGTGAAGCCCTGGTCGGCAATCACCTTGCGCGCCTGCCACAGCGGCATGCCCACCACGTCTTCCACGGCGATCTCCTCGCGCTCGTCCTGGCTGGAGGGCTTGTAGCCCAGATAAGGTAACACATCCGCCAGGATTTGTCTAGCGAAGGGCGCGGCCGTGGTGCCGCCGTAGTCCACCGGCACGTCCGCCTCGTCCACGATGACCAGCAGGGCGATGCGGGGATCGTCCGCCGGGGCGAAGCCCAGAAACGACCCGATGTGCACATCCCGCACGATGCGCCCGTCCTTGTAAACCTGCGCCGTGCCCGTCTTTCCGCCGATGCGGTAGCCTTCGATGGCGGCGTTTTTGGCCCCGCCTTCGGATACGACCAGTTCCAGCAGCTCGCGCATGGTGGCGCTGGTCTCCTCGCTGATGGGGTTGGAAACCACCCTGGGCTGCGTGCGGTAGAGCACGGTACCGTCCGGCGCGATCGCCTCCTTGAGCAGATAGGGCTGCATGAGCCGTCCGCCGTTGATCACCGCGCAGGCCGCCGTGATCATCTGAATCGGGGTAACGGCTACGCTCTGCCCGAAGCCGATGCGCGCCAGGTCCACATTCTTGACGGAATGTACGGGTATTAGTATACCACTTCCCTCCCCCTGTAAGTCAACATTCGTTTTGCTGCCCAGGCCGAAGGCGTGGAGGTACTGATACATCCGCTCCGTGCCCAGCCGGAGGGCCAGCTCCACAAAGACGGGATTGCAGCTGTTCTGCAGCGCCTCGGCCATGGTCTCATCCTTGTGGGGGCTGCCCCAGCAGCGGATGGTATCGCCGTCCACGGTGATCTTGGCCGAGCAGTAGAAGCCGTCCTCGGGGGTGGTCACGCCCGCGTCCAGCGCGGCGGCCGCGGTGAGGATCTTGAAGGTGGAACCCGGCTCATAGGCGTCGGAGATCAGGCGGATGCGCATCAGCTGCGTAAGCGCGTCGGCCTGGTCGCGGGGAGGGTCGTTGGGGTCGTAGTCCGGCTTGGAGCACATGGCCAGAATCGCGCCGGTGTAGGGGTCCATGGCGATCAGGTGCACGGCCTGCGCCTTGTTGACATCATAGCACTCGCGCATGGCCTTTTCGCAGATCTCCTGAATGGTGGCGTCGATGGTGAGCTTGATGCTGTTGCCGTCCTGGGGTTCGATGTAGAGATTGCCGCTGTCGTAGATGGGCTGGGATTTGCCGTCCACGCTGCGCAGACTCACCCCCGCCGTGCCGCGCAGCAGGCTTTCATATTGCAGCTCCAGCCCGGACTGGCCCACGCTGTCGACGTTGGTCAGGCCCAGCGTCTGCGTCAGGAACGCGCCGCGCGGGTAGGCGCGCCTGACATCCTCATCAAAGAGCAGCGCGTCCAGCTGCCTGGCCACCGCCTCATCCGCGGAAGCCTGCAGGGAACGCAGCTCATCCGCCTTTTCGCGCGGCACCTGCCGCTTGAGGATGACCGACGCCTTGGTGCGGTCCGAAAGCTTCTGGCTGACGCTCTCCTCCGATAAATCCAAAATCGGACATACCGTTTGCGTAAACAAAGATATGTCCGATACCTTGCGCGGGTCGGCGCTGACGATATAGGCCGTCGCGCTGATCACCAAAGTCTGCCCGTTGGTATCCAGAATGGAGCCGCGGCGGGCGTATACGGTGCCCTCCCGCGTCCACTGGCTGATGCCTCGCTGCGTAAGCTCCGAAGAGCGGGCCGTGGTCAGATAGGCGATGCGCAGCGTCAGCAGGGAGAAGAGGAACGCCAACATCATCAGCAGCGCGAAGACCCGTTTGCGGATATGCAGCTCGGTCGGCATAGTCCTACCCCCAGAATGCTTGATATGGGGGATGTATGCGCTTTGCCACCGGTTTATACCGGTTTCGACCGAATGGGCCGCAAGGCGGCAAAATCAGTTGCTGGCCACCGCGGGCACGTGCGTGGCGGAAGTGGTCTGCTCAGAGGAAACGTCGATTGCCGTATCCGCCTGGGCTGTGACTTCGATTCCGCCGGAAGCCAAAGGCCGCGTGTCCATGGCCACCAGATGGATGGCCTCGGCGGATTCCGCGGGGATCATGTTGAGATCCTGCGAGGCGGCGTAGCAGATGGCCGCCTCGGTCGATGCCTCCGCGATTTGCGTCTCCAGCGCGGCGTTCTGACTCCGGCAATCCGCAATGAAGCGCTCCAGACGGTTGATCGCCTTCTGCCGGTCGGCGATGGCGCCCTGCTGCAGCAGAACGCACAGGCCGCAGATGAAAAGCAGCAGTGCCGTAAGGAACACGCCCAGGCGAATGGAAATCCGCACGCCGCCCTTGCTCATCTCCCGGCGGATGGATTCCTCCAGGGCCTGCTGCTCACGGGTGAGGCGCTCCATCTCCAGCTTCTTTCCCTGCGTGCGGCAGCGGCGCTGGCGGTCCGGCTTGAGCCAGCCCGTCTGCGGGTCCACATCGCTTCCGGGCAGGTAGACGCTGGAGGATACGCTCATGCGCGGCGTAGGCACATAGCCGCCGTGCCCTCCATGGCTGAAGCTGTCGTAGAGAGGTTCATACTGCGACATACCCTTGTCCCCTTTCCGGCTTACTCCTCAAGGTTGCCGATTTCATCGAGAATTTCGTCGCGGTGCTCCTTGTAGTAGGTATCTTCCTCCTGCGCCACGGTGCTGGCGACAATCCGGATATGGTCCAGCGCGCCGCTGATTTCCACATCCCGCGCATCGCCCAGCACGTACTGGCGCAGCTTCACGGGCAGCAGCACGCGGCCCTGATTGTCCGCCTGCATGCCGGGATAGCTGAATTTGGCCACATGGTCCAGCTGCTTTTGCACGGCGGGCTTGCGCCGGTTGAGGGCATAAAGCTCATCGACCATGGTTTCAAACGCCTCATCGGGATAGATGGCGACGGCCCGGTCATCCAGGCTGACGGTAATGGTAAAGCTCTCGCCCAGCGCCTTTCGGTAGGCATTGGGAACGATGATGCGGCCCTTGGCGTCGATGGAGTGATCGTAACTGCCGAAAAACTTGAATTTCCGGGAGCTAAAGCGCTCCTGGGGTTCGGGCGCGTCCGCGCGCCGTTCCTCGTCCATGCCGTCACCCCGCTCCCCGATTTCCTCCACTTGCCACCCTTTTTAGGGCTGTGACACCATTATGCTCCACTTTTGATTTCAAAGTCAACGGACGAAAAATGGTACCTTCTTCCAAAATGCAACAAACCACACACAAAAAACGCCCTATTGTACGAACGTCTGTTTGCCACTAATTGTTGGAAGATAAAAAAGCCCCGCAAACCTTTTTGTCATAAAGGTTTGCGGGACAGGGGAACATGTGTTTTGCTTTATTTATTTCAAAATTGTTAAATAATTATTTCAAAAA
>DVIV01000040.1 GCA_018710985.1 Candidatus Limiplasma pullicola
GGCGGCGCGGCGCGTTCAGCGGATGCCGTATTTTTCAATCACATAATCCATGTCCTTGTCCCCGCGTCCGGAGAGGTTGATCAGGATGGAGCCCCGCTTCATCCGCTTGGCCAGCTGCATGGCGTAGGCCACGGCATGGGCGCTCTCGATGGCGGGAATGATGCCCTCCAGCCGGGACAGGGCAAAAAACGCGTCGATGGTGTCCTCGTCTCCGACCACATCATAGGTCACGCGTCCCAGATCGTGCAAAAAGGCGTGCTCCGGACCGGAGGAGGGGTAATCCAGCCCGCTGGCCACGGAATAGACCGGAGCGGGGCCGCCGTGTTCGTCCTTGAGCATGAGGCTGTTGAAGCCGTGCATTACGCCCTCGCTGCCGTAGTTGAGGCTTGCGGCGTGATCGCCCAGGGCAGGGCCGCGCCCCAGCGGTTCAACGCCGTAGATATCCACCGGATCGTTGAGGAAGCCGGCAAACATGCCCATCGCGTTGGAACCGCCGCCCACACAGGCCACCACGGCGTCGGGCAGCTCGCCGGTCATCTCCAGGAACTGCGAACGGGCCTCAATGCCCACCACGCTCTGGAAATCGCGCACCATCATGGGGAAGGGATGCGGCCCCACCACCGATCCGATGCAGTAGATGGCATCGTGATATTCCCGGCTGTAGGCGTCAAATGCCGCGTCCACCGCCTCCTTGAGGGTTTGCAGGCCGTCGGTCACCTCGACCACGCGCGCGCCCAGGATCTTCATGCGGGCCACGTTGGGCGCCTGCTTTTTCACGTCTACGGCACCCATGTAGATGTCGCATTCCAGCCCAAAATAGGCCGCCGCGGTGGCCAGTGCCACGCCATGCTGGCCCGCGCCGGTTTCGGCAATCACCTTTTTCTTGCCCATGTACTTGGCCAGGAGCGCTTCGCCCATGCAGTGATTCAGCTTGTGCGCGCCGGTGTGGTTAAGATCCTCGCGCTTGGCGTACAGCTGCACATTGCCCAGCGAGGAGGACAGCCGCTCCAGATGCGAAACCGGCGTGGGCCGCCCCTGAAACTCCCGGCGGATCCGCCGCAGCTCGTTGACGAACTTGCTGGATTTGCAGATGGTCATGTAGGCGTCGGTGATTTCGTCCATGGCGGCCTGCAGCTGAGGCGGAATATAGGAGCCGCCGTATTTGCCGAAATAGCCGTTCGCATCGGGATAGTTGCGGAAATAGGTGTCAAAATCCACGTCATGAAATTTCATTTTGAAAATACCTCCCATTTGTTGAATTTGGCTGTGCGTCCCCTTGAGCAAAAACTCTTTATCGTCCCCGCCGGGACGCCATCGTCTGCTTAGTCGCATGGCCTGCCTCCTGACATTAAAAAGCTCCTCCGGATTGTTTTCCGCCGGGGGGAATGAAAAAGCCCCTGACAGAAGCCTGCTTCTGTCAGGGACGAACTCGACTGTCCGCGGTACCACCCTGATTCACGGGGAAAGCCCCGTGCGCTTGACGAGATACCTACATATCTCCGGCAACTGACGCATGCCTGCGCGTCACAGCATACTCTGTGGATATCCACATTTGACTGCGCCCTCCGCGGTCCATTTGACGGTTCGTTTCCTGCCCGCTTTTCAGCGCCGCGGGCTCTCTGGAAGGGCGTAGCCGCCTTTACCTCCGCTTCAACGGTTTAAGGGTATGAATTTACAATGATTATACACCCCGCGGCATCCCCTGTCAACCTGCAAAAAACGCCATGATTTCTTTGAAAAACCCCCTTTTGCGCGGCTGAAACCGATTGTGTCACCGCAGGAAAAGCCTTTTCATCCGGGAGGGTTTATGCTATAATATGGATAATCATTCTCTTTAAGGAGGTTGCGTTTTATGACCAAACGAGTTCTCACTGCGCTCATGGCCGTTGCGCTGCTGTGCACGATGCTGCCTGCAATGGCGCTGGCCAACACGGGCAGCATGTATGTACAGACCAGCAATGGCGGCAGCGTACATCTGCGCAGGGACCCCATTGCTCCGGCCAACAACGTGCTCACCGAGGTGCCTTACGGTGCCGTGGTGGACATCCTTGGCTACGAATCGGACCGCAACTGGGCGCATGTGGCCTACACCAGCGGCGGACGCACCTGGGACGGCTATATGATGACCCGGTACCTGGTGGTGCAGAATCCCGGCGGCAAAAAGGATACCGACAACACCTCCACCACCCCGCAGATGCCCAATTTCAAAAACTTTAAGCTCGTGGACCCCTATGAGGTGGTTGTGCGCCCCTCCAAGCCCAACGGCTATGTCAATTTCCGCTGGGCACCCTCCTATGACTGCCGCGTAATCATGCGCTGCTACGCGGGCTATCCCCTGACCGTCATCGCGCAGGATGGCAGCTGGGCGCAGGTAAGCGATCCCCAGACCGGCTATGTCGGCTTCATGAATCGCAGCTTCCTTACGACGGTGGGCGACGGGATGAGCGTGGGCGCCGTCCTCAACAACTGAGCCACAGCGGCTTAAACCATGAAAAGAGGTGCAATCAGGATGAAAAAGTTCTTTGCGGTACTTCTGGCCGTGTTGATGCTGCCGGTATTTGCGCTGGCGGAGGAAGCGCAGTCCGTTACGGTGAAGGTAAACGACACGCTGAGCATTGAGGTAGTGATCCCCGACGGCTACAGCCTTGACCAGGAATGGTATGGCGACATGTTCTACGGGCAGATGAACCCCGACGAGGAGGGCAAGCTGCTGATGGTGCTGTCCATGGGCTATTCCGAGGAATATGCGGACCGCTCCATCAACGATCTGTCGGACGAGGAGCTCGATACGCTGATTGATGTTTCCATGTCGGACTTTGCCAATCCCACCCACACGCTTTCGGAAACCGCCGAGGGCACCAAGCTGATCATCGTGGATGAAAACTCCGAGTATGATGAGTATGCCGAGATCTTCACGGTCTACCAGGGCTACTTCATCGGCCTGCTGCTGGAGCCTGCGGGCGATGTGCAGGTCTCCCAGGAAGAGCTGGATATGGCCGTTCAGTTCCTCAGCGATATGCAGTTTGTCCATACCGAGGCGTAAAGCATAAACGATCCGAGCGCGCTGCCTGAAAAGGCGGCGCGCTTTTTTTATGCCATGAATGCAGGCTGGGAAATGGTTCGGTGCACGCCGGCTTCTCTGCCCTGCCGCCGGGAAGAATCCTTCCGGATTGTTCGTTGTTTTATTTTACGAATGATAAAAACAATCGTAAAATGATCATATTATTCATAATAATAGATTGAAAAACACATAAAAAGCCGCTAGAATCTATCGTATTCTATGGGCAAGCCATGGAAATCATGGCGAAATACGATGCGGACCGCGGGGTGCAAGGAAATGAAAGACTATGAAAAATCAGTATATGCAGGAATTCTGGGGAAGATGATCGGCGTCTATGCGGACCGTCCCGTGGAGGGATGGTCATATGATCATATCAGGGAGCGATTTGATCAAATCAAAACCTATGTGAATGATCAGGTGGGGATGCCGCTGCATGTCCCCGACGATGACCTGTCAGGCACCTTTACCTTTTTGCGGTGCCTGGAGGATTTTGGCCCGGACGTACAGTCGGCTGATTTTGGTCAGACCTGGCTGAACTACCTGATTGAAAACCGCACGGTTTTCTGGTGGGGTGGAATGGGGCGTTCCACGGAGCACACGGCATACCTGCGCCTGAAGGCGGGCATTCCCGCGCCGCAGAGCGGAAGCATCGAAACCAATGGACAGGCCGTTGCCGAGCAGATAGGCGCTTTGATCTTCATTGACGGGTATGCGCTGATCTGTCCCAACGACCCCGTGAGAGCCATGGCATATGCCAGGCAGGCGGCGTCGGTCAGCCACGACGGGCTGGCCGTGGAGCTGGCCTGCTTTTGGTGCGCGATGGAATCGCTGGCCTTTGCGGAGAGAAATCTGAATACGCTTCTGGACAGGACGCTGGCGTTTCCGTGGTCCGAGCGCCTGCAGCGCCTGGTGGAGGACGTGCGGGACCATTGTCGCGGGGAGCAGGACTGGCGCGCCGTGCGGGCATGGCTGGATGACGCCTATGGCTATCATCTCTATCCAGGCAACTGCCACGTAGTACCCAACTTTGCGCTGATGCTGGCCTCCGTGCTGCTGGGCGGGGACAGCTTTTCCAGGGCGCTGGAAATCGTGATCTCCAGCGGCTGGGATACCGACTGCAACGCGGGCAACATCTGCTGCTTCAACGCCATCCGACTGGGGCTGGAGGCGCTGGAAAGCGGCTGGCGCGATCCCTGCCATGACCGCTTTTATGTAATCAGCTCGCTGGGGTGCCGCTGCACCGCGGACGCCGCGACGGAAACCGCCCGCGTGCTGGCCATTCATCGCCGCATCTACGGGATACCCGAGCCGCAGCGGCAGATGCGCTACAGCTTTTGGCTGCCGGGTTCGACGCAGGGCTTTTCCCACTGCCCCGTGGTGGAAGGCAGCGAAGCGCCGGCCCGCAACGCCAACGCGGACGGCGTATCGCCAAACGGCCTGATTCTCGCGCCGCATGCGGCGCTTTCCGTGCCGGTCTTTTACGAGACGAAGGACCGCTACGGCGGCTATGAGTTGATCGGAAGCCCCACGCTCTATGAAACACAGACCGTCGTCTGCTTCCTTTGCTGCGACGGAGCCGCGACGGTGCGGCCCTATGTGGTGACCTGCGCGGGCATGAAGCATGGGCCGACCTGGACGGTCAGGGGAACCTTCCGGGGCACGTGGCAGGTGCCGGATCTGGGCGGCATGCCGGTGGAACGCTTTGGCGTGGAGCGCCTGGACGCACATGTTGCATCCCGCGTGTTGCTCACGGGCGTGGACTGGCAGGGTGCGCCCGAACGTCTCTGCATCACGGGCTGCCTCAGGCGCGAGGAGGATGGCAGCGCCATGCGGGCCTTTGACGCCTTTACCTCATCGGCGAAGCAGTTTCAGGTGGATAAGGTTCATACCTTCTGTATCTCGCATCCGCAAGCGGACGGCGTAGCTGATCTGGGAAGCGAGGACTGGCACGATTACCGCGTATCGGCCCGGGTGATTCCCTCGCTCAGCACACGCTGCGGGCTTTTGGCCCGCACCCATGGGCATCGCAGGTATTATGCCGCCGTTTTGGATAAGCGGCGCTGGCTGCATCTGATCGCGCGGGAAGGTGATGCCGAAACGGTGCTGGCAAGCGCTTCGTTCGATTATTCCTGGGACCGGCCGCTGACCCTTTCCCTGGAATGCCGCGGAAACCGCCTGCTGGCCCGGGCGGACGGATGCACGCTGGAGGCGGAGGACGGGCACTTTGCCGGAGGCGGCGCGGGCCTGCTCGTGAGCGAAGGCAGCATGCTGGTGGATGAACTGATCATTGAAGGGAGCGACGAGCCGTGTTTGAATGGCTGAAACCCGTCTATCATTTTACGCCCCGGTGCAACTGGATGAACGACCCCAACGGCCTGTGTCTGGTGGATGGGCAATATCACTTGTTTTATCAGCACAATCCCAACGCGGATGTGTGGGGCGATATCCACTGGGGCCATGCCGTCAGCCCGGACCTGATCCACTGGAAGCGGCTTCCCATCGCTTTTGGACCGGACACGGCCCATGGCGAAAAGCACTGCTACTCCGGGAGCATCGCGCTTGAGGCTGGTCGCGCGTGGGCCTTTTACACCAGCGTGGGGGAGGGCGAACGCAACCCGGAAACGGGGGCCCAGCAATGGGCGGCCTGTTCGGATGACGGCCTGAAAACCTGGCGCCGCTACGAGCATAACCCCATTCTTCCTCAGAAGATCAACGGCGACCTCAAGGTCACCTTCTGGCGGGACCCCTTTGTATGGAAAGAGAGGGACGGGCTGTGGTACGCCGTGCTGGGAGGCACGCTGGAGGGCCGGTATGGATGCATGCTGCTCTACCGCTCGCCGGATTTGAGGCAATGGTCGTTTGTGAGCGTTCTGCACAGGTCGCAGGAGGACAGGCTGCTGGAATGCCCCAATCTGATCCGCATGGGAGACCGCTATGTGCTGCTGTGTTCCCCTCTGTGTGAAATCCAGTACCGCGTGGGCAGGCTGAATGAGCGCTTCGAGTTTGAAACGGAAAGCGAGGGAATCTTCGACGGCGGAAGCGGGCGGCATGGATTTTATGCGCCCAACACCTATATGAACCTGCCCGGCGAACGCAGGGTCGTCATCGGCTGGATGAGCGATAAAGGCCGTGAGGAACAGCCGGCAATCCGAGGCTGGTCGGGCGCGCAGTCGCTTCCGCGGGAGCTCAGGCTGGAGGGAAGCCGGCTGCTCGTGGACTTTGCGAAGGAATGCCGCGGGCTTCGCAGGGAGCGCATCACCGGCTTTTCGCCCGAACATCCCTCTCTGTCGGGACATCAGGCGGAAATCTGCCTGACCCTTGGGCACGGCGGGCAGGGGAGAATGGAAATGACGCTATTCTCAGGCGGCGGGGAAGAAACCCGGCTGGTCTTTGATGCGCAGGCGGGAGAAATGCGACTGGAGCGGGAGCGCTCCACGCTGCTGGACCAGATTGATGTAACGACGCTGGTGCAGCCCGTGCCCCCTCGCGCCGACGGAAAGACCAGCCTGCAGATCTTTCTGGACGGGTCGATCGTGGAAATCTGTGCGGATCATGCGGTCATGCTCAGCGGCAGGGTGTATCCGAGCAGCGAGGCTGCATGCCGTCATGCCGTGAAGGTGACGGGCGGCATGCGCATCCTTGAGGCGGAGGCATGGCTGCCCAAAACGATTTTTCCGGCAGGTGACGGCGAGTGAATACGCTGATTGTGGATGTCGGGACCACGGTGGTCAAGTTTTATCTGTTTCAAGGGCTGTCCACGCTGCTGTGGCGCACGGAGCGCAGGTTTGAACAGCGGCGGCAGGGGCTGAGCGTGGAAACCGACATGCCGGCGGTGCTGGAGGGAATCAGCGGGGCGCTGGCCGAAGCGGGGGACTATGCGCAGGCAAACGCCCTCCGTGTGGATGCCGTCGCGCTGACCGCGCAGCGCTCCTCAGTGATGCCCGTCGCGGAGGAGGGCGAGCCACTCGCGCCGATGATGATGTGGCAGGACCATCGGGCGGACGCGCTCTGTCAGGAGCTGTCCGCGCAGGCAGACCGCATCCGCGCGATCTGCGGCATGAAGCCCTCCTCCGTCTACTCCGCGCCCAAAATCGCCTGGCTGATGCGCAACCGGCCCGAGGTTTGCCGCCGGGCGAGCCGGTTTGTAGGCTTCTATGAGTGGATCGCGCGCTGGCTGACCGGCGAATGGGTGACGGATGATTCCGTCGCTTCCCGAAGCTGCCTGTATGATCTGGATGCCGCCCGGTGGTCCGATGAGCTGCTGGCGCTGTTTGGCATCGAGAAAAGCAAGCTGTGCCGCATCATGCCGGTGGGCACGCGCCTGCCGCTGGCCGCGGATGCTGCCGCGCTTCTTCGTCAGCGGGCGCAGGTGGTTCTTGCGGGCGGGGACCAGCAATGCGCTGCGGTAAGCGCGGGCTGTCTGGCCCCGGGCGACTGGCAGATCAACGCGGGCACCGGCGCGTATATTCTGGGCATGATGGAGCCGCGCTGGCCCCGCATCGGTGACACGCTGCGCTTCAATGCTTCCGCACTGCCTCCCTATTTGCTGGCGGAAGCCTCCCTCACACACTGCTGCACCGCCGTGGACCGGCTCGTCCGGCTCCTGTACGCCGGCGGCTCCATTCAGGATTTTTGCCGGGATGCCGGGGAAAATTTGCAGTGGCGGGGAGAGTGGCGTATTCCTCCCTCCGCGCTGGGCGACTGTTCCGTCATGGATGACGGGCAGGCCCGGCAGGCGGTTGCGCAATGGAAAAGCCAGTATACGGATGGACAGATCGCCTCCGCGCTGCTGGAAGGCATCGTGGAGGATCTGGCCGGGCAGGCCGGCGCTGTGGTCCGGGCGTGCCAGGGCGAGAAGAAACGGCGCGTGATCTGCGGAGGCGGACTGACGCGGTGCGCCGCGTTCTGCCAAAGGCTGGCGGACCATCTGAACATCGAGGTGGCCGTTCCGGACTTTGAAAATATCACGGCGCTGGGGGCGTTTGTGGTGGCAAACAGCTCCAGCCGGCCGCCGAAGGACTGCTGGGATGCGCTGGGCCTTACCTTTGCCGAGTATGCTCCCCGGCATTGATGCAAAGCAAAAAACCGGCGTCGGCCGGTTTTTGCTATATCTGCCTGAGGCAGCAGCCGGGCGATCCCGGCACGCTGCATTTTTCACTCGGAGCGGATCGTTTTTATACCGTACAACGTGCGTTCAGTCATCGACGGTGACCACTTCCACGCCGGCCTCTGCAATGCGCTTCAGCTCGTCTGCGTCGGCCGACGAATCGGTTACCAGCATGTCGATGCTGTCCAGCGGCGCGGAAGTGAAACAGAACACCTTGCCGATCTTGGTCCCGTCGGCTGCGATAATCCGTTTCCCGGAGCAACGGGAGAGCATCGTCTGGTTCAGCAGCGTTTCCTGATAGGCATAGGAGGTGATGCCGCACTTGCTGCTGATGCCGTTGACACCCAGGATGCACATGTCCGCATGCAGGTGGGCCAGCAGCTGCAGGGCCATATCGCCCAGAAAGGAGCCGTTGTGCGGGTTGTATTCGCCGCCCGTCATCAGCAGGTCGGCGCGCGCATTGGTAAACAGGGCGATCGCCTGTACGTTGTTGGTGATCAGACGCACAGGCCGGTCCAGAAGCTGACGGATGGTCAGATAGGTTGTCGAACCCGCGTTGAGAAATATGGTGCTCCGGTCCTTCACAAGCGATGCGACATAGCGGGAAATCCGTTCCTTTTCGGCAAGCTGCTGCCTTCCGCGGTCGGACAGCTGGGGCAACGTGGGGGAGGGCTGCAGCGTCAGCCGGGCCCCGCCGCGGGTTCGCACCAGCAGATGGTTGTTTTCCAGCGCGTCCAGGTCGCGCCGGACGGTGACGGGCGAGACCCCCAGCGCTTCGGCCAGCCCCACAATGGTCAGGGAGGGCTGCTCGTCCAGTACGGACAACAGTTTTCTATGTCTGCTTTCAACGAAAGACTTGCTGCGTTTCATAAGAAAGGAAACCTCCCGCTTGTTTATATGATACATTTTATCAAAAGTTGCTTCTAAATGCAAACCTCAAAAGAGGCTTATTCAGCAAAGAATTTAATTGAAAATCCATACGAATGGATGAATTTTCTAATGATCTCAAAATCGTTATACGATCAAATTGAAAATAAAAATATATAATTTACGAAAATATACTTGACTATCGATAACTGTAATGATAATATAATCATAAACAAAGTGAAATCGGATCACATTCCGATTGGATAAGGAACCGGCGAACCAAAAAACTGGAGGGATATGACATGAAAAAGGGAGTCGCGCTTCTTCTGGTTCTGGCCATGATGCTCAGCTTCTGTGCTGTCGGCGCATCGGCGGAAGAACAGGTTACCATCACCTTCGGCTTCTGGGGCGATACGCCCGAGGCCAACATGAAAATGCAGCTTGCCGAAAACTATATGGCGATGCATCCCAATGTGAACATCGAGTTTGAGTACACCGACGGCAACGGCTATCTGACCAAGATGCAGACCTGGTTCTCTTCCGGTACCACGCCCGATGTCTTCGGTGTGGCCAGCGACGTGCTGACCTACTTTATCAACCAGGACGAGTTCGAAAACCTGGCGCCCTATATTGAGGCCGACGGCCTGGAAGGCTCCTGGAACCAGAACATCATCGACAGCTCCTACACCAACGCCAAGGGGGAAATCGTGGCCATACCCTTCATCTCCAAGGTGTTCGCCATGGCCTACAACAAAGATCTCTTCGACGAGGCCGGTATCGACTATCCGACGGATGACTGGACTATCGACGATATGCTCGAGGCCGCGCGCGCCATCACCTAGGGCGAGGGCGTGGACGCCGTGTACGGCCTGCGCTGGGGCGTGCGTCCCACCGAGTTCTACCGTAACCTCTACGGCACCCCCGTCTATGACCTGACCACCAACGAGATCCACGCGGCGGATAACGAGGAGTTCAAGGCTGCCGTATCCCTGTTTGTGGACACCATCAAGGAAGGCCTGGCCCCCAACGAGACCGGCGGCGCCCTGTCCACCGGCGGCTTTGAGACCGGACGCTTCGGCATGCAGCTGAGCGCCACCTGGGATATCGCTACCCTGCTGACGATGGCCGAATCCAGCTTCGACTGGGCCATCGTGATGCTGCCCATCAATACCGACTTTGACAAGCGTATGCTCTCCACCTTCCGCGGCAACGGCTGGTGCATCAGCAAGGATGCCGAAAACAAGGACGTGGCCTGGGATTTCATCAAGTACATGACCACCACCGAGGAAGCGATGCGCCTGGCGCAGGCTTACGGCATTCCGGAGCTGACCTCCTATGCCGAAAGCGAGGAATACCTCAACGATTTCAGCGGCAGCACCGCGACCTATGACAAGTCCGTTTTCCTGCGGATGCTGGACTTCACCACCAACTTCAGCAACATGGGCGTCTATGCGCAGATCAATGACGTGATCAAGAACGACTACGAGCTGGTCCTTGCCGATCAGATGACCGTTGATGAAATGGCAGAAGATGTTCAAGTGCAGGCGGAAAGCCTTATGGCGATGCAATAAAGGCATCTTCGCTGAGGGGAACCGGCCGGCGGCCGGTTCCCCTCACGTTTCAAAACCGCGGTGAACGCTTGTGAAAAGAGGGATTGAAGATGAAGAGCGATAAACTGGCTCATAAATCATCAAGGCTTTTTTATCTGTTTATTTCCCCGTGGATCATCGGATTTTGTGTGTTTACACTCTTTCCGATGCTGTTTTCGCTTTTCACCTCCTTTACCAACTGGAATGGCCTGAGCCTTCCGGAATTTATCGGTTTCAGCAACTATGTCAACATTTTTACCGTTGACCGGCTGTTTCAGACCTCGCTGAAAAACACGCTGTACTACGTGGCGGTTTCCGTGCCGCTGAATCTTCTGCTCTCCATCGTGCTGGCGCTCATGCTCAACCAGCGCCTGCCCGCCACCAACCTGTTCAGGGCGATTTTCTATCTGCCCACCATCTGCACCGGCGTGGCATCCTATATCACCTGGCTGTATCTCTATAATCCCAACTTCGGCTTTATCAACGTACTTCTCAGCCGCCTGGGCATTCAGGGCCCCGGCTGGCTCTCGGACATAAATACCGCAATGCCCTCCCTCATCCTGATGGACATGTTCGTCTGCGGCACGTCGATGACGGTGGTGCTCGCCAGCCTTCAGGATACGCCCAAAATGTACTACGAGGCTGCCAATCTCGACGGCGCCAACAAATGGCAGCAGTTTGTCCATGTCACCTTTCCCATGATCAGCCCGGTGGTGTTCTTCAACCTTCTGATGACGCTGATCAAGGGACTTCAGATCTTCACCCAGCCCTATGTCATGACGGAGGGCGGACCGGCCAACGCAACCTATGTCTACGGCCTGCACCTGTACAAAACCGCATTTCTCTATACCCGATTCGGCTACGCTTCGGCATTGGCATGGGTGCTGTTCCTCTTGCTGATTGCCCTGAGCGGTATCATCTTCGCCACCTCAAAATTCTGGGTGTTCTACCGGGAGGATGTTGACTGATGAAAAAGCGGCTTTCCGCAGGCAAGATCATCACCATGCTGGTGCTGATCGTACTGGCTGTGATCTTCCTGATTCCGTATTTCTGGATGGTTTCCACATCGCTCAAAAGCGTCGATCAGGTTTCCAAGCTGTGGGAGATTTTGCCCAATCCGGTGACCTTCCGCAGCTATAAAACCGGCTTTGAGCTCGCGCCGTTTGGCCGCTATACCCTCAATACCATTCGCATCGGCGTCCTTTGCGTGGTGGGTACGCTGATCAGCTGCTCGCTGACGGCCTTCGGCTTTGCCAAGTTCCATGCCCGGAGCAAGAAGTTCCTCTTCATGGTGCTGCTGGCCACGATGATGGTCCCGCAGACCGTCACCCTGATTCCTTCCTACATGCTCTACAGCCGTCTGGGGTGGGTCAATACCATCATCCCCCTGACGCTTCCGGCCTTCTTCGGCTGCAGCGCGTTCAACATTTTCCTGCTGCGCCAGTTCTTCTCCTCGCTGCCCAGCGACTTGGGCGAGGCTGCGTTGATCGACGGCTGCAACTGGTTTGGCATCTTCGTCAAGATTTATCTGCCCAATACCGTCCCTGCCCTGCTGGTGGTGACCATCAACCAGCTGGTCTATGTGTGGAATGATTACATGAGCCCGCTTGTCTATCTGGGAAAGCCGTCGGATTACACCATCGCGCTGGGCCTGAACATGTTCAAGGGCCAGCAGGGCGGCTCCATCGACCCCGGTCCGCTGATGGCCATGGCGTGCTTCACCATTCTGCCTCTGTTCATTCTCTACATCTGCTTCCAGCGGTACTTCGTAGAGGGCATCGCCACCACCGGCATCAAGGGGTAAAGCGGTCTGACAGGAGGAATTTGCAATGAGCGACATTCAGTCCATTACCAGAGAAAGCTGGATTCTGAAAACCTTTCCTGAATGGGGGACCTGGCTTGTAGAGGACATCGAAAGCGCAGTGATTCCCGCGGGCAATGTAGGCATGTGGTGGCTGGGCTGCACCGGCATCTGGATGAAAACGCCCCGGAACACCAATATCACCATCGACCTGTGGTGCGGCAACGGCAAGCGCACCCATGGCAACGGCAAGATGGCCGTGGGGCACCAGATGGCCAATATGTGCGGCGCGCGCGCCATGCAGCCCAATCTGCGCAACGTGCCCTTCGTGTTTGATCCCTTCGCGTTCAAGCACGTTGACGCGGTGCTGGCCACGCATTATCACCAGGACCATATGAGCGCGGAGTGGGCGGCGCATGTCATCAACAGCGGCATGACCACCACCGGCAAGGACGGCCGGGAGATCCCCGTGCCCTTCATCGGCCCCAAAAAGGCCGTGGAAACCTGGGTCAAATGGGGGGTGCCCGCGGAGCGCTGCATCACGGTGAAGCCGGGCGACACTCTGACCGTCGGCGACGTGGAGATCGTCTGCCTGGACAGCTTTGACCGCACCTGTATCGTCACCACCGATTCCACTGGCCCCGACCGCGAGGAGCTGGCCGGCAAATGCCCCACGGACATGGATCAGAAGGCCGTGAACTACCTGCTGAAAACCGAGGGCGGCAATATCTATCATTCCGGCGACAGCCATTTCTCCATCTATTTTGCCAAGCACGGCAAGGACTATGACATCGATGTGGCATTCGGCTCCTTCGGTGAAAACCCCGTGGGCATGCAGGACAAGATGACTTCCACGGATATCCTGCGCATGGCGGAAAACCTGCGCTGCAAGGTCGTCATTCCCATCCACTGGGACGTGTGGACCAATTTCCAGGCCGACTGCGAGGAAATCCGCCTGCTGTACGATTTCAAGAAGGACCGCAACGAATACCGCTTCCATCCCTTCTTCTGGCAGGTGGGCGGAAAATACGTCTATCCGCAGGACAAGGACAAGCTCTACTATCATCATCAGCGCGGATTTGAGGACTGCTTTGAAGCGCCTCAGAACATTCCCTTCCGCTCCTGCCTGTAAGGAGGCGCAGCCGTATGAGGTATACCAAGCGGCTTCTTGCCGAAATGGACCATTGCTATGCGGTGACGGTGATGCAGGCCGAAGGGGAACCATACGCCTTCTTTGCCGCTGAAAACAAAGGCCCCTGCCTGGCCGTGGACTGCGCCACCAAGCAAAAGCGCAGGACTGTGTGGGAGGAGCCGGGCGGCACCATGAGCATGGTGGCGATTCCCGGTCATCCGGGCGAGTTTCTGGCCGTCCAGAAGTTCTACCGGCTTTTTGACTGGGAAGAGGCCTGCCTGGTCTGGGTCCGTCCCGACGGCAAGGGCGGATATGAGACGCGGGAACTGGTGACAACGGCGTATCTTCACCGCTTTGACATCCTTCAGCGCGACGGCAGGGCCTGGCTGGTGATCTGCACCCTTGCCGCCCATAAACAGACCCGCGAGGACTGGTCCTGCCCGGGGAGCATCTATGTGGCCCCCATGCCCGCAAGCTGGGATGAGGCGGTCCGTTTGACCCCTTTGAAGGAAGACTGCTTTCAGAACCATGGCTATGCCCGCATCTCGCTTGACGGTCATGACGCCGGGCTGGTCACCTGCGCGCAGGGCGTGTTTGAGGTCATCCCGCCGCCCGCGGGCAGCGAGCGCTGGGAGGTGCGTCAAATCATGGACATGCCCACCAGCGACGCCGACTGGATTGACATTGACGGGGACGGGGAAAACGAAATCGCCACCATCGAGGCCTTTCACGGCTGTTATTTCCGCATCTACAAAAAGACAGACGGCCAATACCGGAAGGTGTTCGAGCATCCCGAAGCAACGGAGTTCTACCATGTGGTGAAAGCAGGGTATCTGGCGGGAAAGCCGTGCTTTGTGGGAGGCTGCCGCAGGGGCAGGCAGCAGCTGTTTGTGGTGTACTGGGATGCGGAGGGCGGTCGCTTCCGGTGGGATCTCGTGGACGAGGGCGTGGGCCCCAGCAACGTCTGGATTCACCATGGCGCCGACGGGGACGAAATCTATGCCGCCAACCGCGAGGCCGCGCAGGCTGCCGTCTACACCGTGGAACCCTGAAGGAAGGATGCTGACGATGACCATGCCCTACAGGCTGGGCCTGTATGAAAAGAGCATGCCGAACGACCTTGCGCTTGCCAAGAAGCTGCTTTTGACGAGGCAGTCCGGCTTTGACTATCTGGAATTGTCCATCGACGAAACGGACGAAAAGCTCGCCCGGCTGGATTGGGATGAAGAGACGCTCCCGCAGCTGGAAAGCAGCATGCACAATACGGGCGTGCCCATCCATTCCATCTGCCTGTCCGGCCACCGCAAATACCCCATGGGCCATCCTGACCCGGCTGTGCGGGCGCGAAGCATGGAGATCATGGAAAAGGCCATACGCCTGGCCAGCCGCCTCAACATCCGGCTGATTCAGCTGGCCGGCTATGATGTGTACTATCTGGAAGGCTCCGAACAGACCCGCGAGCTGTTTGCACGGAACCTCAGAAAAGCCGCTCACATGGCGGCTGCCTACGGCGTGATGCTGGCCTTTGAAACGATGGAAACCCCTTTCATGAATACCGTCGAAAAGGCCATGCGCTATGTCCATAGCACCCAGAGCGCCTGGCTGCAGGTCTATCCCGACAGCGGGAACCTGACCAATGCGGCCGGCGGAAACGCCGGACGGGTCCTGGCGGACCTGGATGCTGGACGGGGCCATCTGGCGGCGCTGCATCTGAAGGAAACCGTCCCCGGCGTATTTCGGGAAGTTCCCTTCGGAACGGGCCATGTGGACTTCACCGCCATTGCTCGAAAGGCCTACGAGCTGGACGTGCGCACCTTTGTGGGCGAGTTCTGGTACACCGGTTCTGATCACTGGCGTGAGGATCTTGCCTCTGCCAACCGCTTTTTGCGCGACCATCTCAACCACGCCGTGCAGTGACAGGGACTCAAAATCCCCGCCGTTAAGGGCTCGCGTGCCCCTGACCGCCGGGGATCGTTTTTTCAGCCCCAAAGGGCTGCTCCTTGCCTTTTTTCTCCCGCCGTGATACAATCTCCCCGTCAGGAAGGAGTGAAGACAATGGATTCCATTCGCATCGTCGTGGTTGGCGCCGGCGCCATCGGAGGCGTCACGGCGGCGTTGATGAAGCAGGGCGGAAGCGATGTGACACTGGTGTGCAAGCATCAGGAGATTGCGGATATCGCCTCCGGCCGGGGTCTGCACATCACGGGCGTGAGAGGCGAGCATACGGTGCACCTCAACGCCGTGGCCGACATTGCGGAGCTTGACGGTACCTATGACGTGGCGCTGATCGCCACCAAGGCATACGATATGCCCGCCTGCGCGCGGGCGCTGCTGCCCTATCTGAAGGACGATTCGCTGGTTTTGAGCCTGCAAAACGGCATTTGCACCGATGCGCTGGCCGCCGTGGTGGGCAAGGAGCGCACGGTGGGCTGCGTGATCGGTTGGGGTGCGACCATGCTTGGCCCCGGCGAACTGGCCGTAACCAGCACGGGCGAGTTTCTCATCGGCCGTGTCGGCGGCGACCAGGAGGCGCTTGAGCCTGTCCGGCGCGCCATGGATGCGGTCGCGCCCACGCTCATCACGCCGGATATCTACGCGGAGCTGTATTCCAAGCTGATCGTCAACAGCTGCATCACCTCGCTGGGGGCCATCTGCGGCCTGTATTTGGGGCAGATGCTCCGAAAAAGCCAGGCAAGGCGCATTTTCCTGGGGATTATCCGCGAGGCGATGGACGTGGCGCACGCTCAGGGCCTGAAGGTGCCGCCGTTCGGCGGCAAGCTGGACTACGAAAAGCTGCTGGCAGGGAATCGCCCGCTGGACAATCTGCGCCGGCACGCCATGATTCTGGCGGTAGGGCTCAAGTACCGGCGGCTGAAAAGCTCCAGCCTGCAATCGCTGGAGCGGGGACGGCCCACCGAAATCGACTACTTCAACGGCTTTATTGCCCAAAAGGGCGAGGAGCTGGGCGTGGATTGTCCCATCAACCGCCGCCTGACGGCCATGATCAAGGAAATTGAGGGCGACAAGCGCAGCATCAAGGTCGAAAACCTCTACGATCCCGTGTTCTGCGGCCAGAAGGCCGCCCGCCACGGCGCAAAGGCATGATGAAAGGCCGCTTCGGAAGAAAACCTTCCGAAGCGGCCTTCCTGTTTATCAAGGTCAGGCGTCGCGGTAGCCGTTGGGGTTGTTGCTCTGCCAGCGCCAGGAATCGCGGCACATGTCGTCCAGCGTCTTTTCCGCCTGCCAGCCAAGCAGTTCCCTGGCCTTGGTGGGGTCCGCGTAGCAGCGGGCCACGTCGCCCGGGCGGCGGTCCACGATGGCGTAAGGAATCTGAATGCTGTTGACGCGCTGGAAGGTGTTGACCAGGTCCAGCACGCTGTATCCCGTGCCGGTGCCCAGGTTGAACACCTCACACCCGCTGTGCTGCATCAGGTAGTCGCAGGCTGCCACATGGCCGCGCGCCAGGTCCACGACATGGATGTAGTCGCGCACGCCCGTTCCGTCGTGCGTGGGATAGTCGCTTCCGAACACGCGCAGCTGCTGGAGTTTTCCGCTGGCCACCTGCGTGATGTAGGGCATCAGGTTGTTGGGAATGCCTACGGGGTCCTCGCCGATGAGGCCGCTTTCATGCGCGCCGATGGGGTTGAAGTAGCGCAGCAGCGCCACCGACCAGTCGGGATAGGCATGGGCCACATCCTTGAGAATCTGCTCGATCATATACTTGGTCCAGCCGTAGGGGTTGGTGCAGCCGCCCGTGTGCATGCTCTCCACCAGCGGCATCTCGTCGGACATGCCGTACACCGTCGCGGACGAGCTGAACACGATGCGCTTGACGCCATGCTTGCGCATCACCTCGCACAGGGTGAGGGTGCTGTCCAGATTGTTGCGATAGTATTCAAGCGGCTTTTGCACGCTTTCACCCACAGCCTTGTATCCCGCGAAGTGGATGACCGCGTCAAACGAGTGGGCGGCAAACACCTTGTCCAGCTCGGCGGCATCGGTCACGTCTACATTGTAGCAGCATACGTGCTGGCCGGTGATGGTCTTGAGGCGGTCGAGCACATGCTCGCTGGCGTTGTAGAAGTTGTCCGCGATGACGGCCTCGTGGCCGGCCTTGACCAGCTCCACGTAGGTATGGGAGCCGATGAAGCCCGCGCCGCCCGTGAGAAGGATTTTCATGAAGCGCACGTTCCTTTCCTGTTCAATCAAAACAGCTTTTCGGGATAGGTGCCGTCGTCGTGCATCTTTTTGAGCTCGGCCTGCACATAGGGCTTATCCTCGTGATAGGTCACGCCGAACCATACCGCGTCGGTGGAAAGCACGTCCACCTTGAGCCCATCCTCGTGCATGAGCTGGTCCACCAGCACGGGAAGGACATACTCGGCCTTGAGCTCGGTGGGGGAGAGGCTCTTGAGGAAGGCGGTAAAGCGCTCCTCGGCCTTTTCAAACAGCCAGGGCGTGAAGCCGAAGAAGTTCATGCTGACCAGGCTTTCGGGGTCCAGGATGACACCATTGGGGTCCTTTTCGGTATCGCGGATGGTGCCGTCAGGGAAGGGCTGAATCTTGTAGGTTTCGGTCACGGAGGTCAGGTGGCCGTTCTCATCCACGTCGCATACGCCGCGGGTAACATGGCCATGCTCGCTGACGGTGTTCTTGAGGTAATAGCCCACCATGCAGGCGTGCTTTTCGGGCGAGAGCTTCTCCAGATGGTCCACCATGGTCTTGAAGGCGCTGGTGCCGTAGTAATCGTCTGCGTTGATGACGGCGAAGGGCTCGTGGATGAGGTCTTTGGCCGACAGGATGGCCTGCACCGTGCCCAGGGGCTTGGTGCGCTCGGCAGGAATGGAGCAGCCCGCGGGCAGGTCGCCCAGCTCCTGGAAGGCGTATTCCACCTTCACGCTGCCCTTGACTACGTCGCCCACCAGCTCACGGAAGCGCTCCTCAAAATCGTGCTTGATGATGAACACGACCTTGTTGAAGCCCGCCTTCGCAGCGTCGTAGATGGAGTAGAGCATCAGCACCTCGTTGTGGGGGCCCATGCCGTCAATCTGCTTGTTTCCGCCGTAGCGCGAGCCCATGCCGGCGGCCATGATCACGAGGGTTTTATCCATGCTGATCAATCCTTTCTCCCGTATCTGTTTATGCTCGACCCGTCTTGCGGCGGGGAGAAGCTGGCCTATAACGCCGTGCGCAAAGGCTGCTTGCCCTTGCCTCTGGAGGAGGGCTTTTTCTTTCCGCGGCTGCCGGAGGCAGGCAGGGCGGAGGAAACCGGCCGGGGCTCCACGCGCATCTCGGGGCAGTCCACGGACTTGTCCTCAAAACCCTCGGTGCTGTCACGCCGGAAAAAGATCGTGAGCGTGCGCAGCATCAGCTTGAAGTCGTAGGGCAGGGAAAAGTTTTCGATGTAGAGAAGGTCCAGGATGGCCTTGTCCTTGGGGCTGGTGTTGTACTTTCCCTCAATCTGCGCAAGGCCGGTCAGACCTGCCTTCATCTGCTGGCGGTAGGCAAATTCGGGCACCTCGCGAGTGTAGCGGTCCACATTTTCCAGCATCTCCGGGCGAGGACCCACGATGCTCATGTCGCCGCGCAGCACGTTCCACAGCTGGGGCAGCTCGTCGATGCGGTATTTGCGCAGAAAGCGGCCCACCGGGGTGACGCGTGCATCGTCCTTGCGGGCGGAGAGGCAGTTTTCCTCCTCCCGGTTTTCCGGATACATGGTGCGGAACTTGATGATCTGAAAGATGCGTCCGTTGATGGTGGCGCGGTCCTGCCTGAACAGCACCGACCCGTTGCCGCTGGCCTTGAGCACGATGGCGGTGGCGAGCATCACAGGGCTGGTCAGCACCAGCCCCACAACGCTGATGATGATGTCGCACGCGCGCTTGAGGAACATCTGCGTGAGGGTGAGCTCCATCCGATGGATGAACAAAAAGGGCGCATCGTCCAGTATGTTCTGCTGGGCGGTGGAAATGACCACATCCTCCAGCTCGGCCAGCAGATAGATGGTTTTGTTGTGCTTATAGCAGTAGGCTTCCAGCAGGGCTTCCTCCGTGTCGGGGATACCGGCCAGAAACACCACGTCATGGTCCTGAATGGTCTGCTTGACGTCCGGGCATTCGTAGTGGACCACGTCGGTCAGGCGGTAACGCTGGCGAAACGTGGCCATCTTGGCCGCCACATGCTCGGCCAGCTCCTGCGAGGAAGCCACGATGCAGCAGTCCAGAGGCGGGTTGATGCGAAAGTAGTAACGATAGCCCAGCGCCACGAAAAGATAGATCAAGAGCACCTGCAAAATGAAAGCCCCGAACAGCAGGGCCAGGTCCTCACCCCAGAAGGTGAAGCTGGGATTGGCCTCAGGGTTGTTGGGGTTGGTATTCATGATCTGCAGCATCACGTAGGTGATGAGGTCGGTAAAAAACGTGGCCAGCGATATGCTGGCAAAGACGGACCTCATTTTTTTGACGCCGATGTCGTAGCCGCCGTACACCACGCTGAGCAGCAGCATGGTCAGCACAAAGGTGGCCATGGTGGTGCCGGCGGTACGGGTGATGTTCAAAATGGCTTCGTTGGTAATGGAGAGCATGCCGAAAAAGGACGCGAACAGCGAAGCATATAAAAGCGCCTGGAAGCATAGCTTCATCAGCTGTGTGGCATAAAAGCGTTTGCGCTGCATAGACGCCTCCATCAATGCGGGGCCTGACAGGGGTGTTGACAACCCCCGGAAAAAACCCTATATACCTTACACAGCATAGCACGGCATTTGGAATGTGTCAAGCGCGGCCGGGGCTTAGCAGACGTCCGACAGCGGCGGTGAGCATCTCCACATCCGATTCGGTGTTGTAGATGCCCACGCTGGCGCGGCAGGCCCCCGTGTGCAGCGTGCCCAGCCACTGATGAACGGATGGAGCGCAGTGGAGTCCGGCACGCAGCGCAAAGCCTTCGCCGGCCAGCGCGTCACACAGCTCGCCCGCATCCATGGCGGTGGGCACAAAGCTGACCACGCCCACCTTGGGCGCGGCGGGATGTCCGAGCACGCGCACGCCGCGCAGGGCGGACAGACGCGTGCGCAAATCGCGCGCGAGCGAATCCTCATACTGCTCGATTTCCTCCCGGTGGGAAAGCGCAAAGCGCGCACCTGCCAGCAGGCCGGCGATCCCCGGCAGGTTGGCGGTGCCGCTTTCGTAGCGGTCGGGGAGCTGCTTTGGCTGAATCATGCTCTCGCTCTGCGATCCGGTGCCGCCTACCACCAGCGGGCGCGGGAGCATGCCGCGGCCCAGCACCAGCACGCCCGTGCCGTGCGGGCCCAGCAGCCCCTTGTGGCCGGGCATGGCGATCATGTCCGCCCCCAAAGAGGAGAGCGATACGTCCAGAATGCCAGCCGTCTGTGCGGCGTCCACCAGCAGGGGCACGCCGTAGGGCTTGAGCGCGCGGGACAGCTGCTGCACCGGCTGTACCACGCCGGTCACGTTGCTGGCGTGGCAGATCACGCACAGTGCGGTTCGCGGCGTTACGGCGGCGGCCAGCGCCTCCGGAGCGATCAACCCCAGGCTGTTGGGCGCGAGCGTGCGCACGCGGATGGATCCCTGCTCCTCCAGTCCCTTGAGCACTCGCATCACGGCGTTGTGCTCGGCGTGGGAACAGATTACCTCATCCCCCTCGCACAGCGTGCCGCGGATGGCGGTGTTGAGCGCCTCCGTGCAGCTGGGGAAAAAGATGACGTTTTCGGGCGCTGGCGCGTCGAACGCCTCGGCCAGCAGCTCGCGGCAGCGCTGAATGATGCGCCCCCCGCAGAGCGAAAGCGCGTGCCCGGAACGGCCCGGGTTGCCGCCGAGCTTTTGCAGCGTGCCCGCCATGGCGCGCACCACCATGGGCGGTTTGGGAAACGAGGTGGCGGCGTTGTCCAGATAGATCATCCCGAAAACCTCCTTCGAGGCCCCACACACGCGGGCCGCTCTACGCATACTGTATGAGCAGGGAGGGGGGAAATGAACCCATGCAGCAGGAAGTTTTCGGGATCGCGTCGTTCCGCTCGCGCCAGCAGGTGCTCAAGTTTGAAGGCGCGCTGCGCCGCGCCGGGGTGCGCGTGTCGGTCATCACCACGCCGCGCGACGTGTCGGTGGGGTGCGGGCTGAGTATCCGCTTCGAGCTGAATGACGCGCGGCATGTGATGGAGGTGTATGAGCAGCTTCATCCCTCAAACCTGATCGGCTTTTACCGCGTGGAGCGCGAAAACGGTCAGCGCACGGTGACAAGGCCGCTCTAGGCGGCTTGCCAGACGGCCCCCGGCAGGCGTATGCTTGTCGGGGGACCGCTTTTTTTTCGCGGGATGCAACCTTCGCCTCGCCTGGCGCTTCTAATGGGTGAAAGGGGAGAGCAACATGGACAAGCAGACCTTTTCCGATGAGGTACGGCGGATGGAGCGCAGCCTGTACCGCGTGGCCATGAGCTATACCGGAAACGTGCCGGATGCGGCCGATGCGGTACAGGAAGCGCTGCTGCGCGCCTGGAGGCGGCGTGACACGCTGCGCGACGAACGGTATTTCGATACCTGGCTGATGCGTGTCCTGATCAACGAGAGCAAGACGCTGCTGCGAAGGAGGCGGCGTATACTGCCCATGGCGCAGCCGCCCGAACCCCGCGCAGCCGAGCCGCCCGGCGCTGACGCGGCGCTTCATGAGGCGCTCTTCCGCCTGCCTTCCCATTATCGCGTACCGCTGACATTGACGTGCCTGGAGGGGTACACCATGCGGGAGGCAGCTCGCATGCTGGGTGTGCCGGAGGGCACGGTGAAAGCGCGGGTGCACCGCGCGCGTCAACAACTGAAAGAGCTGCTGGGAGAGGAGGAAACGGACGATGCGCGATAAGAATTTGGACCGTGCCTTCGGGGATACGCCGCCCGCGTTCACCGGGCGAATCAATCAGACACTTGCGCAGCTGGAGGACAAACCCCGTCGCATTTCGCGCCTGCGCACGGCGCTGATCGTGGCGGCGGTGCTGGCGCTGCTGTGCGGCATTGCCTACGCGGTGATCCTGCAGGGGCAGGCATGGTATTACAACAACCGGTTCACCGCCTATCAGGAACACGAGCCCCAGAAGCACCAGGCCATCATGGACAGCCTGCAGATCGTGACGCAGCAGGAGCAGACGGAGGGAACGCCCGTGCGCGTGACCGTGCAGGACGCGGCGTGGGTCCCGCAGGAGAAGCTACTGACGGTATCGCTGCGCGCCGTCGAGGCGGACCCGCGGACGCAGGAGCTGCATCCCATGTGGAACCTGGACCCCGACGGCAGCTATGTGGGGGACGACGCGGAGGCGCTGGCCGAGGACGAGGAGGCCCGGAGCGAGCACTGGCTTCTTACGGAAAAGGGCTTCGGACCCGTGCGGGAGATGATGAACGATGGCTCGAAGGAGCTGCTGCTCTTTGAGGCGGACCGGGTACTGCTGGGCACCCCGGACAATGCGGTGGAAATATTGGGCAATGGCAGCAGCATGGACAGCTTTGTGGGGGAGGACGGCGCGGTCATCACGGTGCTGAAGATGGAGCTTCCCTGGATGGACGAGGACTACGAGGCGCAGGTGATGGCGCGTGAGGGCATGGAGGAAGCGCAGAAGGAGCGCCTCATGACGGAGGCCCGTGCCGCGCGGGAGGCGCTGTCGGCCCAGGCAGGCGGCGAAATGAGCCTGTGCGTACCCTACGAGGTTTTCCCCTATGTGGAGGGCGACGACGAGGCCCTTTACTGCGGAGGGGTGAAAGGCTGGGTCAGCTTCCGCATCCAGGTGGAGGAAACCGCGCCGTGAGACAGCGCAAAGCAGCCGTCCCATATCCGCGCCTGTATGCGGGCGGGACGGCTGCTTTCCATATTGCAATTGCAATCACGAAATAGTAAGTACGAAGATGAAAACGCCCCGAGCCGTCATCCGGCACGGGGCGTTCAACGTCCAATCGGTTATCCCATCAGGCTTCCACGTTGGACTTGGAGGGCAGCGCACGCTGCACGTTGCCGCTGCGCAGGCAACGGGTGCACACATTCAGACGCTTTGCCTGACCGTCGACCACGACGCGGACGCGCTGCACGTTCGGCGCCCAAATGCGATTGGTCTTGCGGTTGGAGTGGCTTACGTTGTGGCCGCTCATGGAACCCTTCGCACAAACCTCACAAAACTTGCCCATCACTACACCTCCTAACGGGAGTTTGCATTCATAACAGCCTGTCTATTGTATCACGGTTCGCATGCTTTGGCAAGTAGGAAGGCTGCGGAATTTATCAAGTTTTTTTGGGACCGCCACGACATTCACAGCACGAGGGAGGGTGCCGCGTAAACGCGTGCGGCCAATTCGCTGTTGAGCATGTAAAGGCCCTTGGCTTCGGACCCGAACAGGGCCATTTTGGTGATCAGATCGGAGGCGTTTTTCTCCTCTTCGCCCTGCTCCTTGATAAACCAGTCCAGAAACTGCGTGGTTCTGAAATCCCGAGCCTCCTGCGCGGCGGCATAGATCGCGTTAATCAGCGAGGTAACGTATTTTTCATGTTCCAGCGCTGCACTCAGAGGATCTGCCAGCGTTTCAAAAACTTTATCGGGCTTGGCAATGGCCTCAAGGGTGACAGTCTCGCTGTTGTTTTGCAAGTAACGATAGAACAGCATGGCATGGTCCTGCTCCTCGTGAGCCTGCACTTCAAACCAGTTGGCAAAGCCGTCCAATCCGCGGGCAGCGTAAAAGTTGGCCATGTCCAGGTAAAGATAGGCCGAGTAAAATTCCTTGTTGATCTGTTCGTTCAGCAGCTGGGAAACCGTTTGATCCATTAGGGTCCACATCCTTTCTACAAGAATTGTTTTTATGCTGTGTCCGGGTTATTTGTCGTCCATCTTCAGCACGGCCAGAAACGCTTCGCTGGGCACCGAGACGGTGCCGAACTGGCGCATGCGCTTCTTGCCCTCCTTCTGCTTTTCCAGGAGCTTCTTCTTGCGGCTGATGTCGCCGCCGTAGCACTTGGCCAGCACGTCCTTGCGCATGGCCTTGACGGTTTCGCGGGCGATGATCTTGCCGCCGATGGCCGCCTGGATGGGAATTTCAAAGAGCTGGCGCGGAATGGCGTCCTTGAGCTTTTCGGCGATGCTGCGGCCGCGCGCGTAGGCCTTGTCCTTGTGCACGATGATGGAAAACGCGTCGCACAGCTCGCCGTTTAGGAGGATGTCGAGCTTGACCAGCTCGCTCTCGCGGTAGCCCTTGAGCTCGTAGTCAAAGCTCGCATACCCGCGGCTACGGCTCTTGACCTGGTCGAAGAACTCGAAGATGATCTCGTTGAGGGGAATCTCATAGATGAGCTTGACGCGCTCGCCCTCGTACTGCATGTCGATGAAGATGCCGCGCTTGTCCACGCAGATGTCCATCATCGCGCCCACGAACTCCTGCGGGGTGTAGAGGGTGCAGGTGACATAGGGCTCCTCCATGCGGGCGATCTCGCCCGCGGGGGGCAGGTTGGAGGGGTTGTCGATGGAAAGCTCGGTCCCGTCGGTCTTAAACACATGGTAGATGACGCTGGGCGCGGTGGTCACCAGGTCCAGGTCAAACTCCCGCTCCAGCCGCTGCTGGATGATCTCCATGTGCAACAGGCCCAGAAACCCGCAGCGGAAGCCGTAGCCCAGCGCCACCGACGTCTCCGGGTCAAAGGAGAGGGAGGCGTCGTTCATGCGCAGCTTCTCCAGCGCGTCGCGCAGGTTGTCGTAATCCGCGCCGTCGGCGGGGTAGATGCCGCAGAACACCATCGGCGTGACCTTGCGATAGCCGGGCAGGGGCTTGTCGGCCGGGCGCGCCGCGTCGGTGATGGTGTCGCCCACGCGGGTGTCGGCCACGTCCTTGATGGAGGCGGAGACGTAGCCCACGTCGCCGGGATAGAGCGCGTCGCAGGGCGAATAGCCGGGGCGGAACGTGCCAACCTCCACCACGTCAAACTCGCTCCCCGTCTGCATCAGGCGCATGCGCATGCCGGGCGTCACGGTGCCCTGCATCACGCGCACAAAGCAGATCGCGCCGCGGTAGTTGTCATAGAAGGCGTCGAAGATCAGCGCCTGCAGGGGCGCGCTTTCGTCGCCCGTGGGCGCGGGAATGTGCTTGACGATGGCCTCCAGCACGTCCCGGCAGTTTTCGCCCGTCTTGGCGGAGATGAGCGGCGCCTCGGAAGCGTCCAGCCCGATCACGTCCTCGATTTCCTTTTTCACTTCTTCGGGCCGTGCGGAGGGCAGGTCAATCTTGTTGATGACGGGAATGGTCTCCAGATCGTGCTCCAGCGCCATGTAGACGTTGGCCAGCGTCTGCGCCTCGATGCCCTGCGTGGCGTCCACCACCAGCAATGCGCCCTCGCAGGCCGCCAGCGCGCGGCTGACCTCATAGCTGAAGTCCACGTGGCCGGGGGTGTCGATGAGGTTGAGGGTGTAGGTCTCGCCGTCCAGCGCCGTGTACTGCATGCGCACGGCCTTGGACTTGATGGTGATGCCGCGCTCGCGCTCCAGCTCCATGGAGTCGAGAATCTGCTCGACCATCTGGCGCTGTTCAAAAACACCCGTCATCTCCAACAGGCGGTCGGCCAGCGTGCTCTTGCCGTGGTCGATGTGGGCGATGATGCAGAAGTTGCGGATATGGCTCAGCCGGTCTGCGTGCAAAAAAACCCCTCCAAAACAAGCGGAATCCAACATTCTTTATCATATCGGATTCGAAGGGAAAATGCAAGCATAAGCCGGGCGTATGCGCAGGATCACCGGTGCGGCGCACGTTCCCAGGACAGCGCCCAATCATACCAGACAGGAGTCAGGTCCTCCCATTTTCGGCAGATCTCGTCTGCGGCAGCGCTGCCGTCCGGGCTGTCTCCAAGCGATTCAAGGGCCGGCCAGGCGTCTGGCGAGAGGGAGGAGAGGTGATCGGTATCCAGCGTGGCAAGCTGGCCGGTTTGATAGGCACGCACATTGTACCGTGCCACCTGCAGGGGCATGCAGCTCAGGTTGAGGGCCACCCAGGAGCACAGCGCAGCCGTGCACAGCAGCGGACAGAGGCGCAGGTCCGGGCGGATGCATTTGACAAGCAGGCAGATCAGCGCCAGCAGGATCATCAGCATCGCCCACAGCGTCAGCAGGCGCAGCAGCGTCATGCCGTGGGCCAGGATGTACAGCCGCATGCGGAAGAAGGCGGACGCGGTGATAACGACCGTCAGCAGGGACACCGCGCCGCACAGGGCGCGCATGCCGCGCTGCGCGGGGTAGAGCACGGTGGGCGGCGCGACCAGCGCCAGCGTGATGCAGGCGGCCGCCACGAGCTGGAAAAAGCCGCTTCGCGCGTACTGGGCATACCCGCCCTGAAGCAGCGCGGTTTCGATGCCTCCGAACAGGTAGCGGACCTGAATGTAGCAAAACACGGCGTAGACCACCGTCAGGGCGGCCAGCGACACCGCGAACACCGGCGCGCGGACTGCGGAAAGATTGGGCGCAAGCGCCGCGCCGCCCTGTGACAGGCATGAATACAGCAGTGAAAAAAGCAGCAGCCCGCATAGCGGGAAAAGGATCAGCCTGCGCAGCAGCGTCAGATCGAAGCGACCCAGACGGTCAAAAAGGGCGTCCGTGAAAGCGCGGAATACCGGGTCCGCACTGGCAAGCAGCCATACGATTACCGCCAGCACCGGAACACAAACGACAATTCCCAGCCACAGCCCCGAGCGCCGTCCGTCACGCACCGTAAAACGCTGGCGCATGGCGCGCAGGGGAAGGGAGAAATACCGGCCCAGCGCGGGGAAGAAACGGCACAGCCCCTCCCACAGCCCGGCGGCGGACAGGGCCGGGTGCGTGACGTGTCCGCACAGGGAAAACAGCGCCTGCACCGTGAGCGCTAACAGCACCGGCAGGTTCATCAGGCGCAGCATATCGTTGGCGTAGAGGGCATAGCACAGCGCCAGCAGCGCAGAAAGCACGGCCAGCAGCACGCCGCCGCGGGTGATTCGCAGCCGCTTTTCCCTGGCTGCGCACATCAGGCAGCCGCCCAGCAGCGCCCATTGCGTGATCGCCAGCCCGACGCCGGGCAGATGAAGGTAATCGGGCGAGAGAAAAAACGGATGCGCAAAATGATACGTGACCGATGCGAGCATGGCCAGCACGAGCAGCCATGCGGCCTCCCTTGAAAACACAGCCTTATTCTGGCTTTCCATGTTCAGTCCTCCTCGTAGGCCAGGATGTCGCCGGGCTGGCAGTTCAGCGCCCTGCATATCTCATTGAGCGTGCTGAAGCGCACAGCCTTGGCTTTTCCGTTTTTCAAGATCGAAAGGTTTGCCATGGTGATGCCCACCCGTTCGCTCAGCTCCGTCATGCTCATTTTCCGGCGGGCCAGCATGACGTCAAGATCCACCCGTATTGCCATGCAGCATCCTCCTCAAATCGTCAGCTCGCTGTCCTCCTGAAGCTGCGCCGCGCGCGCCAGGAGCCAGGAGAGCGCAAGGGCCAGCGAGGCCATGGCGCCGCTGGCCATGGCCGGCAGAATGAGGAAGGCGCACCACGGCCCCGGCGCCATGTTGGGCAGAAACATCGCGGCCAGCGCCGCCAGGCACATCGCCGAGGCGGCAAACAGCAGCCGGGCGATGCTCCGCAGGCCGGCGACGTTGGCCGCGCAGAAGGAGCGGTCCCGGCCGATGCGCAGGCAGATGCGCATGTACTGGACGATGGCGCACAGCATCAGCACGCCGACCGCCCATACATAGACAAGCGCCGGCCAGTACAGCCACGATACCCCGGAAAACAGCCTCTGGCAACGGTCAGCGGCGGCGGGTACCGCCAGGCCAAAAACCCAGAGGACCCCCGCGATGGCGATGGCGCCCGCCGCCAGCAGCAGGGTCGATATTCTGCGATGATTCATCAAAAAACCCCCTTTCACACAGGTCAAGTATACGCCGGATAAACTTGAATGTCAACAAAAATATATTGAAAAACGATAAATAAACATCGTTTTTCAATCTCGGCGACGGGCGCAGACATGGCGCATGATGCTGCATTTTGTCTTGACAGCGCCCACAGGGTCTGCTATCGTAAAGAAAAAAGCAGAGAAAGGCGCGATTTGGGCCATGATCGTCATCGGAATCTGCGGCGCCAGCGGAAGCGGCAAGAGCACGCTGGCGGAGGAGCTCTGCCGGGCCATCGGCAAAGGGTCCCTGGTTATCAACCATGACTGCTACTACCGGGATCATCCCAGCCTCACCTTTGAGGAGCGGTCGCTGCTCAACTACGACGAGCCGGAGATCTTTGACCACGACCTGTTTCTGGAGGACATCAAGCTCCTTCTGGACGGAAAGCCCATCACCCGCAAGCGCTACGACTATACCCAGCACCGCCGCGCCGATACGGACGAGCTGATCTATCCGCCGGACGTGCTCATCATCGAGGGCATCCACGTGTTCCATGACGAGCGGCTGTGCGAATTGATGTTCCTCAAGCTCTACATGAGCGTGGAGCCGGACATCTGCCTCTTGCGCCGCATCACCCGCGACATCAATGAGCGTGGGCGCAGCATCGAAAACATCTCCGTGCAGTACCTCAGCACCGTCAAGCCCATGTATGACAAACACATCCGCAACTATATCGAGCTGGCGGACGTAATCGTGGCGCATGGAGGACGCAACGCCCGTATCGTGGATATCCTCGCCGGATATGTGCGCGACGAGCTCAGGCTTCGCGGGGTGGAGGAATAAATAGAAACCGGCACAGACCACTTATGGAAAATCAGCTCCGTGAGGGTCGGTTCAGGCTGTTGACAAAGGACGGGGGCGCAGGGTTTCCCCGATTGCGCAGTTATTCCCGCCTCCCTGACAACTGCGCCCTATGCCCGTTTCGCTCCCCGCTTTCGGGCCGCGCATTACCGCATTCGGCGGCAAGCGCCCACAGGGCGCATGTTTCCCCAGGCGCTTCAAAGGCATATAATACAGCATTTTTGGCAAACGCTGTGAACGCCCGCAATTCGCTAGAAGCGCGCTCTCCAAAACAGGAACAGGGGTTTTCCAACGGCCTAAACCGACTTCATTCGGGGTCGGTTTTTTATTATATTATAAAGATAAAATCATAACTTGACATGAATGAATATATATATATAATATAAACATATTGCCTATCATTGTAAAAATTATCAAATGAAAGGCATAATTGGAGGGAGACGGAAAAATGCACGGAAAGAGAAAAATCCTGATCTGGCTGATAATGATCACGATTGTAGCAATGATTCCAGTTCTTTCGGCTGATGCATCAGGAAGCGAAAAGACCTTGACCTTTAAGGAGTTCTTGCAGGAAGTTGTGGACAGAAAGGGAAATTTTGACGGGGGGGGGGTGCTAGTTCGCTGGGAGCCTAACGAAGCGGAGCGGAAGATTGATCGCATACAGAGCAATAATGCCCAGTATCAGATTTTCAGCGAGCTTGATGATATTACTCTCTCCAATATCAATTTTGAATATGTTCCCGCTGATATCTTTGAACATACGGATGCGTGGGCCGGACCCGGCAACTGGTTTAAAGAAAAGATCCGTAACGCGGAATTTCAATTTCTCAACAAAGGAAATGTGACACTAAAGAACTGTACATTTGAAAAGGTCATCGCCAGTCCTTTTGGGGACCAGCAGAATCGTTCGGGCGACGCAGAGCGTAGTCTGACGGTTACGAACTGTACGTTTTCAAATGTTTATAATGCCTATGCGCTCAAGGATATCTATCCCGCAAATGCGCGAATCGAAGACAATCGCTTTGTGAATTGCAGCGGAGCCATATATTTAGAAGGAAAAATTTCCAGGGAAACGATCTATGTCTCCAAAAACCGGTTTGACAATATTGACCAGTACGCGGAGTCCGGAAAGGAAAATACCCGCGGTATCATTCAGCTGAGCGCCGGTTTCACGACCGGGGACTCGACGCAAATCATACTGAAAGACAATACCATCACCGGCAATCTCGTCAAGGACAAGGGTGTCGAGGGAGGACTGCCCGTTTTAAGGCAGATCGCCGATCTCGACGGCATGGAGATTGGCGGCTGGACGCCCGGCGAGGCATTCTCGATCAAGGCGGAGGCGGAGGGAGCATACGCATTGCCCTCCATGCCGGATGGGACGGATGGAAAAATCAATTACCGATTTGCTGGCTGGGCCGCAACGAACGTTTATCTGGGTGCAACGGATATCACCAACAAATCGCGTTTTCTGGCCGCGGGTGATCAAGTGACAGAAAATGGGATGTACTATGCTGTGTGGGAGGCAACAAGCTGTACCGTCATTTACAGCGACGGCGCCGGCGGCGCAGTCTTTGCAGATCAAGTATTTACTGTTGTGCCCGGCGATGCCACACCCAGGTTCAACGGGACCCCGCAGCGAGAGGGCTATCTTTTCATGGGATGGCAACCCACTCTCAGCGCAACGGTAACAGAGAATACCATATATACTGCTGTGTGGGAGGCAATAAAGCCCACACCGACACCCACGACCTCCGCCGCTCCTCCCAAAACGGGGGATGGAAGCGCGTTGGGGACCTGGATCGGCCTGCTGCTGCTTGGCGCAGGAGGCATGGCGGGTCTTGCGCTGCACATGAAAAAGAGAAAAAGCTGAGGCATAAAAACACGGGCCCGGTCCCATAATTGGGGACCGGGTCTGTATGTATCTTACCGCCCCATCAGCCGCCGGCGGCCGTCATCAAGGAATTGTCCCAGATCGTGCATGTTTTCCAGCGCACGTCCACAGCCCATCACCACGTTGGTCTGCGGGTCCTCGGCGCAGGAGCAGGGCACCTTGAGCGCGTCGGCAATGGCCTCGCACAGGCCGAACATCTCCGCGCCGCCGCCGGAGAGCAGGATTCCGTATTCAAAGATATCGGCCGCCAGCTCCGCCGGGGTATGCTCCAGCACGCCGTGAATGCTTTCGATCAGCTGCTGGAGCGGCTCGTCTATGGCCTCGGTGATATCGTCGCTGGTAATGCGCATGGTCTTGGGCAGACCGGTAATCAGGTTGCGGCCGGTTACCTCCATATAGAGCTGCTCGGAGCGGGGAATGGCCGAGCCGATGTTGATCTTGAGCTCCTCGGCGGTCCTTTCGCCGATGAGCAGGTTGTGCTTGCGCCGCAGGTGACGGATGATGGCGTCGTCAAACCGGTCGCCGCCGGCCTTGGCACAGTCCGACACGATGACCTTGCCGAAGGAGAGCACCGCGATGTCCGTAACCCCCGCGCTGATGTCCACGATCATGGTGCCGTAGGCTTCGTCCATGGGCAGGCCCGCGCCCAGCGCGGCTGCCAGCGAGCGGTTGAGAAGCTGCGTGCGCCGCATTCCTGCGTCAAACATGGTGGAAATCAGCGAGCGCTTTTCCATCTCGTTGATAGCGGTGGGCAAAGCCAGAATGGCGCGGGGACGGGCAAACATATGCTTGCCGATGGCCTTGAGCACAAAGCCCTTAAGCATGAAGCTGACCAGCTCGTAATCGGAGATGGCACCCTCGCGCAGGGGGCGGATGGCCAGGATATTGCCCGGCGTGCGTCCGATCATACGCTTGGCCTCGTCACCAAAGGCAAGAATATCGCGGCTGTCGCGATCGATGGCCACCACGGTGGGCTCGCGCAGAATGATGCCCTTTCCCTTCATATAGATCAGGATTTGCGAAGTGCCCAGATCAATTCCGATGTCGCTGATGCTTGCCATTCGCTCGAACTCCTTTTCCATTTGCAATCAAGGGCACAACAAAGAAAAGCGTACACGCCCCTGACCTTTACCTATTCGCCATGGAAAAGGCAAATCCTGCTTGCGGGGGAAAACCCGATCAGCTGTGAAGGTATTTCCGGCGGGTGGCCTCCCCTCCGCGCAGGTGGCGCACGGACTTGTTATAGCTTAACACACGCCGCACCTGACGATACAGCGTTTGATTAATCTTGGGCAGGCGCTCGTCCATGTCCTTGTGCACGGAGGATTTGCTGACCCCAAAATGACGTGCTGCTCCCCGAACGGTTGCGCCTGTGTCCGCGATATACTGCCCGATGCGGATGCACCGCTCCTGAATGCGATCATGCACCTTTCAACCCCTCCAAACGTTTTGGAAAGGATATGCGCTGCCCGCGGGCAACTTGCCTGGCGGCTCGCGCGTAAAAAGCGCATGGCGTACCGTGCCCGGCATGCGCGAAAGGCCGCAGGCGGTGAAGCCTGCGGCCCTGCAAGGGGGAAAGATCAGAGGCCGAAGCCCGAAGAGGCGTCCGTCAGCCACAGGCCATGCAGATTGCAGAATGCATAGGCGGCCACAACCTGTTCCATGGGAGCCAGCCGGAAGGAAGCACGCGGCGCCTGGCCCGCCGCGAGGTCGATGACGTGGAAGCCGTTTCCGGTCTCCAGAATGACCCACTCGATGAGGTGTTCCTCCGTCATGGGATGGGCCTGGATGCCGACGGCGATTTCAACCTGATCGCCTGCCTGGTAGATGGCGGGCAGGTGCTTTTCCGTCGCTCCGTCGCTCAGGCCCGGCACGAGCAAGGTCATGGGAGAGCCGCAGCAGGTCAGGGGAACGCGGCTGTCCGTCAGTTTGTAGGCAATGTTTCCGCAGTGTTCGCAGATATAGAAATTCATCATGGGAATGTCTCCTTTACAGATGGTTGGTTTCGGATGAGATGGCTTCGGCCGTGCGGTGGGAAACGACGGCGGTGATCAGCTCGATCACCCCGGTGATCATCAGCACGATTCCAAACAGCCGGATCACGATATGAACGGCCGAGAAGGGGTTGACCATCAGCAGGATGCCCAGCAGGGCCGGGAAGAAGCAGGACATGGCAAGGGGAATCATCGCCGGGCTGTCCAGCTCGATGGCCCCAATGGTCAGGGGAACCTTGCCCAGAGCGTCTACCAGCAGCAGCGCGCCCAGCACCAGCGGCAGGAAGGCCAGCAGGGTTTGCGGCCAGATCAGGGAAGCCACGGTGAAAAGCAGGGGAACGACGGTCAGGAACAGGTCGCCGCCGCTTGCCAGGCCTTCCTTGCGTCCCTGGATATAGCGCACCAGATGGCTGACTGCGTAGACGGCGGAGCCTGCGGCTAGCGCCCAGATGAAGAAGGTGCCGCTTGCAACGGGGTTGAGCAGAAGGGGAAGACCCAGAAACATGTAGAGAATGGCGATCCACACGGAAGCGGTCGAGGTCAGGAAAAAGTAAGACATCATGAATACCTCCTAGATGATATTGCCCTATTGGGGCGGAGTGGGGAAAAGGAGATGGGTCGAGGGTCAGGGGTTCATAACCCATACCATGTAGTTCAGATAGCCCGCGAAGCTCACCCAGAGCAGATAGGGCATCTGCATCCAGGCGGCAGCCCGGCTGACGGAATGAAAGGCGAGCATCATCACCACGATCATGAACCACATCAGGGCCAGGCACAGCAGGGCGGCCAGGAATTGTCCCGCGCCGAAGAACAGAAGGCTCCAGCAGAAGTTCAGCGCCAGCTGAAGGCTCCAGGCGACCACCGCGCGGGATGTGCCCGGTCCGCCCTTTCGCACGACCAGCGCCAGCCCCAGTCCCATGAGCACATACAGCACGGTCCATACGATGGGAAAGACGGCGTCCGGCGGGGTGAGCGGCGATTTGATCAGCAGCGGGTACATACCTTCCAGCCCGGCGCGAGAGAGGGAGGCCGACAGGCTCCCGACCGTCAGGGCCAGCAGGGGAAAGAGAAGGAAAGCAAGCTTTTTCATATCAAGCGCCTCCGCTGCTCAGGAGTGGCACGCTCTGCGGCCGGACAGGGACTCGGCAAACAGGGCGATGCCGGAAACCGTCAGATAGATGCCCCAGACGGAGGTCAGGGTGAACCAGCTGACCACCGGGTTGGCCAGAATGACCAGGCTGAGCAGCAGGTTGAGGATGCCGCTTGCCATGATCCAGCCCGAGCCGGACGCTCTTTGCAGGGCGAAGAAGGTGGAAATCTGGGAAATGCCCGCGGCTATCGTCAGGAAACCAGCCACATAGGAGAGGCTTGCAATCATCTGCAGGGTGCCGTAGACGCCGCTCAGCCCGCTCCACAGCGTAAAGCCTGAGAACAGCAGCAGCATGATGCCGTTTACCAGCGACCAGCCGCTCCGCGCCTCCTTCGGGGCGCGGAAGAAAGCTACGGTTTGGGAAATGCCGTACACCATCAGCCCGGCGGTGAGCAGGTAGGCCATCCCCACCCCCACCGAAATGGGGGTGAAGAAGGTCAGAAGGCCCAGGACAGCCAACACGATGGAGGCCACGATGCCGGTTTTGCGGTTGACCGGGCGGGAAGCCGTTTCGGCGCCGCCGGTCGCGCCTGAAGCCGGGGGAAGATCATAGGGGAAAACAGGATGCTTATTCATGGGACCTACGCTCCTTTTGAAAGGGTCGGTGGAGGAAAGAAATCAAACCAGCCGGTAGTGCTCCAGCAATTCCAGAAGGATGGTCCCATCCAGCTTGTCCAGACCGGCGTGCAGCGTCATCTTGAGCGGCAGGGGGAGCTTCATGTCGGTCAGCTTGCGGCCGTCCAGCAGGTAGTAGGTGGCATTGAGCAGGCAGCGGACATCATAGGCGGAATTGAACACCTCGGGCACGCCCCGCTCCACGTCCAACAGGGTATAGACGGCCTCCATGGCGGTGCGCACGGAGTATTCGGTGGTGAAAATCGTGTCCCGTTCCGTCTGGGCGAACTGGCCCAGGAAGGCGAAGTTTACGCACTCATCGGGGACGACAGCGGGACGGTCGCCGGCGGCGCGGGGCATGAAGAAGGCCGTGACATAGGGCATCATGCAGGGCACGGTGCTGGCGCTCTGACGGGCCAGGGTTTCGATCCTGTCTTCCTCAACGCCCAGGTGGTAGAGCCATTCCATGCAGATCTCGGCGCCGGTGCACTCGCTCATGGGCTTGCCCACATAGTCGCCCGGACGGTCGGGATAGAGGCCGTAGATCCAGCCCACCAGCTGATCTGCGGGCTGCGCCTTGAAATGCGGCTGGCGGTTGAAGGTCCAGCTCATCAGCCAGGCGGAGTCGCGCACCGTGACGATGCCTCCGGTCACCACCTTGCCCGAATAGGGATCGCGCTGGCAGATTTCCCTAACGTAGGGAGCGATTTTTTCATCCAGCAGCGTCACCGTGGCGGATTCCCACTTGGTGGCCTCGATGTCGGAGCAGAATTTCTCGGGACGGCCGAACTGAGGATGCTGCAGCGCGATGTTTTTCCACAGGGTCCAGCTTGCGCCTTCGCCGGATGTCACCTCCAGCACGGGCGCGTGCTCGTTGTCGCCCAGGGCGGAGGACTCCGTGCAGGACCCGTTGGTGACGAACACCAGATCGTTTTCCGTAAGGTCGATGGTCTCTTCCTGCCCATCGCGCATCATGAGAATCTGATGGGCGATCTTTTTGCCGGGAAGGAAGTGGAACAGCACGTTGGTTACGGTCACGCCGTAGTGAAACTGTACTCCGTTGTCCTGCAGGTAGCGTACCAGCGGGAGAATCAGCGATTCATACTGGTTGTAGCGGGTGAACTTGAGCGCCGACAGGTCGGGCAGGCCGCCGATGTGATGCAGGAAGCGGTGCAGGTAGAGCTTCATCTCCAGGGCGGAGTGCCATTTCTCAAAGGCGAACATGGTCTGCCAGTACATCCAGAAATCGGAGCGGTAGAACTCGTCCGTGAAAACGTCGTCGATCGTCTTGTCATACAGGGATTCGTCGGTGGCGAAGAAGAGCTTGAGCAGCTCCATGGCGGCCTCGTCGCTGAGGTTAAAGCGGTTGCGGGTGTTGGCGCTCTCTCCCTGGCGCAGCGTGGCGCGATTCTTGGAGAAGTTGGGATCGTCCTTGTTAAGCCAGTAGAATTCGTCCAGAACGCTGGCGTCCTCCACCTCCAGCGAGGGAATGGAGCGGTACAGGGCCCAGAGACATTCGTAATGGTTTTCCATCTCCCGGCCGCCGCGGATGACAAAGCCCAGCTCCGGGTTCAGGATGCCGTCGCAGGCGCCGCCGGGCAGAGCGGCTTCCTCGAGGATGTGGATGCGCTCACCCGCAACCTGTCCGTCACGGATCAGGAAAGCGGCGGCAGCCAGGCTGGCAAGGCCGGAGCCTACCAGCCAAGCGGATTTCTGATCGGCGTCGTGCGGCTTGCGGGGACGGGCAAAGGCTTCGTAGTTTCCATTGGTGTAGTACATATCAGTGTACCTCCTGATTGATGTTGAGGAGGGGAGTCCCGCCAGGCGCGACGCTCTTCCTTACATGACGATCATACAGGAAGCGGAAAAGAAAAGAGGTTGTTTGAACAACGCAATTCAAATCTTTTGAGATTTTATTTTTTGAAACGCAAAAAGCCGCATCAGCGGCGGCGGGGCAAGGACCGGAGCTCAAAAAAGCTCCGCAGCCTGCCGGAAGCAGGGCGCGGAGCATCTGAATCAAAACGGTTTATTCACTTTTCAGGTTGGGGTCCGGTTCATCGTCCGTAATGGGCATTTCCACAAGCAGCTCAAAGCGGCTCTTCTCAAACTGAATGAGCCCTTCATCCCGCATCTTGCACAGCTCGTTGGACATGGCGCTGCGGTCGACAAACAGATAGTCGGCCAGGTCCTGCCGGTTCAGGGGAATGACGAAGGTGCGGCTGCCTGCCTTGTGATATTGGACGGAAAGGTAATCCTGAAGCCGTTCGCGAATGGAACGGCGGATGCTGTCCTCCAGCTTGCGGGTCAGGCGTTGGCCCTGCTGCGCCACAGCCACCGCGAGGTTTTGCAGAAAACGGATCTGTGCGGGAACGGTCAGCCGGTTCTGCCGCAGCAGCGTGTCCACCGTCAGAAAAAGAAGCTCGGTTTTCTCCGTGGCAACGGCGGAAATGTGCAGCCGGTAGCGGCCGATGGCGTTTAGAAGGCCGATGGCGTCCCCCGGCCCCAACGTATCCATCAGGTTGCTGTTTCCGCTGGCGTCCACATGCGAAAGGTGGAGCCCGCCGGAGAGCAGGATGCCGACCTCACCCATCGCGTCCCCGTCCCGTACAACCACGGCTTTGGACGGAAATACCTGCCGCCTGGCATGCGTGGCCTCAAGCACGTCCAGCACCTCTCCGTCCGTCATGTTGCGAAACAACATGCCCGATTTGAGCAGGCCCATATCAAGCGGTCTTTCCATGGCTCCGATACGCTCCTTGACCCGTGAAGGGACCATTTATCACACTGTCATTATAACAGATTTTCCCTGCCCTTCAAAGCCGTGACAAGAACTTTTCCCTGCACACACAAGGGGCCGGGAAGGGTTTTTGCGATCCGGCGCCAAATGCGTGCCCCATAATCCGGACCCTTCCTGCCGGAGCAAACGATGGACCATGGAGGATGGCATGATTCAGCTCAAACCCATTGACGAGAGCAACTATCAGAAAATTCTGGCTATGGAGCTGCCACGCGGGCAACACGGCTTTATAGCGTCCCATGCCATTTCGCTGGCGCAGCGACGGCAGCCGGACGGTGCTGCCGCTGTCCATGGAGATTCACCATGCGGCCGCCGACGGCTTCCACATCGCCCGCTTTTTCCGTGAGGTGGAACAGCTGGCAGGGGAGCTGGAACTGGACTGACGGCGGCTTGGAGCACGGCGGAGAGAAAAAAATACGCGCATCGCCCAAACGGGCGATGCGCGCTGTTGCCTTGTCAGGCTGGAATCTTACTTCTTGGCCTTGATGGCGGCATGAGCGGCGGCCAGGCGCGCGATCGGCACGCGGAAGGGCGAGCAGCTCACATAGTTGAGGCCTACGTTGTGGCAGAACTCGATGGTGGAGGGATCGCCGCCGTGCTCGCCGCAGATGCCCAGCTTGATGTCGGGGCGGGTCTCGCGGCCCAGCTTGGCAGCCATCTTCACCAGCTTGCCCACGCCGTCCTGATCCAGACGGGCGAAGGGATCGCTCTCGAAGATCTTGTTGTCATAGTAGGCGCCCAGGAACTTGCCGGCGTCGTCACGGCTGAAGCCGAAGGTCATCTGGGTGAGGTCGTTGGTGCCGAAGGAGAAGAACTCGGCATGCTCGGCGATCTCATCGGCGGTGACGGCGGCGCGCGGGATCTCGATCATGGTGCCCACGTGATACTCGAGGGTCATGCCCTGCTCCTCAAAGACCTTCTTGGCGGTCTCGTCCACGATGGCCTTGACGAAGGCGAGCTCCTTCTTGGAGCCGACCAGCGGGATCATGATTTCGGGCACGATGTCGTAGCCGCATTCCTTCTTGACCTTGATGGCAGCCTGCAGCACGGCGCGGGTCTGCATCTCGGCGATTTCGGGATAGGTCACGGCCAGACGGCAGCCGCGATGGCCCATCATGGGGTTGGACTCATGCAGGGCGTTGATCTTGTGGATGACTTCCTCGGCGGTGATGCCCAGGTTCTTGGCCAGCGCCTCGATCTCGTCGGTCATGTCCACATGGGGCACGAACTCATGCAGCGGCGGATCCAGGTAGCGCACGGTCATGGGACGGCCTTCCAGCGCCTTGTACATGGCCTCGAAGTCGCCCTGCTGCATCGGCAGGATCTTGGCCAGCGCCTTCTCGCGCTGCTCCTTGGTGTCGGAGAGGATCATCTCGCGCACAGCCGCGATGCGGTCGGCCTCGAAGAACATATGCTCGGTGCGGCACAGGCCGATGCCCTCGGCGCCGAAGGCCACCGCCTGCTTGGTGTCGCGCGGGGTGTCGGCGTTGGTGCGCACCTTGAGGGTGCGGGCCGCGTCGGCCCAGCCCATGAAGCGGGCGAAGTCGCCGGAGATGGCGGCTTCGACGGTCGCGATCTGGCCGTCATAGACGTTGCCGGTGGAGCCGTCCAGGGAGATGAAGTCGCCCTCGTGATAGACCTTGCCGGCCACGGTCAGGGTCTTGGCTTCCTCGTCGATCTTCAGCTCGCCGCAGCCGACGACCGCCGCGCGGCCCATGCCGCGGGCCACAACCGCCGCGTGGGAGGTCATGCCGCCGAAGACGGTCAGGATGCCCTGCGAGAAGTCCATGCCCTCAATGTCCTCAGGGGTGGTCTCGCGGCGAACGAGGATGACCTTTTCCTTGTTCTTGCCGTGCTCGGCCGCCTCGTCGGCGGTGAAGTAGATGCCGCCGGTCGCGGCGCCGGGAGAGGCGGGCAGGCCCTTGGCGATGACGGTCGCGGCCTTGAGGGCGGCGGCGTCAAAGTTGGGGTGCAGCAGGCTGTCAAGCTGCTTGGGCTCGACCTTCAGAACGGCCTCTTCCTCGCTCAGCACGCCTTCGTCCACCAGGTCCACGGCGATCTTGAGGGCCGCGGCCGCGGTGCGCTTGCCGTTGCGGGTCTGGAGCATGTAGAGCTTGCCGCGCTCGATGGTGTACTCCATGTCCTGCATGTCGCGGTAGTGGGCTTCCAGCTTGCCGGCGATGTCGATGAACTGCTGGTACACGTCGGGCATCTGCTCCTGCAGGTGGCTGATGGGCTCGGGGGTGCGGATACCAGCCACGACGTCCTCGCCCTGCGCGTTGAGCAGGTACTCGCCGTAGAGCTTCTTTTCACCGGTGGAGGGGTTGCGGGTGAAGGCAACGCCGGTACCGGAGGTCTCGCCCATGTTGCCAAAGACCATGGCCTGCACGTTGACGGCAGTGCCCCAGTCGCCGGGGATGTCGTTCATGCGGCGGTAGTAGATGGCGCGGGGGTTGTCCCAGCTGCGGAACACGGCCTTCACAGCTTCCATCAGCTGCGTGGTGGGGTCCTGCGGGAACTCCGTGCCCATGTGCTTCTGATAGATTTCCTTGAAACGCACGACGACCTGCTTGAGGTCCTCGGCGGTCAGGTCACGGTCGAACTTGACGTTCTTCTTTTCTTTGAACTCGTCCAGAACCGCCTCGAACTCGCTCTTGGGGATCTCCATGACGACGTCGGAGAACATGGCGATGAAACGGCGATAGGCGTCATAGGCGAAGTGCTCGTTGCTGGTCAGCCTGGCCAGGCCCACCACGGCGCGGTCGTTGAGGCCGAGGTTGAGGATGGTGTCCATCATGCCGGGCATGGAAGCGCGGGCGCCGGAACGGACGGAAACAAGGAAGGGATTCTCCTCATCGCCGAACTTCTTGCCGGCGATCTTTTCGGTTTCGGCCATGGCTGCAAGGATCTGGTCCACGATGTCCTGACCGATCACCTTGCCGTCGGTGTAATAACGGGTGCAGGCCTCGGTGGTCACGGTGAAGCCCTGGGGAACGGGCATGCCAAGATTGGTCATTTCGGCCAGATTGGCGCCCTTGCCGCCAAGCAGCTCGCGCATGTTGGCGTTACCCTCTTTGAAAAGGTATACATACTTTGTCATAGGGTCTCTGTCTCCTTCTCGTTTTCTTGGCGAGGACGAATCACCGGCGGAACCCATCCCCAATGCTCATCCTTCCTCTCAACTGGTCCAGTATACACGTTTGCGACAGAAATTTCAAGAGCCTATTTGGCATATATACCCAAACTGACGCATAGAAAAATGCGTTTTGCACGCGCAGGGAGGCAACTTGCGAAGAAGGGGCGCGCATGCTATACTGAAACCGGTCGTTTTTCGTCCGAAACGTGCGCAAACTCATGCATGCGGGAGAGAACCATTGATCTTTCTTTATGATTGTTTCAGGAAGCTCTGGGGGAGGAATACGCCTTGAAGCAGAAAAAACGGACAGCGGCGGCGCTTCTGATACTAGCCTTTTTGATTCCGGTGTTCCTCTTTGCATGCGTGATGCTGCTGTGCCGCGTCACGCCCTTTGGCGACAAGACGCTCCTGATCTGGGACGCGGACGGGCAGTACTCCGCGTTTCTGGCCGCGGCGCAGCGGATAGTAACCGGTCAGGCCGATCCCCTGTATTCGCTTGAAAAGAGCGCCGGTTCCTCGCTGGCGGGTTTGACCGCGTATTACATGGCTTCACCGCTCAATGTGCTCACGGCGTTGTTTGCACCCGGGGATATCGTTTCGGCCTTCCAGGCGATTGTGCTTGTCAAGATTGGTCTTAGCGGGCTGACATTCATGATCCTGCTGCGCAGGCGCAACGGAGCAGGATGGTCGGGACTTCTGTTTTCCACGGCCTATGCGCTTGCAGGCTATACCGCCAGCTATTTTTGGAACATCATGTGGATGGATGCTCTGATTGCGCTGCCATTGATTGCACTGGGCATCCACGGCATCGTCGAGGGGCGGGGCGGCAGGCTTTTGTATGTACTGGCCTTGTGGTATGCGCTGTTTAGCAATTATTATACAGGCTTCATGCTGTGCCTGTTTTCGGTGCTGTGGTTCGTTTACCTCTATGCGGACGCACGCCTGCAGGGTCGCAGGCCACGTTTTGTGAGAACTGCGGGCACGTTTGCCGTCTCGTCTCTGCTGGCCGGCGGGCTGGCTGCCGTGATGCTGGTTCCGGCATTCCTGGCGCTGCGCAGGGGATACCAGGTCTTTTCGCTGGAGGAACCGCTCAACGAGCGCATGTTTCCCCTGATCGAGCTGCTGTCCAAGCTCTTTACCGGAGCGGCCAGCTTTGATCTGCTTCGTTCCGACCTGCCCAGCATCTATGTCGGCCTGCCCATGCTGGCGCTGTTTGGCAGCTATGCGCTGAATCCGGCGTTTTCCGCCCGCAGGCGGGCGCTGTCGGCGGGGCTGGTGGGGGTATTCCTCATCAGCTTCCAGATGAGCGGTCCCTATCTTCTGTGGCATGGGCTGGACCTGCCGCAGGCTATGCCCGCGCGTTTTTCATTTCTGTTCTGCTTCGTGCTGATTGATCTGGCCTATGAGTCGTTCCGGACCCTTTCGGCGCCCGGAGAGGGCCTCGCGCGGCGCATGGGTGCGATGGCGCTGGCTTTTTTTGCCGTCGTTTGCCTGATGTTTGATGGCGAGCTGCCGACCTATCTGGCCTATGAAACGGTCTGTTTGGATGTGCTGTGCTTCCTGACCGCGTGCGGGCTGATTGCGCTGCTGGTCACCCGGCGCAGGCGCGCGGCGCTGGTCTGCCTGTGCCTGATGCAGGCGGTCTGCCTGGTGCTCAACGGCTACTTTTCCATCCACCGGCTGGAGGAAGTCAACCAGCGCAGCGCACAGGAAGATACGGCCTACGTGCAAAAGAATGCCGCCCTCGTTGCCCGCATTCAGGAGCAGGATGACGGCCTCTACCGCATGGAGCGCAACCAGACGCGGTCGGAGAATGATCCCCTGTATTTTGGGTATCATGGAGTTAGCCACTACAGCTCCGATTTTGACGCGGAATTTCTGCGCTTTCTGGGTCGGATGGGCTTTAACCACACCCATTACCGCATTGAGTATGGCAGTGGCAACACCCCGGTGCTGGAGGGGCTGATGGGCATCAAATACATTCTGCGCACGGACGGCGCCTCGCTGGCAGACCCACCCGACAGCTATACGCAGCTGTGGCGGGAGGGCGACACGACAGCCTGGCTGAATCCCTACGCCCTGCCACTGGCCGTACTGGCTCCGCCGGACGAAGTGGAGAGCATGGGGGTGGGCGAGGACCCCTTCCATAACCAGAACCTGCTGGTTCAGGACCTTTCCGGCACCGATGTGCAGGTCTTTACGCCGGTGGAGGATGTGAGCTGCCATTGTGAAAACGGCACGATGTACGTTTCCTTTACGCAGCGCGCGAACCAGCGGTATTACCTCAGGGCCAGCGGAAGCTGGTTTTCGCTCAACGGCGGTCCGATGGAAAGCGAGGACCGCTTCATCGGCTGCGTGGCGCTGCCGGTTGTGGCGGAAGATACGCAGACTACGCTGTCAGCCTATCTGGGCGAGGGGGCAGAAGGAACCTGCTATCTGGTCACTTTTGACGAGGAGGCGTTCCAAAGCGCCTGGGAAAAGGTGATGGCCCGCGGCTGTCAGACGCAAAGCGAGCGGGATTCGGTAATTGAGGTAACGGTGCCTGAGCGTGCGGAGGCCTCGCAGCTGATGCTGACCATTCCCTATGACGCGGGATGGCAGGTGGAGGTGGACGGCGTGGCGGCAGAAACGACGTCCCGTTACGGACACTTCCTGGCGGTTGATCTGGAACCGGGCGCGCATACGGTAACGCTTCGATTCCTGCCGCGGGGGCTTATGGCAGGGGCCGTGATCAGCGGCCTGTCGCTGCTGGCGGTGGCGGCCTGGCAGATTGCCGCTTTCAGGCGGCGCAGACACAGGCCCGTAAAAGACGCGCGCTGCGGTGAGAAGAGGTAATGCGCATGGCGATTCCCTACAGCAGGACCCTTTTCGGTCCTCTGCAATGGTACAGCGTTTTGATTGTGACGGGGATTCTGCTGGCCATCTGGCTGGCGGGACGCGAGGAACGCAGGCTCGGCCTGCCGCGCGATACGGTGATTGACCTGGCGCTGATCGTGGTGCCCTGCGGCATCATCGGCGCAAGGCTCTATTATGTCGCCATGACGTGGGAGCTGTTCCGCAGCAACCCCATTTCGATTCTCTATATCTGGGAGGGCGGCATCGCCATCTATGGCGGGGTTATCGGCGGAGCGCTGGGGGCGTGGGTCTATGCCCGCAGGAAAAAACTCCCCTTTCTCAGGCTTCTGGATATGATCGCGCCGGGGCTTTTGCTGGCGCAGGCCATCGGCCGCTGGGGCAACTATTTCAACATGGAGGCCTACGGGCCCGAAATCGCCAATCCGGCCTTTCAGTTCTTTCCCATTGGCGTGCTGATTCCGTCGGGAGGCGGCTATGTGTGGCACATGGCCACCTTCTTCTATGAATCGCTGTGGAACGCGGCGGGCTTTGCGGCGCTGTGGGCCATGCGCCGCCGGGTCCGGGAACCGGGGGGCGTCATGTGTTGGTACCTGCTTATCTATGGCAGCGGCCGCTTTATCATTGAGCGCCTGCGGGAGGACAGCCTTTACCTGGGCGGCCTGCGCGTATCGCAGTACCTGAGCCTGCTCCTGTGTCTGGCGGCGGCGGGGGTCATCCTCGTGCGCGCGATGCGGGGAAATCGGCCCGCGCAGGGGATGTCGCTGGTCTGTGGAGGCCTGTGTATTGCGCGCTGGGCCGCGCTGGAAACGCCCTGGCTGTATGCGCTGCTCCTGGCAGCGGCGCTGGGGCTGGGCATCTTGGCCTGCAGGAGCGCGGGACTTTCGCCTGCGCGGCTGCTGGTTCCCTTTGCGCTGGATGCGGCCGGGCTGCTGGCGGCGCTGTGGATGGCGGGCGTCGGCCTGCACCTGCATACGCTCCTTTGCAGCCTGACGCTGCCCGTGTACGTTGCGGCCCTGTGCCGCTGGAAAAAAGAAGCAGACATACAAGGAGAGGAGACGGCCCCATGCCGGTCGGAACCGTAAAAAATCTGGTGTACGGGCTTGCACTGCCCGTGCTGGGACAGCGCCCCGCCTGGCGTGCGCGGCGAGATGGGGAGGAAGCCCTCGCGCGGGCATTGTGGCGCAAACGGTGCGTGGGCGCATGCGTGCAGCGCTTTGAGAAGGGAAGCCTGAGCGAATGCGTCTGCGTTGGGTATGCGGCACTGGAGCCGCAAAAGCGACCCGTAGCGCCGGATACGGTGTTTCGCACGGCGTCGGTGGCCAAGATGGTCACGGCGCTGCTGGTGTTTCGCCTGCAAACGCTGGGCCGCCTCAGCGTGACGGAGGATATCAGCGATCTGCTGGGCCGCCGCGTATGCAACCCGCATTGCCCGGAGGCCCCCATCACCCTGGGCATGCTGCTGAGCCACACCTCCGGCATCGTGGACTCGCCGGCGTATTTCGATGCCTTCGGCCGCGGCACGCCGCTGAGCGAGCTCCTGGCCGATCCGCGGAGCTATCTGCCGGCTGTGCCGGGAACGACGTTTCGCTACAGCAACCTGGCGGCGGGCATGGTGGCCAGCCTTCTGGAAAAGCGCTTTGATCTGAGTTTTGAGCAGCTGATGCAGCGGGAACTGCTGGAGCCGCTGGGCGTTTCGGGTACGTTCGACCCCTCCGGGCTGGACGCTGCGGATGTGGCGGACAGCTACCGTGTGCTGCCGCCCGCGCGGGCCTTCAGCGCGGCGCAGCGCATCGCTTCGGCCGAACCGATGAAGGAGCCGGACCCGGAGCGGCGCTACCTGCCCGCAGCGGGCAACCTGTTCATCACCGCGCCGGAACTGGCACGGCTTGTGCTGGTGGCCTGGGGCGGCGGCAACGGCTTTCTGGATGCGCGGAGCCTGGAGGAGATGCGCCGTCCCGTGGCGGGCTGGCCGGAAAAGGCCGTGAACATGCGCCATGGGATGGGGCTGCTGACGCTGGACGATCCTGCGGTTTGCAGCCACAGGCTGTGGGGGCATCAGGGCTTTGCCTATGGCGCGGTGAACGGCGTGTTTTTCGACGAGGCGGGCAGCGGCTTCGTGCTGCTGGACAGCGGATGCAGCGAGCAGCGCGTGGGGCATCTGGCGCAGGTCAACCGTGAGCTGATCCGCCTTTGCCTGGACGGCGGAAAGGATGGACGGCCATGATGGATGTCGTTGCCGCGGTGGAAGAAAGCAGGCGGGGGGCGCTCGTTCGCTTTGAAAGCGGTGAAAAGCTGTGGTTCGGCCGTGCGGCCTGGCTGGAGCACGCTTCGCTTCAGCCGGGCGATACGGAGGATCTCGAGGCCCTGAAGCAATGGCTGCTGCCGCGTCAGTATCCGCAGGCGCTGGGGGGCGCGGTGCGCCTGCTGGCCGCGCGGGCCCGTTCCACGGGCGAGATCCGTCAGAAGCTGACGGCCTATGGCTACATGGACGATACCGTGGACATGGTGCTTTATAAGCTGGAAAAGGAAGGCCTGGTGGACGACGAGGCCTTCGCCCGCGAGTGGGCTGCCGCGCGCATGCGGCATCAGATGGGGCGTTCGCGCATCCTGCGTGAGCTGATGCAGAAGGGCGTGAGCCGCGACACAGCGGAGCGCGCCGTGGCGGAGCTGGACGAGGAGGAAGGCGACGCCGCCGCGGTGGCGCTGGCGCAAAAGCTGCTGCGGCGCTATGCGGACGAAGCGGACGCAAAAAAGGCCATGGCAAAGCTGATGGCCGCCATGGCCCGCAGGGGATATGATTTTGAGCATGCACGCCGCGCCGTGGAAGAGGCGCTGAAAGCGGCACGGGAGGAATAGGGCCTTACCGGTGCGCATAAATGCGCATTTCCAGGACATTGCTTTCGGGGTCCCGCAGCTCGCTTTCCAGGTATTCGAAATACGCGCCTGGCGTGACAAAGCCGTTGGGCGGCAGCAGGTTGAGCCCTGTGCCGGCGGCGATAATCTGCGCCATGGCGCAGCAGTTGGTGCGCATCACGTTGTAAAGGCGGAAAACGCCGCGCCGCACCTTGTAAAACCGTGCGTCAAAGCCGTATTCCGGACGGCCCTGCGGCGTCCAGGGCTCGCAGTCGTTTTTCAGACGGGTCCGCATGCCGCCCTCCAGCGCGTCGGCGGCTTCCTTGCTCAGGCCAAGCGTAAAGCCGATCAGCAGCTTGCGCTCGATGGCCTGGCAGTAGGGAATGTAGCCCTCCGTGGGACAGACCAGAATCACGCCGTCCGACAGCGCGCCGAACAGGCGGTTGCTGCTCTCGTCGTAACAGCCGTAGGAGTAGGTAACGCCCCGCAGGCTGACCACCACGTGCCCGAAGCCGAAGGCCACGTTTTTGCCCAGATGGAAGACCACTTCCAGCGTTTCGGGCCAGCTTTCGTGCGCGGGCACGGGCTTGGGCACCACGATGTCCTGCGTGAGCGTCGCATACTGTGCGCTGAGCCGCCGGAGCACCACGGAAGGAAGGAGCGCCGTCAGCAGCACGGGCGGATGAACACGCAGCCGGCTGAGCAAGCGGCTGCTTTCCACGTTGCGGTTGATGAGCACGCCCAGCAGGTCCATCAGCTGCCACAGGGCATAGACCAGCAGATAGACGCCCGCAAGCCACTGCAGCGCGCGTCCCGCGGAATAGCCCCACAGCAGGCTGACGCCTACGGCCAGCGAAACGGCGGCCAGCAGGGCGAATTTCACCTTGCCCCGCTCATGCATCATGGTCAGCTGCACCACATAGCCCACCTGCGCCGCACACACCAGCAGCGACCACAGGCCTATCGCCAGGGTCACGCTCTTCATCAGCACGCCGGGGAAGAACGCCGCAAGCAGCCCCGCGCCCAGCGATACCACGCCGGAAAGCAGCGCGTGCGGATGCGCCTCACGCCGCTGAAACAGCGAGACGGACAGCGCTGCCGCGCCGTTGACCAGAAGCGCGGCGGTGAGCAGCGCATGCAGCCAGCGCTGCGTAAAACCCGGCGCAAGCAGGATCATCAGACCCAGAGCCGCCATCACCGCGAAGCGCGCCAGCAGGCTCAGCGGCGTCAGGGCCCGCATGGGACGGGCTGGCCCCTTAACCGCGCTGCGCATGGCGGCGGATGGCGTCGAAAGTTTCATCGCTCAAATCGTGCTCGATCTTGCACGCGTCGGCTCGGGCCACGGATTCGCTCACGCCCAGCCGGATGAGAAAGCTGGTGAGCAGATTGTGCCTTTCCCAGATGCGGCGCGCGATGGCTTCGCCCTGCTCGGTCAGGGTGATGCGGTTGTCGTCCCCCATCAGGATATAGCCGTTTTCACGCAGGCGCTTCATGGCAAAGCTCACCGACGGCTTGGTCACGCCCAGGTGAGCGGCGATGTCCACCGAGCGCGCAGAGCCATGCTCCTCGCAAAACATCAATATGGTTTCAAGATAATCCTCAGCGGATTCATGAATATTCATACGGGAAACCTCCTTTGCGTTATCCTATCATATCCGGAGGGAAAACACAATGCGTCATGTTGACAACCACCCCGCGATACGATAGAATAAGGACCCTTACATACCCTTCCGGACCGGAAGGAAATCAGGGAGTTGCTTGTATATGGAACTGGTCCTCATCGGCGTGGGATTGTCGATGGATGCTTTTGCGGTGGCACTTTGCAAAGGATTGGGCATGCGCCGCATCAACTATGCCCACGCGGCGGTCATCGCGCTGTTTTTCGGCGTATTTCAGGCCGTGATGCCCCTGATCGGCTGGGTGCTGGGCACGCAGTTCGCGCGCTACATCACATCGGTCGATCACTGGATCGCCTTTGCTTTGCTTGGTTACATCGGCGGCAAAATGATCTGGGACGCGCTGCATGAGGCGCCGGAAACCGCCCCGTGCGCGTCGGAGGCCAAACTGGACCTCAGGGAGCTGTTCATGCTGGCGGTCGCCACCAGCATCGACGCGCTGGCCGTGGGCATTACCTTTGCGTTTTTGAAGGTGAGCATTGTTCCTGCGGTGCTGACCATCGGCGTGATCACCTTCGCCCTCTCCTTCGCAGGGGTGGTGGTGGGAAACCGTTTCGGCACGCGCTTTCAGAAAAAGGCGGAAATTGCGGGCGGCACGGTGCTGGTGCTCATCGGATTGAAAATCCTGCTGGAGCACATCGGCCTGCTCTGAGACCGTCAGAGCGCATCGTCCTCATCGCTGACGGGGCTGTCAAACTGGGGGCTGAACCAGTCCGTATTCTTCAGCGCGTCCAGGGACTCGCGGGAGATGACGGTGCCGGTGCCCAGGCAGGCGTTGCAGCGGTAGCCGCACGAGGGGCATACGCAGGCCATGCCGTCGGTTTCGGACTGAATCATGTATGCCTCACAATGCGGGCATCCGCAGCGCATGGCGCGTCGCCTCCTTTAATATTCCACAAGAGAGTGCAGCCATTGTAGCACAAAACGGCACGAAACGCAAAGCATGCGTTTTTTGGGAGGGGAGAAGCCTGTGAAGAGGAGCAAGGGCGCGAGGCTGGGCTGCCTGCTGGCGGCCTGTCTGATGCTGGTGTGCGCCTGTGCGGCCAATCCGCCGCACGAGGAGCTGTACCAGAAGCTGCTGAACTACTTTGAGAGCCTGGGCTACTCGTGCGAGCTTACACCCCTTGCGGACGGTAGGGACGTGCCCATCGCGGGCCCCGACGCATGGGACAGCCTGCTGCTGGATGGCCGGGAGGAAGTGCTGGTCTACTTTGACGAGAGCAACCGCGCCGATTACCTCAGCAGCCGTGTGGATGCGGAGCGGTACGGCCTGGCAACCCGTTTCGGGCTGCGCTTCGTGCTGGTGTACGGCGGCACGGACGAGGGCGTGCGGGAGGCGCTGGAAGATATTCCAAACGAATGACGGGGGCGGCAGTTCGCCGCCCCCTTTTTGTGTCAAACGGCCTTCGCGAGACATCTGTTGCCATGAGCCAGCATAGCCGGCCGTTTCCACGCAGCACTCCCGCAATGCAAGACAAAAAATCCGTCCTTCGGAGTCCGAAGGGCGGAAGGGAAGGGCGGCCTTTTTATCGTACCCGCTCGTCGCCCCAGAAGAACAGAGCCACGGTGCCCGGGCCGGTATGGCTGCCGATGGTGGTGCCGATGCTGTTGATTTCGACCTTGCCGTTGAGCTTGGGGAAGTGTTCCTCCACCAGGCGCGCCACGGCCTGCGCGTCCTCCATGCAGGCGGAGTTGGAGATGTAGCACTTGCCGCTGTAATCCGGCCCGTCCTGAGCATGCTCCACCATGCGCGCGGCGATTTCCCGGATGACCTTGTTCTTGCCGCGGATCTTGAAGCGGGGAATCAGGCGGCCCAGGTCGTCCATGTTGAGCAGGGGGCAGATGTGAAGCATCGTGCCGAACCAGCCGCTGGCCTTGGAAATGCGGCCGCCGCGCACGTAGAAGGTCAGGTCGGTGGAAAAGAACCAGTGGTGCAGTTTGAGGCGGTTCTGCTCGGTCCAGTCGCGCAGGTCCTCCAGCGCCATGCCGCCGTCGCGCAGGTCGGCCAGCTTGTCCATCAGCAGGCCGTAGCCGGAGGAGGCGCCCAGGGAATCGACCACGTAGATCTTGCGGTCCGGGAACTTCGCAGCCAGTTCGTCGCGGGCCAGGCAGGCGGAGTTGTAGGTGCCGGAGATGCCGCTGGACAGCGTTACATGCAGAATATCAAGCCCCTGCTCCAGAAAGGGGGTAAAGTAGGACACGTATTCATCTACGTTGACCTGGGAGGTGCGGGTTTCCGCACCGTCGGCCATCGCCTGGTAGAAGGCGTCAAAGGACATGGTCTTGCCCAGATCGTCGCTGTAGGACTTGCCGTCCAGCATATAGTGGAAGCAGATATAATGAATATCGCGTTCGCGGAAATGCTGTTCGCTCAGGTCGGCGGTAGAGCAGCAGCTCAGGATGTAGTTTGCCATGGTCGGGTCACTCACTTTCTCTATTTACGGCTGATGCCAGAGATGCACTTTCAGCATCATGGGGAGGACTGAAACGCCTCCCTATCTACATTTCGTTTTGATGGGACAAAATTCCTGCTTGCGCGGGGTCGTTATCGTATTCCACGCGGGTCAGTTCCAGCCCGAAGGCGGGCGCCGTCGTGCCCAGGCCCAGCCTGTCGCCGCGGTCCAGCGCGCGCGCAAAGGCGTCCGGCGAAAGCCGCCCGGTGCCGATATCCACCAGCGTGCCCGCGATGATGCGCACCATGTTGTACAAAAAGGCGTTGCCCCGCACGGTGAGGGTGATGAGCGGACCTTCCTGGCGCAGGGCGGCCTCCGTCAGGGTGCGCACGGTGGTTTTGGCGGTGCCGCCGGATGCCTGAAAGGCCGCAAAGTCATGCGTGCCCAACAGGGCGGGCAGGCTTTTTCGCATGCGGTCCAGATCCAGCGGCCGTGGCACATGGGCGGTCAGGCTCCGCATAAGCGCGCTGGCATGCGGCGCGTTGTGGATGCGGTAGGTATAGCGCTTGCCGCGCGCATCAAAACGCGCGTGGAAATCGGACGGGACCGCGTATCCCTCCAGCACGCGGATATCGGGCGGAAGCAGCGTGTTGAGCGCGAAGGGATACTTGTCCGCGGGAATGCGGCTCAAGGTATCAAAGTGGGCACGCTGGCCCAGGGCATGCACGCCCGCGTCGGTGCGGCTGGCGCCCGTCACGCGCGTCTTTTCCCCGGTCAGGCGGGCGAGCGCTTCCTCCAGCACCTGCTGCACGCTCAGGGCGTTGTCCTGCCACTGCCAGCCCGCATAGGCGGTGCCGTCGTAGCTGACGGTCAGCAGCACGCGGTGCGTTCCCACGGGCGCACGCTCTTTGACGATGGGCGGCAGCGCGCTCATTTCAGCCACATCCCGGCAAAAATCGTCACCAGCAGCGTCCCCACGGTGGCCAGCAGCGCCCACAGGTCGCTTTGCGTATAGCGGAGCACGCGCAGGCGGGTACGGCCTTCGCCGCCGTGGTAGCAGCGCGCCTCCATGGCCATGGCCAGGTCGCCCGCGCGGCGGAAGGCGCTGACGAACAGCGGCACCAGCAGCGGAATCATGGCCTTGGCGCGCTTGAGCAGGTTGCCGCTTTCAAAATCCGCGCCGCGGGCCATCTGCGCCTTCATGATCTTGTCCGCTTCCTCAATCAGCGTGGGGATGAAGCGAAGCGCAATGGTCATCATCATGGCCAGCTCATGCGCGGGAAAGCGGATGACCTTGAGGGGACTGAGCAGCTTTTCCAGGCCGTCGCTTAAGGCTACCGGAGAGGTGGTCAGGGTGAGCAGCGAGGTGCCCGCCACCAGAAACACCAGGCGCATGCTGAAATGCACAGCGGTGAGGAACCCTTCCTGCGTGATGCGCAGGAATCCCCAGTCCACCCACACCGTTGTGCCGGCGGAGAAAAACAGGTTGAGTATGAAGGTCAGAATCAGCAGAAACCGAAGCGGCTTCACGGATTTAAGCAGCCTTTTGGCCGACAGGCCCGACAGGCGCGAGGCCACAAGCAGGTAGGCCAGCGGAATCACGTACCACACGGGGCTGGTGACGCAGAAGATGACGGCGATGTAGAGAATGGTCAGAATGATCTTGCAGCGCGGGTCCAGGCGATGAATGACCGTGTCGCCCGGAATGTACTGGCCCAGCGTGATGTCCCTCAGCATGCACGGCCCTCCTTTTTCAGCGCCAGAATGGCGCTGTACACCTCATCAAGCGTATAGAGATCCTCCGGCAGCGGGAAACCCTCGGCAATCAGCGCATGGGTGAGCTCCGCCGCCTGGGGCACGCCCAGGCCGATGGAACGCAGCTTTTCCTGCTGGATGAATACCTCGCGCGGCGTGCCGGTCATCACCAGCTCGCCCCGGCTCATCACCACCAGGCGGGTGGCCAGCGTGGAGATATCGTCCATGCTGTGGCTGACCATGATTACCGTCAGTCCACCCGCGGCGTGCAGGTCGCGGATCATCTGAAGGATGCTGTTTCGCCCCGCGGGGTCCAGCCCGGCGGTGGGCTCGTCCAGAATCAGCACGCGCGGCTGCATGGCCAGCACGCCCGCAATGGCCACGCGGCGCATCTGGCCGCCGCTGAGCTCGAAGGGCGAGCGCTCGGCCACATCGTCATAGTTCAGGCCCACCTGCTCCATCGCCCCGCGCACGCGCCTGTCGATCTCCTCCGCATCCAGCCCCATGTTGCGGGGGCCGAAGGCGATGTCCTTGGCCACGGTTTCTTCAAACAGCTGGTATTCCGGATACTGAAACACCAGCCCGACCTTTTTTCGCACCTCCAGCAGGCTTACGCCCTTCTGGGTCAGGTCCAGCCCGTCCACCACCACGCGGCCGGAGGTGGGCTTGATCAGGCCGTTCAAATGCTGCACCAGCGTGGTCTTGCCGCTGCCCGTGTGGCCCAGCAGACCGATGAGCTCGCCATCCTCGATGGTCAGGCTCACATCGTTGAGCGCCACGGCGGAAAAGGGGCTGCCGGGCATATAGGTATGCGTGAGATGCTCTACTTGGATGGGCATAGCGCTTTTTTCAGCTCCTTTACCATATCGGCCACGGTGAGAATGCCGTCGGGCAGGCTGAGGCCACCCGCGTTGAGGCGCATGGCCAGCTCGGCCATGGGGGGTACGTCCAGGCCCAGGGCCTTGACTTTCTCCACCTGCGAGAACACCGCGGCGGGCGTGCCGTCCAGCGCGATTTTGCCCTTGTCCAGCACCACCACGCGGTCGGCCACGGCGGCTTCCTCCATGAAGTGCGTAATCCAGATCACCGTCATGCCCTGCTCGCGGTTGAGCTTGCGAACGGTCGCCAGCACGTCGGCGCGGCCCGCAGGGTCCAGCATGGCTGTGGCCTCGTCCAGAATCATGACTTCCGGCTGCATGGCCAGTACGCCGGCCACGGCCACGCGCTGCTTCTGCCCGCCGCTGAGCATGTGCGGGGCGAAGGAGGCGCGCTCGGTCATGCGCACGGCGGCCAGTGCCGCGTCGATGCGGGGAATCATGTCCTCGTGCGGCACGCCCAGGTTTTCCAGGCCGAAGGCCACGTCCTCGCGCACCACATTGGCCACGATCTGGTTGTCCGGGTTCTGGAACACCATGCCCGCGTGCCGCCTGATGTGCCAGACCTCCTCGTCCTGCGCGGTATCCAGCCCGCAGACCAGCACGCGGCCTTCCGTGGGCAGGTAGAGCGCGTTCATCAGCTTGGCCAGCGTGCTCTTGCCGCTGCCGTTGTGCCCCAGCACCGCCACAAACGAGCCTTTCGTCACGCTCAGGCTCACGTGGTCCACGGCGGCCACATCCTCCTCGTCATATTGGTAGCAGACATCCTCGGTCCGCATGGGATAGAAATCGCTTTTGTCTGGCATGTTCCGACTCCTTTATGCTTGGTAGGGAAACGGGTCCAGCCCGGAAAGCAGGTCGGGGGCGTTTTCCCCGGCCCAGCGCACCGCGCTCAGGCGGTCGCGGTCCAGCTGCTCCCGCAGCGCCTCCAGCGAGGGAAACGTCTGCTCCGGCCTCAGGTAGAGGCAATAGGCCAGCGTCAGTCCCAGGCCGTAGAGGTCCCTGTGCGCGTGCCCCAGCAGATGGGCCTCCACCGTGGCCATGCCCTCGGGCACGGTGGGGTGGCGGCCCTGATTGATGATGCACACATAGCCGCGGCTTTCGCCGTCCAGCTGCGCCACGCCCACGTAGACCCCCTCGCGCGGCCAGGCGCGGCTTTGCGGGTCGTAGGCGATGTTGGCCGTGGGAAAGCCCAGCCGGCTGCCCAGCCGCTTGCCGCGCACCACGCGTCCGTGAAAGATGAACAGGGCCGTGCCGCAGGGCAGGGCAGAGGGAATGGGCATGGCGGCGCTCCTTTCCTGAAAAAAAGAATGGAAAGCGCAAGTATTATACTTCATAGAGGCTGGAAACGCAAATCAAAATGAACGTTTCCGGCTTTTTTTCCGCGCGCGGGTCCGCATGCCGTCCCGCAACCTTAGCATGCCCTTAGCGGCACAGGGGCGCAAATCGCGGCTTGTGCGCCGGGACCGGCTGTTGTATAATAAAGTGTCGCTTTGTGTGCATCGCGTGCCGGGCGGCGATGGTTTTGACAGGACTGATCAATTCTGTGGGAAGGAACGATGTAGATGCGCAAGGCTTTTGTTTCCGCCGCGGGCGTGCTCGCGGCGCTGATGGCGGTATCCCTGACGTTTTTGATTCCCTCCGGCGCGGTCACGGAGGAGGCGCAGCAGCGCTATCTGGACGCCGCATACGAAAAATATGAGGAAGAAGAGGACGGATGGGACGAGGCATCTTTGCCCACGCCCGACGCCGTGCTGGCCAGCGCCGTATTCAGCGACATTTTGCCCGCCGCCACGGTGGACGCGCTGCCCATCGACCTCTTCGCACCCGGCAACACGCCGATCGCGGCCAACTATACCGAAAACGGCTACCGCGACGATACCATCATCGTGGAGCTGGAGCAGCAGCGCATGTACGACAGCGACGTGTTCATTGCCTATGTCAAGATCGCTACGCCCTCGCAGCTGCGCACGGCGGTGGCGGGGCAGAAGATCAGCTCCTCCAGCACCAACCTGACCACGACCATCTGCCAGAACTACAACGGTATCGTGGCCATCAACGGCGACTATTTCACCAAAACCAAGGCCGGCTATATCGTGCGCATGGGCGAGACGTACCGTGAGATTACCAGCAAGAACATGGACCTCTTGCTCATTGACGAGCTGGGCGATTTTCACATCTACCTCCACGGCCATGACGTGCAGGAAAACGGCGTTGCCTCCTTCCTGTCCGAGCATGAGATCGTCAACGGCTTCTTCTTCGGCCCTGCGCTGGTGGTGGACGGCGAGGTGCAGGAGATTCCCGAAAACTATCAGTTTGATCCCCATCAGAAAAACCCGCGCGCGGGCATTGCGCAGCTGGGTACGCTGACCTACGCGCTGGTGGCGGTCAACGGCCGCACCGACCAGTCCGCGGGCGTGACGCTGGCGGAGTTCGCCGACATCATGGGCCAGCTCGGAGCCAGGCAGGCATACAACCTGGACGGCGGCAACAGCGCTACGCTGGCCTTTAACGGCGAGGTCTACAACGACAAGCCCCAGGCCGAGCGCTCCGTGACCGATATCATCTACTTTGCCAGCGCAACCGCGGGGGAATGAGGCCGATGGACAGCACCTTTTCCGTTCTGGGGCTGACGGCGCATGCCTACGGCCTTTGCGCAAGCGCCGCGGCGCTCGTGCTGCTGGGCGGCATGGCTTTGCTGTCCCGCAGGCGGCGAATGCCCGCGGGGCTGGTGGCCGTGTTCGGCCTGCTGGGCATCCCGCTGGGCATCGTGTGCGCGCGGGCGCTGTACTGTGCGTTCCATCTGTCCGACTTCTGGGAAACCTATGAAAACCCGTGGCTGATGCTGCGCTTCTTCGACGGCGGGCTGTCCATGCCGGGGCTGCTGGCGGGGCTTGCGCTGGCGGCCGTACTCACCGCGAAGCTGATGAAGGTACGTCCTGCCGCCGTGCTGGACGTGATGTGCATACCGCTGGGCCTGTCCATCGCGCTTTTGCGCCTGGGGGAGCAGTTTACCGACCTGGGTGTGGGCAAGGCCGTTGAGGAAAGCGCGCTGACCGCTGCGATGCCTTGGCTGTTTTTGCAAAGCCGCATGGGCGTGGCGGTGGTGTACCGGCTCAACGTGTGGGCTTATGAGGCGGTGGCGGGCGTGCTGATTTTTGCCGCTACGCTGGCGGCTTCCCGCTGGCTGAGCCGCCGGGAGCATTCCCGTGAGGGGGATACCGCACTGTTTTTCATGGCACTGCTGGGCGCCTCTCAGATTTTGCTGGAAAGCCTGCGGGATGACGGGCACATGCTGGTGATATTCCTGCGTGTGGGACAGCTGGCCGCGGCCGTGATGACAGTGGCCGCCGCTGCGGTCCTCAGCGCGCGCTGTGCACGCCTCGCTGGAGGGAAGGCCCGGCTGTGGCTTGGCTGGGGTGTGATGCTGCTGTGCATGGCGGGCGTTGTGCTGCTGGAGTTTTCGCTGGACGGCCGCCTCTCCTGGGGGGAGCCGTCCATGGGCCGCGATTACGCGCTGATGGCCGTGCTGTGCGCGGGAATATTCGCCGTTCCCGCCTCGCTGCTGCGCGCGGTGTGCGGCGGCGTGCGGGCGTGCCGGACACAGGGAGGCGCCGACGTATGACCAGCGCGTGGACGCGGGAGACGCCCATCGGGCCCCTGACCCTGACGGAGGAGGACGGCGCGCTGACGGGGGTGCTGTTCGGTCCGGACGCGCCGCGGGGCGCGCTCGTTGCGGAAACGCCGCTCATCCGGCGGGCGTTTGCGCAGCTGGAGGAATACTTCCGCGGCGAGCGCACGGCCTTCGACCTGCCGCTGAATGCCCGAGGCACACTGTTTCAGCGGCGCTGCTGGCAGGCGCTGCTTGCGATTCCCTATGGGCAGACGCGCACCTATGCCCAGCAGGCGCAGGCCGTGGGCAGCCCGCGCGCCTGCCGCGCCGTGGGCATGGCCAATCACCGGAATCCTCTGCCGGTGCTGATTCCCTGCCATCGCGTGGTGGGGGCGGACGGAAGCCTGACCGGTTACGCGGGAGGGCTCAGAATCAAACAAATGCTCCTTGAAATAGAACAATCCCGGAAAGGATGATCGAAATGATCCACCGCAAGACCAAGATCGTATGCACGCTCGGCCCCTCCACCGAGGACGACGCCGTCCTCCGCGAACTGATCCTGTCGGGCATGAACGTGGCCCGGCTCAACTTTTCCCATGGCACGCATGAAACGCATCTGAACAATATCCGCCGCATCGAGGCGTTCCGGAGGGAACTGAACCTGCCCATCGCCATCATGCTGGATACCAAGGGGCCGGAGATCCGCCTGGAAACCTTTGAAAACGGCAAGGTCCAGCTCAAGAAGGGGCAGACCTTCACGCTGGTGACCCAGAGCGTGGTGGGAAACGCCGAGCGCGCCTCCATCACCTACCCCGACCTGCCGCGCGACATCCAGGAAGGAACCACCATTCTCATCGATGACGGACTGGTGGGCATGACCGTGCGCAGCCTCACCGCCAGTGAAATCGTCTGCATCGTCAACAACGATGGCGTCATCTCCGACCGCAAGAGCGTCAACGTTCCCGACGTGGACCTCAGCATGCCCTACCTTAGCCAAAAGGACCGCGAGGACATCGCCTTCGGCGTCAAAAACGGCGTGGATTTCGTGGCTGCCTCCTTCACCCGCAGCGCGGAGGACATTCTCGACGTTCGTAAGCTCTTCAGCGCCCTGGGCCGCACCAACGTGTCCATCATCGCCAAGATCGAAAACATGCAGGGCGTGCAGAACATCGACGAAATTCTGCGCGTGAGCGACGGCATCATGGTGGCCCGCGGCGATCTGGGCGTGGAAATTCCGCTGGAAAAGGTGCCCGTCATCCAGAAGATGCTCATTCACAAGGCATACTCCTCCGGCAAGCAGGTCATCACCGCCACGCAGATGCTCGACAGCATGATGAAGAACCCGCGCCCCACCCGTGCCGAGGCGGCCGACGTGGCCAACGCCATCTACGACGGCACCAGCGCCATCATGCTTTCGGGCGAGACGGCGGCGGGACAGTATCCGGTGGAAGCTGTGCAGACCATGGCGCGCATCGCCATGTCCGCCGAGGCGGATATCAACTACCGCAAGCGCTTCAAGGAGCGCGACACCGATCTCACGCCCGATGTGACCAACGCCATTTCGCACGCCACCTGCACCTCGGCGCACGACCTGGGCGCGGCGGCCATCCTGACCGTCACCAAGGGCGGGCGCACCGCGCGCATGATCTCCAAATACCGCCCCAGCTGCCCCATCATCTGCTGCACCACGGACGAGACCGTGTGCCGTCAGCTCAATCTGAGCTGGGGTGTGATTCCTCTGGTGATCGAGGAGGTCACCAACACCGACGATCTGTTCGAACGCGCCGTGCAGGCGGGCGAGGAAGCCGGGCTTTTGCACGACGGCGAGCTGGTGGTGATGACCGCCGGCGTGCCGCTGGGCATCAGCGGCACTACCAACCTGATGAAGGTGCATGTGGTGGGCCACATTCTGGTCACGGGCCACGGCGTTACGGAGCAGAGCTGCTGCGGCAGCCTGTGCGTGTGCCGTAACAGCGAGGAAGCCCTGCGCACCTTCCAGGACGGCGACATTCTGGTCATCTCCCAGACGAGCAACGCGCTCCTGCCCCTGGTGCGCAAGGCCAGCGGCCTGATTCTGGAGGATTCCAATCCCAACGGACACGGCGCCATCGCAGGCATGAGCCTGAACATCCCCGTGATTATCGGCGCGGAAAACGCCACCCGCATCCTTAAGAGCGGCGCTGTCGTCACGCTGGACGCCGAGCGCGGCATGGTCAGCTGCAACTCCACCCGGTCCATGTAAGCCCACGCAGGAGGAGAGAGCCATGAACGTACTGGTCAGCGCATGCCTGATGGGATTCCGGTGCCGCTATGACGGCGGTACGCAGCGCCTGGCCTGTCTGGATGCGCTCAGGGAGCGGCATGTGCTGATTCCCGTGTGCCCCGAAGTGATGGGCGGCTTGCCCACCCCGCGAGAACCCTCCGAAATCCGGGACGGACGGGTGATGTCGCGCGACGGGCGGGATGTGACGCTGGTCTTTCTTCGCGGGGCGCAGGAAGCGGCCCGACTGGCGCAGGCCTGCGGATGCGAGTGCGCGCTGCTCAAGGAGCGCAGCCCCTCCTGCGGCCTGGGAAAGGTATACGACGGAACCTTCACCGGCACGCTCACGGAGGGCGACGGAGTATGCGCCCGGCTGCTGACGGACCGCGGCGTACGGGTGATCGGCGAATCGGGCGTGGAAGAACTGCTGAAAACGGAAAGCTGAAAAAACAAAAAGGACTGCCGTGCTCCGAAAGCGCGGCAGCCCCCTTTTTTTGGTTTACTTGACGGCCTGGAAGAAGTAGCGGCTCACGTAGCCGGTCACGCCGTCAATCTCGGCCTTGCACCACACGTCGCCGACCTCAAGGACGGTGAATTCCGTGCCCACGGGATGCGCCTTGATGATCGGAGAGCTCAGGCCGGGAGCAGTACGGAAGTTGACGATGTAGTTGCCGTTGGGGTTCACCAGCTTGGCGGTGAAGGGCGTCTGGGGCAGCGTGGAGCTGCCGCCGCCGGAGGTGGAACCGGTCACCTTGATGAATTTCTTCATCATGTAGCCGTTTTTGCCACCCACCGTCACCTTGTAGAAGCTGCCGCTTTCACCCAGCAGCTGCACGCTGGTGCCATTGCGGTAGTAGCCCAGGACGCGGGCATCCGTGCTGGCGGTTTCGCGCAGCAGGAGCACCTGGTTGGCGCCGGGGTTATTGACCACGCCGGTCTTGGGATAGCCGGTGGTGGTACCGCTACCGCCGCTGCTCTGGGAGGCGCTGAGGTACTGGCTGGCCATATAGCCGGTCATGCCCTGCACGCTCACCTTGTACCAGCCGTTGCCGCGCAGCAGGACGGTGACCTCCGTACCGGGCTTGAAGCTGGTGATGATGTTGCCTTCCAGGCTGGGCAGGTCGCGCAGGTTCAGGCCGCGGCCGGTGTTGGTGCGCACGTAGAGCGTGCTGCCGCTGGACGTGTCGGAAAGGTACTTGCTCATCACATAGCCCTCCAGACCGTTCACGCGCACCTTGCTCCATTCGCCCATGTCCTCAAGGACCGTCATCCACGTGCCGGTGGGGTACTGCCTGAGCACCTGCGCCGACAGGGAGGGCTCCGCGCGCATGTTCAGCGCGCCGCCCTGGACGACCTTGCTGACCTCGGCCAGCGAGACCAGCGGCAGCATCAGCGCCAGAATCAGCGCCAGCGCCGGGAGGCATCTTTTGTAGAGAGGGGTCTTTTGCATAATTGGGATACCTCCTTTTTGTTTTGGCCAAGGGGTTGCCCCTTGCCGTTCTCTCATCTGACGAACCAGCGCGCGCCTTTCCTTCCGGAAATGGCCCCTTCATCCATCCAATATCAGGAAAACCAAGCCGGAAACGCCATATCTGTGGATGAAACTGGAAAACGGGTAGGTCCTGTTCTGCGCAGGCAGTGCGCTCTATGCTCCCTGGAGCGGCTGAATTTTCCAGATCAGTGGTTGAAAAAATGGCATGCCTTCGCTGTAGCTTCCGGTTTTGGCAGGCATTGTTTGCAGCGCGCATGCTTCGATCGGGCAACATAGCGGTACGCCTGTGGAAAGGAGACGAAGGCATGCTGACGAGCCTCAACCGCATGGTAGGGCTGCCCGTGGTTTGGCAGGACCGACAGCTGGGATACGTGGAGCGCGCGGTGCCCGACGCGCGTGCACGCCGGCTCAGCGGCGTGGTGGTGCGCAAGGGCATTGGACCGGCCAAATGGGTTTCCAGCGACGGGATCGCAGTGGTGGGCAGTCGGTGCGTGCTCATCCGGCAAAAGCCGCGAGCCGTTCCGGACGGCCGGCCGGGCAGTCTGGGGCGCGCTTTCCTGACGACGGGAGAGTGCGTGGGCGAGGTGACAGACGTGATTCTCCATGGCGACTCGCTTCGTCTGGAGGCCCTGGAGCTGAGTCCCGGCCCGGTCTACCGGCTGCTGGGCAGGCGCGCCTACGCGGCGCAGTACCGTGTGAACGAGGGCGCACGGGAGGGCGAGGTCGTCGTGCCGAGGCTTCTGACATGGGCGCAGCTGAAGCGGACATTGGGAGAGGAGGACGGCGGATGAGCATGCTCAAAACGGCGGCGGCAGGCGCGATCGGCTTTGCGGTAGGCGCGGGCGCGATGCTGATGCCCGGCAATCAGAAACTTAAGAAACAGGCGCAGAAGCAGATGGACAAGCTGGTCAGAATGGCCAAGATGTGGTAAGCCTTTCCGGGCGGCGCCTGACAATCGGGCGCCGCCCGTACAGGCTTCGCGGAAAGGAGCGGCGCTATGCAGCGAAACGAGGCGAGCCTTCTTCGCGTGCGCTTCCTGTGGATCGGCGCAGCGCTGGCGGCGGCCTTTTGGGCGCGCGAACTGATCTGGCAGGCCGCCACGCAGCTGTTTTTCGGCATGCTGGTGGCGCTGGCGGCGCTGCCGGTGATGAAGCGGCTGGAAAAGCGCTTTTCGCCCGCCACGGCCGCCACGCTGTCCATGACCAGCCTGAGCGCGCTCGCGCTGACGTCCGTACTGCTGCTCGCCCCGGCGCTCATACGCCAGGGCAGGCAGCTGGTGGCGCTTTTGCCCGTGCTCTATAACGCGGCGGAGGAATGGTTGGCACGCGCGCAAGGCTGGCTGGCGGAAAACGGCATCTCGCTGGGCGGGGAGCTGCGTGGGTCGCTGCTGAGCAGGGGCGAAGAGGCGCTCGGCGCCGCCGCGCCCGCGGCCATGGCCTGGGTGGGCGGCATGGCGGGCAGCCTTGGCAAATGGATGCTCGCGCCCGTGTTCGGGTTTTACTTTTTGCGCGACCGCAGGCAGATCGGACAGTGGCTTCTGTCGCTGATCCCGATGGAAAAAAGAACGATGACCGTTCAGATTCTGCGCGAGATGCGCCGGGAAACGGCGGGCTACCTGCGCGGACAACTGATGGTGTCGGCTGTGGTAGGCGGGCTGACCGCCCTGGGCCTCATGTTTTGCGGGGTCCCTGCATGGCTGCTGCTGGGCGTGATCATGGGCGTGCTGGAGCTGATTCCCTATGTGGGCCCCTTCCTGGGCGGTGTGCTGGTGGCGCTGTTTTCCCTGCCCGGCGGGCTGGGACGCACGCTGTGGGCGCTGGGCGTGGTCGTCGTGGTGCAGCAATTGGAGGGTGGCATGCTCTCTCCCCAGCTAATGAGCGACGCCACCCGCCTGCATCCCGTTGCGGTGGTGCTGTGCGTGATGCTGGGCGGCGCGGCGGGCGGCGTCGGGGGGATTCTTCTGTCGGTGCCGCTGCTGCTTTGCGCGCGCGCGGCGCTTCGGGTGGTCAGCCTGCGGCGGTCGCGGGACGCCGGACAGGCATAGCTTAGAAACGGATTAAAAACCAAGAAATGCTTTGCAAAGGCAGGAAATTGGTGTATAATCATTTCTGTATCACCTCTGAAGGAGGAGGAACCGGCTTATGAACGAAATGAATGGAACGACGAAGTTTTCGCCCGTCGTGGAGGGGGGCAACGACGCCAGCACCATCCTTTCGCATGTATACCGTGCTCTGCAGGCCAAAGGCTACGACCCGGTGACCCAGCTGGTGGGCTATCTGATTTCAGGCGATCCCACCTATATCACCAGCTACGGTCAGGCGCGCAGCATGATCTGCCGTCTGGAACGCGACGAGATCATGGAAGAGCTGGTCAGGGTCTATCTGCAGGGGCTGGACGGCTGATATGGCGGGACGGATTCTGGCGCTGGATGTGGGCGACGTGCGCATCGGCGTGGCCGTGAGCGACCCCACGGGTACCATTGCCCAGCCGCTGGAGGTCTACCGCCGCGTGGGCTACGGCCCCGACAGCCGGTATGTGGCGGCGCTTTGTCAGCGCCTGGAATGCGAAAGCGTGCTGCTGGGCCTGCCGCTGAACATGGACGGCAGCGCGGGTCCGCAGGCACAAAAGGTGATGGACTTTGGCGCGGTGCTGGAAAAAGCGGGGCTGAAGGTTCACTATCAGGATGAGCGGCTGACCACTGTCACGGCCGAGGCGGTGCTCATCGACTCCGGCGTGCGCCGGGAGGACCGCAGGCGGCACGTGGATAAGCTGGCCGCCACGGTCATACTGGAACAATGGCTGGCCTCACAGGGCCGGCGGAAAGAGGAATGAACATGCAGGAGAACGACAACCTGGTACAGCTCCAGGACGAAAACGGCAGGGACGTCAACTTTGAGCATCTCATGACCATCGAGCACGAGGGCAATTATTACGTGGTTCTTGAGGCGACGGAGGACACCGACGACTGCAAGGAGGGCGAGGCCATCATCCTCAAAATCGTCCGTGACGAGGAAAGCGACGAGGACGTGTACGCCACCATCGAGGACGAGGCGGAGTTCAACGCCGTGTTTGACAAGTGCATGGCCGCCATGGAGGAAGAGGACGAGGCCGCCGCGCTGGAGATGGAAGCCGTTGATCTCGACGACGGGGACGAGGAGTAATCCATGCCGAGGCTGTTGGGCGAGCGCGTGATGCTGCGCGAATACAGGGCAGACGACATCGGAGACATCCGCAAGTGGGTCAACGACGCCGAAACCACCCGCTATCTGTCCACGCGCTTCTGGCCCCCGCAGACCATGGTGGACAGCGAGGAGTTTCTCTCCCGGATGCTGCAAAGCAGCCACAATGCCTATAACTTCGTCATCGCAGACCGCGCAGACGAGCGCTATCTCGGACAGCTGGACATGTTTCGCGTGGACTGGCGGCTGCGGTGCGGCGAACTGGGCATGGTTATCGGCAGCGCAGAAAACCGGGGCCAGGGCCTGGGCCGTGAGGCGCTTGGGCTGATGCAGCGCTTTGCCTTCCGCACGCTGGGCCTGGAGCGGCTGGAAATGGAGGTCCACATGGAAAACGACGCTGCGCGCCGGTGCTATGAAAAAGCCGGTTTCGTGCTGGAAGGCGTCAAGCGCCACGCCTTTTTTACCGACGGGCGCTTCTGCGATGTGGGCATCCTAAGCATCCTAAGCGACGAATACGAGGCCCGCGCATGACACCACGCGCTGCCGGTTCGCATATCGTGAACCATCCCGGACCGAAGGGCCCTGGGATGGTTTTTTGTCATGCAGCCGGAAACGGGTCCGGGGATTGACTTTGATACCCGCTTTCGGATAGAATATATCTTTGTGAGGACTTTGAGCCTCCTAACGGCCGGGAGGGAACATCGACCATGGGAAAGATCGTGGCCAAATTCGGCGGCAGCTCGCTTTCGGATGCGGGCCAGTTTGGAAAGGTCAGGCAGATCATTGAAATGGACGCGCGGCGCTGCTACGTGGTGCCCAGCGCCCCCGGAAAGCGCTTTGACGGCGATGAGAAGGTGACGGACCTGCTCTATCGCACCTACCGCCTCCATCGGGAGGGAAAGGATTTCATGCCTGCGTTTTCGCAGGTGCGGGACCGCTTTGTCTCCATCGCGTCCCAACTGGGGCTGAAGGTGGATATCGCGTCCCATCTGGACGAAATCGAACGGGACATCCTTGCCGGAGCCAGCGAGGACTATTGCGCAAGCCGCGGAGAATACCTCAACGGCCTGCTGCTGGCGGATTATCTGGGTTATCATTTTCTGGACCCCAAGGACTTCATCTTCTTCTCCCAGGACGGGACCTTTGACAGCGAGCGCACCAACGCGACGCTGGCCGCCGTGCTTTCGCACACGGACCGGGCTGTGATTCCGGGCTTTTACGGAAGCGGCGCGGACGGGCGCATCCGCACCTTCTCCCGCGGGGGCAGCGACGTGTCCGGCGCCATTGTGGCGCGTGCGGCCTATGCCGATATGTACGAAAACTGGACCGACGTGAGCGGCTTTCTGATGGCCGACCCGCACGTGGTGCCCAATGCGCGCGCCATCCGCAGCATCACCTACCGCGAGCTGCGCGAACTGTCCTACATGGGCGCGACCGTGCTGCACGAGGACAGCGTGTTTCCCGTGCACCGCGCGGGCATTCCCACCAACATCCGCAACACCAACGCGCCCTCCGAGCGCGGCACGCTGATCACGCACGGCTCGGTGGAGGAGAAAAACCCCTATGTCATCACGGGCATCGCGGGCAAGCTGGGCTTCAGCGTCATTTCCGTGGAAAAGGCCATGATGAACAGCGAGCACGGCTTCGGCCGCCGCGTTTTGCAGGCCGTGGAGGAAAACGGCCTTTCCTTTGAACACCTGCCCACGGGCATCGACACCATGTGTGTGGTGCTTTCCACGGCGGAGCTCGCACCCGTGCGCGACCGCGTGGTCAAGCGCATCATGGAGCTGACCGAGCCCGATACCGTGACCATCCACGATAACATGGGCATCATCGCCACGGTGGGCCGCGGCATGATCCACAACCCCGGCACCGCCGCGAGGCTGTTTTCGGCGCTCAGCCGCGAGCACGTTAACGTACGCATGATCGACCAGGGCAGCAGCGAGCTGAGCATTCTGGTGGGCGTGGACAGCGGCGACTTCCAGCCCGCCATCCGCGCCATCTATCACGAGTTTGTGGGCGGCGCGGAGCAGCAGTAGGCGCGCCTGTGCAAAAGATGAAGGGGATGGCCGCATGAAGAAACGCGAAACCGCTTGGCATTCCCGCGCGCATCGCGTGTGGTTCGGCATCTGTACGGTGTGCCTTTCCCTCTACATCGCCTATGCGACCTGCTTGAGCCAGAGCGGCTTTCTGACCGGCAGCGTGCAGACCGTTGCGGCGCTGTGCGCGTTCGTCGCGCTCAGCGCGGCGCTGTGCCGTCTGCTGCCCGTGGGATGCGAGCGGCTGGCCGGCTTTTCGCCCGCGCCGAAGCCCGGCGGCGGGCGTCGCGTCTTTTGGGCTGCGATGGCCATTTCGGTGGTTCTCTTCGGCTGTGCGTTTGCGGCCTGCTGGCCCGGCGGCGTGAGCTACGACGCGTCCAACCAGTGGCGTCAGGCCCATTCCGGAGAGTTCAACAACTGGCATCCCGTCTTTCACACGCTGCTGATCTGGCTGGTCACGCGGGTGTGGGACAGCTATCCCTTCGCGGTATGCGTGCAGATTGCCGCTTTTTCGGCGGCCATGGCGTATCTGACCTCCACGCTAAACCGCCGCGGCGTACCCGCCTGGCTGGCGCTTGGCGCGCATGCGCTGGTATGCGCGTCGCTCCCCGTGCGCAACACCCTGATGTACCTGGGCAAGGACAGCGCCATGAGCGCCGCCGTGGTGGTGCTCGCAGCGCAGGCCGTCAACATGCTCCATACGCGGGGCGGATGGCTCAAACGCCCGCGCAATGCCGTCTGCTTCGGCCTGATGCTGGCCGCAGCCACCCTTTTGCGCCACAATGCCATTCTATGGACGCTGCCCCTGCTCCTATGCGGACTTCTGTGCTTTCCATGGGGCCGCAGAGGCGCTGCGCTGGCCGCCGGCGCAGCGGCGCTGGCGCTGGCTTTGGTGCGGGGGCCGCTCTACGGAGCGCTGGACGTGGTCTACCCCGACAACACCACGGAGGAGAGCGTGGGCATCCCCATGACCATCCTCTGGGATGTACGGGCTCAGGCGCCGGAGGCGCTGGACGGGGAAACGGCCGCATTTCTTTCCGCGCTTGCAGCGGACGGGGAATGGGAGGACGCCTATCAGCTTCATCGCTACAACAGCATCAAATTCACCTATGACCGCGAGCTGATCGCCGAACGCTCCGTCACGGACATCCTGTCCATGGCGGGCCGGGCCGCGCTGGCCGCGCCGCGGCTGGCGTTTGAGACCATCAACGGCGTAACCGGCCTGGTCTGGGACGTAACCGGTCAGAATCGTGGCTACGAGACTGTGAGCAACTCCGGCGATCTGCCGGAGGCACACTATGGCCGGGCCACGCTCAACCGGCTGGGACAGGCGGCATTGGCCGTGATCGACGCGCCGCTGGCATGGGCGCCGGCGCGGTGGCTGACCGAAAACATCGGGGCACAGCTGCTCCTGATGCTGCTTGCGGCGCTATGGACGCTGCGCCGGCGGGGCGTAGACGTGTTGGCGTTGGCCCTGCCCGTGCTGTGCTACGACCTGGGCACTATGCTGCTTTTGTGCGGCGATGACGCGCGGTTTTTCCAGTGCTCCATGGCCGTATGCATTCCATGCATACTCGCGATGCTCTATTTGCCAAAGCTTGAGGAGGCCTGACCGAGGTGCCTTTGACCGCACATATGTTTCTGATCGTCTGCCCGCTGGCGTTGCTGGCGGGCTTCGTGGATGCCGTGGCCGGCGGCGGGGGGCTGATCTCGCTGCCGGCTTACTATCTGGCCGGGCTTCCCGCCAGCACGGCTGCGGGCACCAACAAGCTCTCAGCCACCATGGGCACGGTGCTGGCGGTGTATCAATATGGAAAGTCGGGGAAAATACAGAGGCGCATCGGCCTGACCTCGGGCATCGCGGCGGCGGCGGCCAGCGCGCTGGGCGTGCTGCTCATGAAGCAGCTGCCGGACCATACGGTACGCGTGCTGGTGATGTGCTGCATCCCGGTGGCGGCCGTCTTCACCCTCCGCGGTCACGGCAAGGGGCAGCAGGAGCATCTCCATACCGCCCGGGTCACGATGCTGCTGGCGCTGGCTGTGGGCCTGTGCGTGGGATTTTACGATGGACTGGTCGGACCGGGCACGGGCACGTTTCTGATTTTACTTTTTGTTCACATTTTTTGGCTTGAGGATGTCACGGCCAGCGGAACGGCCAAGGTAACCAACCTGTGCAGCAACCTCGCGGCCCTGACCAGCCTGCTTTTGCCCGGCGATGTGCTATGGCTTTTGGGCCTGCCCGCCGGACTGTGCGCCATGCTGGGGGCCGAGCTGGGCAGTCGCCTGACGCTGAAGAAGGGCAGCCGGTTCGTGCGCGGGATGATGCTGTGCGTGCTTTTCCTGCTTCTTGCCAAAATGATTACGGATATGTTACAATAAAAGTTGCCATGAACTTGGAGGTGCGCCTGGATGAATCAACCCGATCTTTCACGCGAGATACGTCTTATCGTACCCGCCCGCCAGAACTACGCCCTGATTGCCAGCATGACGCTTTGCGGGCTGGGGATGTCGGCGGGGCTGGATATGGACCTGCTGGGCGATCTGCGCACCGTGACCTGTGAATGCATGGACTGTCTGCTTCATCAGGCGGGGTGCCCTGAAAGCATCGAGGTATGCGCGCGCGTGGAGGCCGGCCGGCTATGTGTTGGCTTCCATGCGGTTTCTCGCCGGCGGACGCAGGCGGCCGACGCGATGGACCTGGATATCACCCGCGGGGTTTTGGAAACGCTGATGCCGCAGGTGCGGCTCAAGCAGGATGGCGACGGCGTGTACGGCATCGAATGCTCGATGCCCGTCTAGGAGCGGAGGCAGCCATGAACGACGAGCACTTGATTCCTCTGCTGGAAAGGTATGCCGCCGGTCGGGACCCCGCCCTTCGGGACGAGCTGTTCGAGCGTTACCTGCCGCTGGCGCGGGCGGTGGCGCGCAAGTTTTCCGGCCGCGGCGTGGAAACGGAGGATCTGGAGCAGGTGGCCGGCATGGCGCTGCTCAAGGCGCTGGAGCGCTTTGACCCGGCGCGGGGCTTTCGCTTTGTCACCTACGCGGTGCCCACCATCACCGGCGACGTGCGCAACTATTTGCGCGACAGGAGCGGACTGATGCGCATGCCGCGCGACACGCGCCAGCGCCTCTACCAGATGACGCAGGAGCAGGAGCGCTTTGAGCGCGAGCACCTGCGCGCGCCCACCGCAACGGAGCTGGCGGAGCGCATGGGCATCGCGCCCGAAGCGTTTCTGGCCCTGCTGAGCCTGCGCTCGCAGAATGAGGCGGTGTCGCTGGATACGCCCGTGGGTGAGGAGGGCGATACGTGCCTGTCCGACCTGCTGGGCAGCGCAGACGACCGCTTTGAACGCATGGAGCGCAGCGAGTGGGCCCAGTGGCTTTTGTCCAAGGTGGGCGAGACGGAGCGCGAGCTGCTTACCCTGCGTTACCGCGACGGCCTGGGCCAGCGCGAAACGGCCAAACGGCTGGGCATTTCCCAAATGCAGGTATCAAGGCTGGAACGGCGCGCGCTCAGCCGTCTGCGCGCCATCGAAGCGCAGGCGTAGTGAACCTGAAGAAGTGAAAGGAGGCTGGCGGGTTTGCAATCGGACCCCAATCAACCGCAGAATCCTTATCCGCAGGGACCTTCCGGCCCCGTGAACTGGCAGCAGCCCACCGGCGTGCCGCCGCAGCCGCCTCCCGGTATGGAGGGGCAGGGCTGGCAGGGTGCGCCGGGTTGGCCGCAGGGTCAGCCGGGCGGCTATCCGGGCTACGGCTATCAGCAGCCCATGTACACGCTGGAGCAACTGCAGCAGATGTACACGCCCGAGCAGCTCCAACAGATGTTTACGCCGGAGCAGCTGCAGCAAATGCAATATGAGGCCTGCATGCAGCAGGCGCCGGCCATGCCCACCATGCAGCAGCCCATGCAGGAGCTGCCCCACAGGCGCAAAAAACGCAAAAAGAAGCCGACCGGCAAGGGCGGCGGACAGTTTTGGAAGGTGCTTGTCGCGCTGGTGATTATCAGCGGGGGAGCCTGGTATTTCCTCAAGGATATGGTGGGTACCCAGGCGCAGAGCACCGCGGTGGTGGAAGCGGGCACGCTCGGAACCTCCTACACGGGCGATGCGCTGATTGTGCGCAATGAAACCGCCTACGACGAGGAGGGCGTGCAGTACATCGACTATGTGGCCCAGGAGGGCAGCGTGGTCTATCGCGGCGACGTGATCTGCTACGTCTACTCCACCGGCTACAGCACCAAGGAAATGACCGCTCTGCAGGACTGCCGCGACGCCATCAAGGACTATCAGCAGACGCTGCTCAAGAGCGAAACCAACTTTGACCAGAAGATGATCCGGCTGGAAACCGATGTGATCGAGCGGGGACTTGAGGTCAGGAGTCTGGTGCAGGGCGCCCGCGGCAACCTCGGCAACCAGGAAACCATTCTGGAGACCGCCATCAATCAGCGGCAGAGCTATTTCCGCAGCAAGTATTCCAGCGATATGCGCCTCAACCGCCTCTACGATGACGAAACCAACCAGCAGCGCCGCATCGACAGCTGGATCAACCAGACGGTGGCCACGCAGGAAAGCATCGTCAGCTTTTATACCGACGGTTTCGAGTATGCCCTGAGCCCTTCGGAATATGAGAAATACACTCCCTCGCAGGTGCGCGCCATGATCAATGGCGAGCGCCCCGAAACCTCCACCGCCGCGCGCGGACGTACCAACCTGTACCGGCTGGTCAAGCAAAACAACTACGCCGTGCTCATGCTGGTTCGCAACACCAACTGGAATCCCGTTGAGGGAACCACCTACAAGCTGGTTTTGGAACAGTTCACCAACACCGTGGTGGACGCGCAGGTGCTCTCCTTCACCCGTTCTGGCGGCGAGCTGCTCCTTCGCCTGGCGGTGATTGGCGATGTGCGGGATGTGCTGTATATGCGCACCTGCCAGGCCCAGCTGGGTGAGTATGTGGACTGCCTGCTGGTGCCGGAGGGCGCGCTCTACGTCCAGAACGACACCACAGGCGTGGTGGTGGTTTCGGAAAGCGCACAGAACTTTGTACCCGTAACCGTGCACCGGCAGGAAAACGGAAAGGCGTATGTATCGCCCGTGCAAACCGGGCTGCTCACCGCCGGTCAGACCGTGCGGCTGTTCAAGTAGGAAAGGCGCTGGTGACGAAAGATGGAAGAAAAAATGCGGGAAACGGCTGAAAAGCAAGCGCCGTCAGGGCTTGTGGAACAGCTGGACCCTGAGGTGCTTCGGCGGAATGTGTCGAAGATTTTGGAGGATTTGAATAAAAATCGCTTTCAAAATTCTCCCCCAGCACGTCTGGTAGCCGTTACCAAAACGGTGGGGCCGGATGTGATCAATCAGCTGAAAGCCTTGAATATCCTGGATATTGGCGAAAATCGTGCCCAGGTGGCGCTGCCCAAGCTGCCAAAAATCGCGCCGGAATTTCATTTGCATTGGATTGGAAGGTTGCAAACCAACAAAGTCAAAGGTATAATAGACCATGTGTGTATGCTGCATACGCTGGACCGCCTCGCCCTGGCGCAGGAGGTGGAGCGCCGCGCGGCGGAGCACGGACGCGTTCTGCCCGCGCTGGTACAGATCAACATTGCGCGGGAGCCGCAAAAGGGCGGCATGCCGCCGGAGGAGGCCCTGGATTTCCTTCGGCAGATGCGCGATTTCCCCAATATCCACGTCGAGGGGCTGATGAGCATCATGCCGCTCGGCGCACCGCCGGATGTGCTTCAATCCCTGTTCCGGGGCATGCGCACACTGTTTGAGCGCCTGCGGGACGAGGCGGTCGAGGGCGTGGAAATGCGGGAATTGTCCATGGGCATGTCCAACGATTATCAGATCGCCGCGCGAGAGGGCGCAACGATGGTGCGAATCGGTACGGCGCTGTACCGCCGGGACTGAAGCATTCGCCATAGGGGGTTCGTTGAGTTGGGAATCTTTCGGAGGATCGGGGACTGGCTGACGGAAAAGAGCGAGCGGTTTATCCGCGGCGAGTCGGATGGTACGGGCGGATACTACGCCACGCGTGAAGCCGAGCAGGCGTACGGCGGCATGGGTATGGATCAGGAACCCGTGCAGGACGGTGCGGAGGGCGAAGAAGCGCCCCGCAGGCAGCCGCTGGACCCCTTTGGCCATGGCGAGGGGGAATATGGCGGACGTGTACCCTATCGCAGCCGGTATGATCTGGAGCGGGAACGGGAAGCGCAGCGTGAGGCGCAGCAGGCTGCTGCCCAGCAGCAGGCCCCCGTGCAGCAGCCGCAGATGCAGGCCCCCATGCAGCTGTCTTATGGCCAGCAGCAAAGTTATGGCCAGCAGCAGGGCTATGCGCAACCCCAGGGCTACGCGCGCCAGCAGAGCTATCCCCAGCAGCAGGCGGGCTATGACCGCGCGCCCCAGCAGCAGGGCTATGGCCAGCAGGCGAGCAATGTGGTGCCCTTTCCGGGCATGCAGCGCGCTGCGGACGGTTCCGTGTACGCCCACGTGGAGTATATCGTCCTGCTGCGCAGCCGAAACGAGTGCAAGGACGTTATCGCCTATATCAAGTCCAATGCCTCCGTGTTTTTGAATATGGAGTTTATCGCAAGCGACAGCGAGCGTCAGCGCTGCGTGGACATGCTCAGCGGCGCAGCCTACACGCTTGGCTGCGCGCTCAACAAGATCTCCCCGCGCGGCATCTACCTGATTTCCTCGCCCTCCGTGCGCGTGGTGCTTGACCCTGCCATGCAGAAATTCACCGCCGCGCCCGAGGCCCAGGGCTATGCCCGGCAGCAGTATGAGGGCGACGGGTACCGCTATGGCGGCTATCAGCAGGCAGCTGAGCCGGAGGCTCAGCAGCCGGTCATGGGCTTCTCCTCCGGCTCACCCACAACGCGCTTTCAGGCGCAGGGCACGCAGCGGATGCCCGCCAGCTTCGGCAGCATGATGGCAGGCGGAGCGACGGGCGCCTATACCGCCGTGGGCGGAGCGACGGGCCGCTACGCCGCCATGCAGCAGTAAGGAGGACGTACCAATGATATCCACCCTGCTGGGGATCGTTGCCTGGCTGCTCCGGCTGGCGAGTACGCTGCTGCTGATCTACTGCATCATGAGCTTTGTCATGCCGGGCACTGACCTGATGCGCAAAGCCGCTTCCTATGTGGAACCGGTGCTTCGCCCCTTCCGCGAGCTGCTGTACCGCTACTTTCCCAGGCTGAGGACGTTTCCGGTGGACTTTTCCCCCCTGGCGGTGTGGCTTTTGATTGATGTGATCACCCTGCTGCTCAACCTGCTGCGGCGCGCGGTGCTGTGATGCGCGGCGAGGAAGATCCGGCGCTGCTTGCACGCCGGCTGGACGAGCTTGCGGCGCGCGCAGAGCGGACCGGCCAGCCTTGCTTTACCGGTTTTCTCACCCCGCCCGAAGCGGACATGGCAATGGCGTCCGCCCGCCGGCAGGGAATTGAGGTGAGGCTGGAGGGCGGCTATGAGGATGCGGAGCGCCGCATGGCCCGCTTCACGCCCCCGGACGGATGGGAGGAACCCTTTCCCATCACGGCGCTGGAAGCGACCTGGCCGCATCAGACGGCCCCCGGCCACAGGGATTTGCTGGGAAGCGTGCTGGGGCTGGGCATCCGCCGCTCGTGCGTGGGGGATATCGTGGTTCTGGCCGACCGGGCCTACCTGTTCCTGGAGACCCAGCTGGCGGAGCATGTAACGCTGTCCCTCACCTCGGCAGGACGTGTGCAGATCAGGACGCGAATGCTGGAAGCCTGGCCCGCTGTGGAGCCTCCACAGGGGGTGGAGGTGCGTGACACGGTGTCCAGCCTGCGGCTGGATGCGGTGGTCAGCGGCGGGTTTGGGCTGTCGCGCGCTGCGGCGGCCGAGCTGATCGCCGCGGGGCATGTGAAGCTCAGGCATCTGCCCACCCAGCGCCCCGACGCGCGCGTTGGCGAGGGCGACGCGATCTCCGCGCGCGGCTATGGTCGTCTGGTAATCGACCAGGTCGGAGCGCCCACCAAAAAAGGCCGTCTGCCATTAAGGCTGATACGATACGGCGCGAGCCGGAAGCACTGAATCGGAGACGACGAAAGGAGAATGACCATGGCATTGACGATCGACGATATCTACGACAAAGAGTTTGCACTCAAGGGCGGCGGATACGACCGCAACGACGTGGACCAGTTTTTGGACGAAATCTGCGACGAAATGACCAATATGCAGGAGCGCATCGACCAGCTGGAAAGCGATTTGAGCAAGGCGCGCGCCGAGGCGGAGGCCGCCCGTCAGTCCGTCAAACCCGCGCCCCAGCCCGTGGCCAAGGCTGAACCCGCCGTGGCCAAGACCAGCCAAACGCTGGAGAGCATTCTGCTCAGCGCCCAGCGCCTGGCGGATGAAGCCGTGGAGAACGCCAACGCCAAGGCCGAAACCATCGTCAAGGAAGCGCAGGAAAAGGCCAGCCAGATCGTCGACGACGCGCAGACCGAGCGCGAAACCCTCAGCAGCGAGCTGGAGTCCATGCGCAAGGCCGCCGCGGAATACAAGGACAGCTTTTTGGCAATGGTCAACAAGTATAAGTCCATGCTGGAAGGCGAGGGCTTTTTCAAAAAGTAAGACATAGCTAATCAAGCGCCGCCGGTGATCCGGCGGCGCTTTTCACCGCATACGGCAGCGCAGCACCCGCACGTCGATGGTGATTTGCGCCAGTGCGATCCTTTCCAGCGCCTCCGGCGGCACGGAGAAGGTCAGGGGCGTCATGCGCAGGAAATCGCGCGAATCCGCCGGCGTGAGAGGCGCGACGAACCGCACGGGCGTCTCCGAGAGCACCTGCGCATGCGCGCGGAGATGAGCAAGCACCGAGGCGTTGTCATACGCGCCGCCGCGAAGATGCTCCGCCACCGCCTCGCGGACCTCGCGCAGGTAATCCGGGCCGGGCACGACCTTGATCAGCTCCCCGTCCGGCGCGAGCACGCGGCGAAACTCGGCGTAGTCGGCAGGGGAAAAGACGCTTAGCACCGCGTCGGCTGCGCCGTTTTTCACAGGCAGGCGCTTGAGGTCGGCCACGAACCAGCCGCCCCGCTCCGCCGAACGGGCCGCCAGGGCCACCGCTTCGCGGTTCAGGTCCAGGCCGATCACCTGAGCGCCGGGAAAGCGCGCCTGCACGGTGCGGGCATAGTACCCCTCTCCGCATCCGGCGTCCAACAGCATGAAGGGACCGGAGCGGTCTGCGAGCATGGCGCACAGCGCGTCCCGCACGGGCGCGTAAAAGCCGCCCGCAAACACACGGCCGCGGCTTTCAAAGAGGGTTTCGTCATATTTGTCGCCGCTCTGCCGGTGGTCGGGCGCCAGGTTGACGTAGCCCCGGCGGCTCAGGTCATAGCAATGGCCGTTTTCGCAGATCAGGCTCTGCTCCGTCAGGGCAAACGCGCCGCCGCACCTGGGGCATTGCAGCGCGTGCAGGAGGGGCGAGAGCCGCCCAGCCAGAATTGCCGGTTTCATAGAGCACTTCCTTTGAAAAAAGATGCTACAACATTCGACAGCGGGGCGCTTGCTCCCTGCCGCACGTCGGAAGGATGGGGAAATACCAATGTGGGTGATGATGGCGCTGCTCTCCGCCCTGTTTGCGGGCGCGACGGCCATATTGAGCAAAATGGGCGTGCGGGATACGGATTCCACCGTGGCCACGGCCATTCGGACCACGCTGGTGCTGGCGTTCGCGTGGCTGCTGGTGCTGGCGCAGGGCCTGCAGGCGCAGCTGAGTCAGCTCTCGGTCAGGACATACCTGTTTCTGGCGATGTCCGGGCTGTGCACGGGCGCGTCGTGGCTGTGCTACTTCCATGCGCTGAAGCTGGGCACGGTCAACCAGGTCACGCCCGTGGACAAGAGCTCCACGGTGCTGACGATGCTTTTGGCGTGGGTCCTGCTGGGCGAGTCCATCACCTGGCTGAAAGCCGCCGCGATGGCCGGGATCATGGCGGGTACGCTTTTGATGATCGAGCGCCGGCCCGAAGCCGCCCCCGCCGCCCCGCGCGGGCGCGGCTGGCTTCTCTACGCGGCGCTTTCTGCGGTGTTTGCCGCGCTGACCGCTATTCTGGGCAAGGTGGGCATCGAAAACGTCCCAAGCGACCTGGGCACCGCGCTTCGCACCGTGGTGGTGCTGGCTATGGCTTGGGTGATGGTGTTTGTGACCGGGCGGCAGCGCGAGGTCCGGGCCGTGGGCCGGCGCGACCTGAGATTCATTCTGCTCTCCGGCGTGGCGACGGGCCTGAGCTGGCTGTGCTATTACCGCGCGCTGCAGGAGGGTCCGGCCAGCGTGGTCGTGCCGCTGGACAAACTCAGCGTGGTGGTGACCATCGTATTCAGCCGCGTGTTCCTTGGCGAGCGCCTTTCGCGCCGCGCGCTGGCGGGTTTTGTGCTGCTGGTGGCCGGTACGGGACTGCTGCTATTGTAATCATATTGCAAATATTTTCACAAAGCGTGCCTTACCCCTTGCAAAACATAGCGCATTTTTGGTAAAATACTTCTTGGGAACAACAATGTTTTAGGAGGTACCCGCCAATGGTGAAAGTAGCTATTAACGGCTTCGGCCGCATCGGTCGCCTGGCTTTCCGTCAGATGTTCGGTGCCGAGGGTTATGAAGTGGTCGCCATCAACGACCTGACCAGCCCGAAGATGCTTGCCCATCTTCTCAAGTATGACACCGCTCAGGGCTCCTACTGCGGTCATATCGGGGAAAACAAGCATACGGTCGAAGCCACTGAGGATTCCATCATCGTCGATGGAAAGGAAATCAAGATCTACGCCGAGAAGGACGCCGCCAACTGCCCCTGGGGCAAGCTGGACGTGGACGTCGTGCTGGAGTGCACCGGCTTCTATTGCAGCAAGGAAAAGAGCCAGGCCCACATCAACGCCGGCGCCAAGAAGGTCGTCATCTCTGCGCCCGCTGGCAATGATCTGCCCACCATCGTGTACTCCGTCAACGAGAACACGCTGACCAAGGAAGACAAGATCATTTCCGCCGCTTCCTGCACCACCAACTGCCTCGCTCCCATGGCCAAGGCGCTCAACGACGCCTATCCCGTACAGAGCGGCATCATGACCACCGTGCACGCCTATACCGGCGACCAGATGATCCTGGACGGCCCGCACCGCAAGGGCGACCTTCGCCGTGCCCGCGCTGGCGCGCAGAACATCGTTCCCAACTCCACCGGCGCTGCCAAGGCGATCGGCCTGGTCATCCCCGAGCTCAATGGCAAGCTGATCGGCTCCGCTCAGCGCGTGCCCGTCTGCACCGGCTCCACCACCATCCTGGTGGCGGTTGTCAAGGGCAAGGATGTGACCAAGGATTCCATCAATGCCGCCATGAAGGCCGCCGCTTCCGCCTCTTACGGCTACAACGAGGAAGCCATCGTTTCCTCCGACGTGATCGGCATGAAGTACGGCTCTCTGTTTGATGCCACCCAGACCATGGTTGCCAAGATCGACGACGACACCTATCAGGTGCAGGTCGTGTCCTGGTACGACAACGAGAACAGCTACACCAGCCAGATGGTCCGCACCATCAAGTACTTCGCTGAGCTGGGCTGAGAAGCGGTCTGAGCCGTTCGCGCCCGATGGGCTGAATGGCTGCCAGGAAAAAAGCGAAAAACTTTCCCCCGCCTTTCCCATGGGAGAGGCGGGGGTTTTGCTTTATTTGAAGAACAGCACGCGCGCGATGCGGCCCGTCTTGTGGGCATAGGCCAGCGTGCCTGCGGTGCCGCCGCGACCGCGCCCGTCATAGACCGCGATCACGAGTTGGGAGCGGTCCACCATGAAGCGGTTGCGATTTCGATAGACGCCGTCATGATAGTGCTCGCTGACGACGTGGACCTCGGTGCAGGCGTCAAGCAGGGCGGCGGTTTCGGGGTCGGAGGCAAGGCGCTCGAAGCGTTGTCGGAAGGGGATGGCGGCCAACAGGTGAAGGCCGGGATGCTCGCGCCCTTTTTGCGCCACCAGCCGTGCAAACAGCAAATCAATCCCTTCGGCAAAGCCGCTGAAAAAGGAATCATATCCCTCTGCGATGGCTCGGTCGATCTCGGCGGACAGCGCGGCGGTGATTTCGGGCAGCTTGCCGGCGGGGATGTCGCGGTGGCCGGTGACGCAGCAGGTTTTGGACATAACGATTCCTCCAATGTTCAATGAAAACTTCTGCGGTGTTTATTTTAATAGAATCGACCTTTTATGTCAATCAAAATAAAGAAAACATATTTGTGAATGCTGCCCTCCTATCCGATACAATCTATTACATGGAGAGGAGGGAGATTTCCGTGCGGTATGAAGAGTTTCTTCCTCTGCGGCTGACGCAGCTGAGAATGCAGAAAAATGTTTCTGCACGCGATATGTCCCTCTCTTTGGGACAGGCCAACAACTATATCAACTCCATTGAAAACCGCAAGGCGCTGCCCTCCATGCAGTCCTTCTTCTACATCTGCGAATACCTGGGCGTCACGCCGCAGGAGTTTTTTGACGAGGGCAATACCTGCCCCGTGCGCCTGCGCGAGCTGGTGGATGAGGCCAAACACCTCGACGACAACGCCCTGGGCCATCTGCTGGCCCTGATCCGGGAGCTGAGCGCCAGGCGCTGAGCCCCCTTTTTCATTGACAAATCCGCCCGTTTTCGGTACAATACAATCAAACAAAGCCATATGACCTCGGATGAAGGGTTCGGGAGAGACCGGCATGCCCGGCGCCGAAGGGGCGAAACTCTCAGGCAAAAAGACCGTACCCCGACGAAGCTCTGGAAAGCGTTGCGCACCACCGAAGAAGCAATCCCGCCCCGGCGGGAGAATCTTTCAGGTCACAGGACAGAGGCGGCAAGATGCCGTGCTCTGTTTTCTTGGTTTGTCTGTTCTTTCACAAATTCAGAAGGGGGAATGACAATGGACCTCAAAACGCCGCTGTACGACTGCCATGTGGCGCTGGAGGGGCGCATGGTACCCTTTGCGGGCTATGTGCTGCCGGTGCAGTATCCCACGGGTGTGATCCGCGAGCATATGGCCGTGCGCGAGGCCTGCGGCCTGTTTGACGTCAGCCATATGGGCGAGGTGCTCTACAGGGGGCCGGATGCCCTGGCCAATCTGCAAAAGCTGCTTACCAACGACTTCTCCACCATGCGCGACGGCAAGGTACGCTACAGCGTGATGTGCAATCCCCAGGGCGGCGTGGTGGATGATCTGATCGTCTACCGCTTTTCCCAGGATGCCTACTGGGTGGTGGTCAACGCGGCCAACCGCCACAAGGACGTAAACTGGATGCGCGAGAACCTCTTTGGCGACTGCGAGCTGACCGACATGAGCGACTCCGTGGCCCAGCTGGCCCTCCAGGGCCCAAAGGCCGGCGCCATCTTTGCCAAGGTTTGCGATCAGGAGCCGCCCACGGGCTACTACACCTTCATCCCGGAGATGACGGTCGCGGGGGTCAAATGCCTCGTTTCGCGCACGGGCTACACCGGCGAGGACGGCTTTGAGCTCTACTGCGCCAATGCCGACGCGCCCGCCCTGTGGAACGCGCTGCTGGAGGCGGGGAAGGACGACGGGCTCATTCCCTGCGGCCTGGGCGCGCGCGATACGCTGCGCCTGGAGGCGGCCATGCCGCTCTACGGCCATGAGATGGACGATACCGTCACCCCCTTTGAAACGGGCCTGGGTTGGGCGGTCAAGATGCAAAAGGACGACTTCATCGGCAGGTCCGCGCTGGCAGGGAACGAGCAGCCCGCGCGCCGCCGCGTGGGCATCGAGATCACGGGCCGCGGCATCGCCCGCGAACACTGCGACGTGTACCTGGACGGAAAGAAGATCGGCGTCACCACCTCCGGCACGCATTGCCCCTATCTGGGCAAGGCCGTGGCTATGGCGCTCATCGACGGCCCGGCGGAGGACGGCGCGCTCACCGTGGATGTGCGCGGCCGCCAGATCGAGGCGAAATTCATCCCCCTGCCCTTCTATCAGCGCAAGAAATAAACATTTCGCAAGGAGGAACCTGTTATGAACATTCCCGCGGAGCTTCGTTACACCAAAACCCACGAGTGGATCAAGGAAGAAAACGGCATCGTCACCGTCGGCCTGTCCGACTTCGCGCAGCAGGAGCTGGGCGATCTGGTCTTTGTGAACCTGCCCCAGGTGGGCGACGCGGTCACGGCGGGCGAGGCTTTCGCCGACGTGGAGTCCGTCAAGGCCGTGAGCGACGTGTACAGCCCCGTCACCGGCGCCGTCTGCGAAATCAACGAGGCCCTGCTCGACGCCCCCGAAAGCATCAACCAGGACCCCTACGGCGCGTGGTTCATCCGCGTGGAGAACGTGACCGACACCGTCGAAACCCTGTCCGCCGAGGAATATGAGGCCATGCCGAAGGAGGGCTGATTCCATGGGCAGCTATGTACCCGTCACCCCCGAGGAGCGCCGCGCGATGCTCGAGCGCGTCGGCCTGCCTTCGGTGGAGGCGCTCTACGCCGACGTGCCGGAGGGCGTGCTTCTCAAGGAGCCGCCCGTGTTCACCGGCGGCTTTTCGGAACTGGAGGTCCGCCGCCACATGGAGCGGCTCGCGGAGCAAAACCGCGTGTTCAGCACCATTCTGCGCGGCGCGGGGGCCTATGATCACTACATTCCCGCCATCGTGCGCGCCATCCCGGCCAAGGAGGCGTTTCTGACCGCCTACACGCCCTATCAGGCCGAGATCAGCCAGGGCCTCTTGCAGTCCATCTTTGAATATCAGACCATGATCTGCCGCCTCACCGGCATGGACGTGGCCAACGCCTCGGTCTATGACGGCGCGAGCGCGGCGGCGGAGGCGTGCGCCATGGTGCGCGAGCGCCGCCGCACGGTGACGCTGGTGTCGGCCTGCGCGCACCCGGACGTGATCGCCACCATCCGCACCTACTGCTGGGGCTCCAACCACGAGATGCGCCTCATCCCCGAAAGGGACGGCGTGACGGATCTGGACGCCCTGCGGGATGCTCTGGACGATCAGGTGAGCGGCGTGTACCTGGCCTCGCCCAACTTCCTGGGCGGGCTGGAGGACGTGAGCGCCGCGGCGGAAATCTGCCACGCTGCGGGCGCGAAGCTCATTGTGGGCGCCAATCCCATGGCGCTGGCCCTTTTTAAAACTCCCGGCGAGGCAGGGGCGGACGTGTGCGTGGGCGACGGACAGCCCCTGGGCATGCCGCTGAGCTACGGCGGGCCGTATGTGGGCTTCATGGCTGCGCGCGCCGCTCTGATGCGCAAGCTCCCCGGCCGCATCGTGGGCCAGACCACCGACGTGGACGGAAAGCGCGCCTTCGTGCTCACGCTTCAGGCCCGCGAGCAGCACATCCGCCGCGAGAAGGCGGGCAGCAACATCTGCTCCAATCAGGCGCTGTGCGCGCTCACGGCGGCGTGCTATCTGGGCGCGGTGGGCCCTGACGGCCTTCGCGAGGTGGCCCGCCAGTGCTATGACAAGGCGCATTATTTTGCCGAGAAGCTTTCCTCCATCGGCCTGCCCCGGCGCGAGAAGGGCCCGTTCTTCCACGAGTTCGCCACGGAGTGCCCGGGCGGCGCGGAGAAGATGCTGGTGGCGCTGGAGGAGCGCGACATCCTGGGCGGCCAGCCGATGGGCGACGGCCGCGTGCTGTGGTGCGTGACGGAAAAGGCCGAGCGCAAACGGCTGGATGAGGCCGTGGCCGTAATCCGGGAGGTGACGAACCTGTGAAGCTGATTTTTGAACAGTCTCATCCGGGACACAGAAGCCATTTCCTGCCCGCCTCGGACGTGCCCGCCGCGGCGCTGCCGGAGGATCTTGCGCGAGCATCCGCGCTGGATCTGCCGGAGCTGACCGAAAGCGAGCTGGCGCGCCACTATGAGGCGCTGGCCCAGCAGGTGCATGGCGTGAACAAGGGGTTCTATCCCCTGGGCAGCTGCACCATGAAATACAATCCCCGCATCGACGAGGACGCGGCGGCCCTGCCGGGCTTCACCGGCGTGCATCCGCTCCAGTCCGAAACGACCTCCCGCGGCTGCCGCGAGGTGCTGCGTCAGGCCGAGGAGCGGCTCACCGCCGTGACCGGCATGGACCGCATGACCTTCCAGCCCGCCGCGGGCGCGCATGGCGAGTACATGGGGCTTTTGCTCATCAAGGCGTACCATGAGCGCCGGGGCGACAAAAACCGCACCAAGGTGCTCGTGCCCGACTCGGCCCACGGCACCAACCCCGCCAGCGCGGCCATGTGCGGCTATCAGGTGGTGAGCATCCCCAGCGACGCAAACGGACTGGTGGATCTGGAAAAGCTGCGCGAGGCGGCGGGCCCCGACACGGCGGCCCTCATGCTGACCAATCCCAACACCGTGGGCCTGTTTGACCCCAATATCCTTGAAATCACGCGCATCGTGCATCAGGCGGGCGGGCTGTGCTACTACGACGGGGCGAACCTCAACGCCATCATGGGCTGGGCGCGTCCCGGCGACATGGGCTTTGACGTGGTGCACTTGAACCTGCACAAGACCTTCGCCACCCCGCACGGCGGCGGCGGCCCGGGCTCCGGTCCTGTGGGCTGCAAGGCGTTTCTGGCGGGCTTCCTGCCCGGCAGCGCGCTGGCCACGGGCGGCGAGGCCCCCTGCCAGGTGCGCGCCTTCCACGGCAACTTCCTCGTGGTGGTCAAGGCGCTGGCCTATCTGGACACGCTGGGTGGCGAGGGCATCCGCGAGGCGGCCGCGCAGGCCGTGCTCAACGCCAACTACCTGATGCATCTGCTGCGTGACGGCGGCTATCCCATGGCCTTTGACCACACCTGCATGCACGAGTTCGTCATCACGCTGGAGAAGCTCAAGCACGAGAAGGATGTCTCCGCGCTGGATGTGGCCAAGGCGCTGCTGGACCACGGCATGCACCCGCCGACGATGTACTTCCCGCTGATCGTGCATGAGGCGCTGATGGTGGAGCCGACGGAGACCGAGAGCAAGGAATCGCTGGAGGCCGCCGCTGAAAGCTACCTTGAGGTGCTGGCCGAGGCCAACGAAAACCCGGCGGACATGCACAGCCGTCCGCTGCATACCTATGTGCGCCGGCTGGACGAGGTGACCGCGGCGCGCAGCCCCATCGTCAAGTATGAAGCTCCTTCTGCTTGAGACGAACGGCACCGACCCCTACAAAAACCTCGCGCTGGAGGAGCACCTGCTCACCCGCGTGCGGGAGGATGAGGCGCTTCTCTACCTGTGGCAGAACGCGCACACGGTGGTCATCGGCCAAAACCAGAACGCGCTGCGGGAGGTGAACCTCTCGCGCCTGCGGGCGGACGGCGGGCATCTGGCCCGCCGCCTCTCCGGGGGCGGGGCGGTGTATCATGACCTGGGAAACCTGAACTTCACCTTTGTTTTGCCCAAAGCGGCCTATGACCTCGCGCGCCAGACGCGCGTCATCCTGGAGGCGGCGCGCCTTTTAGGCGCGCCTGCCGAGGCCTCCGGCCGCAACGACATTCTGGCCGGCGGCCGCAAGTTCTCCGGCAACGCCTACTACCGCCGGGGGGAAACCTGGTATCACCATGGCACGCTGCTGGTGGACTCCGACCTCGACGCGCTGGGTCGCTACCTCAACGTGTCCCCGGAAAAGCTGGCGGCGCGGGGTGTGGCTTCGGTGCGAAGCCGTGTGTGCAACCTGAGCGAATGCGCGCCGGGTGCGACCGTGGAAAAAGCACGCCGGGCCATGGCCGCCGCCTTTTCATCGGCCTATGGCGAAAAAGTGGAGATGTTCAACCAAAATCGCATCAAAAACAATGAGATTGAGGAGATCAAACGGCGGATTTCTGCGGAAAACTATCTGATGGGGGAGAATAAACCCTTTTTGCTTTCGCTCCAGCGCCGCTTCGCGTGGGGCGGGCTGGAACTGGCGCTGAACATGCGCGCGGGCCGCATATCGGACTGCCGCGCGTATTCGGACGCGATGGAGGAAAGCGAGATCGCCGCTTTGCCCGCCCGTCTGGCAGGCTGCGCCGTGGATGGCGTGGCCTTTGCGAAGGCGCTTGCGGGCTGGGGCGGGGAGGACATGAGGCGCGACGTGCTGGACATGCTGCTGGAGCTGTGAGCGCCGCGCGGACGGGAGGAACGCATGGACCATGAGCTTTTGATTCTCGGCGCGGGCCCCGGCGGCTATGAGGCGGCCATCCGCGCGGCACAGCTGGGCCTGAACGTGGGCCTGATCGAGCGGGAGGCGGTGGGGGGCACATGCCTCAACCGCGGCTGCATCCCCACCAAGACGCTCCTGCACGACGCGGCCCCCGGAGCGGACTTCGCCGCCCTCGGCGCGCGCAAGGAGCAGGTGGTTTCCACACTTCGTCAGGGCGTGGAAGGGCTGCTCAAAAAGCGCCGCGTGACGGTGTACCGCGGCACGGGCGTGCTCACCGACGCGCATACCATCGAGGTGGACGGGCAGGCGGTCACGGGTGAAAAGCTGCTGCTGGCCCCCGGCTCGCGCCCCGCGCTGCCGCCGGTGGAGGGCATCGAAAGGGCCCTCACCTCGGATGATCTGCTGCGGGAGCCGAGGCCGCTGGACAGCCTGCTCATTCTGGGCGGCGGGGTGATCGGCGTGGAGATGGCGGCTTTCTATGCCGCAACCGGCACGAAGGTGACCATCGTGGAGGCGCAGGAGCGCCTGCTTCCGCAGATGGACCGCGAGATCTCCCAGAACCTGCAAATGATCTTCAAGCGCCAGGGCCTCGGCGTGCGCACGCGCACCCTTGCGCGCCGCATCGTGGAGGGCGGCGAGGGCGTTGTGATGGAGCTGGACGGCGGAGAAACGCTCACCGCGTCGGCCGTGCTGGCAGCCGTGGGCCGCAGGCCCAACACCGACGGCCTGTGGGCGCCGGGCGTGGCGCTGGAGATGGACCGCGCCTTCATCCGCGTAAACGAGCGCTTTGAAACCAGCCTGCCGGGCGTCTATGCCATCGGCGACGCCATCGGCGGGATGATGCTGGCGCATGCGGCCTCGGCACAGGGACTGACGGTGGTGCATGCAATAGCAGGGGAAGAAGCGCCGCTGTGCCTTGACGCGATTCCCGCGTGCGTGTATGTTTCGCCCGAGATCGCCTGCGTGGGGCTCACTCAGGCGGACTGCCAGCAGCGTGGCATCGAGGCCAAAGTGGGCAAGGCTCTCATGGGCGCGAACGGCCGTACCCTCATCGCAAATGGCCAGCGCGGATTCATCAAGGTGGTTGTGGATGCGCAGGACGGCCGCGTGCTGGGCGCTCAGCTCATGTGCGAGCGGGCCACCGACATGATCGACTCCTTCACCGTAGCCATTGCCAACGGCATGACCGCAAAGCAGCTCATGCGCGCCGTGCGTCCGCATCCCACATTCCTGGAGGCCGTGGGCGAAGCGCTGGACGCGCTGGAGGGCCGGGCCATCCACGCATGACAGCCAACAAAAGGCGCTTTCCGAAGCCTTCGGAAAGCGCCTTTTTCGCTATGGCGCAGGTTTCATGAAGCGGCTGAGGCCGTTGAGAGGGCGCGCGTCCAGCTGCGGCTGCGCGTCCTCCGGGGAAACGGCCAGCAGCTGGGTCAGTTCGACGTCCTCCGGGCGATGGTCCGGTATCGGGTCCAGCATGCGCAGCACCGCGTCCCGCAATTCGCCGGGCAGGGCAGGGGAGAGCGTGATGTCCCCTCCGTCGAGCGCGGCTTCATACAGATAGGTGTATTTGGCATGATCAAAGACGGGCAGCTCGCCCGTCCATACGCGGTGGATCAGCGCGCCGAAGGCGAAGGTATCCAGCTTCGGCCCCAGCGGCGCATCCTGGCCGGCCATGTAGAGAAACGCTTCCGGCGAAAGATAGACGGGATCGCCCTCAAGGTCGCGCTGGTTCTGCGGCGGATCGTCCTTGAGAAAACCGCTGTCCAGGTCGATCAGGCGGATGCGGTAGCCGCCAGGCCGCCTGAGCAGCAGCACATGGTCGGGCTTGAGGTCCGCATGCACCACGCCCTGCGTATGCAGCCGCTGCAGGCACAGCGCCAGATCGGAAAGAATATGCCGCTTCTCGCGTTCATCCAGCCCCGCCGCATCATCCGCCGTCAGATCGGAAGGAAAAACCGCCTCGCTGGCGGCATAATAGCGCCGCTCGAAACGGAAGAAATCCAGCACAGGCACCAGCGTATCCCCGATCACGCAGGACAGCGCCGCATAGAGCCGCTGCTTTTGCGCCTCAAAGGCCTCGCAGCGCTCGCGCTGGCGGCAGCCCAGCGGCGTGGAGGGGTCCGCCGGATAGACGGGGGAGAGAAACTGCTTTAGAAAATACTTTTCCAATCCGCGCGCGGCAATGCACCAGCGCGCGCTTCCGCTGCCCACGGTGCGCAGCGGCGTGAGGGGTCTATACCCGCCAATCAAACCGCTCATGGGTGCCTCCCTCCGTCCAGTCATACGCCATACGGTATTCCTGCCACCTGGAGCGCGCAAAGCTCACGTCGCGCCGCTTTCTGCGCACGGGGGTGATAAAGCGCTTTTGCAAGAGCGCGCGCCGGGGCGCCAGCGCCTCCCGCGCGGCTTCGATGCTTTCAAAGCCCAGCGGGGCCAGCAGCAGCGTCGCGTCATCATGCGCGGCCTTTTTCAGCTGGTTCAGCAGCCGGCGTTCCCAGCCGTCCCAGTCGGTGCTGGCGCGCAGGGTGTTGAGCAGCAGCATTTCAAATTCCATGGGCGTGGGCAGGCACCCGAAGGCCCCGTCGGTCGCCACCACCAGCACACAGGGCTTGGGTACGCGCAGACGGCGCATGCTGAGCGCTACCGGCGCATCCGCGCTGACCAGCGCGCTGAGGGGGCGGTCGCGGTACAGGCTTTCAAAGGGGTCGGGATCGCCGCGCAGGTGATCGCGCGTGCATTGATGCAGCCCGCTTGCATCCAGCACAAAACCCCGGCTGTCGCCTGCCCAGAGAAAGCACAGGTCGCTGGCAAAGGAGGGACCGGACGCGATGGCTGCGCACAGCGTGGTGGGCAGGCTGCGCTGCATGCTGCCCACGATGCGGGAAGCAGCGGGACAATGCTTTTGGGCAAAGCTGCGGAACAGGCTTTCCAGCTCGCCTCCCAGCTCGCGGCACAGCTGCTCGCCCTCGGCTTTGGAGCCCGGCATGGGCGGATGATCGCCCGCCCACGCGGAGAGGGCGTGCGTGGCCAGCCGCGACCCGGCAAACGCGCCGGTATGATCGCCAAGGGTCTCATAGCGCCGGCTGCCGAGCCCGCCGCATCCGTCCGCCACGCAAAGCAGCGCGCCCTCTCCGACGGCGCGCATGCAAAAGCTGTCCTCCCCGGAGCCGGGCAGAACAGCATACTGGGCACAAAGCAGACGCTGGGACACGGGCGGCGCTCCCTTCCGCGTCAAATAGTATTGCAAACGGCATCCAGCACCTGCCGGTACTCCACGTCCAGCAGCCCTTCGCTGACCGTTTGCACATGAATGACCTGGCCCCATTCGGAGGAGATTCGGTTCCAGGAGGGCGCGTCCGGCGCAAAGATCAGCAGGCGCTTGGCGTTTTCGTCCATGCTGCCGCCCAGCTGCTCATCCTCCCACCACAGGCTGAGTTCGTCAAAATCCTTGGCCATCCCTTCGGGATACCAGGGGGCAATTTTGCCGTGACCCAGGTCATGCGTGGGCGCATCCGACCACATGACGATGATGTGGCGCTTCTTCACACCCTCGCGCGTCCAGTCGCTGCGGATGGCGTAGGCCAGGGCCTCCAGACCGTCCTCCGGAATATCGCCGCCGCCCTTGGCGGTGATGCCGTTGACGCAGTCGTAGAGCATCTGCGCCTGATCGGGCAGCACAAAAAAGTCGCTGCTGAGCATGGCGTCATCCCCATCGGCCACGTAATCGCGGAAGGCGATCACCCGCACGCGCAGCTGGTCGATCACCTTGTGCTTTTTCTCCATTTCCGCCACGATGTCGCGGTAGAGGTTGAGTGCGTTTTGCTTGACCAGATCCAGCACGTGGCGCATGCTGCCCGTGGCGTCGATGCAAAAAACCATGTCTACATGGTAGGTCAGTTTGTACCCTTCCAAACGGATCGGACCTCCCCACAAATGCGTTGTTCTTTCAAAAGGATTCTGCGTCAGCCCGTATTTTCCTGCCGAACGGGGAGGAAAAGAGGCGGCGGAGCACGAAATATTTTCTGATAATGCTTGATAAACGAAAGGGTCAGGGCGATGAAGGTACGCAGGACCATCGGCGGGATGCTGTTTGGAATAGGCTGTGCGGTGATATTTGTGGGTATCCTGGCGACGGTGCTGCCCATGGTCCAGAACGACCAGCTGCAGCTGGTGCTGTCCTCATTTGAAATGCCGTCGGGCAATCTTATCGTCAGCGCCGTCAACGGCGCGATGACTTACGCGCTGCATCATTGCTACGGGGTGCTGCTGTGCGGCATCGTACTGATGGCGGCCGGCATGGGGATTCTGCTGCACCGTTCACGCCGCCGCCCCGCACGCCGCAGGACGCCGTCACCCTACAGCCGCCCGACCTCCGCCCCCGCGCCCAAACCCGTGTGGCCGGAGGAGGATACCGACTGGTCGGCATGGAAGCCGCGGGAAACCAGAGCCAACCCCTTCGCCGGGGCGATTTATGAGGACCTTCCCTCCCGTACATCGTCTCCGCCGGTGCCGGCAGCCTACACGCCGCCGCCCATACTGCCTACCTCCAACGCCGCCGACGAGCCCTCGCCCTACGCCCGGCCCTTTGCGGAACCGCCCGTGCCGCCGCCCGTATCGGAGCCTGCTGATGCAGAGCCTTTCTTTGCGACACCGTCTGCGCAGGCGGGAGCATCCATGCCGGAATCTCCAGCGCCGCCTGCTGTGGAGCCTTCCACTGCGGCACAGGCCATGCAGGAGCCGTCGGCAGCGTCCGCGCCGTTTGCCGTTTCGCAGAGGGATGCGCCCTCTGCTCCGCCTCCTGTTCCCGTCCCGCCCGCGCCGGCTGTGCCCGCTCATGCCGAGGCCGGCACGCCCAGCCAGAGCGGGTCGCGCGTCATGATCCGCTCGACCATCGCCGTCAGAGCGGAAAAGCCCTCTCCTGCGCAATCGGAAGCCCCTGCGCCCGCGCAGCCCGCGTCGCGCAAGGTGGTGCTGGACGGCATCGCCTACGAGCCCAACGAGCCGCCGGAGGAGGAGGCTCCGCCGCCCGTATCCTCCCGAATCCGCAGCACGATGGGAAAGCACACGGTATAATCGCATAGCTGAAAAGGGGAGCCGCCCGCAAGACGGCTCCCCTTTTGAATCCCCATGCAAAAGCGGCGTCCGGTTCATCCGGACGCCGCGGGTTTGTGTTACTGGTTGAAGATCATTTCAAGAGACTCCATCATGATGTCGTTGGTACCGTCTTCGTTGATGATGGTGTCAACGGCGGTATCAGCGGTATCGGTCGTTTCAGTCGTTTGCGCTTCCTTGACCTGCAGGTTCACGGTGGAGAAGTGATTCGCGTCCGACTTCAGCGTGGCAGTCACCGTGAGGGAAGTAGCGGTTTCATCCGCATCGACGGTTAAGAGGCCGCTGGCGCTGATGCTGGTTTTCTTTGACGCGCCGGACAACGTCCACAGAATGGGGTAGGCCTCGTCGTTCTCGCTATTATACACGATGGCCTCATTGTTGATCAGAGCAGTCAGCTGCAGGGTCTTGCCCTTGGTGACCGAGCCCGTGGCCGGCTGGATGGTCAGCTCGGTCGCGGCGGGAGCCTGGGATTCAGGCTCCGCCGCGGGCTGCTGCTCGGGTTCGGAGTAGGTCTGCTGCGTAGTATCAGCACTGATCTGCTGCGTAGTGTCAGCGTCGGTCTGCTGCGTAGTATCAGCACTGGTCTGCTGCGTAGTATCAGCGCCGGTCTGCTGCGTAGTATCAGCACCGGTCTGCTGGGTAGTGTCGTCAGCGCCGGTCTGCTGGGTAGTGTCAGCGCCGGTCTGCTGCGTAGTATCAGCACCGGTCTGCTGGGTAGTGTCGTCAGCGCCGGTCTGCTGCGTAGTGTCAGCACCGGTCTGCTGGGTAGTGTCGTCAGCGCCGGTCTGCTGCGTAGTGTCAGCGCCGGTCTGCTGCGCGGGGTCTGTCTGTGAAGTAGTATCGTTTGCGGTGCTGGTGCCATCAATCACGTCGCCGGTTGTGGAGCTGGTGTTGGAGCCTTCCGACTGACTGGTCTGATCAGCACTTGTTACAGTGAAGCTCACATTCGCCGTGGCAATCTTGTTGTCGCCATAGGTGACTTGGAAGACGGCGGTGTAGGTACCTGCATCGAGGCCTTCGATGGGATTTATGGTGTAGTTATAGGTGCCGTGTGCGTCAATGGAGGCGGTAATGCCGTCAAGGTAGAAATCTCCTGAATCGCTGTCAAGGGTCAGCACGGCACTCGTGATGTTTACTTCAGCGTCACTAGTGTTGGTGACGGTGAGGTTTTGTGGGTCAACCGGATCGTAACCTTCCTGCACCGTATCGAAAGTCACACCATCGATTTTCAGCTCAGACCCAGGCGTGGGAGTCGATTCCTTCACAATGAAGGTTACATCGCCTACGGTACTGCGCCCGCCATCATACGACACGGTGATTTTTGCGAGATAGTCCCTGGCGGCAAGGCCCGCCTTAGGCTGGATGGTCCAGGTGGTATCGGTTGCGCCGGCAGCAATCTGCGTGTTGCCTTGCGTGAGGGTAAAGTGATCATTATCGCTCGAAGCGACAGTGATGTTGGCGGTGGCATTGCCTTCATTCTTGATGGTCAGAGCCTGTGCGACAGGCTGCTCATAACCCTCGACCACTTCAGCAAACGTGATCCCGTCAATGGAAAGCTTAGGCGCCTTGACCACGACCACCGCGGTTTCGCTGGAGGTGTCGGTGCCGGTGTAGGAGCCGGTGCCCGTCACGGTGACGCTCAGCTTGTGGCCCTCATCCTCGGCGGCCACGGTGTAGCTGGCGGCAGTCGCGCCGGAGATGGCCGCGCCGTCACGGTTCCACTGATAGGTCACGGTGGCCTGCGCCGGGCTGGGCACGGCGGTCAGCGTGTCGCCCACGGAGGGAGCCGCGCCCACGGTGGGATTGCTGTCGTTGCGGATGACCACGTCGGCGACCGCCCTGGAGGCGCTCACGGCGGCGGTCAGACCGCTGCTCTGCGTGCCGCTGTACACGCCCGTGCCGGTAACGATCAGTTCGATCTGCTTGCCGACGTCATTGGCGGTGACGGTATAGGTGGCCGCGTTGCTCACCTGATAGCCGCCCACCTTCCAGGCGTAGATCACGCTGGCTCCGGCCGGGTTGAGGGTAGCGGTCATCACGTCGCCCACGACAGGCGCGATGGTGTTGAGGGTTACGCCCGTGAGGACGGTGTTGCTGAGCACGGCGTCGGTGGCCGCGCTGGTAACGGTGCCCTTGTAGGAGCCGGTGCCCGTTACGCGCAGCTGAATGGTCTTGCCCACGTCGTTGGCGTCGACGGTGTAGGTGGTGTTGGTGCTCTTGAGCACGCCGCCCACGAGCCATTCATAGCTGACGGTGGCGGTGCTGGGCGAGACGGCCTGCATGCTCAGCACGCTGCCCACCACGGGCATATAGTTGTTGAGGGTGACGCTGCTGACTTCGTTGTTCTCGTGGTAGATGAGGAACTCGTTCATCATCCAGCCTACGCGGCTGCCCACGCGGATGCGGTCCCATACGGCGCCCTTCTGCAAAACGGCCACCTTGGTGCCTACGCTGTAGACGCCGATCTTGGAATAGCTCTTGCTGGGGCCGGTGCGCAGGCGCACGCCGTAGCCGTTGCTGCTCCAGATGGTGGCGTAGCACAGCACGTTGCCGTCATCGGGATAGTCGCTGCCGAAGTGCAGGAACTGGCTCATCATATAGCCCACGGTGCCGCCGATGCTGATGCGGGACCAGTAGGTGCCGCGTTCCAGCACCGTGACCGGCGTGCCCACCGCATAGGTGCGGATGATGCGGTAGCCTGTGCCGGGGCCGGTGCGCAGGCGCACGCCGTAGCCGTTGTAGCTGGTGACATAAGCGGTGCCCTCGCTGGGGATGGAGCCGCCCACTCGCAGGTAATCGCCGTACATATAGCCGGTACGGCCGTCCGGGGTCTGAACCTTGTACCAGCCGCCGCTGGAGCTGAGAATCTGCACCTGCGTGCCGGTATAATAGCTGGTAATGGTGCTCGCGCTGAAATTGGGCGCGGAGCGCAGCCTCAGCCAGCCACCGACAACGGTGGCGTAGGACGCTGCCATGGAGGTTGCGGGCAGAACGCTCAACAGCATTACCGCAACCAGTAGGACCGCAAGAAAACGTTTCATCTGCTTATCCCTCCGATTTTCCGTTTGCCCGGGGTTGTTACGATCATAATACGAACGAGGAGGACAAAATCTTCCCTCATGTGGAATTTCATTGTACAATCATTTGCAAAGGTTGTAAATAGCGATATATGGTGGTTTTCCTGGGTTTGCGGACACAATGCGCCCCATTTTGGCAAGGGTTGTTACAAAAATTGCGAATTAGGAAAAAAAGGAAGAAAGCGATTCGCTTCCTTCCCCCTCAATGGGCTATGCCTTCTGAGTAAAGCTGGTATGGCACCGGCTGCAGGTCACCGTGACAACGCCCGTCCCGCGCGGCAGGCGCAACCAGGCCCGGCAGCCGGGGCAGCGGAAATACTTGTATTTCTTGCGGTTCTGAAAGCGTACCCTGGCCTGGCGGCGGGCGGTGCGGCGGCGCTCCATCATGGCCAGGTAGCGGCGGTTTTCAGCGGCGCGTTTGTCGTTGTTGCGCGAGAACATGCGGAAGATGCACAGCACATAGGCCGCGATGCCCGCCAGCGTGAGCAGAATGCCAAGCAGCGGCCAGAGGAAGAACCCCTGCACGCCTGAGAATATGGTGCCCAGCAGGTAGGCGATCAGCCCCGTCCACAGCAGCGCCATGGAGAGCTGGTCGGCGCCGTGGCGGCCGTTCATGAAGGAGCGAAGGGTTTGCTTGATCTTTTGCCAAAAGGTCATGGGAAAACCTCTTTTCTGGTCAGTTTAGCAATAGTAGAAGCCGCCGCGGCCGCCCAGGCAGCAGCAGTTGCACAGCATGTTTGCCAGGCATAGCGTCAGGCACGGATTGGCGCACAGGTAGGAACCGAAGCCGCCCTGTGTCCCGCGCTGGCCATAGGCGCGGCTGCCGGCGTTGAGCTGCGCCAGCAGCTCGCGGAAAGCGGGCTCATCGGGGGCCATGTTGACCGCGGTGCGCGCGTCGTTGAGCGCCGCGATGCGGTTGCCCAGGCCCATGTTGGCCCGCGCGCTCCAATAGTACCAGGCGGCCTTGCGGTTTGTGGCGCCGTGCAGAAGGTTCAGCGCCTCGCTGTAGCGGCCCGACAGCACCGCCTGCGCGGCGGCGCGCAGCTCGGGATCATTTTCGGTGTAGGCGGTGGACTGGTAGTTGCGCCGCTGACCGCCGCCGAAGAGGTCCTCGAAATCGAAGCCGAAGCCGCCGAAATCAAAGCCGCCCTGACCGCCTCCGCCCGACGAGCCATAGCCGCCGCCATAGGAGCCATATCCAGAGCCTCCGTAGCTGCCGGAGGAACCATATCCCCCATAACCGCCGGAGGAGGAGCCGTACCCGCTCCCGCCCTGCGAACCGTAGCCGCTGGGCCCGCCGGTCTGCCCCTTGTGCTTGATGAGCAACGTGTAGGCCTCGTTGACCTCCTTCATGCGGGCCTCGGCCTCCGCAGAGCCGTTGTTCAGATCGGGATGGTATTTTTTGGCCAGCTTGCGGTAGGCGGCCTTGATCTCATCGTCCGACGCGCCCGGTGACACGCCCAGTACCTCGTAGGGGTCTCTCATGCCCCGTCCTCCTTATGCCTTTGGGCGGACCCGCGGTCCGCCTCGCTTTCCTTGCGGGGCGCAGGTACGCCCCGCCTGCGTTCGCGCTTTGCCTGCTTGAGCCGGTAGCGCGTCCAGCAACCAGCATACAGGATATTTCGCAAAATGTCCATATCCTTTACCAGGGGCAAGGTCTCAAAGGCGTCGGTACTTTCGGCAATCAGCAGCGTCAGGCTTTCAAGAATCCGATCCTCGTAGTCGCCTTGCAGGCTCATGTCCCTCAGCGGGTTGTAGCGCCCGCGGCGGCGATCCGCCTCCAGATCGTCATAGGCATCCATCAGGTAGATGAAGCGGCCCAGCCCCTCCCCGATGCGCTGGAGCGTGTCGGCCCACAGATCCTCCCGATAGCGGTAGATCGCGCCCAGCATGGAGGCGGTCAGGTTGGCCGCCGCGTCGGGCGAGGACGCGCCCTCGCGCTCCAGACGGCTGATGGCGGCCAGGCATCGCTCGATTTCCCCGCAGGTTTTGGGATAGGCCGCGGCCACGCGCGCATAGGCGTCGGCCAGCAAAGCGGCCTCGGCCCGGCCGGGAAGGCTGCGATCGTCGTGCCAGTCGTCCAGGCACTTGTGGTAGGCCAGCGCCAGGTTCATATCGCAGCAGTAGTCACAGAGCTCACTTTGAACATAGACATGCCGCCGGAAGGGATGGGGGAGGCAGCGGGCCGCGCCCTGCGTCTCATCCGGCTCGTAGAGTGAGCTGAGCAGCAGATATAAAAAGGTAATATCATAGCTGAGCGTCATGCGGCCCAGCGCGCCGTAGCGGCGCTTCAACGCGTGGCACAGGCCGCAGTAATAGGCGCGGTAGCGCTCGCGCTGCTCCTGGGTCAGCGCGCCGGCGGCGATGGTCACATAACCGAACAAGCTGCGTTCCCTCCCCGCATGGTCAGTTCTGCGAGCCGCCCTCGCCGGAGGTGAAGGAGGCGTCCATCGCTCCGTCCTCACTGGAGGAGGCGGAATCGTCCGTAAAACGGCCCACGGACTGCAGCGCCTGGGTGAGATCCGCGATGGCGTCCTCCAGGGCGCGGTCGTCCTTCTGATCCAGCGCGCCCTTGACGCGCTTGCGAAGCGTCTCGATGCGCTCGCGGTCCTCCGGGCCAAGCTTCTTCTGGGCGGACTTGGCCTGGTAGAGCAGCTCCTCGCCCCGGTTGCGCAGCTCCGCGGATTTGCGGCGCAGCGCATCCTCGGCGGCATAGCGCTCCGCGTCGCGGATGGCCTGGTCGATTTCGGCAGAGGACATGTTGGAGCTCTGCGTGAGGGTGATCTCCTGATGCCTGCCGGTGCCCAGGTCCTTGGCGGACACGTTGACGATGCCGTTGGCGTCGATGGAGAAAGTCACCTCGATCTGCGGAACGCCGCGCGGCGCCCGGCGGATGCCGCTCAGGCGGAAGCGCCCCAGCGTTTTGTTGCAGCTGGCGATTTCGCGCTCGCCCTGCAGAACGTGAATGTCCACGCTGGTCTGGAAATTCGCGGCGGTGGTAAAGATCTGGCTGCGCTGCACGGGAAGGGTGGTATTGCGGTCGATGATGCGGCTGAACACGTCGCCCATGGTTTCAATGCCCAGGGAAAGGGGCGTCACGTCCAAAAGCAGCAGGCCCTTGACCTCGCCCTGCAAAACGCCGCCCTGCAGCGCCGCGCCCATGGCCACGCACTCGTCGGGGTTGATGTCCTTGCTGGGCTCCTTGCCGGTAAAGCGCTTCACCGCCGCCTGCACGGCCGGGATGCGCGTGGAGCCGCCCACGAGCAGCACACGGTTGAGATCGGCGGGCTTGAGCCCCGCGTCGCTCATGGCCTGGCGCACGGGTTCCATGGTGGCTTCCACCAGGTGAGCGGTCAGCTCGTCGAACTTGGCGCGCGTCAAGGACATCTCCAGGTGCTTGGGACCCGTCTTGTCCGAGGTGAGGAAGGGCAGGTTGATGGAAGCGGTGGTTGCCGAGCTGAGCTCAATCTTGGCCTTTTCCGCCGCTTCGCGGATACGGCTCATGGCGGTGGGGTCGCGGGTGAGGTCGATGCGCTCACGCCGCTTGAATTCCTCCACCAGATAGTTGGCCACGCAGTTGTCAAAGTCGTCGCCGCCCAGACGGTTGTTGCCCGCCGTGGCCAGCACCTCGATGACCTCGTTGTTGATATCCAGAATGGACACATCAAACGTGCCGCCGCCCAGGTCAAAGACCATGATCTTCTGCGCGCCGCCCTTGTCCATGCCGTAGGCCAGCGCGGCGGCGGTGGGCTCGTTGAT
>DVIV01000041.1 GCA_018710985.1 Candidatus Limiplasma pullicola
TCGCCGCCGAACAGGCGCATCAGGTCGTCCTCCAGCGAGATGTAGAAGCGGCTCTTGCCGGGGTCGCCCTGGCGGCCGGCGCGGCCGCGCAGCTGGTTGTCGATCCGGCGCGACTCGTGCCGCTCGGTGCCGATGATGTGCAGCCCGCCCAGCGCCACCACGCGCGCGTGTTCCTCCTTGCAGGTGGCGTCAAACTGATCGTAACAGGCCTTGTAATCGGCGCGCGCTTTCAGGATATCGGCGTCGTGCGTCTCGGCGTGCGAGACGGCGTTCTCGATCATATCGTCGTCGTAGCCCAGCTTGCGCATTTCCCGGCGCGCCAGAAAGTCCGGGTTGCCGCCCAAGAGGATGTCGGTACCACGGCCGGCCATGTTGGTGGCGATGGTCACCGCGCCCACCTTGCCGGCCTGCGCGATGATCTCGGCCTCCTTCTGGTGGTTTTTGGCATTGAGCACCTCGTGTTTGATGCCGCGCTTTTGCAGCATCCTGCTCAGCGTCTCGCTCTTTTCCACCGACACCGTGCCCACCAGAATGGGGCGGCCGCTCTCGTGCACCTGCACGATCTCCTCGATCACGGCGCGGAATTTGCCCTCCACCGTGGAGAACACCACGTCGTTTTCATCTTTGCGGATCATCGGCTTGTGCGTGGGGATTTCGACCACGTCCAGCCCGTAGATGCCGCGGAATTCCTCTTCTTCGGTCTTGGCGGTACCCGTCATGCCCGCGAGCTTCTCGTACATGCGGAAGTAGTTCTGGAAGGTGATGGTGGCCAGCGTCTTGCTCTCGCGCTCCACCTTGACATGCTCCTTGGCCTCGATGGCCTGGTGCAGGCCGTCGGAGTAGCGGCGGCCCACCATGAGGCGGCCGGTGAACTCGTCGACGATGATGACCTCGCCGTTTTGCACCACGTAGTCCACGTCGCGCTTCATGATGGCGTGGGCCTTGAGAGCGGCGAGGATATGGTGGTAGAGCTCGGCGTTGTCCAGATCGGCGATGTTTTCGACATTGAAGGCGCGCTGCGCCTTGGCGATGCCCTGCTCGGTGAGGGAGACGGCCTTCTCCTTCTCGGCGATGGTGTAGTCCTCTTCGTTTTTCAGGCGGCTGACGAACTGGTTGGCCTTCTCGTACAGGTCGGTGGACTTGTCCCCCTGACCGGAGATGATCAGCGGCGTGCGCGCCTCGTCGATGAGGATGGAGTCCACCTCGTCCACGATGGCGTAGACATGGCCGCGCTGGACCATGTCGCGCTCATGGATGACCATGTTGTCGCGCAGGTAGTCAAAGCCCATCTCGTTGTTGGTGCCGTAGGTGATGTCGCAGGCATAGGCGGCGCGGCGCTGGGCATTGTCCAGGTCGTGCACGATCAGGCCTACGGAAAGACCCATGAATTTGTAAATCTTGCCCATCCACTCGCTGTCGCGGCGGGCCAGATAGTCGTTGACGGTCACGATGTGCACGCCTTCGCCGGTCAGGGCGTTGAGGTAGGCGGGCAAGGTGGCCACCAGCGTCTTGCCCTCGCCGGTCTTCATTTCGGCGATGCGGCCCTGATGCAGGCACACGCCGCCGATCACCTGCACCGGATAGGGGCGCATGCCCACGGTGCGCTCGGCAGCCTCGCGGCAGGCGGCAAAGGCGTCAGGCAGAAGATCGTCCAGCGTTTCACCGGCCTGAAGGCGCTTTTTGAACTCCGGCGTCTTGGCCTGGAGCTGCTCGTCGGTCAGCGCGCGGTACTCGGCCTCCTTGGCCAGCACCTGGTCGGCAATCTTTTGCAGGCGCCTGACCTCGGCTTCATTGCTCTGGCCAAGCAGCTTCTTGAATACTTCCATCATTCCCAAGGCGGTAAGTCTCCTTACTTATGGCGATGATGCGCCGGGCGCATCATAACTCATCCTATATTATAGCATGAATATGGGGTATGGCGCAAGCAGCGGGCACTGCGGCCCGGCGGCTTGCATGGCGGCGGGCGCGCATGGTATACTGTCCCCATCAAACACGATACGTAAGGGGGCGCGACGCCATGAACAACCCGCGTGGCCGGTGGATGGCGGCAGGCCTGTTGGCGGCGGTTTGCGTTGGATGCCTGGCGGCCCTTTTTGGCGGGACGCGCGAGACAGGCTATTGCTTCTTATGGGCAGCTGCCTTTGCCGCGCTGACGCTGCTGGGCGGCCGGGGCCTGGCGCTTGCGGACCGGCGGCAGAGGCGCTGCTTCATGGCGCTGGGTGCGCTGATGGCCGGCGCGCAGGCGCTGGGGCTTAGGCTGGAGGTGTCCGGATACACGGGCGTGACGGGACTGCTGCTGTGCGCGGGCGCGGGCGTGGGTGCCGGCCCGGCGGCGGGCTGCGTGCTGGCCGCGGCGTGGCGCGGACTGCGCGCCCTGCCCGTGAGGGCCGGAAACGGGCGGCGGAGCGCAGGGCAGGTCATGTGTGGCAGCGCCGCGCTGATCTTCATATGCTGGCTGCCTGTTCTGCTGGCCTACTGGCCGGGCATATCGGCCTATGATATCTATACCCAGCTGGACGAGGTTTTTTCCGGCCAGTACACCAACCGCAATCCTCTTCTGCACACGCTGATCCTTGGCGCTTTTTACCGCCTGGGGGAGGGCATGGGCAACCCTGCATGGGGCTATGCGCTGTTCATCCTGATACAGATGGCGGTGATGGCGGCGGCCTACGGTGCGGCCATGGGCCATCTGTGGCGCATCGGCGCGCCCAGGGCGATTTTCTGGACGGCGCTGGCGCTGTTCGCGCTGTTTCCAGTGCATGCCATGCTCGCTGTCAGCGACACCAAGGACGGCTATTTTGTGGCGCTGCTGGTGCTGGTGCTGATTCGCTTCCACCGCCTGCTGGACGATCCGTCGCTCCTGCGCAGGCCGGGGTTTGCTGCGGGCTTTGCGGCGCTGGGCGCGCTGATGTGCATGATGCGCAACAACGCCTTTGTCGGCGTTCTGCTGGCGCTTGCGGCAGGGCTGGTCGCGCTTGGCAAGCAAAGCCGCCTGCGGCTGTGCGCGTTGATGCTGGGGACACTGGTGCTCTATCAGGGCGCGCTGGGCGGGCTGAAGGCGGCCTTTGATGCCTCCGGTGCGCTGGCGACCGAGCTGGTGAGCGTGCAGAGCCAGCAGATGGGCCGTGTGTATACCTTCTACCACGAGAGCGAACCGGACGACTGCCACGAAGTCGCCACCTGGCTGCCCACCGTCGAGGACTATACCCCTTACACCGCCGACCCGCTCAAGACCTTTGCGATCGTGGACAAGCCGGAGCGCATGTGGGGCTTTCTCAAGCTGTGGGGACGGGTGGGCCTGCGCCATCCGGTCACCTATCTGGACGCGTGGCTGCTCAACACCTGCGGCTACTGGTACCTGGACGATACGACCCATGCCCGCATCTACGGGGAGGGGGCGGACACGCATCTGGGCTACCTGCTCAGCGGGCAGGCGGAGGGGGTCGGGCTGGCCTCGGACGGGTATCTGCCGGGACTGCGCGCGCTGTATGAACGCCTGTTCTCGGCCAACGAGTACCAGCGGATTCCCGTGCTTTCGCTGCTGTTTGCGCCGGCGCTGTGGGTGTGGCTGGCGGCGTTCGCAGGCGCGGGCGCGGCCTGCCGCCGCGATCGCCGCACGCTGGCGCTGCTGGCGCTGCCGGTGGGATGCTTTTTGCCGCTGCTTCTCGGCGCCTGCGTGCTGATTCGCTATGTCTATCCGTTTGTGGCGTGCGTGCCGCTGGTGCTGGGCTGCGCGCTGGCGCGGGGAAAGAGCGACTGAGGGGCGGCCTGTCGTAGACGCGTTGACCAGCGTGGCTGATAAACGGCAAAGCACGCGGCGGCCCCATTCGGGAAACGCCGCGCGGCTTTCACGGAAAAGAAAAAAGGACGTGCAGGACGTCCTTTCAGCTTGTCGAAAAAGTCCGCCTGCGGTGGCCTTTTCCGCCAGAAGCTTAAGAAATGTTTGCGCCCAGGGGCGCAAACTCCCCGCCCGCCCGGCACCGGAGGGAAGCGCCAGCCCTGTGGGCTGTTGCCGCCAAAGGCGGCAAAGCGACCCGAAGGTGGGGAGCGAAACGAGCGGTGGGCGCGGTCAGCGCCCTCCGCGAAGATTGAGCGAC
>DVIV01000042.1 GCA_018710985.1 Candidatus Limiplasma pullicola
AAAATTCACCGCTGCGTCGATCTTCCGCAGCAAGTGTCCCTTGGGTACCAGCATATCTGTGCACAGCATTTCTATCGCCTGGCGCTGCTCCGCTTCTTTCTTTAGCATCTTCATCACCTGTCCTTAGTATAACAAAAAAGGCCGCATAATGCGACCTTTTTTGACAGGCTGAGCAGCCCTTGAGAGGACTGCTTCTTGCGTTTGGTTCTTTTTTTCGGCATGAACGCATGGGGCGCGGCAGCCGGTCCGTCATTCGCCCCGCTTCTCCGTCTCCGGCAAAGCCGCCGTTTCTTCCATGACATCTTCGATCAGGCGGTGAAAGTCCAGCGCGTTTTGCGGGGTAATGACGGGCTTGCCGGTACGCGCTTCCAGCGCCTGCCGCGCAATGCCTGCGACCTCGCCGCCCTTGCGGGCGACCTGCTGGTTTTCCGCAAAAGTTTCCGGCGCTTCGGCCTGGGAAATATCCTTTGTGGATGCTTCCGCCAGCATGTTGAGCACGATTTCCGTGGTGCTCATGTTGTCGCGCAGGTTTTCCTTTTTGAGTCCCTTGAACCGCTTGTACTGCCGGGTGTTCATTCCCGACCATGCGCGGGTGATCTCGTCGGTGAGAATGGCATACTCGACGCCTTTTTTTACGCCGCGCGTCTGCCACTCGTCCGTCAGCTCCCGGCGCACCTGAATGGCCTGCAGGCGCTGATTGATCCACTCGCGGGAATATCCCTTGCGCAGATAGGTTTCTAGCGCGCGCTCAATGGTCAGCTCCGGGTCGATGGTTTCCTCGATGCGTTCCCGGCCCACCTGCGCCAGCCACAGCTTGAAGGGCTCGGCCTTGGGCGAGGGAATGGACTGGATGATGCGCAAAAGCTGCTCGGTATCGGCTGCGTCGGTCAGACGCATTTTGCCGTCTGCCGCCGGCATTTTCAACTGGTGACAATTTGTCACCAGTTCGCTACCTTCTTCATGTAGACGCTGCTTGAGCTTATTCCAATACTTGCGCCCCGTCTGATAATCCGGGCTGTCCGTAAGCGCGCCTACCACATCCACGATGGAGAAATACCATTCCTGGCGCTCCTCATCCCACAGGCTGCGAATGGTTCTTTGCTCAAATCGCTTGATGATGCCGTCGGTTTCGTTGGGCATGTTTTCTCACCGCTTCTTCCTTTGAATTGGCTTCATTATACCGTATTTGCTCCCACCCGGCAACCGCGAGGAAGGAGGACGGCCAGCAGAGCCGTCCTCCCGAAAGCTGTCACCGGCGCTTCCTGCGCCTATACCCATAGACGCCGATAAGTGCCAGCGCGCCCGCCGTCATCCCCACGCCTGCCCACATCAGGGGTGTGAAGGGGAGGTCCACTCCGGTCTGGATGTCGGGAGTGTCTGCGGGAACATTGACGATCTCCAGCGGCGCGTCGGGATTGACGTACTGCCCGTCCACGGTCAGCTCCGCGACCGTTCCGGCGGGAAGATAGCCGGGCAGAGGCTTCGTCTCCACCACGGTGTAGCGCCCGTAAGGAATCCTTTCAAACGAGGCCAGCCCGTTTTCATCCGTCTCGGCGGTCATGATCTGGTTTCCGTCCGCATCGACCAGCGCAAACTGTACGCCCGCAAGTACCCTGCCGCCTGTGTCGGTCTTGCGCAGGGAAAAGCGCGTCCAATCATCCCGAATCTCCGTATCGCCGCTCACCTGGCCCTGTGCGTCCACCACAAAGATGCATACGGCCTCGTTGAGCGCGTAGCCGTCCGGCGCGAGCACCTCGCGGAAGGCATACTGTCCGGGCATGAGGAGAATGTCCGGCAGCTCGCCGTTTTCATCCGTGCGCGCACGATAGATGATCTCATCCCGGCTGTTTCGTACCTCGATGAGTGCGCCGGGCACCGGGGCCGCGCCGGTGATGTCGGTCTTGGTGATCGTGACGGGCGTGCAGATCAGCTCGTTATGCACCGTCAGACCGGCGCGGATGACGGCGTCTTCTTGCGCTTTCTCAGGCAGGATCGAAACGGGGAACGTCCCGGCAGACAATTTCCATCCTTCCGGCGCTTGCAGCTCCTTCACATAGTACTCCCCGTGCGGGTACTGCCCGGCAAATACCAGCCGCCCGTCCGCATCCGTCGCGCCGGAGGCTACCAGCGTACCGGCAGGGAGAACGCCGCCGTCATAGGGAATGTCGGAGGCATTGTACAGACCGAATACAAAGCCCTCGCCGGGGACGGTTATGACAGTCTGACGAACGCCATGCTCATCTTCCATCGCTTGCATGGTTTCCTTATACTTGGTCAGCGTAATTTCAGCCGGCAGATATTCATTGGTCAGCTCTGCGCAGACTTCTACCACAGGAGTATAAGCATCCGTAGCATCCAGCGTGACCTCATGCGGCGTGTCATCCAGCGCATACCCTTCGGGCGCGTGAATTTCCACCAGCATATACCGTCCCAGCGGCAGCAGCCCGGAGGCTGCCGGCCCATCCGAGGCGGTGGTGAGGGTTTCCACCAGCTCGCCCTGTTCAAACCAGACCGTGCCATCCCCGCCGGTGACGGTTTCCGCCGCCCGAAGCTCAAACACCGCCCCCGCCAGATACCTTTCTTCGTATACGGGGCGGTGCGCCTCGTTCCCGTAAGCATCTGCCGTCACCTCGAACCCGGTGAGCCGCGGCCCCTTCTTTTCAAGCAGAATCCGCCCCTTGACCGGCTCGTTGGGGACTTCCGCGTCGATCTGGTACGTTTCTCCGGGTGCGTCGCCGTCCTGCCCAACGAACACCGGCAGCGCCTCCTCGCGGATAAGATAGCCTTTCGGAGCTGTGACTTCCTCAACGAAGTACAGACCCCAGGTGAGCGTTTCGGGCAATGTCACACTGCCGGTTTCGTCGGTTACAAAGGTGTCGGTCTCCTGCAGGGTGGGATAGGAGACGGTTTGGGTAACAAACTCTCCCATCTCGTCTCTGAGCTTGAAGGAGACACCGGAAAGTGTGATGGCCTTTCCTGTTTCGCCGTCCGTCTTCATCAGGCGCAGGCGGTAACGGATGGGCCGGTCGGAGAGCGTCAGGGGCGGTGGGTTGAGGACATCCTCGGTCCCGTCGATCTCAAAGAGGATCGGGCCCTTGAGCTCATACCCCGGCGCGCCCTTTGTCTGTTCCAGCACATAGACGCCGTAGGGCAGGGCTTTGGTTTTCGCGTAGCCGTTTTCATCCGTCACCAGCCGGTCGCGCTCCAACGCGCGGGCGTTCTCGTAAGACCCTGCCTTGCGAAGATACACCAGGAACTCCGCGCCCGCCTCCGGCGTCTCCACGCGGTCCGGGTCGGGATCGTCGCTCATGCCGCCGAGCAATTTGACAATGGCCTGCGCGCCATAGCGGATTTCATTGGTGACAACACCCTCATAGGTAATGACGGCTTCCACAGACTGCCGGGCAGCGTCGCGGGTATCCATCGTAATAGCCGTATCGCTTGCCTGATACCCCACAGGCGGCGCAAGCTCCACAATCTCATACACGCCCGGCCAGAGCGCATCCGTGGTTACGGAAGCATCCTGACCCGCCGTGGTCAGGGAATCAACGACCACAGCGCCCTTTTCATAGATCACGTTGTCCTGCCGGTCGGTGATGTCCTGCGCCGCGAGCACGCGGAAGACCGCGCCCGTCAGCTCGCCGTCGCCGCGCGTGCCGGGCGCATCCGCGGGCTTCCCGGCGTATTCGTCCGCATCACGCTTGTACAGCTTCAGCCGGACCCGCACCGGCTGGTTGGTCACGGACAGGTCGGTGGTTTCATCCGGCTTTACCACCGCGTCCAGCGCAATCTCCTCAAACACATACCCCGCCGTTTCTCCGTGCTCCCGAACGATGTAACGCCCCTTGCGCAGCGGTTCGGATACGGCCATGCCGTTTTCGTCCGTTACCATGCTGCTGGCCAGCGCCGAGCCGTACTCGTCGTTTTCGTAGATATCAAAGCGCACGCCCTCGATGGGGTTGCCGTTCAGGCGGTCGGTCTTGGTGATGCGGATGTACCCCTTTGTTGGCTCGTTCTCCACTGCAATCTCGCAGGTCCTGCCACTGTCCCGAATCTCGACTTCGGTTTCAAAGCCAACGTCTACATAGTGCTGCGGCACGGTGGTTTCCTCGATGCGGTATCGGCCCCAGGGAAGCCAGCCGGTTTCGGCAACGCCGCTTGCATCCGTGACGATGACCACGCTGTCGCCCACGCCGGTTGCGCCTGCGGGAGCCGACAAACGGGTGACGGTGAACTCCGCTCCGGCCAGCGCCTCCCGTGTCAGGCTGTCCCGTTTCACAATGCGGATCTTGCCCGTGATCTCCGCGTTGGCAAAGCTCGCATGGGCCGTGCCGCCCGCCGTGACGGTGACGCTCTGCTCGCCCGGAACGGATACGAGGTACCCTTCCGGGGCGCTCTTTTCCCGGATGGTGTACACGCCCGGCTGGAGGTTCTCAAAGCGCGCCACGCCGTCCGCGCCGGTGGTCTGCGTTGCAATGACGGCGTCTCCGCTGACCAGCTCAAACACCGTGCCCGCCAGCGGCGCGCCGGTGGAAGCGGACGTCTTGGTGACGGCTGCCGCGCCCAGGGGCATATCGAAGGTGACGGTCACGGACTGGAGCTTGTAGGGCGCGCCGTACTGCGGGATGAGCACCTTCTGGATGGCCACGTCCGGTACGCCTACCAGAAAGCTCGCCTCCTCCTCGTCGGACGAAACCGATTCGGCCACAAAGCTGAGGTGGGTCCCCGGCGCGGTGATGGATACCGTATCGCCGCTGTTGAGGTAGTAGTAGGATTCATCCTGCCCGGCGGTGTTTCCGGTCAAAACCCCATAGGACCGGCTGACGCGAATGAGGTCCGCATCCGTGGTAAGGGTGACGGCGCCGGTCAGGGAACCGCCCGAAAAGCGGGTGGACTGGTTGCTCACGGAGATGGCCCCCGTCATGGACGCGCGGGCGATACCGTTGGCCGCAAGCCAGCGCGCGTATTCCAGATACACGCCGGGAGCCTGTCCGCTGGCGCGGTAGAAGTTGTCCATGTTCCAATAATCACGGACGTATTGCGGCCCTTCCAGCTCGCGGATGACCTGCCGGATGGCGAACTGTCCGGCGACGCGCGACCAGGTTTCATTGTCCGGGTCATCATCGTCGATGACCATGAACGGGTAGGTATGACGAAGCACCCAGCCGATGGCGTGCAGGGTGCTTTCGTGATAGATGATGGAGGAATAGCCGGGATTGGTACGGTACGAATCCATGTCCACGATGACATACGGGCCGGTGGGCTGCTGGCCGCCGCCGGAGATGTTCTCACCGGGCCCAGGTAGCGTGTGCTCAAGGCAATACACCGTGTATCCGTCCAGGTAATGCGGGGTCGCATACACCGTACCATGGCCGGGGGCCTTGGCGATCTGCAAATACGCGCTGTCCTTGCCGGAGCTGCCATGCAGCCCGCCCTGCCCCACATACAGCGACGGCACCGGCGCGTTGATGGTCTTGAGCGAAAAACCGGGCATGGGGCTGGCGGACATGCGCATCATCCGGGAGGAAGGGCTTACGGGCAGGGCATAATCCGTCACGGTGAGGTCGGCCGCGCCGGTGACGCAGGTTTCCTGCGCAAGCACCCAGAGCGTTCCCTGCTCCGTCCACTTGAGCGTACCGTCGGCAAAATCGTCGCCGTACAGGTAGCGCACCCGGTACCACCAGCGGCCGAGAGCATCCTGGAGGGTTTCTTCTACCTGCACGGTTGCGTCCTGTGTGAAGCATCCGGCCCACAGGCTGTCCGCATCCATGCCGCTCGAATCAATGTCGGTATAGACATTGGTTTGGGTGCTCACCTGCACAAACGCGCCGGGCTGCGCGGGCGGGATTTCGGCGGCTGCCGGCTCTGCGGAGGGGGCCACAGTCTCCGCTGCACCCGGCTCAGGCAAGTGTTCCTGTGTGGGTGCATATCCCGGCACAACAAAGACGAGGCGCTCATCCGCCGTCAGGGCCGACGGGCGTTCACCGGACAGCGCGGCGACCTCCTGATCGGACAGCGCGGCTTCGGGCAGCGCGTCCACGGCGGTATAGGCTGCGATGAGCTCATAGCTTTCGTTAAGCAGCCAGACCTCGGCAAACCCTTCTTCGGGCGCAAAGCGACGGACCAGCAGCACCGCCGTTTCCTGCGCCATGCAATAGGCGGGTTCGGCGAGGTCCTGTGCGGCGTACAGTGGGATGGCTGCAACCAGCACATAGGCGTAACCGCGCTGGGCCATGGCGTCTTGCAGGGAGAGCGGCAGGGGGACCACATCTGTGGGAGCTGGTTCTTCTGTTTGAGATGCAGAAGCCGGTTCCTCTATCGAATTGGGCGGTGCTTCGGTCGGGGCTTGTGCAGGAGGCTGCGTTGGAAGCGCTGTTTCTGCCGGTGGAGCCCCGGTTGGCTCCGGCATAGCTCCCTGTGTAGGAAGCACAGGTGCTTCCGTAGGAGTCACTTCTTGTACCGCTTCCTCTGCCGGTGGAGCCTCGTTTGGCTCCGGCATAGGTTCCTGTGTAGGAAGTGTAGGTGCTTCCGTAGGAGTCACTTCTTGTACCGCTTCCTCTGCCGGCGTTGCTGCCGGCTCCTGCACGGTTTCCTGGGGCTCCGGCGTTTCTTCTGCCGGTATCGCCGCTTCTTGCGGCACCGGCACGTCTGTCTGCACCGCCGCTTCGCTCCTGCCCGGCGAAGGGCACAGCAGGAGACAGGCCAGAAGCATCGCGGCCAGTCTTGTGCGTGGTTTATGATTCATCTTTCATTCCTCCTTCAGTATTCCCGGACGGCCATGACCACCAGCCGCCCGTCGGGGTCGCTGTAGCTTCGGTCACAGGTGATAAGCGTGAGAATTTCATCCTCCGCGCCGGGTTCAATGCCCGTATCGTACAGCGCCTGCGCCCGTGCCCGACGGACAAAGGCAAGAAAGTCCTCGTCCCCGGCAAAGCGGGCCGTGGCGGGGTCCCACTCGCCGCTTCGCAGGTTGACGGCGGCAAAGACGCGGTAGGCCGCGCTGTGATACAGGGAATCCAGATAGATCACGGCATGAGCGGCGCAGAACTCCGGGTCCTTATACGAAAGCAGCGGCGAAAACATGGCTTCGCCGCTGCTGCGGATATGGTGGCCGTAGATGCCGATATTGCGTCCGGGCGTTTCGTAGTCCGTCCCTTCGAGGGAAAAAAGCGTGCCCAGATAGCTCTTGCGGCCTGAAAACGTGTGGTTCAGGTAATAATCCGAATCGACGGTGCGTACAACGGGATAGTCGATGGGCGTTCCGGGGATGGACAGCCATGCGATAAAATCGCCGTTCTGCGCCTGACACGCCGTAAGGTCCGCTCCGGTGAACCGGGCAGGGGGCGCGGCGGATGGCTGGACCCGGCAATCAAGCGGGTTCCCTTCGGCATCCGCATCGGGCGGCTGGGTAGGCGCTTCGGCGGGAAGGCTTGCCGCTTCCCGAAGCTGCGCATATTCCTCCACATCCCTGCGAATCTCCCGGTCCATCTGCAAAACGGGCATCAGGATAACCCCCATGCCCGCCAACAGCAGCAGCGCCGCGGCGAACGGCAGGAAGGAAAAACGGCGTCGGGTTCTGGACAATCAATCACTCCTTTTTGTTTGCACAAAAAAACGCCCTGAACGGGCGCAGGCAGGGCAAATTGGTTATTGTTGTTTTCGCTGGAGCAGACTATCCCGCAAAGCGGAAAACGTATTCTCCATGGGTGCGATGCAGCCCGCACGCACATTCTCATCCGCTTCCTCCAGCATGCGAAGAAGCTCCAGCTCCGCACATGTGCGCTCGTCGGACGTTTGAACAGTATCCATCGGCAGCGCCTCCTTTTGTATGATTATATCATGGGATGACGCCTGCTTCAATGCGCCGTATCATTCGCTCGGTTCCTCGTCCTCCTCATCGTCAAGCGCATAATCATATGCCGGTTTGCGGTTCTTGCCGGACTTTTTCAGCCTGACATACGCCAGCGCCCCGCCGCCCGCGACGGCCAGCAGCCCGGCCAGCCCCAGCAGGGGCGCTGCTCCCGCGTCCTGTGGCTCCTGCCCGGAAACCGGCTGCGGCGTGGCCGGGACCGTAGGCTCCGGCGTGACGTAGACGATCTCCGGCTCGATCAGGCTTTCGTCCACGATATCCAGCAGGTCCCGGCTGTCCACGAGGTTGAGGAAGTAGGTTTCATACTGTTCCCCGTCCTCGTCGAGTGGCTTGTCGTAGTCGATCACCATGTAGAACACATCGCCGCCACGCGTCTCAATGGCAATGAACTGCTTGTTGGTGTAGCGGTCGTAGAGCAGATCGCGGGTAAAGGCGTTGCCCGCCTGGGTAAAGGGCATCCCCGCTGTGCCGGTCACCGGCAGGATTGTGGGCAGAACCGCCGCCGTTACGGTTGGGGCCACGGTCGGAAGGGGCGTTGCCGTCGGTTTGGGCGTAGCGCGGCTCCCGCCGGACCCGCTGCTGGACCCGCTGCCAGAGCTGCTGCCGGAGGACCCCGGCTTTCGCGTGGGCACGGCGGTCGGCGCGGCGGTGGGGGCTGCGGTCGCGGGCGTGTCGTGAAAGAACGGGTTGGCCACCGCGATGGCCTTGCTCACGTTGCCCACACGGTCCACCGCCTGCACCAGCAGCTGCTCATAGGCGTCCGCGTATTGCTTGAGATGGATGCTCAGCGTGCCGCCCGACAGCTCCGTGTAGGACGTGCCGTTGACCTGTACCGCAGCCACGCCGGACTGCGCGTCGGCGGCTTCGATATGCAGGTATTCGCCCTTGACGCTCGCCTTGAGGGTGGGACGGGTGTTGTCGATGCAGTTGACCGGCAGGCTCTTGCGGTGCGCCTCGCCATAGGGGTCGGTCACGATGACTTCTACCTCGCTGTTTTCCAGCAGGTCGATCCAGACATGGCCGGAGGGCAGCGGCCCGTCAATGAGCTTCTTTCCGCCCACGCTGATGCGCACGGCGGCCCAGCCCGTACCACCCAGGTCCCGGACCGTGATCTCCATTACGGCGCGGTTGAGATACCAGCCGGAAGGAGCCTCCATTTCAATTTCATAGCTTGCCGCAGGAGCCGCGGTGGGCTCCTGCGTGGGCTGGGCGGACGGCTCGGCGGTCGGTTCCTGCGAGGGTTGCGCGGACGGCTCGGCGGTCGGCTCCTGCGAGGGTTGCGCGGACGGCTCGGCGGTCGGCTCCTGCGAGGGTTGCGCGGACGGCTCGGCGGTCGGTTCCTGCGAGGGTTCCACAGACGGTTCTGCGGCCGTCTCTTGCGTAGGAGCCGGTTCTCCCTCTGTCTGCTTAACGGACTCCATCATCAGGTCCGCCATGGCGTCCTCCAGATCGCCAATCAAAGCCGGGTCCTCCAGAATCACCTCACCTTGCGCCATAGCCGCAAAGGAACAGGCCGCCGTCAGAAGCACCGGCAGCAGAAGAAGCAGCGCCATCAGGCGGGTGAATGTCCGCTGTTTCCTCATTCGTTTTCCCCCTTCCAGTCCGGGAAGGTAGCCGCGTAGGCGGGCCGCTGGTACGGCGGTTCTTCGTGGGCCGGAGCGGTATTTTCCACCGGCTGACGGTGCTGCTGCTGCATCCTGCGCACCAGCGCCGTCAGCTCTTCCAGCGTCACGTTCTCGCTGCGCATCAGGGCGCGAATCTCCATGCTTTCGTTTTCCATGATGCGCTGGTCCAGCGCCCGCACCCGCTTTTGCAGGTCCGCAATCTTCTCCAGATGCCGCGCGCGTTCCTCGCGGTATTTTTCCAGCTTGCTTTTCTCCATGTTTTCTCCTTTCTTTACTCGTACAGTCTGCCGTAGCCATAGAAGTGATTTTGCCAGTAGGAATCCGTGAGGTCCGCATACCCGATGGGCGAGCCGCAGTGCAGCATGTGATTCCCACCCACATACAGCCCCACATGGGTGATGCCCTCCTCCCCGGAAATGGTCCCTTCAAAGAAGATCAGGTCGCCGGGCCGCGCTTCCTGGGACGAGACGGGCGTGCAGCGCCCGTACAGGCTGGTCGCGCCCAGCCGGCCCACGTCCCTGACGCCGCTGGCCGCAAAGACGTAGCTGATGAACCCGGAGCAGTCAAAGCTGGTTTCCGGGCTGTCGCCGCCCCATACATAGGGATAGCCGATGTACTTTTCCGCCTCCTCCATCAGCCGGCGAAAGGTTTCATCCTCCATAACGCCCGCCGGGATGTCGTATTCGCCCGGCTCGCGCAGCGTGGAAGCGTAGGGGTTGCCCCGGAACAGGTCCTCGCGCATGCCCAGCACGGAGATGTACATGGCATAGCGCTCCACCCCCTCGCGGGACAGTACATAGAAGGGCAGGTGGGAGAGGTTGAAGTTGTCCAGCGTAACATTGCAGATGCGGTAGGTGTAGGGCACGTCCTCCTCCACCTGATAGGGGACCCAGGTTACTTCCCCTGTCTCCGCGTCCTCCACCCTGCGGTAGCGCGTGACCCATTCCTGACGGTAGCGGGTTTCCTCCTCAATATCTTCGGTCAGGATGTACTGCTTTTCAAACAGCCGGTCCATGTAGCCATAGGCGTCATCGACGGTCCATTCCCCGTTCGCGTGCGCGGAGATCAGCGCCATGAGCGCATGGGGGTCGTGCCAGATATCGTCCGCTTCGATGCGGTATTCGTCAAAGCCGGGATGATGGGAGGCATAATGGTTCAGCTCATTTTGCAGTTCCTTCTCCAAATTCGCGTAGTACCGCTCCGCCGCCAGCAGGTCCTCGTCCCCGGCGGGGTAGGCGGCGATCACGAGGGACTGCATCGCGCTTTGCACCAGCGGGGCGCAGGAGGACAGGCCGTTCATCACAAAGGCGAGAAGAGCCACCAGCGCGCCGCCCAGAAGATACGTTTTCCGGCTGCGCGCGACCAGGGCTTTCACTCCTCGCTTCGCGCGGGCGACTGCGCCACCGGCCTGCGCCGCGCTCCGCGCCGTTTCGCCCACCGCCTGTCCCGTCATGTACGTCCGGCGGATGGCCCGCTTCTGCCGCCAGCGGGAAAGCGGGTTGCTGGAGGGCGGAGTCTGCGGGCGAACGGCTTGCGCTGTCTGCTCCGTGTGGCGGGATGCGTTCAGCCTTGCCCTCCGGGCGCTTCGGACAACCAACCCCATGCCGCTTTCCGCGCCCTGCTCCGTCTCATGCGCCGCCTGTACGCCGGTGTTGTCATCCTCCACGCGGCGAATCTGCCGGTGGACTTCCTCTCCGGCCTGGGGCAGCGCCTCATGGATGAGCCGGGAGGAAGTCTGGCGCGGCTTCTCCGTTTGCAGGCGGGCCCCGGCGGCGCGCGCGATCTCCATGCGCCTGCGCTTTGTGGGACGGCCCGCGCCGGGCATCGGCGCGGCGGCCTCCATCCGGCGCGCGGGGGCCTCCTGTCCGGCGGGCGGCTGTTCATCCTCCGCAAACTTCAGGCGGCTTTCCTCCATCCGCGTCCTCCTTTCCGCTCTGCTGCCGGATCATGGTCTGAAACGCCCTTTCCGTCTCCCGGTCGGCCTGCGCCGCCAGACGCGTCATGCCCAGAACCAACCAGCTCAAAAGGCCCCATCCCATGAGGACCGCCAGCCATGCCGCAGCGATCATACCTTCGCCTCCCTTCGTACCTCGCCCGGTTTGGTGGTGAGCAGGCGGTAGAGCTCGGTGTCCCTGGGGAAATGATCCACAAAGGGCAGAATCACGTTGCCGTAGAACAGCAGCCCCTCGCCTTCCCCTGAATGGGTGACATAGGAGAGCTGATGCGGCGAAATGCCGAGCCTGGATGCGAGAATTTCCCGGTCCCCGGCGGCCTGATTGAGCATGTAGATAAAGTCGGAGTTCTCAAAGATGTTCTCCACCTCGCGGGAGGAGAGCAGGTCCTTGACGTTCTGGGTGATCCCTGTTGGCACACCGCCCCATTTCCTGAAACGCTTCCAAATCTCGACGCTGTACGCCGCGGTCTGTTCCTCCTTGAGCAGGAGGTGGAACTCGTCCAGATAACACCAGGTGGCCTTGCCAGCGGAGCGGTTGGCCGTTACGCGGCCCCAGATCTGGTCCTGAACGATATGCATGCCCAGCTGCTTGAGCTGCTTGCCCAGCGCCTTGATGTCATAGCAGACAAGGCGGTTGGTGATGTCCACGTTGGTCTGGCCGTTAAAGACGCTGAGTGACCCGGACACGTAGATTTCCAGCGCCGTGGCGATGTTTTGCGCCTCGGCTTCCCGCTGGCTGCGGAGGGCGTTGTACAGATCGCCCAGCACGGGCATGTTTTCGGGCCGCGGGTCTGCCAGATAGCGGCGGTACACCATGCGCACGGCGCGGTCGATCACGGTCTTTTCGATGGGCATCAGGCCGTTTCGCCCGCCCACGATCAGCTCGCACAGGCCGAGAATGAAATCCGATTTGAGCGAGATCGGGTTGGCGTCTTCGGAGTAGTTGAGGTTGATGTCCATGGGATTGATGCGGTGGGGACTGGAGGGCGAAATCCGGATGACCTGTCCATGCAGCGCCTCCACCAGCGGCGCGTATTCAGCCTCCGGGTCGCAGATGAGGATGTCGTCGTCTGTCAGCAGGTAGCAGTTGGTGATCTCACGCTTGGCGCTGAACGATTTGCCGCTGCCCGGCGTACCCAGAATCAGCCCGTTGGGGTTCTTGAGCTGCTTGCGGTCGGCCATGATCATGTTGTTGGACAGGGCGTTGAGGCCGTAATACATCGGCTCGCCCGTGGTCTGGAACAGCTCCTGCGTGGTGAAGGGCACGAAGATGGCCGTGGAGCTGGTGGTCAGCGCGCGCTGAATTTCCAGCTCGTTTACGCCCAGCGGCAGCGAGGCCGCCAGCGCCTTCTCCTGCTGGAAGTCCAGGCGGGTGAGCTGGCAGTTGTATTTCTGCGCCACGCCCCGCGCCTGAAAGACCATGTTTTCAAGCGCCTGCCGGTTCGCGCCGGTGTTGAGCACCAGAAACGTGACCAGAAACATGCGCTCGTTTCGGCTTTGCAGATCCTCCAGCAGCTTTTTGGCCTCCGCGCCATAGGTGGCCAGGTCGCTGGGCAGGATGTCCATGTCGTACCCGGCGCGCACCGCCCGCTTCTGCTCCTCCATCTTGGTCTTGTCCAGATCGGTGATCTTGCGCTTGATCTGCTTGATGGCCGCGTTCTGGTCGATGGACTGGATGTGCATGGTGACGATGAGGCTTGCGTCGATGTCCAGAAAATCGGCCAGCATGCGGTCGTTGAGCTCCGGCGCAAGAATTTGCAGGACGCTTGCCGCGCCCAGCGTGCCGCCCATGCGAAAGCGGCGGCTCTCGCCAAAGGCGAAGGACGATGGAGCCACGAAATCCCTGGTGGACAGCCCGGAGGGCGCAAGCCACTCCCATTCGAAGCGGAACGGCTCCTGCGTATCGGTGTGGAAGATGCGGTGCAGAAGATGCAGCCGCTCCCGGCCATTAAGCAGAGACGCGGCGACGCCCATGCGCTTGAAGTTGGCCAGAACGTCCAGCTCGATTCGGTCAAGGCGCGCTCTGGCCGTCTTGAGACTGTCCGCCCGGATGCCGAAGGTCAGGTACTTGACCCTTTCGATGCCGTTGCTGCCTCTGGCAAGCTGATTGCTGAGAATCTGCGCGTATTCGCTCCTGATCCTTTCCGCCCCATCCCTGCGAACAGGGATATGGATGCAGTTTTCAAAGCGGTCCGCGTCGGCGTTCCTGTTCAGAAAGGAAAACTGGAGATGGATGGAGCTGTCGAAGTAGTTGAGGAAATCGCACCAGCCCTCGAAGATGGCGCTTTTGGCGTCATTGTGCGAAAGCTGGTAGTTGATGTCCTGAAACTGAAGCGTCTTTGTGTACCAGCCACGCGCCAGACAAATGCCGTCCGGCCAGATGCGGTCATACGGGATGGTCTCTTGCGCGCTGCCCGGCTGCCGGCCGTTGGGGCGGTTTTTCCGGATGACGGCTTTGATCTGCTCCTTTTCCTCGCGGGTGAGCTTGCGGGCGCCGGGCTTTCGCACCTCCTTGTCGATGGCTTCCTGCCGCATCAGCGCACCGTAGACGTTATTGGTCCGGTAAGGCCGGGCTTTCGGGCGGCGAACGAGCGTGTCCGCCACGTCGCGCAGCACCTTTTCCAGCGGCCTGCCATTGTTTTCGTACAGGCCCAGCAGGAAAAACGGGAGCATTGCGAGCATCATGCAGATGGCCGCGGGGCTTGCGCCCAGCCCCGGCCGGAGCCAAAAGAAAAGCGGCACGCCGATCAGCGCGCCGCCACCGAAGCAGACGATCTGCCGCCTGGTGAGGTTGAAGATTACCTTGCTCTTGACTCGTGTCAGGTCTTTGGGAACGGAAACGTAGGCCAATGAATCCCTCCTTTGATTGGGGTCCTGGGGTAGAAAAAAGCGCCTCGTGAAAGGCGCTGGAGAGCTTGAAACCATCAATGTGTCTTTGTCTCTAACAAAAGGGCTTGATAATTCCGCTTGTTGTAAAGAATTCGATCTACCAGTACCGCGTCTTGAAAAACGTGATAGAAAGCAAGATAACGACCACAGACTAAGAATCGTTCATCCGTCTCAATTCCTGTACCATATGTCAGACGTTTCCCCAGCAGGGGTTGCTGGCAAAGCAGGCGCAGCCGCTTTGCGATTTCTTCCAGAGTATGCGCAGCAGCGTCGGGATTCATCAATTCCTGTGCTATATAATCCCTGATTTCCTCAAGATCGTTTGCCGCTTCAGGAGCATAACGCAGCTTATGCATGAGGAATCCCCAGCCTTGATTCTACTTCATCAGCATCAATCCAGCCCTGTTCTTCACCAGACCTGCGTCCCTTGGCTATTTCGTTCATCAATTCAAGGGTCGTCTGCATTTTCTCATAATCGTGCATGTCCATAACAGCATACCGGCCATGTCCGTTTTTGGTAAGAAACACAGGCGAACCCACAGTTACCTCACGAAGCAGTTCGCCGTAATTACGCAGCTCGGAAATCGGTTTGATATTTGGCATAAGGATAACCTCCTCTCTCTATGAAGTATAATGCACATCGTTGTAAAATTCAACTGCTAATTTGCAGCAACGGGCTAATGCGCTCCGAAGATTCCCTTGGCGACGCTGCCGGACTTAAAGAGCGTAAAGCACAACAGGACCGCATAGCCCACGCAACTCCAGATGGCGGACGCCACATCCCCGTCCGTGGCGATGGAGCGCACCAGCACCGCGTAGATCGCCACACACACGATGATCAGGAACGCCTGAAAGCCCAGCGCAAACAGCGACCGCAGGTAATTCTGTCCCATCTGCCCCCATTCCCGGTTCATCATGGTAGCCATGGGCAGCGGCGCAAGGGAAGTGACGGTGTAGATCTCCACCATGCGGCCGTAAATCACCACAAAGATGCAGATGGTCAGCGCGTTCATCGTGACCCCTACGAACAGACTCTGGAACCAAAGCCCCAGCAGCGGCCCGATCTCCATTTCCATCAGCCGCGCCTCCAGATTTGCAACGACTTCGCCCAGCTCCAGCGACGTGTCCGACGAGATCACACCCGCCGCCGCGTTGACCACGCCCTGCGCCAGATCAAACACGCCCATGACGATATCCCAGGTGTTGGTCACGATCATGACGGCGCAGAACGTTTTGAACATCCATTTGAAGAACACCCAGGTTTCGAAGTCATGCATGTTGTTCTTTTCCATCACCAGCTGCAAAAGCTCCATCGTCATCACGATGGCGAGGATCACGCCCGCGATGGGCAGAATCACCTGATCGGACAGGCTGCGGATCATGCTGTACACGCCGCCGTTCCATGCCTGCGGCGTCGTGCCGACCTGTCCGGCGATTCCGGCCACCTGGGTGTTTACCTGATCGAACAGCCCCTGAAGGTTTCCCATGATGCCGCCCACCAGAATCTCCTTAAGCCAGTCCGTGATCCTGTTCCAGATAAAGTCCAACCGTTTCCTCCTTTCTGACGGCCTCCCGCGTTATACGGGAGGCCGCCGGGATGGTCTTTGGATCAGCCGAACAAGCCCTTGAGCAGCGGGATCAGCATGGTGCCGATGAGCGCCATTCCGCCGCCCGCCATAAGCTGCTTGATGCCCTGGGACTTCGCGCCGGGGTTGTCATTCCCGTACCCTTCCAGCAAGTTGATGCCGCCCCACACGCCCAGACCGCCGCCAAGCGCGATCACCAGCGTCTGCAGCACGTCAATCGTGGAACTGAAAAATGTCATGGCATTCCTCCTTTGTTTTTCACATAAAGAAAAGCCGCTCCGTTATGGGCGGCTCAATGCGTCCCACCTCACGGGCAG
>DVIV01000043.1 GCA_018710985.1 Candidatus Limiplasma pullicola
CCAACGTCATCTCCATCACCGACGGCCAGATCTTTTTGGAGAGCGAACTCTTCCACAGCGGCATCATGCCGGCGGTGAACCCGGGCATCTCGGTGTCCCGGGTGGGCGGCAACGCCCAGATCAAGGCGATGAAAAAGGTGGCCGGCAGCCTGAAGCTGCTGTACAGCCAGTACCGGGAGCTGCAGAGCTTCGCCCAGTTCGGCTCCGACCTGGACGCCGACACCAAGGCCCGTCTGGCCCAGGGCGAGCGGATCGTGGCGGTGCTGGGGCAGGACCGCAACTCCCCCCTGCCGGTGGAAAAGCAGGTGTGCATTCTGTACGCCGTCACCCGCGGCTGGCTGAAAGATGTGGCCGTGGAGGATGTGGGCGCGTATGAGCAGGGCCTGTACGAGCACCTGGAGAACAACGCCGCCGATGTGCTGGCGGCCATCCGGGACACCGGCAAGCTGGAAGAGGACACCGAAAACGCCCTGAAAGCCGCCCTGGCGGACTACACAAAGCAATTCCTGAGCGCAAGATAAGGAGGACCGGCATATGGCAGGCGCGTCCATGAAGGACATCAAGCTGCGGATCAAAAGCGTCGAGGGCACCATGCAGATCACCAAGGCCATGGAGCTGGTGGCCTCCTCCAAGCTGCGCCGCGCCAAGGAGCGGGTGGAGCACAGCCGCCCCTATTTCGACGTGCTCCACGCGGCGCTGGATGACATCGCCTACTCCAACGACGAGTTCCGTTCGCCCTACCTGGCCCAGCGGCCGGTGAAGACCAGCTGCTATGTGGTCATCGCCGGCGACCGGGGCCTGGCGGGCGGCTACAACGCCAACATCCTCAAGGCGGTGGCCGCCCACGCCGAGGGCAAGAACTGGTGTGTGCTGCCCATCGGCAAAAAGGCGCTGGAGCACTACCGCCGCCGGGGCGTGCCCATCGTCACCGACCGGTACGCCGTGGCCGCGGATGTGGAGATGAGCGGTTGCTACGACATCGCCCGCACCCTTGCAAAGGGCTTTGTGGCGGGGGAGTTCGACGAGATCGTGCTGGCCTACACCAACTTCGTCTCCATGCTCAGCCAGCAGCCCGCCACCCTGCGGCTGCTGCCGTTGAACTACCAGCCGGCGGCAAAGGGCAGCGGCCCCCGCCAGACCACCCTCTACGAGCCGGACAGCGAGACGGTGTACAACGCCATCGTGCCGGAGTACCTGGCGGGCCTCGTCTGGGGGGCCCTGTGCGAGTCGGTGGCCAGCGAGCTGGGCGCCCGCCGCACCGCCATGGACGCCGCCAGCAAAAACGCCGGCGAGATGATCGAAAATTTGAGCCTGCACTACAACCGGGCCCGGCAGGCGGCCATCACCCAGGAGATCACCGAGATCGTGGCGGGCGCCGAGGGCTGACCCCCTGCGCCCGACCTGTGAAAAGGAGAAATGTCCATGCCGAATCAACACGAAGGCACCGTGGTGCAGGTCATCGGCCCGGTGCTGGATATCAAATTCCCCGACGGCCAGCTGCCCGCGCTGCTGAACGCCATCCGGGTGGAGAACGGCGACAAGAGCCTCATCGTGGAGGTGTCCCAGCACATCGGCGACAACGTGGTGCGCTGCATCGCCATGAGCGGCACCGACGGCCTGGTGCGGGGCGCCAAAGCGGTGGACACCGGCGGCCCCATCACCGTGCCGGTGGGCAAGGAGTGCCTGGGCCGCATCTTCAACCTGCTGGGCGAGCCGGTGGACGAGATGCCCGCCCCCGAAACGGCCGAGCGCTGGCCCATCCACCGCCAGCCCCCCAGCTATGAGGAACAGCAGAACACCACCGAGATCCTGGAGACCGGCATCAAGGTGGTGGATCTGATCTGCCCCTATGCCAAGGGCGGCAAGATCGGCCTGTTCGGCGGCGCCGGCGTGGGCAAGACCGTGCTCATCATGGAGCTGATCAACAACGTTGCCACCCAGCACGGCGGCCTGTCGGTGTTCACCGGCGTGGGCGAGCGCACCCGCGAGGGCAACGACCTTTACAACGAGATGAAGGAGTCGGGCGTCATCAACAAGACCGCCCTGGTCTACGGCCAGATGAACGAGCCGCCGGGAGCCCGTATGCGCGTGGCGCTGTCCGGGCTTACGATGGCGGAATACTTCCGCGACCGTGAGAATCAGGACGTGCTGCTCTTCATCGACAACATCTTCCGTTTCACCCAGGCGGGCAGCGAGGTGTCCGCGCTGCTGGGCCGCATGCCCAGCGCCGTGGGTTATCAGCCCACGCTGGCCACCGAGATGGGTGCCCTGCAGGAGCGCATCACTTCCACCAAGAAGGGTTCCATCACGTCCGTGCAGGCCGTCTATGTACCTGCCGACGACCTGACCGACCCGGCCCCGGCAACCACCTTTGCGCATCTGGATGCGACGACGGTTCTCAGCCGCGCCATCTCCTCGCTGGGCATCTATCCCGCCGTGGACCCGCTGGAATCCACCAGCCGCATCCTCTCCCCCGAAATCGTGGGCGCGGAACACTACGAGGTGGCCCGCCAGGTGCAGAGCATTTTGCAGCGCTACAAGGAGCTGCAGGATATCATCGCCATCATGGGCATGGACGAGCTCAGCGACGAGGATAAGCTCATCGTGGCGCGCGCCCGCAAGGTGCAGCGCTTCCTGAGCCAGCCCTTCAGCGTGGCCGAGCAGTTCACCGGCATGGAAGGCAAGTATGTGCCTCTGAAGGAGACCATCCGCGGCTTCAAGGAGATCATCGAAGGCAAGCACGACGACCTGCCCGAGAGTGCCTTCCTGTTCGTGGGGACCATTGAAGAGGCCGTGGAAAAAGCCAAAAAGGGTGAATGAGCATGGCGACGTTTCATTTGCAGATCGTCACCCCCGACCGCATGGTGTATGACGGCCAGGCGGAGCGCGTAATTGTTCGCACGCTTGGCGGCGACGTGTGCATTCTGGCGCGCCACATTGACTACGCCGCCCCTCTGGGCATCGGCGAGGCGCGCATGACCGACGCGGACGGCGTCACCCGCGTGGCTGCGTGCAGCGGCGGCATGATCGGCGTGGACAGCGGCGAGGTGCGCATCATGGCCACCACCTTCGAATGGGCCGACGACATCGACCTGGAACGCGCCCAGCGCGCGCAGAAGGAAGCGCTGGAGCGCCTGGAAGCCCTCAAGCACGAGGACCGCGACTTCACCATTGCCGAAGCCAAGCTCAAGCGCGCCCTGGCACGCATCCACGCCAAGGAATAAGACCAAAGCGTTTCACGCAAAAAACCGCCGGAGGCATCCCAATGCCTCCGGCGGTCGTTTTGATTTATGCGGATTATTTGGTTCCGAACAGGCGGTCGCCCGCATCGCCCAGGCCGGGCACGATATAGCCATGCTCGTTGAGCTTTTCGTCGCAGGCGGCGACATAGATGTTCACATCAGGATGGTCCTTCTGCACGCGCTCGATGCCCTCCGGCGCGGCGATCAGGTTGACCAGACGGATGTGCTTGCAGTTGCGCTGCTTGAGGAACGTGATGGCCGCCGAGGCGCTGCCGCCCGTGGCCAGCATGGGGTCCAGCACCAAAAGCTCGCGGCTTTCGCTGTCAGCGGGCAACTTGCAGTAATACTCCACCGGCTGCAGGGTCTCCGGGTCGCGGTACAGGCCGATATGGCCGATGCGTGCCGCGGGAATCAGCTTGGCCACGCCATCCACCATGCCAAGGCCCGCGCGCAGAATGGGCACAATGCCCACCTTCTTGCCGCTGAGGTGCCTGGCCTTGGTCTTGCAAAGGGGAGTTTCGATCTCCACTTCCTTGGTCGGCAGGTCACGCGTGACCTCATATACCATCAGCATGCTGATTTCTTCCAGAAGTTCCCGGAATTCCTTGGCGCCGGTGTGCACGTCGCGCATCAGGCTCAGCTTGTGCTGAATCAGCGGATGATCGAAGATATATACCTTCCCCATGGAAAAGCCTCCTTCGTTTCGGCGCTTGCATAGCCGCAGCACGCCAGTCTGCAACCATTATAGGGGAAAGCAACATTCTTTGCAAGGGAAAAGCGATATTTTTCGTCCTTATTTGCGGCAGGCCGCATGTAAATTCCGCCGGTTTTCTTTCCTTGTCGCTTTTGATATGGTATAATACCTTGTATCACGCCGCTCAGGCGGCGTTTTGGAGAGGAGCGGCGGACGTGTACATCGAGAAGCGCTATATCAAGAAAATTGCCAAGGTTTTTGAGGCACTGTCCATTTCTTTGCGGCTGGTCGACGCCTCCGGGGCATGTCTGGTGCCGGAGGACGGGGAGCCTGTATCCCTTCCCGTTAATGTGCTCACCCAGGGGCTGAATCATCATGCCGGCCGGTATTTTTACCGCGTTCTGGACGTGCATCCGCCCCTGTACCTGGTCGCTCCCGAAGGCGCGCCCGGCGTGGAGGATGTGCTCTGCGTCGCCGATGCCATGATCATGGGCCTGCTCAAAAGCAGCCTGTCCATCGCCAGCCATACCGATGTGTATCGCCGTGCGCTCAAGCAGGAGCTGACCGGAGCCGATCTGATTTCCCGCGCGAGCGAGCATCAGATTCCGCTGGAGATGGAGCGGTGCGTGGTGCTGTTTCAGATCGAGCAGACAGAACGCTCCAGCGCCTTTTCTCTGCTGGGCGAGCTGGTGCCGCTGAGCGACACCGACGTGCTGGTGGAGATGAACCGCCATCTGGTGGCGCTGATCAAGGACATGAACGGCATCGACGGCCTGGACGATCTCTATCAGTTCGCGCAGGCGGTGCAGGAGACCCTCATGGAGGAGGCCGTGCAGACCGCAACCGTGGGAATTGGTGAAGAAAAGCATACTTTGGCCCAGCTCGGGGAAAGCTATGCCGAGGCCAAGCGGGCCATGGAGGTGGGCAGCATCTTCCACCCCGCCGATTCCATCCACATGTTCCGGCGCCTGATGCTGGAGCGCTTCCTGATGAACGTGCCGCGCGAGGAAAGCATGCTCTACCACAGCCTGCTGTTCAACCGCAAAACCGCAAAGCTGTTCAACGAGGAGATGCTGCAAACCATCGAAATGTTCTTCCGCAAGGACCTGAACCTGTCCGATACAGCCCGGCAGCTCTTTATCCACCGCAACACGCTGGTGTACCGGCTGGATAAGGTCCAGCGGCAGACCGGGCTGGACCTGCGCCATTTCGATGACGCAGTCACCTTCAAAATCCTCTATGAGCTGAAAAAATGCGGGCAGGAAAAGCCCCGGCAGATTTATTGACAGCTGATAGGAAACGAGGCGGTATATCCTTGAAAACCCCGAAACGCTTTAAGCTCCTATGCCTGACGCTGATGGTTTCGCTGCTGCTCACGGGCTGCGCCCTGTTGCCCACCACCATCAGCGACCTTGCCACCGGCATGGACGATACAGTCACCATCAGCCGCGACGAGTATGAGCGTTTGCAGCGCTACGCCGAGTTGGATGAAATCTGGCAGATCGTGGAGCAATATTACTATCAGGAGCCGGATACGCAGGCTATGCTCGACGGCGCGGAGATGGGGCTGCTCTACGGCCTGGGCGATCCCTACACCTATTACTATACCCCGGATCAGTACGCCCAGCTCTGGGCCGACGACGAGGGCGAGTATGCGGGCATTGGCATCCAGATCATGGGCGATTACACCACCGGGCTATGCACCATCAGCCGCGTGTTCCTCGACAGCCCCGCGCTGGATGCGGGCCTGCGCAAGGGCGACGTCCTCACCCGCGTGGAGGGCATCGACGTGGTCACCACCACCCTGCAGGACGCCGTCAACATCATGCGCGGCGAGCCCGGCACCTCCGTCAACGTGCAGGTGCAGCGCGGGGACCAGCTTATGGATTTCGTGGTGCAGCGTGCAGTGGTGCATGTCAACTGGGTCAACAGCTGCATGCTGGAAGGGCATGTGGGCTATATCTCACTCTATGAGTTCAGTGGCGATTGCAGCCCGTCCTTCGCCGTGCATCTGGACAACCTGATGAGCCAGGGCGCGAAGGCGCTGGTGATCGACCTGCGCGACAACCCCGGCGGCTGGGTGGACGACGCGCAGAAGGTGGCGGACATGTTCCTGGAGGAGGGCAACGTAGCCTCGCTGGTCTACCGGGACGGCACCACGGAGCTGTACACCACCACCACCGACGGCAAGGAAAACCCCATTCCCCTGGTGGTGCTGGTCAACGAATACTCCGCCTCGGCCAGCGAGATTCTGGCCGGGGCCCTGCAGGACCGCGGCCGCGCCACCATCGTGGGCACGCAGACCTTCGGCAAGGGCGTGGTGCAGTACGTGCTGCCCGTTGGCACGCGCGGCGCGGGCATGCAGCTGACCGTGGCGCAGTATTACACCCCCAACGGCAACGAGGTCCACAAGGTGGGCATCACACCCGATATTGAGGCCACGCTCCCCGAAGGCGACACCACGATGTACGACATCGGGGACCTGAACGACGCTCAGCTCAGAAAGGCCTATGAGGTCGCTCTGGAGATGATTTGAGAACCGGGCTTTTTGGGGACCGTCCGCAGCGGTCCCCAAAAAAGCCTTTTCATTTGCTCAAAAAGCGTGTATACTATGGCTGACCATCCGGCAAAACCAAGCGGACTTGCGTGCGGCGGAGGCGGATGATCCGGTATTTGCTCCCGGTTGAGGGCGCGGGAACGGCGTTTCCTTCGCCCAAGATGAGGAAGGAGGCGTCTTATATGCACCGTTTGTCTGTGCCGTAGCTTCCGTCAGGGCGGAATCTGCGGTTTTTGATTTGCTGAAAACAGGGAGGAAACCGAAATGGCGGAGGAACGCTTGGGCTTCGTGGGCATCGTGGTGGAGGATCGCGCTTCCGTGCGCGCGGTCAACGAGATCCTCTCCGGCTTCGCCTCCATCATCCGGGGGCGCATGGGCGTGCCCGATCCCCAGGGCGGCGAGGCTGTGATCGGCCTCATCGTGCGCGGGACCAACGACCAGCTGGGCGCGCTTACAGGCCGGCTGGGCGGTCTTGCGGGCGTGCGTGCCAAAAGCGCGCTCACATCCGCCAAAGCCGTGCAGCCTCTACAGGAAAGAAAGGAATGATTGATTTATGAAAAAGTTCTTTGCGGGCCTGATGGCCCTTGTCATGGCTCTGATGCTGGCTCTGGGCGCTGCCGCCGCCGAAGCTTCCGTCCCCCGCGTGGCGGCTCTCAAGGGCCCTACGGCCATGGGTATGGTCAAGATGATGAGCGATGCTCCGGACGCTTATGATTTCACCATTGCCGCCGCCATCGATGAAATCACTCCCAAGCTGGTCAAGGGTGAGGTGGATATCGCCGCCGTGCCGGCCAACATGGCCTCCGTGCTCTACAACAACACCGAGGGCGCGGTAAAGGTGCTTGCCCTTAACACGCTGGGCGTGCTCTACATCGTGGAAAACGGCGACAGCGGCGTTTCCAGCATCGCCGACCTCAAGGGACGCACCCTCTATGCCAGCGGCAAGGGCGCATCCCCGGAATATGCGCTGAACTATCTGCTCGCGCAAAACGGTCTGGACCCCGAAACCGATGTCACTGTGGAATACAAGTCCGAGCATGCCGAGTGCCTGGCCTCGCTGCTGGCCAACGAAGGGTCCCTGGCATTGCTGCCCCAGCCCTTTGTGACTACCGCCCAGATGAAGCAGCCCACCGTGCAGGTGGCCCTGGACCTCAACGATGAGTGGGCCAAGGCACAGGAGGGCAGCGACGCGCCCAGCATGCTGATCACCGGCGTGGTCGTTGCGCGCAGCGCCTTCATCGAGGAGAATCCACAGGCCGTGAGCGATTTTCTGGACGCTTACGAGCAGTCCGTGGCCTATGCCAACGAGCATGTGGACGAAACCGCCGCGCTCATCGGCCAGTATGACATCATCACCGAGGAAGTGGCCAAGGTTGCCCTGCCCGAGTGCGCCATCGTCTACATCGACGGCGAGGAAATGACCCAGGCGCTGTCGGGCTATCTCCAGGTGCTCTATGACCAGAATCCCGCCTCCGTGGGCGGCGCGCTGCCGGATGAAGCCTTCTACTACCAGCGCTAAGCCTCGCATGCCCCTGTGGGCGGTCTTGGTGTGGCTGGCCGTATGGCAGCTGGCCGCCTGGTGGGTGGATGCGCCCATTTTGCTGGTATCGCCCCTGACGGCCCTCAAACGCCTGCTGGAGCTGGCGTTTGAGGCCGCCTTCTGGCGGGCGGTCGGCTTTTCGGTGGGGCGCATTTTGCTGGGCTTTCTGCTCAGCGCCCTGCTGGGCGCGGCGCTGGCCGCGGCCGCCTACCGCTTCCGCCGCGTGCGCGAACTGCTGATGCCGCTGGTGGCCGCGGTCAAGGCGGTGCCGGTGGCGTCCTTTGTGATTCTGGTGCTGCTGTGGGTGTCCAGCCGCGATTTGAGCGTGGTCATCAGCCTCCTGATCGGCTTTCCGGTGATCTATGCCAATGTGCTGGCCGGGCTGGACAGCACGGACCCCCGGCTCATCGAGATGGCACGCGTATTCCGCGTGCCGTTTCGCCGTCAGCTGGGTACGGTGTACCTGTCCCAGGTCGCGCCGTTTCTGCGCTCCGGCCTGAGCCTGGCCATCGGCCTGTGCTGGAAAAGCGGCGTGGCGGCCGAGGTGATCGGCATTCCCTCCGGCTCCATCGGTGAAAAGCTCTATAAGGCCAAAATTTATCTGGAAACGCCCGACCTGTTCTGCTGGACGGTGGCGGTGGTGGTGCTGAGCATCGGCTGCGAAAAGCTGCTGTCGCTGCTGATGGACGTTCTGGAAAGGAGGGCCTGCGGATGCTGGAAGCGATAAACGTTTCAAAAGCCTTTGACGGCCATCCGGTGATCCGGGATTTTTCTGCCCGGTTTGCGCCGGGCAGCCACACTTGCCTGATGGGCCCTTCCGGCTGCGGTAAAACCACGCTGCTTCGCCTGCTGATGGGCCTGGAAACGCCCGACGGCGGCAGGGTGTGCATCCCGGAAGGCACGCGCTTCAGCGCCGTGTTTCAGGAGGACCGCCTGCTAAGCCGCCTGACTGCTGCGGCCAACGTGCGGCTGGCGGCCCGCGTACCTGCCGCCCAGGCCGAGGAATGCCTGCTCGCACTGGGTATTCCCTCCGAAAGCCTCTCCCAGCCCGTATCCGCCTTCAGCGGCGGCATGAAGCGGCGTGTGGCCCTGTGCCGCGCTCTGCTTGCCGACTACGATGTACTGACCCTGGACGAGCCCTACAAGGGGCTGGACGAGGAAACCCGCGAACGGGTCATGCGCCTGGTGGAGGAGCACACGGCAGGCCGTACCGTGATTCTGGTTACGCATGCCCCGGAGGAAGCCGCAGGCTATCAGCTGATTCATCTTCCGATACTATAAAGGAATCCCCCGCTGTCCGGCGGGGGATCTTGGCTGTTGACAAACTCATTCCGGGAGATTTGGAAGGGCCGCAGGCCCTGTCAATTCGCATCGCCCGACTTCGCGGGCAGACAAGTTGAATCCCCCGCCGGTCAACCGGCGAGGGATTTCTTTTTTTCTCAGTAATAGGCAGCCAGCCTGAGCGTGGCCTCCCAGCCCAGATCAATCGCCTTCTGGTGCGAGGTGGCATAGGGACCGATCTTCTCCACCTGCGCCTGCGTGCGCGGGAAGTGGATGCAGATATGGCCGTCAAAGTTGTTGTCCCTGATATGATAGGTGTCATGCGGCGTATTGTGTGTGGAAGCCATGTACACGGTTCCGTCGCTGAGCACCACCCATACGGCCTTGGGGTTCCAGGTGGTCTTGCCGCCGAAGGCCCGGTTCATCTTGTCGGTATCCTGGGCGGTGAGGGGCTCTGCGTCGGCATGCGCACCCATGCTGAAGATGTTGACCTGCCAGCTGATGCCGGTGGTAAAGTCGTAGATCGTCGCGTTGGGGAACAGGCGGCAGCGGGCCTTGACCTCGCTGTACCAGTTGGCGTAGCGCACCTGCGCGGCGCTGATGGTGGTCACGGTAGGCGCCGCAGCGGGGGTGTTGGCGGTCGTGTCGGAACCGGTGGAATTGCCTGTGCCGCCGGCGGTGATGGCCGATACGGAGTTGAGCTTGGCAAAGGTCTTGGTGCCCGCGATACCGTCCGCGGACAGGCCGTTGGCCTTCTGGAATTCAATCAGCGCCAGGCTGGTCTTTACGCCGAACTTGCCGTCCGCCTCGCCGTTTTCCAGATAGCCCAAAGTAATCAGGCGGTTCTGCATATCGCGCACCGCGTCGCTCACCGCGCCCACGCGCAGCGTCTGCGTGCTGCTGACGGTGTTGCTGACCACGTTGCTGGCGTAGAGCTTGGCTGACGTGTCTGCGCCCACCACGCCGTCCGCGGACAGCCCGTTGGCCTTCTGGAACGCGATGACCGCAGACTTGGTGTCACGCCCGAACTTGCCGTCCGCGCTTCCCGCAAGATAACCCAGCGCGATCAGGCGGTTTTGCAGCGTGGTTACCTCGTTGCCCTCGCTGCCATAGCGCAGGGTGTTCACCAGCGCGGTTTCGCCGGAGGTCACATTGGCGTTTCCGCGGATGGCGGAATCGCTGTAGAGGGCGGTCTGGGTCTCATAGCCGGCCTTGCCGTCCACCTTGAGGCCATTGGCGCTCTGGAAGGCACGCACGGCCTCGATATCGTCGGTCAGGTACACGCCGTCCAGGCGGGAGGTATAATACCCCAGCTCCTGCAGGCGCGCCTGCAGCCTGCGCACCACCTCGCCCATGCTGCCCGCGCGAATCACGATCACGTTTTCCGGCGTGATGGGGGTTGTGGTGGGCGTGGGCGTGGAGACGGGAATCGCGGTGGGCACCGCATAGATGGCGTTCACGCCGTAGAGTACCGTGCGCGTGATGGGACCCAGCACGCCGTCCGTCTCCAGGGAGCTCTTCTTCTGGAATTCCTTGACGGCCTCGGTGGTGGCGTCGTTGTACACGCCGGTGATGTTTCCGGTGTAGTAGCCCAGGTCCTTGAGGCGCTGCTGGAGGAGCTTGACCTCCTCGTCCTTGTCGCCGGGGCGGAGCGTCTTGGTCGGCGGCTTCACGGTCGGCGTGGGCGAAGGCGTCACCACCACGGAAGCCTCCATGGCGGTCGCGCCGTAGAGCACCTGCTGGTCGGCGGCGCTCATTTCGCCGTCGGCCACCAGGCCATGCTTGCCTTCGAAGAGCTTGATGGCGGCCACCGTGTTTTCATCGCACACGCCGGTGGGATCGCCCTCATAGTAGCCCAGCTCCTTGAGTCGGGTCTGCAGCTTGGTCACGGGTTCACCCTTGGACTTTTCGCGGATCACCGCGCCCGCGACGGGTGGCACGGTGCGCACATACTGGCGGTAACCGCGGGTGTCCTTGGGGGTATCCTCATAGAGTTTGAGCTGAAGATCCTGGCTGGCAATACCGTCCTGGGTGAGGCCGTTGCGCTTCTGGAACAGCTTGAGCGCTTCTTCCGTCTTGGCGCCGAACTTGCCGTCAACCTCTTCCTCCTCCAGGTAGCCCAGTTCCTCCAGGGCGGATTGGAGAGCGGTCACGGCTGCGCCTTCGCTGCCGTTTTTCAGCTCGGTGTACTTCTCCGCGCCGGGCTGAGGCGTGGGCGCGGGAATGTTGGCCAGATTGATATGCGTCTCCACGCAATAGCCGGTCTTGCCGTCGTACTTGACCTTGACGAAGCCGTTGCTGGTGCGGTCGTACACCGTGACCACGCTGCCGGCGGGAATGGTCAGGATGACCTCTCCCTCCGTCTCGGCCACCTTGCGCAGCTTCACGTAGTCGATGACCGTGGTGTCGTAGGGATATTCGGATATGGCCGGCGGAGCCTGCATGCTGAGCGCCGGATTGGGCGAGGGATCGGGCGAAGGATCGGTGCCGTCGATGTATTTCTTCATGGCATAACCGGTCTTGCCGTCAAATTCCACGCGGTAAAAGCTGCCCGTGACACCCAGAATGGTCACGGTATCACCCTTCTGGATTTTTTTCAGAATCGTGGACGTGGTATTGGCGCGGCTGCGCATATTCACATCATCCATGCTGACGGTATCATAAGGATACTTTGCCGCCAGCGCCGGCGAAATCACCGACAAAAACAGCGCCATGGCGCACACGGCGGCCAGCAGGCGCGCCCAACGGTTTCCGTGCCTCATCTGCATGCCCTCCACAGATTGAAATGGCTTGAGTGCGTTGTGTCCCAGCGTTTATTGTAGGTCAGTTTGTTAAATCTGTCAAGCACATCCTTCATATTTACGTAACATTTTTGATTGAAACACCGGGACTGCCGCTCGTTGACAATCCCCTGCCCTTCGGCTATGATATACTACGTTTCAAAAAATGGAACTTTATGCCCCTGAGGGCATGGACGGAGGTGCTTGGCTATATGAAAAACGTCGTTCGGGCCCTGATCCTTTTGGCCCTTCTGGCGGCGCTGATGTTTGCCGTACCCTCGGGCGCGCTGATGGATGGCGCGCTGGCGGAGGGCGCGTATCCCGCTCTGAGCCTGGAAGCGGAAAAGGGCGGGCTTCCCCTGGAAAGCGGCTATGACGGCCTGGGCTATCGGGACGATACCATCACCGTGACGGTGGAGGAAACGCGCGCCTACGACACCACGATCCTCATCGCGCGCGTCACCATCTCCGACCCCTCGCAGATCCGCACAGCCATGGCGGGGCGCTACGGCAGTGATACGCAGGCACCCGGCGCCCGGCTGGCGAAGCGGGTGCAGGCGGTATTTGCCATCAACGGCGACTATTTCAATTTTACCAGCAATGGCTATGTGGTCCGGCAGGGAACGCTCTACCGGGACAACCCGGCCGAGGGCAGCGATATCCTGCTCATCGACGATCAGGGCGACTTCCATATTGTACAGGCCGCCACCTCCGAAAAGCTGGCGGCCTTTGACGGCACCGTGATCAACTCCTTCAGCTTTGGTCCGGCGCTGGTGGCAGACGGCGAAGTGGTGGAAGACGGCTTTCTGGACGATGTCGCCTACGACAAGCCCGCCCAGCGCATGGTGGTGGCCCAGGCAGGGCCGCTGTCCTACGTGTGCGTGGCTACGGAGGGGCCGGAAAACCCCGGCTCCGTAGGGCTGACCATCCCGCAGATGGCGGAGTTCATGGGCACGCTGGATGTGCAAAACGCCTATAATCTGGACGGCGGCAGCTCCTCCACCATGGTGCTCAACAATGAAAAGATCAACGCTTTGAGCACGCACAAGGTGCGCTCCATCTGCGATATCCTCTATTTTGCCACGCTTGTGAATCAGGAGTAAGCCATGAGAGAACCCACGCCTCTGTTTTCCCTTCTGGGACTTTCCTGCTATCCCTACGGCGCGGCGCTGGCCCTGGGCCTTGTGCTAGCCGTGCTGGTTGCGCTGGCCGGCTTCCGCAAGGTCTTTGGTTCGGCCGAGGACGGGCTGCGCTTTTCCCTCTGGGCGCTTCCGCTTGGTTTTATAGGAGCACGCCTGGGCTACTGCGCGGTCAAAGCCAGCTTTATCGCGGTGGACTTCGGCCCCACCTTCCTCTATCGCTTTGGTCTGGGCGGCTATTCCATGGCCGGTGCGTTTGTGGGAGTGCTGGCCGCCGCCGCGCTGTTTGGGCGCTTCAGCCGCCGCGGATGCCTGTCCACGCTGGGTGCCGCCCTGCCCGCGCTGCTTGTCGCAGCGGCGCTGGGCCGCTTTGCCGAATGCCTGACCACCGAGGGTATCGGGGATTATGTGGACAATCCGTTCTGGCAGTTCTTTCCCTTTGCCGTGCCCGATATCTACGGCGATATGCGCTTTCCCGTATTCGTATGGGAAGGCGTGACGGCTCTTGTGATCTGTGCGATCACATGGCGCTGCCTGTGCCGCCCGCAGGACGCGGCGCTGACGGGCATGCTGCTGTTTTCCCTCACGCAGGTTTTTTGGGAGAGCCTGCGCCGCGACGGATTCCTGCGCTTCGGTTTTGTGCGCGTCAACCAGCTTTGGTGCGCGGTGATGCTGGCGGTGGTAACAGCCGTATGGCTTGTGCAGGCCAGGCCCTCCCGCCCGGCCGTCCTGTGGAGCGTGCTGGGCCTGGCGGCGGGCATCGGCGCATTGGTAGCGCTGGAATTTGCCTTCGACAAATCTCCTATCGACAACCGGATTCTCTATGCCGCGATGGCTGCCGTGCTGGCCGCCATGGGCGCGGGGCTTATGGCCCTGCGCCATCGCGCGCTTGGAAAGGAGGCTGTACATGCGTAAGGCATTTGCAGTGATGCTGTGTCTGGCTCTGCTTGCCGTGGGAAACACGGCGCTGGCCGAAAAGACCATCACCCTCACCTTTGTGGGCGACTGCACGCTGGGCGGCGAAGACTGGCTGGTCAACCGCGAGGGTTCCTTCCACGACTATGCCAGGAAAAAGGGCTATGCCTATTTCTTTGAAAAGGTCCGTGACTTCTTTGCCGAGGATGACCTGACCATCGTAAACTTTGAGGGCGTCCTCAAGGATGATGCCCGCGACGCGGTCAACAAGACCTACTGTTTCCGCGGTCCGACGGATTTTGCCAACATCCTGACGCTCTCCAGCATTGAGGCCGTCAACCTGGACAACAACCACACGCTGGACTACGGCAAGCGCGGCAAGACCAGCACGGTAGAGGCGCTCACCGGCGCGGGCGTCCATATTTTCGATGAGCTGACCCCCTATATCTTTGAAAAAGACGGCATCAAGATCGCCTTTTTCGGCATGCAGCGCGTGCACTTCTACTCCCTGCGGGAGCAGCTGACCGAGCAGATTCGTGTTTTGCGCGAAGAAGAGGGCGTAAACGCCATCATCTTTGCCCAGCATACAGGTACGGAATACTCCTCCCAGCACACCAACGCACAAATTGAACTGGCCCACAAGCTCATTGATATGGGCGCGGATTTCATCGCGGGCAGCCATCCGCATGTGGTCCAGGGGCTTGAAGTCTACAACGGCCGCTACATCTTCTACAGCATGGGGAACTTCTGCTTTGGGGGCAACGTGAAGGTGCGTGCGCTGGAAAGCTGCGCCCTGCGCCTGACCCTCACCTTCGATGATGACGGCACCTACCTTGGGCAGCAGCTGCGCGTATACGCGGCCAACGTATCCGGCGATCCGGAGGTCAACGATTTCCAGCCCCGCCTGGTGACGGGCGAGGCTGCCGAAGCGGTATGGGAGCGCATTGACGCAGCCAGCGAGGGTCAGGCCGGCCCCGTGGACGAGGGCGACGGCTGGCGCGACTATGCCTATCTGCCCGCTCCCACCCCGGAACCAACTCCTACCCCGGAGCCAACTCCTACCCCGGAACCTGACAGCAAATGAAAAAGCGGACCGCAGCAGAAAGCTGCTGCGGTCCGCTTTTTGTCCCCTTATTCCCCCATGGTCACCCAGATCACCGGGCGCAGCGAACCGCTGGGGCGGTTCACATCCCGGCTGCCGTAACCGCTGATGCGCCCGTCCGCGCGCACGCCGCACGCATCCACGGGCCGCACACCCGGCGAACGCAGCCACCACCACGAATTGCCGTTGTTTTCGTCCACATATGCGCCCTGTGCCTTGGCATATTCGGTTGCCTGACAGGTGCGCTGCTCCTGTTCGGGGAAGAATTCGAGCAGCTCCGCCTCACTCAGCAGGAACACCCGGTCCAGGGTGTCCTCCCCGCCCCGCGTGCTGTAATGCGGGTTGTCATCGTTGACGACCAGCACCTCCTGAATGCGCGCCTGTTCCTCCCGGGAAAACGCTTCCTTCAGGAACGTATCGTTGAGCCACTGGCGCAGCGTGCATTCGCTCCATGTCATGTTCACAAACTGCTCGTGGTAGGCGCGCGCGTCGATCAGATAGCGCGTGATGAGCATTGCGCGGCCGTCTTCGGTCTTGAGCACGATCCACTCCAGCGGCTCCTTGCCGTTGGTCAAAACATTGTCCTGCTCATAGCTGCCAAAGACGACCACATCGCCCGCGGCCCACTCCTCCGTCTCCTCCTGCGCCATCGCAGCGCCCGCCGCACACAGGCACAGCGCCAGCATGGCTGCCAAAATCCGTTTCATAATGGTCTGCCCTTCTTTCTTCGCCGCTTCGCGGCGAATGATCGGCGGCACATGGATGCCGCTTTTCTGACATATATAGCACACTGGAAATAAAATGTAAAGCATCTGTTGCGGCAATATGGCCTATTTGTAAAACTGAAAGGGCCTCTCTTTCCGCGCCAGGTGCTGAAAACGGTTGCTTTTCCGGGCATTCGCCAGATACCGCCATCATGTGAAATTCCATCTGCCGCTTGCCCGACATATACCGGTTGCATATAATGAAAAAAGGGGGGCGTTTTTTTCTGCCCCCAGGGAGGTGACTATCATGCTCAACGGCGTGATGCTGCAATATTTTGAATGGGACCTGCCTTCTGACTGCGGACTGTGGCGCCAGGTGGCGCGGGATGCGTTTGCGCTCAGGCGCATGGGTTTTACGGCCCTGTGGCTGCCCCCCGCCTACAAGGGCAGCGCCGGCGTCAATGACGTGGGCTATGGCGTCTACGACACCTACGATCTGGGCGAGTTTGACCAGAAGGGCACGGTGCGCACCAAGTACGGCACGCGTGCGGAATATCTGGCCGCTATCCACATGCTGCATCTGGCGGACCTGCAGGCCCTGCCCGACATCGTGCTCAACCATCGCATGGGCGCGGACGAATCCGAAGAGGTAACCGTCCACTGCGACAACCCCGACGACCGCTCCCAGACCGATACGCCTGAAATCTCCGCCGTCATCTTTACGCGCTTCACCTTTCCGGGGCGCGCGGGCAAATACAGCGATTTTATCTGGACGCATGAGTGCTTCAGCGGGGTGGACTGGAACGACGCCACGCACCATACGGGTCTGTACCGCATCGACGGAAAGACCTGGCAGCAGGATGTGGACAAGGAACGCGGCAACTACGACTATCTCATGGGGGCAGACGTGGATACCGACAGCCCTGTCGTGCGGCAGGAGCTGAGCCGGTGGGGGCATTGGTACATCGACACCACGGAGCTGGACGGCTTCCGGCTGGACGCGGTCAAGCACATCAGCGCCGCGTTCTACAAGGCGTGGCTGGCGGATATGCGCGCCTACGCGGGCCGTGAGCTCTTTGCCGTGGGGGAATACTGGCATCAGGATGTGAACGTGCTGCTGGGTTATCTTCAGGAAGTCGATTTTGGCATGAGCCTGTTTGACGTACCGCTTCACCAGCATTTTCATGATATCTCCCGCGGCAACGGGCAGTTTGACATGAGCCGGCTGTTTGAGGGCACGCTGGTAAACGCGCGCCCCGACCTGGCCGTGACCTTTGTGGACAACCATGATACCCAGCCCGGCCAATCGCTGGAAAGCTGGGTGGACGGCTGGTTCAAGGCCGCTGCCTACGGCCTGATCCTGCTTCGGGCCTACGGCTATCCGTGCGTCTTCTACGGCGACCTGTACGGCATCCCCGGCCGCCGCATCGGCGCGGTGAGCGAGCTGAAGCTGCTTTTGAAGGTTCGGCGCTACAACGCCTTCGGCGAGGAGCGGGACTACTTCGACCACCCAAACATCATCGGCTTCACGCGCGAGGGCCTGCGCGCCTGTCCCGGCAGCGGCCTGGCCTTCCTCTGCTCGGATGGTCCCGGCGGACAGAAGCGGATGTATGTGGGCACCTACTATGCCGGAACCACCTTCCGCTGCGTGCTTGGCGGGCAGCGAAGCGTAGTCATCGACGGCGAGGGCTGCGGCGTGTTTTCCGTGGGCGGCGGCGGCGCAAGCCTGTACGTGCCCCGTCTGCGTCCGGGCGATTTCATCAACCGCAAGCTGACGGAGTTGCGCGGCCGCCTGCGCGAGCTGCTGGGAAAGCGCGGATAGCTTGCTTTTGCGTGGGCCTGTGTTATACTGATGAGCAAAATGACCCGATTAGGAAAGGGGCGTCTTTATGGACTGTTGGGTTGGATTTGATATCGGCGGCACCAAATGCGCCGTTTGCACGGGCGTGGAGGAAGCGGGCGCGCCCCGCGTGCTTGACCGGCGCGAGATCGCCACGCCCGCTACGCAGGCGGAGGCCATGGAGCGCATGTGCGGCATGGCGCTGGATATGACGGCGGGCTGCCGCGTGCTGGGCGCGGGCGTGAGCACCGGCGGTCCGCTGGACCGCGAACGCGGCGTGCTGCTCAACCCGCCCAATCTGCCCGGCTGGAGCGGCGCATCCTGGACGGAACGGATCGCAGAAGCGCTGGGCGCGCCCGCTTACATGGAAAACGACGCCAATGCCTGCGCCCTGGCCGAATGGCGGTGGGGCGCGGGCCAGGGCTGCCGGAGCATGGCCTTTCTCACCTTTGGGACAGGCCTCGGCGCGGGGCTGATTCTGGACGGGCGGCTGTACCGGGGCGCCTGCGGCATGGCGGGCGAGCTGGGGCACTGGCGACTGAGCGATTACGGCCCCACGGGCTATGGCAAGGAGGGCTCTTTCGAAGGTTTCTGTTCGGGCGGCGGCATCCGTCAGCTGGCCGAAACGCTGGCCCTGCGCGAGCGGCAGAAGGGCGCGCCCGTTCATATGGGGCCTGGCCCGCTCACGGCCCGCGTTGTGGCACAGGCTGCCGCAGAGGGGGACCCGCTGGCGCTGGAGGTGCTGGACCACGTCGCGCGCCAGCTGGGGCGCGGGCTGGCTCTGCTGGTGGATCTGCTCAACCCGGAATGCATCGTGATCGGCTCCGTCTATGCCCGCTGCGAGGAATTGCTGCGCGGCGGCATGCTGCGCGTGCTGGAGCAAGAAGCGCTTCCTGCCTCGCTGGCAGCCTGCCGCATCCTGCCCGCCGCCCTGGGCGACCAGATCGGCGATTTTGCCGCGCTGGCCATTGCCATGGCCGGAGCGGAGCAGGCCTGAGTGCCGAAAAATACGAAGGAGGAATCCAACCATGGCGCATATCCGTTATGCAGGTCCCAAAGCCGTGCTGGACGATCTGGTGGACCGTTACCCCATTCTGGCTCCGCAAAAGGAGGACATCCGCGCGCTGTATGAGCTCGTCCGGCAGTCGTTTGCCTCCGGCGGAAAGCTGCTGGTATGCGGCAACGGCGGCAGCGCCGCCGACGCGCTGCACATCGTTGGCGAACTGATGAAGAGCTTCACACTCCCCCGTCCCATCGACGCAAAGGCCGCCTGCATCCTTGGCGAGCGCTTCGGCGAGGAGGGCGAGCGGCTGGCGGCCTCGCTGGAGGGCGCGCTGCCCGCCGTGGCGCTGGTGGAGAACGCCGCGCTGTCCACCGCGCTTCAAAACGACGTAGGCGGCGGCATCTCCTTCGCCCAGCAGGTGTATGGGCTGGGCCGACCGGAGGATGTGCTTTTGTGCATCTCGACCTCCGGCAACGCCGCAAACGCCGCGGCAGCGGCCATGGCAGCCCGCGCGCGCGGCATGCGGGTGGCGCTTTTGTCCAGCGGCACGGGCGGAAAGCTGCGTCCTCTCTGCGACGTGAGCGTGGTGGTGGGCGTTTCGGAAACCTTCATGGTGCAGGAACTGCACCTGCCCGTCTACCACGCCCTGTGCCTGATGCTGGAATATGCGTTTTTCCCGCCTGCACAATGATTCGCAGCACCCCCGGCGGCCTGGCCGCCGGGCTTTTTTTGTGCCCGTTCAAAACTCCATAAAAAAGCCCCCTGAAAACAAAAGAACCCCCATTTCTTCGGCGACGTCGATCATGCTATACTTTTTCCATCAAAACAAGCAAACCAGACAAAGGGGCAAGGCCAATGAACGACATCATCGTATCCATGCACGATATCTGCAAGTCGTTTCCCGGCGTAAAGGCGCTGGACCATGTGGATTTCGAGCTGCGAAGCGGCGAGGTCATGGCGCTTCTGGGCGAGAACGGCGC
>DVIV01000044.1 GCA_018710985.1 Candidatus Limiplasma pullicola
GGCGCTGCCGATGCCGCCGCCCATGCCTTCCCAGTCGGGCAGGCAGATGCCGGCCAGCAGGGCGCCGACCACCAGCAGGGCGATCACGATGGGCAGGAGCACGCCGCCGCGGCGGCGCTCCGGCTCCTGAGCCGCGTAATCCTCATCCTCTTCAAAATCATAGCGGGGCCTGTCCACCGACGCGGTGGGACGGCGGAACGCCTCGTCCCCGGGGCGGGCGGGCTGCTGCCGCGGGCCGGCCTGGCGGCGCGGCATCGCGTTCCCTTCCATTTCGGCCTGGGCCATGCGCTGGCCGACCGGGGGCATGGCCGCCTGCTGAACAGGCCGCTGGCCCTGCTGCGGCGCCGCGGGGCGCTGCTGCGGGGGGCGCTGCGCGGGCCGTCTGCCCGGCTGCGCGGGGCGCTGGCCCTGCGGCGCGGGCTGCTGGCCCGGCTGCTGCGGACGCGGACCCCGAGCGGGTGCAGGCCGTCTGCCCGGCTGCGCGGGACGCGGACCGGGCTGTGCGGCGCGGCGCGGCGCGGGCGCGGCTTCATCCTCCAGCGGCCGTTCCGCCTCGGAGGCGCGGGCCGCGGACCGGGAGCGCGGGCCGCCCTCCGGCATGGCCGTGCGCGCGCCGGTATAGCGCCCGCCGGGCACGGCGGCACGGCGCGGCGCGGACGGCGTTTCGGGCGCCTCGCTGTCCCCTGCTTCAAAGAGATCATATTCCTGCTGCGCAGGCGCGACGGGCGCCTCCTGGGCGCGCTCGGCCACGCGGCTGCGGCGGCGGCGCGGCGCGGGCGTCTCCTCCCGCTCCGGTCCGCTCGCGGGCTGGGCCGGCTGCGGCGCGGGCGCCGTCTCTGCCGGCTGGGGCGCAGGCGCGACGGGCCGCTCGAAGGGGCTTGGCCCACGGCCCACGGTGGTGCGCTTATTCACCAGCTGCTGCGCAAGGGGCTTGGCAACGCGAGTGGGCGCATCGTCCCCCTGGGTGCGAAAATCCATGGCGTCCTGAAACAGGGGCACGCCGCTCTGCTGCATTTCCGCGCCGAAAGGCGCGGGGTCCTCCTCCAGGAAACCGCCGCCCATCACGCCGGGCTGCTGCCATACAGGCATCCCCTGCGCCATCTCCGGGGCGTCCATGGGCATGTCCCAGGGAGCCGCATCCTCTGCCGCTCCGTTGCGCGGCGGCTGGAAGGGGTCGCTGGACTGATTGTGATTGCGGTAGTAGTCGCTCAAAATGTCGCACTCCTTATCCTTGGTTCGGTTGGGTGGATTCGGCCCCCTCCGGAACCGTTGGCTCCCAAAGGGCCTCCATGAGCAGCCGGGCCGCGCGCGGCGCGGACGGCATACGTGCCGACTGTATACCATCGTCTATTATACCAATATTCCCGCAACTCTACAACCCCTTGTTTTCCCTGATGCGCGCTCCCCTTCCCCCTTCAGGGGCGCCGGATTGTAAATCTTTGGTCTCAAAGAACATGCAAACGCAATCGCCGTCTGGTCCGGAAGGGTTTTGGGACCCGAACGGAGAATGTATAGCACCGATCTTGTCTTTCGGCGGCGTCTGTTTTTCCCGCCGCCCGCGGAGGAGGACCGCTCATGGATACCATTCTGGTTTTATGTCAAAGCCGCAGGCAATCGGCGCTGATTGCCCGCACGCTTCGCTACCGCCAGGTATACAGCCTTCCCCTCGCCCTGGACAGCCCGGCGGAAACGGTGCTGTCCTACGCGCCAAAGGGAATCGTCCTGTCCGCCAACGACGGCGCGGAGGACGCGCTGGCGCGCCTGGACCCCGCGCTGCTGGAGGCCGGCGTGCCTGTGCTGGCGCTGGGCGGCATGGCGCCTGCACTGTGCCGCTTTTACGGCGGGGACGCCTCCCCCGCGGCCTGCCCAAGGGGCGCGGTAACGCTGGGCCTGGAGCCCGACCCCCTGTTCACCAACATATCGGGCGGCGAGCGCGTGCTGCGCTCCCTCTCCGACCTGATTCTGCCCGAATGCCTGACGCCCCTGGCCACGGCCACGGAACGCCCCATCGGCTTCCGCCACAGGACGCTGCCGTTCTATGCCGTGCAGTATCCCATCGAGCGCAACGACCCGGACGGGGCGCAGCTTTTGTACAACTTCGCCACCCGCATCTGCGGAGCCGAGGCCGCCTGGGACGAGGATGCCATGATCCGTCTGGCGATCGAACGCGTGCGTGAGGCCGCGCCGGAGGGCCGCGTGCTGTGCGCGGTGTCCGGCGGGGTGGACAGCGCCGTGTGCGCGCGCCTGGCCAGCCTGGCCATCGGCGACCGGCTGATGTGCGTGTTTGTGGATACAGGCCTGTTCCGCCAGGGCGAGCCGGAAAGCGTCATCTCCACCTTCATGGATTCCATGGGGCTGGTGGTGGCGCAGGTGGATGCCAGCGAGGCCTTCCTGCGCGCGCTGTCCGGCGTGCGCAGCCGCGACGACAAGGAGCGCATCGCCGTGCAGCTGATGACGCAGGTGCTCATCAAGCAGCTGGGTTACGATCCCGGCATCCGCGCCATCGTGATGGGAGCCAACCTCAACGACACATTGTTCGGCTTCTCCACCAGCGCCGAGATGGAAAGCATGAAGGGCGCCTATAACCTGTGCGTCTGCGAGCCCCTGCGGGACCTGTTCAAGGAGGAGGTGCGCCGTCTGGCCACGGCGCTGTCCCTGCCCGACAGCATCGCGCTTCGGCAGCCCTTCCCGGCCAGCGGACTGGCGCTGCGCATCTTCGGCCAGGTCACGCCGGAGCGGCTGGCCGTGCTGCGCGCCGCCGACGCCTGCTTCAGCGAGGAGATTTGCGAGGGCGGCTACGCCAGGCGCCTGTGGCAGTACTACACCAACCTGGTGGACAGCCCGGACCAGCCGGGCGCCTACGCGATCAGCCTGCGCGCGCTGCAGGCGTCGCAGGGCGGGGCCACGGCGGCCCGTCTGGCCTTCGACGTGCTGGAGCGCGCCTCCGAGCGCATCCGCAGCGAGGTAAAGGGCATCGTCCGCGTGGTATACGACCTCACGCCAAGCAATCATTACGGCGAGATGGAATAGACAGGACCGCAAGAAAGGAGCGCTCCGCATGCTGATTTGCGACACGCATGCCGATACCCTCTACAAGCTGGCTGTGCCGGACCACGCCGCCGGCGCGCCGCTGGATGTGACGAAGGAGCTGCTGACCGCCGCGGGCGGCGTGCGGGTGCAATGCCTGGCGCTGTACGTATGCACGGGCGGCATGCAGATGCGCCCCACCATCGTGGAGCGGGAGCTGCGGGCCTTTGAGGACCTGAAGGCGCTGGGCTTTCGGCAGATCACCGAGCTTTCCGAGGCGCGGGAGGGCGTCCCCAACGCGATGCTCACCATCGAGGGAGGCGAGGCCTTCGGCGGCGACGCGGGGCAGGTGGAGCGCTTCGCGGATATGGGCGTGCGGATGGCCGCGCTGGTGTGGAACAATGAAAACGGCGTGGCGCACCCCGCGCTCACCGGAAGCCGCGAGGGCCTGACCCCGCTGGGATGGGACATCGTGCGCCGCATGCGCAGCCGGCGCATGGCGGTGGACGTATCCCATCTGAACGAGCGCGGCTTTTACGACCTGCTGGACGGGCAGGCGCCGCCCCTGGCCTCGCACAGCTGCGCCCGCGCGCTGTGCGATCATCCGCGGAACCTGACGGACCATCAGCTGCGATGCCTCTTTGAGGCGGGCGGCTATGTGGGCGTCAACTTCTATCCCCTGTTTTTGAGCAACGACAACCGGGCAGACCTCGACCGGGTGATCGACCACATCGCCCATATCTGCGATCTGGGCGGCGAAGCGCATGTGGGCCTTGGCAGCGATTTCGACGGCATCGAAACCCATCCGGAAGGCCTGCGAAACGCAGGCGACATCCCCGCGCTGCTGGACGGCATGCGCCGCCGGGGCTTTGACGAGCCGCTGGTGGAGGCCGTGGCGGGCCTGAATTTCAAGCATTATTTGGAAAGGATCTGACAAAAGAGGCGGCCGCCGGGTTGTTCCGGCGGCCGCCTGCTCGCGCTTTTGCGCTTGTCTCAGTAGGTGTAGTTGTCCACCTCGATCTTGTCGGGGTCGGTGAAGGGGGCGAGCGTGGAGATCATCTTCACGGGAGCGGTGGAGTTGTTGATCACATAATGGATTTCGCCGGGCTCGATATGAATCAGGTCGCCCTGCCTGAGGTGATGCACCGTGCCGTCCACCACGATGTCCACCTCGCCCTCCAGGATGAAGAAGTTCTCCTCCATGACGTTGTGGTAGTGCGCCTTGAAGTCCTGACCGGCCTGGAACTGAACCACAGCGAAGTTGCTGCGCGGACCTTTCATGAGATACTTGGGGCCGCTGTCGCCGAAGCGGTATTCGCGGTCGTTTTCATTGAGCGTAAACATGACTGCCTCTCTCCTTCTCCTCTTGTATGGATATATGTCAACGGCTTACAGGCCGGGCGCGGCCCACATGAAGCGGGTCACCCGGTCGTCGGCCAGCTTGAGCTGCGCCCTGTACATCTCGCGCCACGGGCCGTACATGCGCTCGTAGACCTGATGGTTTTCCGCGTTGGGCGTGAAGGTCTTGTCCCACTTGACCAGGCGGCGCGCGGTGGCGCTGATGTCGGTGAACACGCCCACGCCGTAGCCCGCCAGAATGGCCGCGCCCAGCGCCGTAGCCTCCTTGACCACCGGCACCTTGACCGGCAGGCCCAGCACGTCGGCCAGGATCTGGCACCAGATGTCGCCCTTGCTGGCTCCGCCCGCAAAGACGATCTCCTGCGGGGCGTTGCCGGTGGCCTCGCGTACCAGCTCAAGGTGGCCGCGGGTCACCATGGCGGTGTTTTCCATGATGGCGCGGTAGAAGGTGTACTTGTTGAACTTCTCCGGATCGAAGTCAAAGTTGGTGAACGTCGGGGACGCGTGCCGCCAGGCGATGTAGTTCATTACGTCGCTGAAGGCGCACATCATGCCATAGCTGCCGGCGGGCACCTTGGCAGCCTGCTCGTTCATCAGCTGATAGGGGTCGGTGCCCAGCTCTTTGGCGCGGCGCACCTCCTCCTGGCAGAAGGCGTCACGATACCAGCGCATCACCAGGCCGGGCTTGAAGGCCAGGGCTTCATACTGCCACAGGCCGGGCACGGCGTGGCAGTTGACGCGCACGCGGCAGTCCGCGTCGGTCTTGCCGCTGTCGGTGTTGAACTCGTACTGCCAGAAGCTGCCGCCAAAGACCGCGGCCTGGCCGTTGTCCACCACGCCCACGCCGATGCAGCCCAGCTGCGCGTCGCCGCCGCCGGCCACGACCGTGGTGCCTTCCTTCAGGCCCGTGTCCGCCGCGCCCCTGGCATTGACCCGGCTGACCACCTCGCCGCACTCGGCCACGGGCGGGAAGATATCGTCCTTGAGGCCCACCTTGCGCATGATGGCGGCGTCCCACCGGCGCTTTTGCAGATCGAAGATGCCGGTGGTGCAGCCGTTGCTGGGCTCGGTCTTGAGCACGCCGGTGAGCTTGTAGATGAGCCAGTCGTTGAACATGCTGACGGTTTTCACGCGCGCGTAGAGCTCCGGCAGCTTGTTCTTGACCCACAGGATGCGCGGCAGCGCGCCCAGGGCATAGGTCTGGCCGGATTCGCGGTAGATCTCCTTTTCCAGTTCGGGATTCATGCGGATGAGCTGACCCACCTCGTCGTCGCTGCGGGCGTCGACGTTGGCGCAGGCCCAGATCTCCTGCCCCGCCTCGTCGTAGAGCACGATGCCCTCGCGCATGCAGGTGGTGCTGACCGCGGCGATGTCGGCCGCGTCCACGCCCGCCTCGGCAATGGCCCCGCGGATGCACTCGCTGGCCAGTTCCCAGTTGTGCGCCCAGTCAAAGTCCATGCTGCCCGGATAGCGGGGGTCCTCAGCGTGGGTCCATTCGCGCTGCACGCAGCTCAGCTGCGCGCCGTCCTCGTTGAAAAGCACCGCGCGCACGCTGCCCGTGCCCGCGTCGACGGCCATCAGGTATCGGTTTGCCATGATTCATTTCCCTCCGTTTCCATATCGTTGCGCCTGTATCGTACTGGTTATGCCGCGCCGGCGTGGCTGCCCAGCAGCTTTTCCGCCGTGCGGTCGTCGGTGATGAGTACGTCCAGATACTGCCCCATCAGCGCGGCGTGAATGGCCTCGACCTTGCTGTCGCCCGCGGCCACGCCGATCACGTTTTTGAGGCTCTTGAGCGTTTCCAGCGGCGTGCTGATCAGCCGCTCCTCGATGGGGGTGTTGAGCAGCTTTCCTTCCCTGTCGAAGAAGTGGCTGAGCAGATCGCCCACCGCGCCCTGCATGCTTAAATATAGGAAATCATTGTTGTTGAGCACGCCGGATTTGAAAATGGTGGCCGTCTCGTGCATGGCGCCCACGCCCACCACCGTCATCTGGGCAAGGGCCGTCATGCGGCTGAGCTCCATGACGCTGGCCTCGTGACGAAGCGCCTCGGCCATTTCCTTGCTGCCGGTGAGCAGCGGTGCAGGGATCAGGTGCAGCTTGGCGTTAAATACGTTGCTGCGGGTATCGGGCAGGTAGTAGCTGACCCCTCCGGTGAGCGATACGCAGGTGAGCGGCTGCTCGGCCAAGGTGGCCAGGTTGTTGAGGATGCGGCTGGGCGTGTCGCCGTAGCCGATGTTGATCAGGCTGTTTTCCGTCAGCCGCTCACTGATGTACATGCTGGCCGCCTCGGCCACGCCCGCGTTGACCGCTCCCCCGTCGATGGCGGCAGGAATGACAAACGCGTCCTGCAGGCCAAAGGTGCTCATCAGGTTTCTCTCCAGCTGCATGCGGCTTTCGCCGTCCTTGCGCAGCCTGAACTGGATAATGCCCGTCTGCCTTGCCTTTTCCAGCAGCTTGATCACCCGCATCCGGGTGATGCCCATCAGTTCCGCTACATGCTGCTGCGTCATTTCTTCAAAATAATAGTACCAGGCAGCCTTTATCATCAGCGACTCTTCGTAGTCCATGGAGCCCCTCCCAGGTGCGCCCTGTATCTTGCAAATGTTTTTTGCAGGAACAAATGTTGTTCGTGCACCTAGTATAGCACCCTGTAGCAGGATTGTCAATCAAAGTTTGAAAAAACTTGTGTTTTTCTACCTGCCCGCGCGCGGTGCCCGCAAACAGGAAAAACGGCTCAAACCACGACTCCCGGTTGTGGCTGAAAGGTACAAACTTTTGTGGCTGATGGGTGGAAAGGCAAAGTTTTTTTGGTGGAAACATTGACAAATGGTCAAAACCATAGTATCATGTGGAATAGAACAAAAACGACATGGCAAAAACATTTGTAATGCCGCATGGAGGTTCTACGAATGAGTGAAGCTGTGAACGAACGATCCGGCGTCCTGATGTCGATCCGGGGGGTCACAAAGGCCTTCGGGTCCAACGTAGTGCTCAAGGGCATCAATATGGATGTCAAGACGGGAGAGGTCATCGCGCTCATCGGTGGCAACGGCGCCGGCAAGAGCACTTTGATGAAGATTATCATGGGCATCTACGACCTCGACGAGGGCGAGATTTTCATGGCCGGCCAGCCCGTCAAGCTGGGCAAGCCCTCCGCTTCGCTGGCGCAGGGTATCTATCTGGTGCCGCAGGAGCCGATGCTTTTCCCCAACATGACGGTGCTTGAAAACGTGCTGATGGGCTTCAACGAAAACGAAGCGGAGCTCAAAAAGCGCCTGCAGAAGCACATGGAGGAGCTGGGCTTCACCCTCAATCTGCAGCGCAAGGCCAGCACCCTGTCCATCGCGGAGCAGCAGCTGGTGGAGATTTTGCGCGGCCTGATGCGCGAGGCGCGGCTTTTGATCCTGGACGAGCCCACCAGCGCCCTCACCTTCGGCGAGGTGCAGTCGCTCTTTAAGGTGGTGGAGGACCTCAAGCGCAAGGGCATCAGCATGATCTACATCACCCACCGCCTCACGGAGGTGTTCGAGATCGCCACCGACGTGGCCATCATGCGCGACGGTCTGATCACGCTGAGCGGTCCGGTGCAGGACTTCACCAAGGAAATGCTCATTCAGGGCCTGCTGCCCACGGATGTGGAGGTCAGCGAATCCGGTCACCGCGCCTACCGGCCGGTGGATTACAAAAACACCAAGCCCGTCCTCAAGGTGCGCAACTTCTCCGGCTACGGCTTCAGCGACATCAGCTTTGACCTCTATCCCGGCGAGATCCTGGGCGTCGCGGGCGTGGTCGGGGCCGGCCGCACCGAGATGATCAGCACGATCTTCGGCCGCGACAAGACGCTCGGCGGCACGGTTACGCTGGACGGCAAGGACATCACCGGCCTTTCCACCAAGCGGATTCTGCAGGAGGGCATCAACTTTGTGCCCGAGGACCGTCACTATCACGGCCTGTTCAAGATCCGCTCCATCTCCTCCAACACCACCTCGGCGCTGCTGAATTCCAGGGAGCTGGGCAAGGTGGACATGAACCGCCGTCACCAGCGCGAAATCTCCCAGCAGTACGCGGACAAGTTCCGTACCAAGATCGTCTCGCTGGAGGACCTCATCGGCAGCCTGTCGGGCGGCAACCAGCAGAAGGTCGTCATCTCCCGCGCGCTGTCCACCCGCCCCAAGGTCGTCATCCTGGACGAGCCCACCCGCGGCATCGACGCCGCCGCCCGCAGCGACGTGTACGGCATCATTCGCCAGCTCAAGGAGGAAGGCGTGGCCGTGCTGATGGTTTCCTCCGATATCGAGGAGGTCGTGGAGCTGGCGGATCGCGCAATCACCATCTTCCAGGGCCGGATCAACGGCGAGTTCAGCCACGACGAAATCTCCCAGGACGCGCTGACCAGCGCCTCCTTCGGAATCGGGCATGAAAGGGTGGTTGCCAAATGAGCAAAGTCAAGGGCCTGTTCAAAGCCAGGTGGATGTCGAGCCTGATTTTTCTCTTGCTGCTGTTTCTGATCACCGGCGTTGCGGAGCCTGATTTCCTCAGCTATTCCAACATCATCAGCTGCTTCAACACCGCGACGATGTACACGCTCCTGGCCATCGGCATCGCCTTTGTCATCATGACCGGCGAGATCGACGTATCCATCGGCTCCACGCTGGGGCTGTCCGCCGCCATGACCGGTCTGATCGCCAAGCAGGACGGCAGCATCGGCGTGATGCTTCTGGCCGTCGTCGCAACCGGTGCCGTAATCGGCCTGATCAACGGCGTGGGCGTGGCCTACTTCGGCGTTCCGTCCCTGATCTTCACGCTGGGCACCAACAGCGTCGTCCGCGGCATGATCTACATCCTCTCCGACGGCCGCACAGTGGAAAACTTCGGCGGCTCGCTGGCCAGCTACGGAAACCTCACCCTCTTTGCGGAGATTACCCTGTACTACGCCCTCGCCGTGCTGCTGGTCGCCGTGGCCCATATCGTGCTGACCAAAACCCGCAAGGGCAAGTACTTCATCGCGGTGGGCGACAACGCGGGCGGCGCCAACCTGGTGGGCATCTCCGTGACGGGCACCAAGCTTTTGGCCTACGTGCTCTGCGGCGTGTTCGCGGGCCTGGGCGGCTTCGTGTTCGCCTCCAAGTACGGCCAGGTCATGACCGTCGCCGGCAACGGCTACGAAATGACCGCCATCGCAGCCTGCGTGCTGGGCGGCATCTCGCTGTCCGGCGGCCTGGGCAACATGGTGGGCGCGGCCATCGGCGCGGTGATCATGTCCTCCATCAGCCGTCTGTTGGTCTTTATCGGCCTGCCGTCCACCTATGACAACACCATCACCGGCATTATGCTCATCGTGATTGTCGTAATCGACGCGCTGACCCAGCGCCGTTCCATCGAAATGGCCAGAAGAAAGCGTCTCCTGTCCAGAACGGCGGAAACCGCTGCGGAAGGAGAGTGCCAGGCATGAAGGCCGTGAAAAAGATTTTCAAGCACTGGGAAATGTTCCTGCTGGTGTTTCTGGTTCTGGAGTTTGTGATCTTCGGCGCGGTGAATCCCAAGTTCCTGCGTCCGCAGTCCATCATGAACAGCATCGTCAACTACATCAGCGTCTGCATCATCGCGCTGTTCGTCACCCTGGTGATGATCACCGGCGGCATTGATATCCAGGCCGCCTCCATCATCGGCCTGACCAGCATCATCCAGGGCTACCTGTGGAGCGATCTGGGGCTGAACATCTGGACCTCCGTGCTCCTGGCCATCGTCGTCGCGGCGATCTGCGGCGGGTTGTCCGGCTTCTTCATCGCCTATTGCGGCGTGCAGCCCATGGTGGTTACCCTCGGCGGCAGCTTCCTGTATTCGGGCCTGGCGCTGCTGGTGTCCGGCATGTCCGCCACGCCCGCCTATCAGGGCATCAGCGGCTTCCCCGCCAAAACGGATGACGGCGCGTTCGTGGACTACCGCTTCCTGGGCAAGGGCGAGCTGCTGGGCGTGCCCATGCCGATCGTCATCTATCTGGTGCTGATCGTGCTGTGCATCTGGCTTCTGCACCGCACCAAGTACGGCGAGCGCCTCTACCTCATCGGCGTCAACCAGCAGGCTGCCGAGTATTCCGGCATCAACACCCGCCTGGTGATCATGAGCACCTACGTGCTCTCCGCCGTAAGCGCCGCGCTGGCCGGCACGATTCTGACCTCCAACGTCAACTCCGCCAAGTACAACCTCGGCTCCGGCTACACGCTGGCCATCATCACCGCTGTGGTGCTGGGCGGCACGCTCAACACCGGCGGCAAGGGCAGCATTTTGGGCACGGTGCTGGCGTCGCTGATCATCTGCATCCTGCGCTACGGCCTGCCCCTGTGCTTTGACGTGAGCACGCAGAACCTGGACCTGCCGGTCGGCATCATTCTGGTGCTGGTGGTGCTGGGCCGCGAGATCGCCGGCCGGGGCATGATCGCCAAGGCGGTCCGCGCCTTCAAAAAGTCGGCCGCCGCCTGACGAAACGCATTTCATGGGACGTTGACCGACGTCCCTTGAGATAATAAAAAAACAGGAGGAACCCAACCATGAAAAAGATCCTTGCGATGATCCTTGTGCTGTGCATGGCGCTCACGCTGGCCTCTGCCGCCGTGGCCGAGGGCAAGAGCCCCGTGGACGGCATGACGGTGGCCTTCATCCCGAAGGTTTCCGGCAACTCTTTCTTCGAAGCTGCTAACGACGGCGCCCAGAAGTACGCCGCGGAGTGGGGCCTGACCGTAGACTACATCGGCTCCCCCGATGCTTCCGTGACCACCCAGCTGGAGCTCATCCAGCAGGCCATCGACAAGGGCGTGGACGCCATCTGCATCTCCGCCGTTGACGCCACCGCTCTGGACGAGAAGCTGATGGAAGCGCAGGACGCCGGCATCTATGTCAGCACCTGGGACTCCGACGTTTCCCCCAACGCCCGCGCGCTGATGGTTTCCCAGGGCACCGCGGACGTGCTCGGACCCATGCTGGTTGAAATGGGCGTCGAGTCCCTCAAGGAGCGCGGCGTGGACGTCGAAGGCGCCGTGAACTATGTGTGGCACTTCTCCAACCCCAGCGTGGCTGACCAGAACTCCTGGTACGTCGCCGGCGAGGAATACATCAAGGAGAACTACCCCAACTGGGTCGCCGTGAACGAGCCCTACTACAGCAACCAGGATCCCGCTCAGTCCGTGAGCGTGGGCGAGGCCATCTTCGAGGCCTATCCCGACATCGACCTGATCATCTGCAACGACTCCACCGCTCTGCCCGGCCAGTGCGGCGCCGCCCAGAACAAGGGCCTGACCGCTGAGGACGTGACCATCACCGGCTTCTGCCCGCCCTCCGGCATGACCACCTATCTGGAGAACGGCATCTGCACCCGTTGGGGTCTGTGGGATTGCGGCATCCAGGGCGCCATGGGCTGCTACCTGGCCGCCTATGTGTCCGCCGGCAACACCGTGAAGGTGGGCGACGTGGTGACCATCCCCGGCATCGGCGATGTGACCATCCTTGCCAACGGCGATCTGGTCGAGGGCCAGGAGACCGCTCCCGAGAACAACGGCGTGGTGCTGCTGCCCGAGCGCGTTGTCTTCACCGCCGAGAACGTTGCGGACTATCCGTTCTGATCGTCTCTTCGCAACCGATCAAGGGAGAGGAAGCGCCTTCGGGCGCTTCTCCTCCCTTTCATGGCGCACGCGGGCGGACAGCCGCTCGCAGCGTCCACACTGAACGACCGACTGACAGCTACTTACTTCAAGGAGGGTTTTCAACATGGCTGATAAAGACGGATTGAAGATTGCGAAGGACTATCATGTGGGCGAGGCGTTCGCCACCCAGGGCAGCTTTTACGTCAAGGGCGCCAACAACCTGGACTGGGGCATGAAAAAGCACCTGAGCAACATCTTCGACCCCAAGAGCGGCAACACCGTGATGTTCGCCTTCGACCATGGCTACTTCATGGGCTCCACCGCGGGCCTGGAGCGCCTGGACCTGGTCATCCCCAAGCTGATGCCCTATGTGGACTGCCTGATGGGCACCCGCGGCGCGCTGCGCACCTGCGTGCCCCCGGAAAACCGCAAGGCCATCGCCCTGCGCGTCTCCTCCGGCTCCAGCATGCTCAACGACGACCTGAGCCATGAGGTCGTGGCCGTGGACATTGAGGACTCCATCCGCATGAACGCCGACTGCATGGCCGTGCAGACCTTCATCGGCGCGGACGGACAGCTCGCCAGCATCGACAACCTCAGCCGCGTGATCAACGCCGGCTTCCGCTACAGCATCCCCACGCTGGGTGTGGTTGCCGTGGGCAAGGACATGGAGCGCACCGACCGCTTCTTCAAGCTCGCCACCCGCATCGTGGCCGAGATGGGCGTGCAGCTGGTCAAAACCTACTACTGCGACAACTTTGAGGAGATCGTGGCGGCCTGCCCGGTGCCCATCGTGGTGGCCGGCGGCAAGAAGCTGCCCGAGGCCGACGCGCTGACGATGGCCTACCGCAGCATTCAGGGCGGCGCTCGCGGTCTGGATATGGGCCGCAACATCTTCCAGAGCGAGCACAGCGTGGAAATGGCCCAGGCCATCCGCAAGATCGTGCACGAGGGCTACACCGACAAGGAAGCCTACGAGTTCTATCAGGATCTGATTCACTGATTCGGACGTGGATCGCGCAAAACGGGCTGCTCCGGCGGCGGGACCTTCCCCGCTCCGGGGCAGCCCCTTTGCAAAGGCATGGGCCGCGGCGCGGCCTGCCGCACGCAAATGAATATGGAAAAGAGGGATAAGGTATGCTCAAAGGGATTTCCCCCATTCTGACCCCGGAGCTGCTCAGGATCATCGCCGAGATGGGCCACGGCGACGAGCTGGTCCTGGCCGACGGCAACTTCCCCGCCGCCTCCATTGGCAAGCGCTGCGTGCGCATGGACGGCCACGGCGGCGCAGAGGTCATGGCGGCGCTGATGCCCCTGTTCCCGCTGGACGACTTCGTGGATGCGCCCCTGTGCGTGATGGAGGTGCCCGACGGCATGTTCCCCGGCAACGTCGCTCCCATCTGGGAGCGTTTCCAGCAGGCGGCGGACACGGACCTGCCCGGCGCGCACATGGAAAAGATGGAGCATGACGCCTTCATGGACCGCGCCCGCGCGGCCTACGCGGTGGTTCAGACCGGCGAAACGGCCCTGTATGGCAACATCATCCTCCGCAAGGGCGTGGTGCGGCTCTAAGCCGCCGCGCCAGGCAAACGCCCCCGGACCGCGAATGCGATCCGGGGGCGTTTTTAGCAGTTTTTCCAAAGCCTTACGCGTTAAGCTCGTCGGCCAGCATCGCCGCGGCTTCCCGCACCAGGCGCGGGCAGGGGCGCTTTGCGTAGTATTCGGGGTCGCGCTCGCTGGGCATGTTGGACGGGTCGATGCCCGCGCGCTCCAGCAGCGGCCGGCAGTCGATGGCCGCCTCCGCCTCGCGGAACCGCTCGGCCATGCGCTGAATGGCGGCGTATTCGGCCTTCTTGCCCTCTTTTTCCTCGGGCCGGTCATAGCCGCGCAGCATGCCGTAGACCATGGCCATGCCGCTGACAGCCCCGCACACGCCGCGCAGGCCGCCCACGCCGCCGCCAAACCCGCTGGACAGGCGGGCCGCCGTCTGCATCTCCAGCCCCATTTCCTGCACATAGGCCAGCACCACGCTCTGCGCGCAGTTGTAGCCCTCGCGGAACAGCGCCTCCGCGCGCGCCGCCTTTTCCTCCCTGTCGATGCGCATAAGCCCCTCCTTATTTTCCGGCCCTGGCGGGCAGGTCGTACACCGCGTCGGCGATCTTGTCCAGCCAGTCGCCGTTAAATAGCTCGATCATGCCCTTGTCGATGCCGCCCGCCAGCTTGGGGTCGATAGGCAGCTGGGCCGTGAGCGGAATGTTGTAGCGCTGGGCGATCTCCGCCACATGGCTCTTGCCGAACAGCTCCACGTGCTTGCCGCAGTCGGGGCAAGCCACGTAGCTCATGTTCTCCACCAGCGCCATGACGGGAATCTCCATCATCCCGGCCATCTTGAGCGCCTTTTCCACGATCATCTCCACCAGCTCCTGCGGGGTGGAAACCAGAATCACGCCGTCCACGGGGATGGTCTGGAACACGGTGAGCATCACGTCGCCCGTTCCCGGAGGCATGTCGATGAACAGCACGTCCTTGTCACCCCAGATCACGTCGGTCCAGAACTGGCCCACCGCGCCCGCGATGACCGGGCCGCGCCAGACCACGGGGTCGGAGTCGTTGTCCAGCAGCAGGTTCAGGCTCATCACGTCGATGCCCGTCGTGGTCTTGACCGGCAGAATGCCCGCGTCGGTCCCCATGGCCTTTTCCTTGATGCCAAACGCCTTGGGAATGGAGGGACCCGTGATGTCCGCGTCCAGGATACCCACCTTCAGGCCCTGGCGCTGCGCCAGCACCGCCAGCAGGGAGGTGACCAGGCTTTTGCCCACGCCGCCCTTGCCGCTGCACACGCCTACAACTTTTTTGATGTGTGATAGTTCATGGGGCTTGGCCAGCAGGCTTTCCGGCTCAATGCGATTGCCGCAGCTCTGGCTACAGGTGGAACAATCGTGCGTACATTCGCTCATGTTGATGATTCCCCTCTTTTTTGTTGTTCGGAGCCGTCCACAGGATGGCCGCAAAGCACGCAGATCATGCGCGCCGCCTCTCGGATGAGGCTATCCAGCGGCTGCTTGCCCACGCCCGCGATCATCAGTCCGCAGCGCTCCAGGGGCACCAGCACCTTTTGCGCCTCGCTGAGGCTGACCGCCGCCGCAATGGCCGGCGAGATCTCGCCCAGCATGGCGTTGGCATGCAGGATACCCGTCACGCCGGCGATCACATCGGCGCGGCGGCACTGGTAGCGGATGGCGCTTTCGCCGGTGGCGCCCAGATCCGCGCCCGCGCGCAGCATGGCCGCGGTCGCCTGCGCGTTGGTGCCTGTGGCGATGACCTCCTGCTCGGGCGCAAGCCGCTTCACAGCGGCGATCAGGCTCTTGCCCACGCCGCCGCCCTGCCCGTCAATCACCAATAACCGCATGCAGGTCCCCCTCTGTGCCGGGGCCGGTCAGGCCCATGGCTGGCTCTCCAGGGCGATATCCGCCCCACTTTTGATATCATACGCCTCTATGTAGCTTTTTTCAAGAGGAATCCAGCGGGTTTGGAAGGCAAAAAACCGTTCTTCCTCCCGCGCGCGCAGACGTCTGAGCCGTTCCTCCTCCGCCGCGCAGACAAAGATGCGCAGGGCGTCCAGCTCTGCGTATGCCTCCGCAAACGCCGGGTGATGGCTGTAGCTGCCCTCGATCACCGCAACCGGTGCGGCGCGGTGGACGCGCTCCAGCCATGTGCCGCTCTGGCAGTCATACCGGCGGTAGGACACGTCGCCGCCGCGCGTCAGGCCCGCGAGCACCTCGTCCCGGAAGCGCTCGTAATGTACGTTGCCGCCTGGCTGCCTGAGCCTTTCCGCCGTCCGCATCGCTGGAGGCAGGAAGAAGTCGTCCATGCGGATGGGCTGCGTATGGTACAGCGCGGCCAGCGCGTCCGCCAGCGTACTCTTGCCCGACCCGCAGGGCCCGTCCAGCACCGCCAGCGCCCGGCCGGTTTCGGCCAGGAGCCGCTCGATCCGTATCACCACGGGCACGAGCGTGCCCAGGTCCTCGCGCACCACGCGGTAGGCCGGAGCATAGGCAAGCCGGTACGCGGCGCTGTGACTCACGGGCGTGCGTCCGTCCCAGTCGCCGAGAAACGCCTCCAGGCTTTCCTCCGAAAACGGCGTCTCCCCCGCGCGGGCCAGCTCCCGCAGGGCTTCCAGCCCGGCGGCCATCGCCGCCTCGCCTCCCAGGGACTGCGCCATGGTCACGCGCATCATGCCCGCGATTCGCTCCGGCGGCAGCTCCCGCACGGCGGGCGCGGCGAGGTTCAGCCGGCCCAGGCCGCCCCCGATGGGCGTCAAGGCCGGCACATCCCTGCACGCAGCGACATGCGCCAGCTCCTCTTCCACCCGCCCCGCACAGTCCCCCGACAAAAGATGGCCGCAGCCAAACGCGCTCTGATACACGAGCTTGACTGCGTCCACCGGCTCCATTCGCGGAGTCTCCGATATTCGCTTTTTCAAAAGCGCCTTCTTCATGGCCGTTGCTTCAATTCTCCTTCAGCGGAATCAGCCGGGCGCGCTCCAGCGCCATCACGATCAGCGGCACCAGCACCACCTGCAAAACCATGCCCGGCCAGGCGTTGACAAAGCCGCCCGTCCAGAACGCGGCCAGCGCGAAGCGGCTCTGCGTCAGAAGCGCGTAGATCAGCCAGCTGGCCAGCCCCCACACCGCGCGTCCCGCCAGCATGGCCCCGATCAACGCGACATACACGCGCCCGCGGCCCGGGCGCAGGCGCTGATAGAGAAGGCCCGCGACCGCGCCGTATCCGGCCATCTCAAAGGCCATGGCCAGCGCCGTGGGCACCAGCGGCGGCATGCCAAACAGGAGGCTGCGCGCGATGGGCAGCACAAAGCCCACCAGCAGTCCCCAAGGCCACCCGCAGACAAACCCGCAGATCAGGGCGGGCAGATGCAGGGGCAGGAGCATGCTGCCCACCTGCGGAATCTGTCCCGTCAGAAAGGGCAGCACAAAGCCGATGGCCAGGAACAGCGCGGAGAGCACCAGACGGATCATTTGATTTTTCTTCATCTTTCGGATTCCTTCCTTTGCAGATGCAGGATCGCCCAAAAGCCCAAATCCTTCTTCGGAAGGAAGAACGGCGCCTTCGTGACATCCGTGTGCAGCAAAGGGGCTTGGGGTATCATAGCATATGCCGTGAATTTTGTAAAGCGCGCCGCGCAATTGACAGATCCCACCCATCATGGTATGCTTTACCGAAGGTGCCTTGGGCACCCGGCGCGTCCGGCGGCATATGCTGATAAGGCGCGCACTGTTTGGGAAATCTGTTTTTGTGTCCTAGAGAAACAAGGAAGCGGGGTTACGTCATGCAGCAATATCGGGTCGGCATCATCGGCGCAACGGGCATGGTCGGGCAGCGGTTCACGCTGCTTCTCAAGGAGCACCCCTGGTTCAAAGTCACGTGCGTGGCGGCTTCCAGCCGCAGCGCGGGAAAGCCCTATGCCGAGGCCGTATCGGGCCGCTGGGCCTTCCCCGGCACGCCGGTTCCCGAGGCAATCGGCCGTCTGACGGTGATGGACGCCGCCGACGTGGAGAGCGTGGCCCGGCTGGTGGACTTTGTGTTCTGTGCCGTGGACATGAAAAAGGAAGACATCCGCGCCTTGGAAGAGCGTTACGCCAGAGCCGAGGTGCCCGTTATCAGCAACAACAGCGCCAACCGCCACACTCCCGACGTGCCCATGCTGATTCCCGAAATCAACGGCTCGCACGCCGCCGTAATCGAGGCGCAGCGCCAGCGGCTGGGCACGCGCGCCGGCTTCATCGCCGTCAAGCCCAACTGCTCCATCCAGAGCTATGTGCCCGCGCTGTGGCCGCTTCTGGACTTTGAGCCGCAGGCGGTCACCGTATGCACGTATCAGGCCATCAGCGGCGCGGGCAAGACGTTTGAAACCTGGCCGGAGATGATCGACAACGTCATCCCCTACATCGGCGGCGAGGACGAAAAGAGCGAACGCGAGCCCCTCAAGATTTTCGGCCATGTGGAAAACGGCGCCATCGTCGACGCCGCCTCCCCGGTCATCAGCGCGCAGTGCCTGCGCGTGGCCTCCTCCGACGGGCACATGGCCGCGGTGAGCGTCAAGTTCGGCCGCAAGCCTTCCCGCGAGGAGATTCTCGCGCGCTGGGACAGCTGCCGGCCCGCCACTTTGGGGCTGGACCTGCCCTCCGCGCCCAAAAAGTTCCTGCATTATTTTGAGGACCCCGCCCGTCCCCAGACCCGGCTGGACCGGGATACCGAGGGCGGCATGGCCATCTGCCTGGGCCGCCTGCGCGAGGACCCGGTGATGGACTACAAATTCGTCTGCCTGAGCCACAACACCCTTCGCGGCGCAGCAGGCGGCGGCGTGCTGAGCGCCGAATACCTGTGCAAACTGGGGTATATTCCCCATAAGGATCTCTGATTGACGGGAGGTTTTGAGCATGAAGCATGAACCCCTGTTCCGTGGCAGCGCGGTGGCGCTGGTCACACCCCTTCGGGGCGGCAAGGTGGACGTGGAGGCCATTCACCGCCTGGTGGAAATGCATGTGGATAACGGCACGGCAGCCATCGTCGCCTGCGGCACCACCGGCGAACCCGCCACGTTGACCCCCGACGAGCGCGAGCTGGTCATCCGGGAGGTGGTTGCCGCCGCGCGGGGCCGCGTGCCGGTCATCTGCGGCACGGGCAGCAACTGCACCCAGACCGTGATCGACACCGAGCGCCGCTACCGGAGTCTCGGCTGCGCGGCCCAGCTGGTGGTGACCCCCTACTACAACAAGACGACCCAGGAGGGGCTTTATGCCCACTTCATGGCCGTCGCCGAGCACACGGAGCTTCCCATCGTGCTCTACAACGTGCCCGGCCGCACGGGGCTGGACATCGCGCCCGAAACCATCGACCGCCTGGCGGAAAGCGGCCGCTTCGTAGCCCTGAAGGAAAGCAGCTACGACCTGCCCCGCGTGATGGAAAAGATCAGCGCCATGCGCGGCCGGCTCACCCTGTATTCCGGCAACGACGACATGACCTACCCCCTGCTGGCGCTGGGCGCCGAGGGCGTCATCTCGGTGCTGGCCAACGTGGCGCCCGCCTACGTGAGTGGCATGACCAGCGCCTATTTCTCCGGCAAGACGGAAAAAGCGCTCACCATGCAGACCGAATGCCTGCCGCTGGTGCGCGCCCTGTTCAGCGAGGTCAGCCCCATCCCCTGCAAGTACGCGATGGAACTGCTGGGCCTGTGCAGCGGAGAGCTGCGCCTGCCGCTCATCGGCGCGGGCGAGGCCACGCGGCGCAAGCTGCACGAGGCGCTGGTACAGATGGGCATTTTGATTGCCTGACCGAAGCATAAGGAGGTACAGGAGCATGAAAATCATCATCGGCGGCGCGCTTGGGCGCATGGGCCGCGAGCTGGCGCTGGCGGCGGAAGGCGCGGGCGTAGAGGTGGCCTGCGGCGTGGATGTGGCCTATGCGGGCCAGGCAGCCGCGTTTCCCATTGTCACGGGCTTTGAGCGCATCCCAGAGGACGCCGATGTACTGATCGACTTTTCCCGGCCGGACGCGCTGCCGGAGCTTTTGCAGGCTGCGCTTGACCGCCGCATGCCCGTGGTGCTGTGCGCCACGGGCTATACGGACGTGGAGCTGAGCAGCATCCGCGAGGCCGCGCAGACCCTGCCGGTGCTGCGCAGCGCCAACATGAGCCTGGGCATAAATGTGCTCAGCGAGCTGGTGAGCATGGCCGCGCGCACGCTGGAGGGCTTCGACGTGGAAATCGTGGAGAAGCACCACCGCATGAAGGCCGACAGCCCCAGCGGCACCGCGCTGATGCTCTATGAATCCGTGCAAAAAGAAAAAGGGCCCGAAACGAACCCTGTATATGGACGCTATGGCCGCACCCAGAAGCGCGCCGCCGGCGATGTAGGCATCCACGCGGTCCGTGGCGGCACCGTGACCGGCGAGCACGAGGTGGGCTTCTATGGAAACGGCGAGCAGCTGATCCTGACGCACCGCGCCGAAAGCCGTGCCCTGTTTGCCCAGGGTGCGCTCAGGGCCGCGGCCTATCTGGTGACCAGGCCTGCCGGATTATACTCCATGCGCGATGTGGTGCAGGATATGCTGGGCTGACGGCTTCACTTGTCCGAGCTCCAGTCGGAGAGATGCTCCTGCAGGGTGCTGAGAATCTCCCGGATGACCAGACGGCGGTTGGGGTCCATGGACGCGGAGGCATCCTCCTCGTCCGGATCGCTCTGCAGGCTTCCCGCCAGCAGGTAGTCCACGCTGACCTCCAGCGCGTTGGACAACGCCACCAGCGTTTCCAGGCTGGCCTTGCGGGTTCCGCGCTCGACATGCCCCACAAAGGACGTGCTCACGCCGATGCGTTCCGCCAGCTCCTGCTGTGTCAGGCCAATCAGCTGCCGCTGCTTGCGCACACGTTTGCCCAGATCCACATAGTCCATTGTCTATCCTCCCATCTGCGTCACAATGCGGTTTAACTATAACAACGCTATGCCCCTAAGAAAAAGTCCTTTGAGTCACTTTTTGCAACTAATAGAATGATTTTCATTCCTGCGGGCATGCTTTTCTGCCAATACAGGAAGGCATTTCCGGTCGGAACGGCCTCGCCGCGCATGCGGCGGAGCATGAAAAAGACGCCCGGCGGCTGCCCTGCCGGACGGCGCCTGGCGTCTTTCGGTCTTTTCAAACGGCGGAAAAAACCCGTGCTCTCTCTGGCTGCAATCAGAAACGCCGCCGGCTCCTCTGTGCGAGAAGCCGGCGGCGTTGGTTTGTTGTCCGCTCAGCAGGGACGTTCCTTGCCGAAGAAGCAGATGGCCACCGTGCCGGGGCCGCAGTGGGCGCCAATCACCGGGCCCACATAATAGGTCTGGATCTCTCCCAGGGCGGGCACGCGCTCCCTGAGCATGGATTCCAGGCGGGCGGCATCCTCGGGCGCGTCCGCGTGCAGGATGATGGTCATCGCCTGAGCGGGATCGTCGATGTTCTCGGCGGCCTTGTCCGCGATCAGGCGCAGCGCCGCCTTCCGGCCGCGCACCTTGTCGGAGCTGACTAGCTTGCCGGCCCTGTTTTCGGTGATGATGGGCTTGAGGTCCAGCATGGTGCCCACGGTGGCCGCCATGGCGCCGATGCGGCCGCCGCGGCGCAGGTACTTGAGATCATCCACGGTAAACCAGGCCTGGGCGCGCAGTTTGTTCTCCTCCAGCCACTGGGCGACCTCGTCCATGCTCTTGCCCTGGCGGTAGAGCTCGTGCGCCTTGAGGATCAGAATGGTCTGCGGCGCGGAAATGCTCAGGGTGTCCACCACCGTCATGCGGCGGTCGGGATACTTGGCCAGCAGCTCCTCGCGGGCGGCGTACACGTTGTTGATCGTGCCGGACAGCTGGCTGGAAAACGCCACGAACAGGATGTCCTTTCCGTCCTTGAAGCAGGGCTCGAAATATTCGATATACGCCGCCGTCGGCAGCAGGGAGGTGACCGGCGCCGCCCCGGCGCGCATGTTGTCGAAGTATTCCTTCTGTCTGCCGCTGCGTCCCAGGTCGTCAAAGTATTCCTTTCCGTCCAGGATGTAGGGCATGTACACCATGGTCATATCCAGTTCGTCCACATAGCGAAAGGGCAGGTCGGAATCGGAGTCGGTCATAAATACGTACGGATTCATGCGTAACCTCCTTTGGGAAGAAGTGGGCCGATCGGCCCGATCAGTTCTGATGATACGCTGTTATTGTACCCTGTCCGTTCCATTTTTGCAAGCGGCTCACCTCCTTTTGCAGCGGTCCGGGCCGCTTGTTTCCCGTTTCCAAATATGGTACACTGAAAGCAGAAAATCGCGCGGGGAAAGGAGCGGATGCTTGATGCGCGCCGTTTGCTCCCGCCGCGGGCAAAATGCGCGGGTCTTGGCCTGGGCGCTGCTCGTCGCCGCGGCGGTGCTGTTTTTTTGCTCCAAGTCCTCCTTCGGCTATCCCATCAACGACTGGTCCGACGCCAATATCTACTTCACCATCGGCAAGGGCATGACGCGCGGCCAGGTGGTCTACCGCGACCTCTACGACCATAAGGGGCCGCTGCTGTATGCCCTGCATGCGCTGTGCGCGTTGATTTCCTTCTGGGATTTTACCGGCGTGTACCTGATGGAAGTGTGTTTCGCGGCCCTGTTTCTGGCCGGCGTATATCGGCTGATGGTCCTCTGCGGCGCGCGCCGCTGTGCCTGGCTGGCTTTGCCCGTGCTGGCGCTGATGATTTACGCCTCCCCCTGCTTTGCCCAGGGCGACAGTGCCGAGGAGCTCTGCCTGCCCCTGATGGTCTGGTCCCTTTACGGCGTCCTGCGCCATTTCCGGCGCGGCGGCGGGCGCATGCCGGCGGGGGAGCTGGTGTGGCAGGGGGCGCTGGACGGCTGTGTGTTCTGGATCAAGTTCACCATCTGCGGCGTGCAGGCCGGGCTGTTCCTTGCGCTGCTGATCCATCTGGCGGCCCGGCGCGACTGGCGCGGCCTGTGGCGCTCGCTGGGCTGGCTCATCGCGGGCTTTGCGCTGTCCACGCTGCCCTGGGTCGTCTACTTCGGCGCAAACGGGGCCATCGCCGATTGGCTGGGCACCTATCTGCATGACAACCTGTTCCTGTACTCCGCCTCCGGGGAGGCTGCCGGCCTTGGGCAGCGGGCCAAGGCCATGCTGCAATGCGGCTGGGAATGGGTGCGGGACAATCCGGCCTGCTCGCTGCTCCTCGCCGGCGGCCTGATCTGGTTTGCCTGGAAACGGCCCCGCCCCGAGGCGCTGGCCGTATGGCTGGCGGCGCTGGCGGGCGCGCTGGGCGTGTTTGCGGGGGGCAAGAGCTATCCCTATTACGGGCTGGCGCTGGCCGCGCTGACGCCACTGGGCCTTCTCCCGCTGGGCCGCGCACTCGAAGGCAGGCTCACGCGCCTTTCCGCAAAGGCGCTGACCGGCTGTGCCGCCGTGCTGGCCGCCGCATGCGTGGGCCTGTGCCCGCTGCTGAGCGGCAACATGACGGCGGATTACGGCGCGTCCTTTGGCCAGCCCCGCGAGGAAACCATGCAGTACCGCATCGCCGCCTGTCTGGAGCCTGATGCAACGCTGCTCAACTACGGCTTTATGGATGCGGGCTTCTACACTGCTGCCGGACTTGTGCCGAATGTGAAATACTTTCACCAGACCAACGTGCCCCTGGAGGAAATGCTCGCAGAGCAGGAGCGCTACCTGCGCGAGGGGCTTTGCGACTATGTCATCACGCGGGGCAAGCAGCCGGAATGGATCGGGGAGCGCTATGAGCTGATTGCCACGGAAAGCAGCCCGAACTTCTGGTACGACTCGGTTTATCTCTATCGGCAAAAATCGCTAAGCAGCCGCTAAGCCTGGCGAAAAAATTTGAAAGCAAACCTGGCCAGCGTTGACTTTTGCATGGCTGGGGCGTACAATGTCAAACTGATGGTTTTCGTGTTCTTACCTATTAAAAGGAAGGGGCCGGGCCATCGTCCGCGAGAGGAGGAGGTCCAACGTATGTTTTTCGTGTTCTTCTTGCTATGGGTGGTCTTTAACGGCCGCCTGACATGGGAGATCGCCGCTTTCGGCGCGGTGCTCTCCGGCGTGCTGTACGCCTTCTGCTGCGCGTTTCTGGGCTACAGTCCCAAAAAGGACTGGGCCGCGGCGCGGCTGATCCCTGCCGCGCTGCGCTATATCGGGCTGCTTCTGACAGAAATCGTCAAGTGCAACCTGGCGCTGACGCGCATCGTGTTTGCCCCGAAGCTCGAGGTCAAGCCCCATCTGGTCACCTTCCGCACGCCGCTCAAGGGCGGGTTCAAAAGCGCGCTGGCGGATTCCATCACGCTTACGCCCGGCACCATCACCGTGCACAGCGAAGGCGACCGCCTGACCGTCCACTGCCTGGATACGCAGTTCATGGAAGGCATTGACGACACGTCGTTTTCCCAGGCGCTTGAAAAAATGCAAAAGACAAAGGAGGAAGAGGCATGAATCTCGCTGACGCCTATCATGCGTTTTACATGGCTGTTCTGGTATGTCTGAGCGTGCTGACGCTGTTTTGCCTGTTTCGCGCCATTCAGGGCCCGCGCATTGCCGACCGCATCGTTTCCATCAACATGATCTGTACGCTCACCATGACCATGATCTGCATCCTGGCCGCCATGCTGGGCGAGGGATACCTGGTGGACGTGGCGCTCATCTACGCGCTGCTGGGTTTCCTGGCGGTGGTGGTGCTGTGCAAGGTCTACATGGGCGTCGCCCTGGAGGAGCGCGAAAAGAAGGAAAAGGAGGCCCGCTCCGATGCTTGACTGGTTCCGCTTCGTGTTGACGGCCGTTTTGATGCTGGCCGGGCTGTTTGTGCTGCTGGTGGGGGTGGTATCGCAGTACCGTTTCCGCTATGTGCTCAACCGCATGCACGCCGCCTCCATGGGGGATTCGCTGGGACTGCTGCTGGTGCTCACCGGCCTGTGCGTCTCCCAGAACGACGGCTGGGTCATTCTCAAATACCTGTTGACGGCGCTGTTCCTGTGGCTGACCAGCCCCACCGGCAGCCATCTGATCGCGCGCCTGGAGCTGACCACCAACGACCATCCTGAGCAGGAAATGGAGATGATCGACCTATGAACAGTCTGTTTACCGTGGTTGTCCTCGGATTCCTGCTCATCTGCGCCATCGCCACCTGTCTCACCCGCAACCTGCTGGTGAGCGTGGTCATCTACATGGCCTACAGCGTGCTGATGAGCATCATGTGGATGCTTCTGCAATCGCCCGACCTGGCCATCACCGAAGCGGCCGTGGGTGCGGGCGTTACCAGCATCCTGTTCTTCATCGTGCTCAAGAAGATCCACGCCATCAAGCCCCGGAAGGAGGACGAGCCGAATGACCGGAAATGATTCCCGCCCCTCGCTGTGGGAGCGCTTCGTCAACTGGGAAACCGGCGACGACAGCGTGCTGGACGGCGAGATCGAGCAGAGCATGGACCAGGCCGCGCCTCAGGAGCCGGGCGGCGAGCTGTATGCCCATGCGGAAAAGCGCGCCGACGAGCAGCGCACACGCCTGGTGGAAGAGGAGCGTACCTACTACGCGCGCGTGCACGAGTGGTCGCGCCACAAGGGCGTCAAGCTCATCAACCGGCTCTATCGCCTCTCGGCGGTGCTGGTTCTGTGCTTCATCATCTTTTTCCTCATGAGCACGGTCGTGGCCCTGCCTCCCTTCGGCGAGGCGGACAATCCCTATAATAATGAAGTTTCCCAGCGCTACATCGAAAAGGGCATCGAGGAGACCGGCGCCGTCAACTTTGTGGCCGGCATGATTCTGGACTACCGCGCCTTCGATACCTTCGGCGAATCGACGGTGCTGTTCGTGGCGGCGTGCAGCGTGCTTTTGCTGCTCAAGCTGGGCGACCATGCGCCGGACGAAAAGCCCACGGCCTCCATGCTGGAAGCCGAGTGGGACGACCGTCACCACGAGCCCAAGAACGACGCCATCCTGCAGCTGGCCGCCAAGGTGCTGGTCCCGGTGATTCTGCTCTACGGCATGTACATCGTCTTAAACGGCCACCTCAGCCCCGGCGGCGGCTTCAGCGGCGGCGCCGTGATGGGCGCGGGCCTGATCCTCTACCTCAACGCCTTCGGCTTCCAGAAGACCGAGCGCTTCTTCACCTACCGCACCTTCCGCTGGATCACCTTCCTGGCGCTGATGACCTATGCCGGCCTCAAGAGCTATTCCTTCTACACCGGCGCCAACCACATCGAAAGCGGCATCCCGCTGGGCACGCCCGGCGCCATCCTCTCCTCCGGCTTCATCCTGCCGCTGAACATCTGCGTGGGCCTGATCGTCATGTGCACGATGTACGCGTTTTACACGCTGTTTCGCAAGGGGGGCATGTAAACGATGCTTACCATCATCCAGGAGCACCTGGAGGAAATCGTGGCGGTGCTCTTGTTCGCCATCGGCTTCACCACGCTTCTGCTCCAGCGCAATCTGATCAAAAAGATCATCGGCTTCAACATCATGGACACGGCCATCTACCTGCTGCTCACCTCCGTGGGCTACATCGAGGGCCGCACCGCGCCCATCCTGACCGATGGGATCACCTCCGCCCAGTACTACATCAACCCCATTCCCGCGGGCCTGGTGCTCACGGGCATCGTGGTCAGCGTGAGCGTGACGGCGCTGATGCTCTCGCTCACCGTGCGCCTCTACCGCCGCTACCACACGCTGGATATCGACCGCATCACGCTTATGATGAAGGGAGAGGACGACTGATATGCAATTTGTACAGAACGTCCCCTTCTTCTCCATCATGCTGTGCATGGTGTCGGGCATTTTCAGCGCCATGCTGCCGGGCCGCGTAGCCAAGTGGGTCACGGCGGGGCTTTCCGCGGTGGTCGCGGCGCTCAACCTGTGGCTGACCATCTTCATGTGGGGCTACGGCGAAAGCTACGTCTACTGGATGGGCCACTTCCCCGCTCCCTGGGGCAACGAGCTGCGCGCGGGCGTGCTGGAATCCACCCTTGCGGTGGTCTTCAGCCTGATCATGCTGCTCAGCGTCCTGGGCGGCATGCGCAAGCTCAACGAGCAGGTGGACCGAAAGAAGGTCAACATCGTCTGCGTCATGCTGGATCTGGTCCTGGCCGCCATGATGAGCATGCTCTACACCAACGACCTTTTCACCGCCTATGTCTTTATCGAAATCATGACGCTCACGGCCTGCGCGCTCATCATGTCGCGACAGAACGGCCGCACGATGGTCTCGGCCATGCGCTACATGATCATGAGCCTCCTTGGCTCCGGCCTGACCCTGATCGCCATCACCATCACCTATAACCTGACCGGCCATCTGCTCATGGAAAACATCCACGATTCGCTCGTGGAGCTGTCCGCATCGGGCGAGTACGCCACGCCCATCACCGTCATCATGGGCCTGTTCTTCGTGGGCCTGGGCATCAAAAGCGCCCTGTATCCCTTCCATACCTGGCTGCCGGACGCCTACGGCTATTCCACGCCCACGTCCAGCGCGGTGCTCTCCAGCATCGTCAGCAAGGCCTATATCTTCCTGCTCATCAAGATCTTCTACCGCGTCATCGGCATGGGGCTGGTCACCAGCAGCCATGTGATGGACCTGATGTTCGTCTTTGGCGTGGCGGGCATGATCATCGGCAGCGTCAACGCCATCTTCAGCCATGACCTCCGGCGTATGGTGGCCTTCAGCTCCGTGGCGCAGATCGGCTACATCTACGCCGGACTGGGCCTTGGCACGGGGATGGGCTTTGTGGCGGCCATCTACCACATGCTCATGCACGCCTGCGCAAAGAGCGCGCTGTTCATCTCCTCCTCCGGCCTGGCCGACGCATCGGGCAACAGCAAGCGCTTCTCCGACCTCAGGGGCGCCGGCTTCCGCAACCCCGCCGCGGGCGTATGCTTCAGCGTGGCGGCCATGAGCCTGGTGGGCATCCCGGTGCTGGGCGGCTTCATCAGCAAGCTGTACCTGAGCAACGCCGCGCTCTACCGGGGCGGCATCCACATGTGGGTGCTGCTGGCCGCGCTGGCGGTGAGCACGCTGCTCAACGTGCTGTACTTCATGAAGACCGTCATCACGCTCTACCGTCCGCCGCGCGACGGCTTCCAGGCCCCCGCGCCGGAGCGCAGCCCGCTTTCCAGCGCGGCCATGTGGGGCTTTGTGGCGCTGAACCTGCTGGTGGGCCTGATGGCGCAGCCGATTGTCACGGCCATCACCAATGGCCTTATGATGTTTGAGTGAGGAGGATGTCAAGATGCAGGCGGTCCTGTTGATTTTGACCCCGTTGTTCCCCGCGCTGTGCGCGCTTCTGTGCTGGTTTCTGCCCGCGCTTCGTCCGGACAAGGCGCGCGACCGCTTTGTGCTGGCCTCCCTGGTGATGAGCTTTCTGCTCACCGTGGCCCTGTGCCTGACGGGCGATGGCAGCGTGACCTTGTTCACCATCTCCCAGGACCTGCCGGTGGTGGCGGCTTCGGATGGGCTGTCGCGGCTGTTCAGCATCCTGATGAGCGGCATGTGGCTGCTCTCGGGCGCGTTCAGCTTCGGCTACATGGCCCACGAGGGTGCGCAGCGGCGGTTCTACACCTTCTACCTGCTGACCCTGAGCGCGCTTCTGGGGCTGTGCTTCGCGGGCACGCTGGTAACGATGTACCTGTGCTTTGAGCTGATGACCCTGCTGAGCGTGGCGCTGGTTTTGCACAGCCTGACCAGGGAAGCCGTGGCGGCGGGCATGAAGTACCTGCTGTACTCCATCGCAGGCGCGATGATGGGTCTGCTTGGCATCTTCTTCTTCACCGCCAACGCCGAGACCCCCCTGTTCGTCGCCGGCGGCACGCTCTCGCCCGACGCGGTGGCCGCCCAGGGTCCGCTGCTTCTGTGGGTGCTGCTCATCACGGTGATCGGTTTCGGCACCAAGGCCGGTATGTTCCCCATGCACGGCTGGCTGCCCACGGCCCACCCCATCGCCCCGGCCCCGGCCAGCGCAGTGCTCAGCGGCGTGATTACCAAGGCGGGCGTTCTGTGCATCATCCGTGTGATCTACTACGTGACCGGCGCGGACTTCCTGCGCGGCACCTGGGTGCAGACGGCGCTAATGATGCTGGCGCTGATCACGGTGTTCATGGGCTCGATGATGGCGCTGAAGGTGACGGTGCTCAAAAAGCGCCTGGCCTATTCCAGCGTGTCGCAGGTCAGCTATGTGCTCTTCGGCCTGTTCCTGCTCAACGAAACGGCCTTCCGGGGCGCGATGCTGCATGTGTACTTCCACTCCATCATGAAGAACCTCCTCTTCCTCTGCGCCGGCGGCATCATCCTCAAGACCGGCCTGACCGACGTTGGCGACCTGCGCGGCATCGGCAAGCGCATGCCGGCTACCCTGTGGTGCTTCACCCTCGCGGGCGTGAGCCTGGTGGGCGTGCCCCCGCTGTGCGGCTTCTTCAGCAAGTGGCAGCTGGCGCAGGGCGCCATGAGCAGCGGCGTGGCCGTCTTTGGCTGGCTTGGTCCGGTGGTGCTGCTGGTGTCCGCGCTGCTCACGGCCGGCTACCTGCTGCCGGTGAGCATCAACGGCTTCTTCCCCGGCCACGCGAGCGGCGAGGCGGCGCTGGACACCTCCTCCTGCGAACTGGGGGCCTCCATGCTCTGGCCGCTGGTGGTGCTAGCGGCGCTGACGCTGATTCTGGGCCTGTGCCCTTCGCTGGTGGAAACCGCTGTGAGCGCCGTTGCGGCGGCTGTGCTGTAAAAGAGAGGCGGGCCGAAATATGCTGTTGATTTCCATTCTGCTGCCCGTTCTGGGCGCGGTCGCGCTGTTCATCTGGCGGCCCCGCGACGTGCGGGCCTGCCACGCGCTGACCATGACCGCGACGCTCGCCACCTCCGTCTGCGTCGCGTGGTGCGTGCTCACGCCGGGCGCGCATCCCATCACGCTGCTCAGGCTGTCCGACCTGCTCTCCATCAGCTTCAAGCTCGACGGGCTGGGGCGCGTCTTTGGCGGGCTGGTGGCCTTCCTGTGGCCGCTTTCCACGCTGTACGCCTTTGAGTACATGGCCCACGAGGGCGGGGAGAACCACTTCTTCGGCTTCTACCTGCTCAGCTACGCGGTCACGCTGGGCATCGCCTTCGCCGAGGACCTGATGACCCTCTACATCTTCTACGAGCTGCTGACCCTGGCCACGCTGTTTTTGGTCATGCACGGCATGAAGCCGCAGGCCGTCTACGCGGGCCGCAAGTACGTCTACTACTCGCTGGGCGGCGCGGCGATGGCCTTCCTCGCGCTGGCCACGGTGATGCACTTCACCGGCAACTCCAACTTCGTCGCCGGCGGCATCCCGGCGCTCAAAAACGCGCCGATGGCGCTGCTCCTTCCCATGTTCGTGCTGGGCTTTTTGGGCTTTGGCGTCAAGGCGGCCATCTTCCCCTTCCATGACTGGCTGCCCGCGGCCAGCGTGGCCCCCACCCCGGTCACGGCCCTGCTGCATGCGGTGGCGGTGGTCAAGGCCGGCGCCTTCGCGGTCATCCGCCTCAGCCACTACTGCTTCAGCCCGGATCTGATGCGCGGCACCTGGGCGCAGACGGTCTGCCTGATCGTGGCCATGTTCAGCATCGTGTTCGGCAGCGCCATGGCCGTGCGCGAGCGTCATATGAAGCGCCGGCTGGCCTACTCCACCATGAGCAACCTCAGCTACGTCCTCCTGGGCGCGCTTATGCTGACCCCCGAGGGCCTGCAGGGCGGCCTGATGCACATGGTATACCACGCCATCATGAAGATCTGCCTGTTCAGCTGCGTGGGCGCGATGATGATCCGCACCGGCAAGCGCTATGTCGGCGAGATGCGCGGCATGAGCCGCGTGATGCCCTTCACCATGGCGGTGTTCCTGTTCTGCGGCGTCGAGCTGGTGGGCATCCCGCCCTTTGTGGGCTTCCAGAGCAAATGGGCGCTGGCCACGGCCGCGCTGGACTGCGGCGCGCTGGGCATTGCGGCCGTCGCGGTGCTGATCCTCTCGGCGGTGCTCACCTCCATCTACATGCTCGCGCCCGCGGTGTCGGCCTACGCGCTTCCGCTCAGCCCGGATTCGGGGCTTGAGGGCAAGCGTCTGGACCCCGGCTGGCGCATGCAGCTGCCGCTGATTTTGCTGGTAATCGTCATGCTGATTCTGGTGTTTGCCTCCGCACCGCTGGCCAATTACCTGGGCCAGGTGGCCGCGGGGCTGGTGTAAGGAGGTGTGGGTATGAACGGTTCTTTGCTTTTGCTGATTCTGGCCGTTATCCCCATGCTGTGCGCGCCGCTGGCATGGGCGCTGGGCCGCAGGGGCGGCCAGCGCGCCATCGCGGTGATGATCGCCTGCGCGGCGGTCGAGACGGCGGCGCTGATCTATTTCACGGCGCTGGCTGCCGGCGGAAACGCGGCGCGCCTCACCTGGGAGGGTTTCCTGGGCATGGGTATCCGCATGCGGGCGGACGGCTTCCGTGCGCTGTACGCGATGATCGCCTCGGTGATGTGGCTGGTTACGTCGCTGTTCAGCCGCGACTATCTGCGGCATGACCACGCCACAGGCCGCTACGCCTTCTTCACGCTGATGACGCTGGGCGCGACGGTGGGGCTGTTTTTGAGCGATTCACTCTACACGGCCTTCCTGTTCTTCGAGGTCATGTCCCTGGCCAGCTACCCCTGGGTGGCGCACGAGGAAACCCCCGAAGCCATGCGCGCGGCGCAGACGTACCTCTACATCGCCGTGATCGGCGGCCTGGTGATGCTCATGGGCATCTTCCTCTTGCCCGCCCGCATGGCGACACTGCCCTTCTCCTCTCTGCCCGCCTTCGTCAGCGCCTACGGCTTTGACGCGCTGTGGCTGCCCGCACTGCTGATCCTCTTCGGCTTCGGAGCCAAGGCCGGCGCCTTCCCGCTGCACATCTGGCTGCCCAAGGCCCACCCGGTGGCTCCCGCGCCCGCGAGCGCGCTGCTCTCCGGCATGCTCACCAAGGCCGGCGTCTTCGGCATGCTGGTGCTCACCTGCTACCTGATGCGCGGCTGCGCGGCGTTTGGCGATGTGATCTTCCGTCTGGGCGTGATCACCATGTTCCTGGGCGCGCTGCTGGCCATCTTCTCCACCAACCTCAAGCGCACCCTGGCGTGCTCGTCGCTCAGCCAGATCGGCTTCATCATGGTGGGCGTGGGCCTGCAGGGTCTGTGCGCGGGCGAAAACGGGCTGGCGGCCTACGGCACCATCCAGCACATGGTCAACCACTCGCTGTTCAAGCTGGTGCTGTTCCTGTGCGCGGGCGTGGTGGCCATGAACGCGCATGCGCTGAGCCTCAACGAGGTACGCGGCTTCGGACGCAAAAAGCCCCTGCTGCACTTCTGCTTCCTGATGGGGATGCTGGGCATCGCGGGCATCCCGGGCCTGAGCGGCTACGCCAGCAAATCCCTTCTGCATGAGGGCCTGCTGGAATACATCCACGAGCTGACCGCCCTGGGCGAGGGCGCGCTGCCCTACCAGATCGCGGAATGGGTGTTCATCATCTCCGGCGGCATGACGCTGTGCTACATGTTCAAGCTCTACCTGTGCCTGTTCTGGCAGAAGAACCCCACGCGCCAGGCCGAGTACGACGGCATGCGCAAGTACCTCTCCGCGCCCTCCGGCGTCGCGCTGGGGCTGTGCGCCGCCCTCATCCCCGTGCTGGGCCTCCTGCCCGGCGTGCTGATGAGCGGCATCGGCGAGCTGGCGCGTCCGTTCTTCCATGCCGCGGCGCCCGCGCACCTGCCCATCGCCTATTTCAGCGGCGAAAACCTGCTGGGCGCGGCCAAGTCCATCATCATCGGCGTGGTGCTCTACGCCCTCAACTGGCAGTTCATCATGGCCAAGGAGAAAAAGGGGTCCCGCTCCTACCCCGAGCGCTGGCCCAAGTGGCTGGACCTTGAGGACCTGATCTATCGGCCGGTGCTCCGGCTGCTGATCGCCGTGGGCTACGGCGTGGCGCTCGTGCTGGACCGCCTGATGGACGGCGTGATCGTGGCCCTGCGCGCCGTGGGCGGCTTCCTGGCCCGCGTGGCCGACGGCCTGTGCGACGGCCTGGTTCTGGGCATCCGGCGCATCTTCCTGCCGCCGCTCTCCGCGCGGCAGCCCGTGCCGGTGGGCAACCGCTTCACCTATGCGTTCGGACGCTTCTGCGACGGCGCAAGCGCGTTCATCACCCGGCTGTTCCATCTGCGGCGCTCCGGCTGTACCCGCTACGAGAGCGTGTTCGCCGCCGCTTTGGAGGAGGCCGGCATCCAGTTCAAGCGCCTCACCCGCTCCATCAGCTTCGGCCTGCTCATGTTCTGCCTGGGGCTGTTTGTTACGCTGGCGTACCTGCTGTGGCTGTGATGGAGCACCTTATCCACCCGAAGGTTCTGCCTTCGGGTTTTTTTCTTAAATATTGTAAATGGGTTTTTTTCTTAAATATTGTAAATCTATTGATTTCTGTCATATTTTTTGCTATGATCAGAAATTGAGGTAGCGCATATTGTCGCGACAAGGGAAGGGGAATTGATCATGTTTCTCAAAAAAGTAATCGTCGTTGCCATCGCCCTGTGTCTGCTCCTGTCGTTGGGGAACGCCATGGCCGTAGAGTATGTGGCGCAGATCGGCAATACTCAATACGAAACCCTGCAATTGGCCTTTGATGCCGCCGAGACGGGCGACATGGTCGAGGTCATTGCCGACATCGACGGCTTTGCAACCCTCGAGCACGGAAAGAGTCTCACGCTCAATGTTGGCTCTCATACCATCACCAGCTCGGGAGACACCATTTCCAACAAAGGCAATCTGATCATCACCGGCTCGGGCACGATCAGCAGCACCGGCAAGGGGAAGGGCGCCCTTGTCGCTTATCCCGGCGCCAGCACGATCCTCAATGGATGTACCTATGTGGCGTCGGACTGGTACAGTATCAAAAACATGGGCACCATGGAAATCTCCTCTCCGACTGTGGTGGAAACCAAGGTTGTCTCCACCCCCAGCAGCGGCGCCAGCCTCATCGCCAACGGCTGGTACGGTAACAAGCCCACCGACCGCGACACTGAGTATAGCGGCAAGCCTGCCAAGCTCACCATCTATTCCGGCACGTTTGACGGCGGCATGAACACCATTAAAAACGACGACGGCGGCGAGCTGCTCATTGAGTCCGGCACGTTCACCAATACCGTCGGCCCCGCCGTCCTCAACTGGAACGTGGCAACCATCAACGGCGGCGACTTCCACTCCCACGCCAGCGTGCTTGCCAACGGTTATCTCAACGATTTCAAAGACAAGGGAATCTTCACCATCAACGGCGGATTCTTCAGCGCCTATGACTCCTCCGGCAACAACGGCGCTCTGTTTGGCTACGGCCAGGGCAGCGAGAAAGGCGGCCGTATTGTTATCAACGACGGAACCTTCCGCGGAATTGCCACCCCCGTGACGAATAGCACCATGGATGTCAACTTCGCCATGCTGATCAACCATGAGCCGCAGTCGGCCTTTGTCGGCAAGGACAATACCTATGCGCGCGTTACGGATCAGTCGAATGCTTCCTTTTACTTTGTCGGAACCTCAAAGGAGGTATCCGGGCAAGTCGACTCCTTCATTAAGGACGGCGACGTGGTGACGGTCCTTCAGGGGAGCGTTGCGCTGGAAGATGTTGACAAGGTGGTCACCGTGAAAAACGAGGGCGGCACGGTTGTGGTCAACGGCAAGACCGTTGCCCAGGGCGAAACCTACGTCACCTCATCCGCTCAGCCCAGCACAACTCTCCCGCGCACGGGCGATACCACCCCGCTGTCGCTTGCGGTAATGCTGATGCTGCTGTCCCTTGCGGGCGCTGGCATGCTGATCTGGCGCAAGCGCCTGAACTGAGTGAAATGATATACGCCGGCCCGGAGGCAATGCCTCCGGGCCTTTTTGGACAAAAAAAGCGCCCCCGCCGAAGCGGGGGCGCTTGCTTTTTCAATCTCAGTACTGGCTGTTGCGGTTGCGCTCGAAGCACTCGCGGCAGTACACGGGGCGGTCGCCCTTGGGCTGGAAGGGCACCTGGGTGGTGCAGCCGCAGCCGTCGCAGATCACCTCGAAGTACTGGCGCTCGGCGCGGCCGGGGTTCTCCCGGTTGCGGCGGGCGGCGCGGCACTCGTGGCAGCGGGTGGGGTCATTCTGGAAGCCCTTGTCCGCAAAGAACTGCTGCTCAGAAGCGCTGAACACAAATTCCTTGCCACAGTCACGGCATACCAAAGTCTTGTCTTCAAACATGGTTGGATTCCCTCCACTTTTTGGTTTGTTCTGTCTCGCATCTGCTTTGAGTCCCTGGCGTGGTTTCCGTGCTTTCGAACAAACTCGAAGGAAAGGAACCTGAACCATATAACCTAAGCTGGACAGCAGCTCAATTATAGCATGAATCCGTTCGTTTGCAAAGCGGTTTCCCGAAATTTTCTTTCCCGGCGCGCGTCAGGTGGGGTTTTTGATCATTCGGCGGATGTCGTCCAGGAGGCTGACCAGGCTGGGCGACTGCTTGATGGAATCCTCCACCTTGCTGATGGAGGACATCACCGTGGTGTAATGCCGTCCGCCAAAGGCGTCGCCGATGCGGGTCAGGCTCAGGCCCATCATCTCGCGGGCCAGGTACATGGCGATCTGCCGGGGCACGGTGATCTCGTGGTTGCGCTTGGGGCTTTTGAGGTCCTCCACGCTCAGGCCGTAGTAGTTGGCCACGGCGTCCTGAATGCTGTCACAGGTGATCACGCGCGTTTCGGAGTGCTTGAACAGCTCGCGCAGGGCCTCGCGTGCCAGCTGCATGTCAATGGGCCGGCGGGTCAGGCTGGAATACGCCGTCAGGCGGGTCACGCTGCCCTCCAGCTCACGCACGTTGGTGTCGATCTTCTCAGCGATCAGCGCCAGGATGTCGTCGCTGATGTTGAGGTGCTCAAACTCCGCCTTCTTTCGCAGGATCGCCAGCCGCGTCTCGAAATCCGGCCGCTGGATGTCCGCCACCAGGCCGCCCTCAAAGCGGCTGCACAGGCGTTCCTCCAGCTTCTGGATCTCCTTGGGCGGCTTGTCGGAGGTCATCACGATCTGCTTGCCGGCCTCGCGCAGGTGGTTGAAGGTATGGAAGAACTCCTCCTCCGTGCCGTGCTTTCCCGCGATGAACTGAATATCGTCCACCATGAGGATGTCCACGTTGCGGAATCGTTCGCGGAACTGTTGGTTCTGGTTGCTCTGCATGGCGCTGACCAGCTGGTTGGTGAAGTCCTCGCTGGTGATGTATAATATGCGCATATCGGGGTAGAGCTCATGCGCGTAGTGGCCGATGGCGTGCATCAGATGCGTCTTGCCAAGGCCCACGCCGCCGTAGATGAACAGCGGGTTGTACGCCTTGGCGGGCACCTCCGCCACCGCCAGAGACACCGCATGCGCGAACCGGTTGCTGGAGCCCACCACAAAGGTGTCAAAGGTGTACTTGGGGTTGAGCAGCGCCAGCGTATCGCCCGACGTGCGGGCCTCCAGCGCCTTGAGGCGGTCCTTGAGCTCCTCGTGGCTGTAGACCTCCACCGTCAGGGCGCGGCCCGCCGCCGTGCTGACCGCCTTCTGAATCTGGCCCATGTAGCGGCTGGTGCCCATCTGCTGGACCACCGGGCTTACGCACTCCAAAAGCACGATGTCCCCCACCAGCGCACAGGGCTTAAGAGCCGTTTCAATCCAGGTGCTGTAACTGATGCGGGTCATCTCCTCCTGCAGAATCTTGCAGGCGCTTCCCCACAGCTCCTCAGCCTTCATCACGGCGCATTCAACCTTCCATTCATGTATATTATACAAAATTTGCTTTGGTCTGTTATCCACAATGGTTTCTTCCAAAGATGCAAAGAATGTGGAAAACGCCCTTGTGGAAAACCACATGCGCCGTTCCACATTTCGTGCATTATCATAGCAGATACGGACACTTTTGACAAGTCTCCCCCATTGCCGCACTTTTGCATAGGCGGGCGAATGTTGAAAACCCTCTTTCCTACCCATGGTGGCAGGGCGTCTCCTCCCCCACAAAACATGGCGCTTGACAAGTTATAAATGTATTAATATTCACTTTTTATTGTATAATATTACAATTCTTAAAGAAATGATTTCCTTCTGTCATATTTTCGCGCACAAAAACAAGGACTTGATGAAGAGAATGTAGAAATATGTTGCAGAATTGGGTTGGCATCAGCCCGCACAGACGGGAGGTATCAGGCGGCGATGGCGATTCCCGTTGGGGTGGCGGATGTGGAGCGCGTGCTCAGGCCGTGGCTTGGGACGCTTTTTTTGAGCGCCAACCCGCTGGCTTCCGAGGTGGCCGACCACATGCGCGCCTACGCGCCCTACCGCCAGACGCTGGAAAGCCTGCGCGACGAGCTGGAGAGCCTGCTGCTGGTGAAACTCAACCGCCTGACCAGCGGCAGCCTGACCGTCATCACCGACAATTACCACACCCGGCACCTGAGCACGGGGCAGCTCGCCGCCATCACCGACGACCTGATGGGCGTAATCTTTGACAAGCTGACCCCCTTTTCCGCCAACTTCATCAAGCTCAACGACTACAGCCTGCGCGTATGCAGCCTCAATGCCCTGCGCGTGCTGTACCAGCGCTACGCCTCCTTCTATACCAAGGAGGAATTTGATTTCATGGTGCACATGATCCGCACCATCTATCCCCCGGAGCGGTATGCCGCGTGGCTCAAGGAGTAGGCCGCGCGTTGCATTTTTGAAAGAAAAAGTGTATAGTGTGTAGTGTTTGCCTGTCTTCCCCCAACCGACGACCCGTGCGGCGCGGCCTGTCCCGCCGCCTTTGACTGCATGAACGATTTTGAACAGCAAACCCTTTTTGCCGGCCTGGAGACAAGCGTCTCTCTGCCGCCCCTGGCCGAACGCATGCGCCCCCGCACGCTTGACGAATTTGTGGGGCAGGAGCGGCTTTTGGGGCCGGGCCGGCTGCTGCGCCGCGCCATCGAGGCCGACCGGCTGCAAAGCAGCATCTTCTGGGGGCCGCCCGGCTGCGGAAAGACCACGCTGGCTTCCATCATCGCCCGCATGACGGGCAGCGCCTTTGAAAAGCTCAACGCTGTGACCAGCGGCGTGGCGGACGTCCGCCAGGTGCTCAAGGAGGCGCAGGATCGCCGCCTGCGCTACGGCCGCGCCACCTATCTGCTTCTGGATGAATGTCATCGCTGGTCCAAGGCGCAGAGTGACAGCATTTTGCCCGCCATCGAAAGCGGCCTGATCCGCTTCATCGGCTCTACGACGGAAAACCCCATGGTCAGCATGACCCCCGCCATCGTGAGCCGGTGCCGGGTGTTCCAGTTCGAGCCTCTGCAGGAGGCGGACGTGCTTCGTGCGCTGCAAAACGCCCTGCGCGACCCGGAGCGCGGCTACGGTGCAAGCGACGTGCGCGTGGAGGACGGCGCGCTCGCCTACATCGCCCGCATGTCGGGCGGCGACGTGCGCACGGCGCTGGGCGCGCTGGAGCTGGCCTGGCTGACCACCGCCGAGGAAACCGACCCCTCGACCGGCCGTCCCTTCAAGCGCCTGACGCTGGAGACGGCCCAGGAAAGCGTGCAAAAGCCCCTGCTCAAGATGGACGAGAGGCAGTATTACGACATGCTCTCCGCCTTCATCAAAAGCATGCGCGGCAGCGACCCGGATGCGGCGCTCTTCTGGTTCAGCCGCCTGATCTACGCGGGCGTGGACCCCAGACTCATCGTGCGGCGCATCGTGGTGCATGCCAGCGAGGATGTGGGGCTGGCCGATCCCCTGGCCATGCTGCAGGCGCAGGCCGCCGTGACGGCGCTGGAATTTGTGGGCATGCCGGAGGCGCGCATCCCCATCGCGCAGGCCATCATCGCCGTCTGCCTGGCGGAGAAGAGCAACAGCGTGTGCACGGCCATCGACGCCGCCATGGCGGATGCCCAGAAGGGCGGGCTGGCCCCCGTGCCCCCGTATCTGCGCGACCAGAGCTATGCCACGCCGCACGCGCAGACGCCGCAGTACAAATACCCCCACGATTACCCCGGCCACTTTGTCAGGCAGGCCTACATGCCGCCGGGTTACGAGCATACCGTGTACTACCGGCCCACCGGCCAGGGGCACGAGGCCAAGCTCCGCGACCGGCACGGGCGCAGATTTGGAGAAGGCCATGAAGCATGAGCTGAAACGCAAGCCCGACGTCCAAAAAACCACGATGTTTGCCATCGTGGTCAACGCCGTGCAGATCGCCGTGCTGTTTGCCTTCGTGCTCTATGTGCTCACCGCGGGGCCGGAGGCGCGCAACAGCTGGTCCCTGCAATTCATGGTCATCGCCGGCGCGCTGATGGCCGCCTGGGGCGCCAGCGTGGACATTCAGGACGCGCTGCGCACCCGCCGGCTGGAGCGCACCATCGGTGAACTTCGGGTAACCAACGAGCAGATGGACGCGCTCAACCTGCGGCTCCGCGCCCAGCGGCACGACTTTCTCAACCATCTCCAGGTGGTCTACAGCCTGCTGGAGATGCAGGAATACGGCGAGGCCACGGCCTATCTGGAGCGCGTGTACGACGAGCACCGGTCCGTTTCCTCGGTGCTGCGCACCAAAATGACGGCCTTCAACGCGCTCCTGCAGGTCAAGAGCGCAGCGTGCGAGGAGCGCGGCATCGCGCTGGAGATGGACATCCGCAGCACGCTGGAGGGCCTGCCCGTGCCGCCGTGGGAGCTCTGCTGCATCATCGGCAACCTCATGGACAACGCCATGGACGCCGTGGAGGACGTGCCGGGAGGGCGCATCCGGCTGTCCGTTTCGGAGGACCTGCGCGGCTTTGCCTTTGTGATTTCCAACAACGGCGCCCCCATCCCGGAGGAGCTGCGCGGCCGGCTTTTCGAGCCGGGCGTGTCCACCAAGGGCGAGGGCCATGGGCTGGGGCTGAGCATCGTGCGCAGCACGCTGGCCGAGTACGGGGGAACCATCGCCCTGGAAACCGACCCCGAGACCGTCTTTACCGTCACCGTGCCCCGCGAAAGCGCGGGCGCGCCGAAGCCTGCGCCCGAGGGGCGCTAACACACGAAGGGAGCGCGGGGAATCCCCGCAGGTACATGGAACGCAGCAAGCAGCGGTTTTTGAAGAACATGGTGGGATTTTCCATGGTGACATGGATCTCCTTTGCGCTGGGCTTTATCGCCACGCCCATCTCCACACGGCTCTTTGCGCCTGCGGAGCTGGCGCGGGTGAGCATGTTCGGCACCTACACGTCGCTGTTCTGCTCGGTGTGCTACCTGGGGCTGGACCAGGCGTTCGTCCGTTTCTTCCGCGAAACCCCCGGCCGCATGACGCCGCGCGCGCTTATGACCTTCTGCCTGGCGGTGGCGCTGGGCTTCGGGGTGGTGTCCTCGGCGGTGCTGCTGGGCTTCTGGCGCTCCCTGAGCGGGGAGATCGTGGGGCAGCCGGATTTCTCCATCTTCCTGTGCCTGTGCCTCTACAGCTGCTCGCTGGTGATTTTCCGCTTTCTGTCGCTGTGCTACCGCATGGAGCAGAACGCGCTGCTCTACACCATCCAGGGCGTGGTGCACGCGCTTCTGACCAAAATCGCCTATCTGGCGGTGGGTTTCAGCCGTCCCACGGGCCGCAGCGCCATTCTGGCCCTCACGGCGCTGATGGCGGTCTTTACGGTGGTCTTTCTGATTTTGCAGCGGGGCCGGCTGGACTTTTCCTTTCCCCGCCAGACCGACCGGGACGCTGTGCGCGAGCTGGCCAAATACGCCCTGCCGCTGGTGCCGCTGAGCGTGCTGAGCTGGCTGAATACCTCGGTGAGCACGCTGGCGCTCAAGCACCTGCTCGGATACGAGGCGACGGGCATCTTCTCCAGCGCGCTGGGGCTGGCCTCTACCATCAACATCATCCAGACGGGCTTCAACACCTACTGGGCCCCCTATGTGCTGGAAAACTACCAGAGCGACGACCGCCAGCGCTTCTATACCGTGCACCGGCTCATGGCCTGCATGCTCACGCTCTTCGGGCTGGGCATCACGCTGCTTCAGTCCCCGGTGTTTTTGCTGCTGGGCAAGAGCTACCGAAGCTCGGTGGTGTTCTTCCCGTTTTTGTTCCTCTCTCCCATCTGCTACTGCCTGGGCGAAACCACGGGCATGGGCATCACCATCTCCAAAAAAACCTACTGGACCACGCTCATCTATCTGTTCTCCTCCTTGGCCAACATCGGGCTGTGCTACCTGCTCATCCCCCCGCTGGGCATCTCCGGCGCGGCCATGGCCTCGGCGCTTTCAGCCATTCTCACGCTGCTTCTGCGCACCGCCGTGGGCGAAAGGTACTACCGTGCGATCCTCAACTACCGCTGCCTGGCCCTGACCATCGGGCTGATGACGGCGGCGTCCTTCCTGAACCTGCTGCTAAGCGGCGTATGGAAATACGCGGCGCTGATTCTGGTGCTGGCGCTGGCCTGCGCCCTGTTCCGCGCGGAGCTTCGGACCCTTGCGACCACCGCCGGGCAGGTGCTTGCCGCGCTGCGCGGCCATATCAGGAAGGAGGAGCGCCATGGGCGATAAAAAGCGCATCCTGATGATCGCGGACGCGGACAGCTTCTGGACCCGGCGGCTGATGGAGCATCTGCTCCTGCCCGCCGGCTATGAACTTGTGCTCTTTCCCATCTGGGGCGACGGCGGCAAGTACGCCGACTTCTACCGGGATAACGGCGTGACGGTCTACCACGACCGCCATGCGCTGCCCGTCATCCGCCACATTCCAAGGCTGCGCATGTGGGCGCGCATCGCCCTCAACGCGCGCAGCCTCAAGCGCCTGGGGCCGTTTGACATCGTGCACAACCACTACCTCTCCCAGCGCGACCTGGCGCTGGGGCGGCTGTTGGCGCGGCGCTTCCGCGCGCACTGGGCGTGCAGCTTCTGGGGCAGCGACCTCATGCGCGCGAGTCAGCTGGCGCTTCGGCGCATGAAGCCCTATCTGCGCATCTGCGACGCCATCAGCGTGCACAGCGAGCTCAACCGCGACATGATCCGCCGCGTCTACGGCGAGGACGCCGCGCGCAAGACCACCCTGCTCTACTTCGGCCAGACCGGCTATGCGGACATCGACCGGGCGCGCGAGCGCTTCACGCCCGCCCAGTGCCGCGAGCGCTTCGGCATCGCGCCGGACCGGTTCGTGGTGTGCGTGGGATACAGCGCCTCCTCCGCCCAGCAGCAGCTGGAGGTGCTCGAGGCGCTCAAGCTCCTGCCTGCCGAACGGCTCCGGCGCATGACGCTGGTGCTGCAGCAGACCTACGGCGAAAACGACCCCGCCTACGTGGCCCGCACGCGCGAGCTGGCGGGGCGCCTGCCCTGCCAGACCGTGGTCCTTACGCAGTTTCTGGGCCCGGAGGACAGCGCCATGCTGCGCCTGTGCGCGGACGTGTTCATTTTGGCCATCCGCACGGACGCGTTCTCGGCCAGCATGCAGGAATACCTCTACGCCGGCGCGTGCGTGATCAAGGGCGCATGGCTGGGCTATCCCCAGCTGGAGGACATGGGCATCGAGCTGGCTTCCTTCCGCGACTTTGCCGATGTGCCCGCGCTGGTGGCACGCGCCATGGACGGCGCGCTCACCGGCCTTGCGCCCGAGCAGCGCGCGCTCTTTCCCCGCCTCTACTCCTGGGAGGCCGTGCGGGACAGCTGGCTGTCCCTCTACCGCTGACTACCTTCCGCCGATGGGCAGGCCCATCAGCATGTAGCGCCATACGCTGGCGCGGATGCACCAGCGGTGCCGCTGTCCCGTTCTTCTGCGTCTGTACTCATAGTCGCGCTTCATGATGAACCGGCTCCTTTCGCGTCTCTTTACTTATAAGACGCGCAGGGAGCCGGTTTGGTTTTCTCTTTTTTACAAAATTTTTACGATTGTTTTACGTCTGCTCCAGGCACAGCCGCACGGCCTCGTCCAGCACCTGTGCGATATTCTCCCGGATCACCAGCGCGGCCAGGCCGTCATAGGGCGTTTCGTCCCGGTTGATCAGCGCCAGGGGCACGCCCGCGCGCAGATAGCCCACCAGCCCCGCCGCCGGATGCACCACCAGCGACGTGCCGCCCACGATCATAAGGTCGCAGCCCCGCACGGCGCGCACGGCGCCCTCCAGCACGTCCTCATCCAGCGGCTCGCCGTAGAGCACCACGTCCGGGCGCACCAGCCCGCCGCAGGGGCAGCGCGGCGTACCCTCCTTTTCCAGCACCCACACCAGGTCAAACTGCCTCCCGCAGCGCATGCAGGCGTTGCGGTGCACGGAGCCGTGCAGCTCCAGCACATTCCGGCTTCCCGCCGCCTGATGCAGCCCGTCGATGTTCTGCGTAAGCACGCAGTCCAGCTTGCCGGCGGCCTCCAGCCTTGCCAGCGCGGCGTGCGCGGCGTTGGGTTTCGCGTCGGGATAGAGCATTACGTTTTTGTAAAACGTCCAGAATTCGTCCGGGGAGGTCAGAAAATACCGGATATGCAGCATGTCCTCGTAGCTTTTCCCCTTCGCGCCGCCATAGAGGCCGTGCGCGCTGCGGAAATCGGGGATGCCGCTTTCCGTGCTCACGCCCGCGCCGCCAAAAAATACCGCCCGTTTGCTCTTTTCCAGCATCTTTGCCAGCTGCCTTGCCGCCTCGCTCATCCGCCGTCCGCTCCTTTTCCAGCGTCCTTTTGGCCTGCGCCTTTTCCTGTCAGTTTCGACGCGGGCGGGTGCAAATCCTGTTTTGTCGGTTTTTCGGAGCCTTTGCCCCAACGGGTCGAGGCGGCATAAAACCGCGCCCGCCGGCCCATACTCCAGATACAAGCCTATGTGCGGAGGTGTGGGTTATGGCGATGAACAAGGTGGAAATCTGCGGCGTGGATACCTCCACGCTGCCCGTGATCTCGAACGAGCGCATGCGCGAGCTCTTTCCCCTGGTGCACGGCGGCGATCTCAACGCGCGCGAGGAATTCATCCGCGGCAACCTGCGCCTGGTGCTCAGCGTGATCCAGCGCTTCAGCAACCGCGGGGAAAACGTGGACGACCTGTTCCAGGTGGGCTGCATCGGCCTGATCAAGGCGCTGGACAACTTCGACGTGACGCAGAACGTGCGCTTTTCCACCTATGCCGTGCCCATGATCATCGGCGAGATCCGCCGCTACCTGCGCGACAACAACGCTATCCGCGTCAGCCGCAGCCTGCGCGACATCGCCTACAAGGCGCTCAAGGCGCGTGACCGCCTGGCCGAGCGCATGGGGCGCGAGCCCAACGTGACGGAGCTCGCCGAGGAGCTGAAGCTCCCCCGCGAGGACGTGGTCTTTGCGCTGGAAGCGATTCAGGACCCGGTCAGCCTCTTTGAGCCCGTCTACAACGACGGCGGCGACGCGCTTTACATCATGGACCAGGTGACCGACAACAAGCGCCCGGACAACAACTGGCTCGACGTGATCGGCGTGCGCGAAGCCCTCAGCCGCCTCAGCGAGCGGGAAAAGCACATCCTGACGCTGCGCTTCTTCCAGGGGCGCACCCAGATGGAGATCGCCGGGGAGATCGGCATCTCCCAGGCGCAGGTAAGCCGGCTGGAGAAAAATGCGCTCAACCACATGAAAAAGCACGTGGACAAGGACTGACCCCAAAACCAGACATTTTCACGATCCCCGAAATGTGGTAAAATGATACGGGCAAGCCTTGCCCGCCGCCACATAGAAGGGATCGTGCGCGTTATGCAGATGCCGGAAACCCGCCAGAAAATCTGGAAAAGCATCTTCGCCCTGCTGCCCCGAAAACAGAAGTCCGGCTTCTTTCTGATTCTGCTGATTCTGGGCGTCTCGGCGGTGCTCAGCCAGCTGACCCCGCTGGCCGTCGGCTACCTGACGGACCATGTGCTGGCGGGGCAGAACGCCTCGTTTGCCTCGGTCGTGCCGATTTTGCTGGCGATCCTGGTCGTCAACATCATAAACGAGCTCATCAAGGTGGCGCGCCGGCTCATCGTGGAGGACACCGCCACCCAGGCGGAAAAAGCCGCGCGCCAGCGGGCCGCGCTCTCGCTGCTGATGGCTCCGCTGTCCTATTTCCGCGCCCACATGACCGGCAACATCCACGGCCGCCTCAACCGCAGCCTGGAGGGCACCGTCAAGCTGATCAAGCTGATGTTCATGGATTTCGCCCCCGCCGTGACCACCGGACTGGCGGCGGTGGTCACGATCTTCACGCAGCTGCCCGCCTCCGTGGCCTGCCTGGTCGTGCTGGTGATTCCCGTGGGCACGTTCATTGTGCTTCGCCAGATCGGCACGCAGAAGGGCATCCGCGTGGAGCTGATGGAAACCAAGGCGGACATGGACGGCGCCATGGTGGAACTGCTGGGCGGCATCGAGACAATCCGCGCCCTGGACAGCGCGCAGACAGAGGCCGCGCGCATCGAGGCGCGGTCCGAGCAGCTGCGCAAAAAGGAGATGCGCCATCACCGGGCCATGGCCTTCTATGACTGCCTCAAATTCGTCAACGAGGCCTTTTTCAGCGTGCTGGTCATCGGGCTTTCGGTGCTGCTGGCCTCGCAGGGCGCCATCACGGTGGGCACGGTGCTCACGGCCTACCTGTGCTTCACCCAGCTCACCGGCCCGCTTCGGGAGCTGCACCGCATCCTGGACGAGTTTTCCGAATGCGTGGTGTTGGCAAATGACTACTTCCAGCTGTCCGACCTGCCGCTGGATTTCTCCTATCGGGACGAAGGCGCCCCGGCTGCGCCTAGGCTCGCGGACAACGGCGTGGCGCTCAGGAACGTGCGCTTCGCCTACCCCGAAAAGCCGGATCAGCTGATTCTTAACGACATCGTGCTGGCGATTCCGGCGGGCAGGTTCATCGGCATCGCCGGGCCCAGCGGCTGCGGCAAGTCCTCGCTCATCAAGGTGATCGACAAGCTGGAGAAGGCGCAGGGCGAGGTGCTGCTGGGCGGCGTGCCGCTGAGCGGCCTCACGCGCGCCGCGCTTTCGCAGAACGTGGCGCTCGTGCCCCAGACGCCCTTTCTCACTGCGGATACGGTCTACCACAACATCTGCTACGGCATGAAGCGCGAGGTTGCCCTTGAGGAGGTCCGGGAAGCGGCACGCAAGGCCAACATCGCCGCCGACATCGAGCAGCTGGAGGGCGGGTATCAGTTCCTGCTGGCCGAGGGCGGGAGCAACCTGTCCGGCGGCCAGCGTCAGCGCATCGCGCTGGCCCGCGTCTTCCTCAAAAAGCCCCGCATCCTGATTCTGGACGAGGCCACCTCCGCCCTGGACAACACCTCCGAAAAGCGCATCCAGGCCGAAATCGAGAAGATGAAGGAGGAATGCGGCACCACGGTCATCTCCATCGCGCACCGCCTGTCCACGCTGCAAAACTGCGATGAGATCATCGTCATGGACAAGGGCCGCATCGTGCAGCAGGGCACCTACCGGGAGCTGGAGGGCGTGCCGGGGCTGTTTCGGGACATGGCGCTGGGGATTCGCAAATAAGAGATACCGGCTTACATGCGGCGGAGCACAATCCGCCGCGTTTTTGGTGCAAAAAAAGAGGAAATGCCCTTGACTCTGCCGCAGCGTCAACTGTTATACTGCGCATGAAGGAGGGAAGTTTCCATGGAGTATTCCATTCAGGCCCTGTCGCGCCTGTCCGGGGTGACCACCCGCACCCTGCGCTGGTACGACCAGATCGGTCTGCTCAGGCCCGCCCGCGTCGCGGAAACCGGCTACCGTTACTACGGTCCGGCCGAGGTGGACCGACTGCGGGACATCCTCTACTATCGGGCCCTCGGGGTGGAGCTGGCCCGAATCAGGGAATGTCTGGACGACCCCTCCTTTGACCGGCTGACCGCCCTGCGCGGCCACCTGGATGCCCTGCGGGCGAGGCAGTCACAGCTGGACCGCCTCATCCGCTCGGTGCAGGAAGCCATTCGGTGTGAAGAAAGGAATGAGATCATGAGCGATCAGGAGAAGTTTGAGGCGTTCAAAGCACAGACCATGGCGCGCTGCGAGGCGGCCTATGGCAACGAGGCGCGTCAAAAATACGGCGATGAACCGGTGGAACAGGCCAAGGCAACCCTTCTTAATCTGTCGCGCGAGCAGTACGGGGAGTGGACGCGGCTGGGCGAGGAGATCCGGCGGCGGCTGGAGGCCGCCGTGCGGGGCGGCCTGTCGCCCAGCGGCGAGGAAGGCCGGGAAATCACCGCCCTGCACCGCCGCTGGCTCACGCTGACGGGCACCGTCTACGACGCGGCCAGGCACCGCGGCATCGCACAGCTCTACGTAGCCGACGAGCGCTTCACCGCCTACTATGACGGGGCTGTGCCCGGCTGCGCGCGGTTTTTGCGGGACGCGATCGAATGCTGGGCTCGGTAGTCGCAGCCAAAAGGCGCGGCGGGTGTTGACCCGCCGCGCCGCAGACCGTTGAAAAACCCTTTCCGGGAGGTTTGGAGGGCCCGCAGGCCCTCCAAAGTGAATTCGTATCGCCCGGCTTTTCCCGGTCGCTCAATCTTCGCAGAGGGTGCTACCCGCACCCTCTGCTCGTTTCGCTCCCTCGCAAATATCGGCGTTCTGCGCGCAGCCCTTGTATTTGCTCACGCCTTCAAGTCGCTTTGCCACCTTCGGTGGCAAGTGCCCCGGTTGCTCAATCATTCGCGCTTCCCTAACGGTCGCGCTCATGGTTTCGCTGCCCCGCTTCGGGTCGCTTTGGGCCTTCGGCCCAAGTGCCCACAGGGCACACGCTTCCCTCCGGTGCCGGGCGGGCGGGGAGTTTGCGCCCTTGGGCGCAAACATTTCTTAAGCCTTTGGCGGAAAAGGCCGCCGCAGGCGGACTTTTTCGACAAGCTGAAGCGCGGCGGGTTTTCACCCGCCGCGCTTCTTTATTTACCGGTTCTGCTGGGAAATCATGTTGATGAGGCCGCCGGCGAGAATCATGCCGCGCTGGCGCTCGGTCAGCTCCAGCTTCATCTCCACCGTAAAGCCCTTTGTCACGTTGGTCACGGGCACGCGGCTCTCGCCCTTTCGCACCCGCTCGGCCACGCCCTCCAGGGCGATCTCGTCCCCCTGCGAGAAGCGGTCGTAATCCGCCTCATTTGCAAATTCCAGGGGCAGAATGCCGTTGTTGATGAGGTTGGCGCGGTGGATGCGGGCAAAGCTCTTGGCCAGCACGCCGCGCACCTTGAGGTAGAGCGGCACCAGCGCCGCGTGCTCGCGGCTGGAGCCCTGCCCGTAGTTCTGACCCGCCAGCAGGAAGCCGCCGCCCTCCGCCTTCGCCCGCTCGGGGAAGGTGGGGTCCACGGGCGTGAGGCAGTGCTCGCTGAGCTTGGGAATGTTGCTGCGGAAGGGCAGGAGCGAGCTGTCGGAGGGCATGATGTGGTCGGTGGTGATGTTGTCCTCCATCTTGAGCAGTACCTTGCCCGAGAGGCTCTTAGCCAGGGCCTCCGCCTTGGGGAAGGGCTTGATGTTGGGGCCGCGGACGACCTCCACCGCGTCCGCTTCGTCCTCGGAGGCAGGCGGGATGATCAGGTTGTCGTTGTAGAGGAAGCTGTCCGGCATGACCACGTCCAGATCGGCGTCCACGCCGCGCGGGTCGGTCAGCACCCCGGTCAGGGCGGTGGCGGCGGCGGTTTCGCAGCTCACCAGGTAGATGCCCGCGCTCTTGGTGCCGCTGCGGCCGAAGAAGTTGCGGTTGTTGGTGCGCACGCTCACGGCGTTGGTGCAGGGGCTCTGGCCCATGCCGATGCAGAAGCCGCACGCCGTTTCGCAGATGCGCGCGCCCGCCTCGATCATGTCATGCAGAGCGCCGTTGGCGCTGAGCATGCTCAGCACCTGCCGGCTGCCCGGCGCGATGACCAGCGACACGTCGGGGCTGACGGTCTTGCCCTTCAGAATGGCGGCTACGCGCATCATGTCCAGATAGCTGGAGTTGGTGCACGAGCCGATGCACACCTGATCCACATGAATGGGCCCGGCCTCGGCCACGGTCTTTACGTTGTCGGGCATATGCGGCAGCGCCACCATCGGCTCCAGCGCCGAGAGGTCGATCTCCACCGCCTCGTCATACGTCGCGTCCGGGTCGGCGGCCAGGGGCACGAAATCCGCCTCACGGCCCTGCGCCTTCAAAAAGCCGCGCGTCACCTCGTCCGAGGGGAATACCGAGGTCGTCGCGCCCAGCTCCGCGCCCATGTTGGCGATGGTCGCGCGCTCGGGGATGGACAGCGTCTCCACGCCCGGCCCCGTGTACTCCATCACCTTGCCCACGCCGCCCTTGACGGTGAGGCGGCGCAGCAGCTCCAAAATCACGTCCTTGGCGGCCACGCCGCGGCCGAGGCGGCCCGTGAGGCGGACGCTGACCACGCTGGGACAGCTCAGATAATACGCGCCGCCGCCCATGGCCACCGCCACGTCCAGCCCGCCCGCGCCGATGGCGATCATGCCCAGCGCGCCGCCGGTGGGGGTGTGGCTGTCGCTGCCCAGCAGCGTCTTGCCGGGCTTGCCGATGCGCTCCAGCTGCACCTGATGGCAGATGCCGTTGCCGGGCTTGCTCAGATAGATGCCGTGCTTGCGGGCGACGGTGGCGATATAGCGGTGGTCGTCCGCGTTTTCAAAGCCGGTCTGCAGGGTGTTGTGGTCGATATAGGCCATGCTGCGCTCGGTTTTGACGCGCTTGACATCCATGGCCTCAAACTGCAGGTAGGCCATGGTCCCGGTGGAATCCTGCGTGAGCGTCTGGTCGATGCGGATGGCGATCTCGCTGCCCGGCTTGAGCTCGCCCGATATCAGATGGGCGGAAAGAATCTTCTGCGTTACGTTCATGCTGTTGGTCCTCCGTGCTTTTTCCCAGTGTTCGCGGCCCGCTTCCGGCGGGGCGCACTGTGTTTAGTATAAGGACTCGTCCGCCCGGTTGCAATGCGCGCATGTCAAAAAGTGCAGGAATTGTACAGGCTCACGGAGCGAAGGAGGCGTGCCCTGCGCCGCCGGAAAGCGCCCGTCATCCGGAAATTTCCATTGCGCCTTTGGCTTACCGTCAGACTGCGTTCACGTGCCCTACACAAAGGGCCGCTATACTCTGCCCCATGGAAAGGAGGTCCGCATGAAAGGTTTCTTCCGGGCGCCATGGCGCTTTGCCGCGTGCTATGCGGCATTTTTGATCGCGGCGTTTACCTGGGCGCTGCTGGATACCTTCGTCATTCCGCACCGGGAGCTGATCATATCCCGTGCGCGCGACGTGGCCGAGGAAGTGCTGGAAACCCTCGCGCCTTCCGCCGCTTTGACTGCGCCGGAGGCGGCGGCAGACGCCTCCTTCTATCAGGATGCGTACATGAGCGTTGAGCTCACCACCCTGCGCCGTGACGGTACCACCTGCTACGTGGCGGACGTTTGGCTGGCCAGCCCCGCCCTTTTGCGCACGGCGCTGGCTGAAAACACCTTCGGCCGCAACGTGACGGACACCGTGAGCGAGCTTGCCGGGACAAACGGTGCAGTGCTCGCCGTCAACGGCGATTTCTACGGTTCGCGCAAAAGCGGCTGGTGCCTCAGAAACGGCGTGCTCTACCGGGACAGCATGGCCTCCGCGGCCACGGAGCTGCTGCTGGTGGATAGCTCCGGCGATTTTTCCGTCATGGACGACCGCGCCATGACCGCCGGAAACGCCGACGGCCTGTGGCAGATCTTTTCCTTCGGGCCCGCGCTGGTCACGGACGGGCAGGTATCCGTGGACGAGGAGGACGAAGTAGCGCGCTCCATGGCCAGCAACCCGCGCACGGCCATCGGGCAGGTCGGGCCTCTGCACTACGCCTTTGTGGTGACGGACGGCCGCACGGAGGAAAGCGCGGGCCTGTCCCTCATGCAACTGGCGGACCTGATGCGGGACATCGGCTGCGAAACGGCCTACAACCTGGACGGCGGCGGTTCGTCCACGATGGTGTTTCAGGGCGAGGTGGTCAACAACCCCACCACCAACGGCCGCACCATCACCGAGCGGGAGGTGAGCGACATTGTCTACATCGGCCTTTGAGCCGGCCACGCGAAGGCGCGTGCTGGGATGCGTCCTCTCCGCGGCGGGCTGTGCCGCCGCAAGCGCCGTGTATCAGGCGTTCGGGTACGGCGTCGCCTCGCCGGCGATGACGTGGGCGTTTCTGGTGCCGCTGCTGGGCGGCGCCGCGCACCTGTGGGTATGGGCTCTTGCGCGCGGACGCTCCGTGCCTCCCGCCCTCGCGCGTCCTTGGCAGAACCTGCTTTTCGCGGGGCTGGCCACGGCGGCGGCGGGGCTGTATTACCGGGGCATCGTGGACATCGCCGGCGTGGACGGCGGCTGGGAACGCTGGTTCCTCGCGGGCGGCGGAGCGCTGGCGCTGGCCGGCACGCTGGGCCTGTGGCGGATCAAACCGGAAGGGAGCTGTTGAAATGGGAAATTTCACCTATGTTTTTGAGCGTGTGGAGCGCAAGTTTCTTCTCACGCCCGCGCAGTACACGGGGCTGATGCGCACGCTTCCCGAATATATGCAGGCGGATCAGTACGGCGAAAGCACCATTTTAAGCCTCTATCTGGATACGGAGGACAGCCTGCTCATCCGCCGAAGCCTGGAAAAGCCCGCCTACAAGGAGAAGCTGCGCCTGCGCAGCTACGGCGTGCCGGGCGAGATGGACAACGTCTTTCTGGAAGTGAAGAAAAAGGTGCGGGGCGTGGTGTACAAGCGGCGCATCTGCCTGCCGCTGGCGCGGGCCATGGAATGCCTCGCGCAGGGAAGCGTCCCTGCCGCCGGCGGGCAGATCGGCCGGGAGATCGCCTACATGCTGCGCCGCTACCGGCTGCAGCCCGCCGTGCTCCTGGCCTACGACCGCACCGCCTACGCGGAGCTGGAGCCCAGCCCGAACCAGCTGCGCATCACCATCGACCGCGACATCCGCAGCCGGCAGACGGATCTGGACCTGCGCCTGGGATCGGCGGGCGAGCTGCTGCTCGCGCCCGGCATGCGGCTGATGGAGATCAAGACCGCGCATGCCATCCCGCTGTGGCTATGCGCCGCGCTGGACCAGAACGAGATCCGGCCTACGTCGTTTTCCAAATACGGGCGGGTGTATGAGGCGCGCATGCGGGCGGCGCGGGCCCGCGCCCTGCGCCCCGCCGCGGTGAAAGGAGGGATTGCGGATGCTGTCTGCCATGTTTGACGTCAATCAGGGGCTGTCCATCGGCAGCACGCTGGTGCTGATGCTCTGCGCCGCCGCCTGCGGGCTGCTCATCGCCGTGACCGCCATGCTCACCGGCCCGTGCAGCAAGGGGTTTGCCGCCTCGCTGGTCACGCTGCCGGTGGTGGTGCAGGCCGTGATCCTCATGGTCAACGGAAACGTGGGTACGGGCGTGGCGGTGCTGGGTGCGTTCAGCCTGGTGCGCTTCCGCTCCGTGCCCGGCTCCTCGCGCGATATCACGCTCATCTTCCTAGCCATGGGCACCGGGCTGGCCACCAGCATGGCCTATACGGGCTATGCGCTGCTGCTCACGGCGGTGGTGTGCGCGCTGCTGCTGGTACTGCACTTCGTCCATCCCTTTTCCCAGCCGCTTTTGCTGCGGGTGACCATTCCCGAGGACTTGGACTACACCGGCGTGTTTGACGACCTGTTCGCCGCGCACACGCGCCGCTGGCGGCTGGAGGGGGTCAAGACCACCGGCATGGGCAGCCTGTTTGAGCTGCGCTACACGGTCGTGCTCAAGGACCCCAGGCAGGAAAAGGCCTTTCTGGATGAGCTGCGCTGCCGCAACGGAAACCTCACCCTCTCCCTTACCCGCAACGCGCCCATCCATGAAGAACTGTAACAAGGAGGCTCCCCCATGAAGCGTTTCTTCTCTGTTCTCTGCGCGCTTCTTCTGTGCCTGCCCGCGCTTTCCGCCGCCTCGGCCGAGGCGGCGGACGACCTGTTCACCGACAAGGACCTGACCCTCGCCGACCCCTCCGAGGCCGTTGACATCGTCCTGACCGAAGGCGGCGTAGACATCACCGAGCCGGGTGTCTACCGCCTGAGCGGCCAGATAGCGGACGGCAGCATCCGCGTGGCTCCAGCCACGGAGGGCGACGTGTGGCTGCTGCTGGACGGCGTGAGCGTCCACAATGAAAGCGGGGCGACGCTGACCTCCGACGGCTGCGACAAGCTGATTCTGACCCTGGCGGAAGGGAGCGTCAATTCCCTCTCCCAGGGCTCGGCCACGCCCTCCGCAGAGGACAACGACGCGGCCATCTACGTGCGCGACGACCTGACCATCAACGGCACCGGCGCGCTCACCATCGAAAGCGCCTACCTGGACGGGATCAACTGCCGCGATTCGCTGCGCATCGTGAGTGGGGAGATCACCGTAAACGCCGTGGATGACGGCCTCGTCGGCAAGGACGAGGTCACCATCGGCGGCGGAACCATCGCCATTGACGCCCAGACCGGAGACGGCATCAAGGCCACCAACGACGAGGATGCGGACCGCGGCTTTGTGACCATCGCGGACGGCTCGCTCACCATCATCACCGGCGAGGGCAGCGCGTCCGTCAGCCAGGCGGACTCCGGCGGCTGGGGCGACTGGCAGCAGCAGGCCGAGGAGGATACGCCCAGCCAGAAGGGCGTGAAGGCCGAAACCATTCTGACCATTCTGGGCGGCACCCTCTCCATCGACAGCGTGGACGACGCGCTGCACGCGGTAGACGTGGCCATTTCGGGCGGGGAGATGACCCTCGCTACCGGCGACGACGGCGTGCACGCCGACAACACGCTGACCGTCTCCGGCGGCACCATCACCGTGACGCGCTCCTATGAAGGGCTGGAGGGAGCCGACGTGACCCTCTCCGGCGGCGAGATCGACGTCACCGCCAGCGATGACGGCATCAACGGCGCGGGCGGCGACTCAGCCACCACCACCGACGATGGCACCTTCGGGGATTCCGGCCGCTTCGGGCGCGACCGCTTCGCCTCCTCCACGGGCACCATTCTCATCAGCGGAGGCATGATCTCCGTCAACGCCTCCGGCGACGGTGTGGACGTCAACGGCGACCTGGAGATGACCGGCGGCGAGCTGTACGTCAACGGCCCCCGGAGCGGCGGCGACGGCGCGCTGGACTACGACGGCTCCTTCACCCTGACCGGCGGCACGGTGGTTGCCGTGGGTGCCGCCGGCATGGCACAGGGCGTAAGCGACCCCGCCATCCCCGGCACGGCGATGAACGTCTCCGGCTCCGGCACGCTGGAGGTGCTCGACAGCGCGGGAAATGTGCTGGTCCACTTTGAGCCGCTGCGGGATTACAGCCACGTGGTCGTCTATTGCGACCGCTTTACCGACGGCGAAAGCTACACCCTGACGCTGGGCGGCGAGAGCCAGACCGTGCAGATGACCACCGATTCCACCGGCGGCATGGGCTTCGGCGGCGGGCGGGGCGGATTTGGCGGCGGACGGGGCGGTACGATGCCCGAAGGCACGCCCGGCGACGCGCCCGCGGAAAGGAGGGACCCCGGCGCCATGCCCGAAGGCGCTCCGGACGTACCGCCTGAGGGCGCGCCGGACGCGCCGCCCGAGGAAGCGCCCGACGTACCGCCCGAGGAAGCGCCCGACGCGCCGCCCGAGGGGGCGTCTGAAAGCGAGACCGAAGGCGAGGCCCTGTGACCGAAGCCACTCAAAACCCGTTTGGGGTGGCTTGGAGGGTGCGAGTCCGCAGCCTCCATCTTTTCGCGGCGGGCGCTGACCGCGCCCGCTCCTCGTTTACGTCCGGCGGAAAAACATCCGCCGGGCGTTTTTGGCTTGCCGTCGTTTTCCGCCGCTGCATGGAATTGACACCCCGCCGCAAAAGGCGTATGATAGAAGAAAGACAAACGATCGGGCGGCGCGTCCGGCGCCGCGGGAGGCGGCATGGCCTATATTCTGCTCTATATCGCCCTGACCTGGCTCGCGCTGATGCCGGCGCGCTTTCGCGCCATGGCAAAGGGGTATCGAAAGACTTCGCTTGCGCTCAAGGCCCTGCCCACGGCGCTGGCCGCGGCCTTTGCGGCGGCGGGCTGCTTCGCTGCCGGCGGGGATGACCTCTACGGCCTGATGATCTTTATCGGCCTGTGCGTATGCACGCTCGCTGACGTCGCGCTGGACGTGCGCTTTGAGGTGGGCGGCGCGCTGTTTTTCACGGGCCACGCGGTCTATGTGGCCGCGCTCAGCCAGTACCGGGTGCTGAGCTGGTGGTGCCTGACGGTGTTCGTGCTCGCGCTGGCAGGGCTGTGGTGCTTTGCGCTGCGCTACCGCCGGCATTTTCCCAAGCCGCATCTGCTGGCAGGCGTGCTGATCTACGTGGTTGCGCTTGCCTCGCTGCTGGCCTTCAGCCTGCCGCTGCCCCTGCTGGCGCCCTCCCCCCGCTCCACGCTGGCGGCGCTGGGGGCCGTGACGTTCGTCGTTTCGGATATGACGCTGTGCCACAACCTGCTTTTGAAACGTTCCACGCCCTATCACTTCGTAAGCCTGGGCATCTATTACATGGCGCAGCTTTTGCTGGCCCTGAGCGCCTTTCCTTCGCCCTGATCCCCAACGGGAGGTGAACCCCGCCCCATGGACGACCTGCTTTTTTCGCTCAATACCGTTTTTCCCCTGCTGGTCATGATGGCCGTGGGTTTCACGGCGCGCCGCGTGGGGGTCATCAGCGAATCCGCCGCGCGCCAGATCAACGCCTGCGTGTTCAAGATCTTTCTGCCCCTGCTTTTGTGCTTCAACATCGTGGACACCGAGCTGGGCGCTTCCACGGACGCGCGCACGCTGCTCTACGCATTCGTGACCACGCTTTTGTGCTTTGGCGTGCTGTTTGTCGCCACACCGCGCCTGTGCCGCGACCGTGCCTCCTGCGGGGTGCTGATCCAGGGCATCGCGCGCAGCAACTATGCCATCTTCGGCATTCCGCTGGTCATGATGATGTACCCGGAGGGGGACACCTCCATCGCGGTGCTCATGGTGGCGGTGGTGGTGCCGGTGTTCAACGTGCTTTCCACCGTTGCGCTCATGGTGTTCGCCGGTGAGAAGGGATCGCCCTGGCGCATCGTCAAGGGCGTACTGCTCAATCCGCTGATTCTGGGCACGCTGGCCGGATTCCTGATCTGGCATTTTCAAATTCCCATCCCCTCCCTGATCGAAACGCCGCTTCGCAGCCTGGGGTCCATTGCCACGCCGCTGGCGCTGTTCATTCTGGGAGCGTCGCTGGATTTCGGCAAGGCGCGCGCCAATATCAAGCTGCTCGTCATCAGCGTGACGGGACGGCTGGTCGTGGTGCCGCTGATTTTTCTGAGCCTGGCGGTGGCGCTGGGCATCCGGGATGTGTCGCTGGCCGCGCTGATCGCCGTATATGCCTCGCCCACGTCGGTTTCCAGCTTCCCCATGGCGCAGCAGATGGGCGGCAACGGCGATCTGGCCGGCGGACAGGTGGTCTTTACCACGGTGTTTTCCATCCTGACCGTGTTTCTGTGGGTGTTTGTGCTCAAGAGCCTGGGCTATCTGGCGTAAGGCCGGCCAGAGGCGGGATTTTTTTCGGTTTTTTTCGCTTCCCGCACCTGGCTTCTCGTTGTTTTTAAGGTCTGGTATGCTATAATAAAAACCGTCTATTTTTTCATTTTGCCCTGATCTTTTCTGCCGGTGGAAGGGGAGTTTTTTTGATGTCGTCCATTTCCTTTTATCCCGCGCGCCTCAGCGGAAGCGCGACGGTCCCCCCTGCCAAGAGCGAGGCGCACCGGGCATTGCTCCTGGCTGCCCTGGGCCGCGACGAATGCCGTTTGAACGGTTTTTCCGCACCGCTTTGCGACGATACTCTGGCCATGATCGACGGCGTGCGTGCCCTGGGCGGTCAGGTGCGCCCGGAGGGTGGCGCGCTGGTGGTGACGCCCGCGCCGCCGCCCGGCAAGCCCGCAAAAGACGCGCCCGCGGTCGAGTGCCATGTGCGGGCCTGCGCCGCCGCGCTGCGCATGCTGATTCCCGCGTTTCTCGCGCGAGGACAGGCGGTGCGCTTTCGGATGGAGCCCGCGCTGTTCCGCCGCCCGCTCGACGCCTTTGAGCCGCTGGTGCGGCAGGCCGGGGGGCGTATGGTCCGCACGCCCGCCGGGCTGGATGGGCTGGCCTCGGTGGAGGTCAGTGGCTTTTTGCCAGCGGGGCACTATGAGATAGACGGTTCCCGTTCCAGCCAGTTCGCCTCCGGCCTGCTCATTGCGCTGGCGCATGCCGTCACCCCGGGCGGCGAACCCGCGCCCGCCGCGCTCACCGTGACCGGTCCCATCGTCAGCCGACCCTATCTGGACATGACGCTGCGTCTAATGGAGCGCTTCCGGATTTCCTTCGAGGAGCGGGAGGAGGGGGTGTTCAGCCTCTCGCCCGCCTGCGCGCCCGCGCCGGAAAGCATCGCTGTATCGGGCGACTGGTCGCAGGCCGCGGTGCTTCTGTGCGTGGATGCCATGGGCGGCGACGTGACGCTGCCCTGCCTGTGCCGCGACGGCCTGCAGGGGGATGCGCGCATCGTGGACGTGCTGGAGGAGATGGGCCTGCGTATCCGGCAGGCGCAGGGCGAATGGCATGCCTTCAGCCCGTCGCCTGCCGGGCTGAAGGCCGCCCGCATCGACTGTTCCGACATCCCCGATCTTGCACCCATTCTGGCGCTGACCTGCACGCAGGCGTGCGGCGTCTCCACCCTGACGGGCGTCAGCCGCCTGCGGCTGAAGGAGTGCGACCGGCTGCTGGCCACGCAGGAGTTGCTGGCCCAGCTGGGCGCGAAGGCCGACGTCAGCCCCGACGGCGACACGCTCACCGTGTACGGTCCGGCGCGCCTTAGGGGCGGCTTCACCGCCGATGCGCGGGGAGATCACCGCATGGTGATGCTGCTGGCCGCCGCCGCGCTCATCGCCGACGGGCCCATCACGGTAACGGGTGCGGAGTGCATCTCCAAATCCTGGCCCGGCTTTGTGGAAACCTACCGCCAGTTGGGAGGAATCGCCAAATGAGCAGCCGCATCGGACGCATGCTGTCCATCCAGATTTTCGGCGAGAGCCACGGGCCCGCCGTGGGCGTGACGCTCGACGGCCTGCCCGCGGGGTTCGCCCTTGACACGGATGCGCTGAACGCCTTTTTGCAGCGCCGGGCAGCGCGCGGCAGCGCCATCGCCACCGCCCGGCGTGAAAGCGACCTGCCGCGCATCGTCAGCGGCCTCAGGGACGGCGTGACCACCGGCCAGCCGATGACCGCCCTGTTTGACAACGCCGACACCCACAGCGCGGATTACGGCTTTCTGCCCGACCGTCCGCGCCCCGGCCACGCCGATTATCCCGCCTGGGTGCGCAGCGCCGGGTTTGATGACCTGCGCGGCAGCGGCCATCACAGCGGCCGACTCACCCTGCCCTATGCCTTTGCGGGCGGCGTAGCCCTGCAGCTGCTTTCACGCGAGGGCGTGCGCGTGGGGGCGCATGTGCTGGCCATCGCCTCCGAGCGGGATGATGCGCTCGATTCCCTCCGGCCGGACATGGACGCGCTTTCGCGCTGTCATGCCCAGCCCGTACCCACGCTGGACCCCGAAGCCGGAAGCCGCATGTACGCCGCCATCATGGAGGCCCGCGCCGCGGGCGATTCACTGGGCGGCGTGGTGGAATGCGCCGCGGTGGGCCTGCCTGCGGGCCTGGGCGCGCCCTTTTTCGAGGGGGTGGAGGCCGTCATGGCCGCCCAGCTGTTTTCCATTCCTGCGGTCAAGGGCGTCGAATTCGGCGCGGGCTTTGGCGCGGCCGTCCTGCGCGGCAGCGAGTACAACGACCCCTATGTGATGTCGGACGGCCGGGTGGCCACCGCGCGCAACAGCGCGGGCGGCCTGCTGGGCGGCCTTTCAAACGGCATGCCCATCGTCGTGCGGGCTGCGTTCCGGCCCACGCCTTCCATCAGTCTGGAGCAGCAAACCGTCTCCCTCTCCCAAAAAGCGCCGGCGGCGCTCGCCGTGCGCGGCCGTCACGACCCCTGCGTGGCCGTGCGAGCCGTGCCCGTGGTGGAGGGCGCGGTGGCGCTGGCGCTGCTGGAGCTTTGGCTGGAGCGCCGCGCCTCTCTGCCCCTGACCGCGCGGGAGGGCTTATGATGCAGAAAAACCAACGCCTGCGCCTGCGCTGTGAGCGTCTGGGGAGCGAGCTGGAGGGCGTATGCCTGCATGAGGGCATGCCCGTATTCGTGCCCGGCGTGCTGCCCGGCGAGGAGGCGGACGTGCTGTGTGTCAAGGCGCAGCCGCGTTACGCCTTTGGACGGCTGATCGAGGTGCTCACCCCCTCGCCCGACCGCGCCGACCCGCCCTGCCCGGTCTACGACCGCTGCGGCGGATGCAGCGGCCAGCACATGCGCTACGAGGCCACCCTCGCCGCAAAGCGCGCACAGGTATTCGACTGCCTGACCCGCATCGGGGGCCTTTCGCTTGAGCCGGAGGATGTGCCGCCCGTCCTGGGTGCGGAGCATCCATGGCGCTGCCGCAACAAAACGGCCCTGCCCGTGGGCGGCACGGCAGACGCGCCGGTGCTGGGCTTCTACCGCCGCCGCAGCCACCAGATCGTGCCCATTGACGACTGCCCGGTGGCCATGGGTGGCCTTACGGGCGTGATTTCCGCTGTGAAGGAGTGGATGCGCGCCGAGCGTGTCCAGCCCTACGATGAAGAAACCGGACGCGGCCTCCTGCGCCACGTGGTCACGCGCGTCTCGCGCGCGGGCAGCCTGATGGTGGTGCTCACGGCCACGCGGGCCAAACTGCCCGGCGTGCCCAGCCTCGTCGAACGGCTATCGGCGCGCGCGCCGGGTTTTTGCTCCCTGCATGTGAGTGTGAATGCCGGGCGCAACAACGTCATCCTGGGCCGTGAGAGCCACCGGCTCTACGGCGAGGACGCTATCTTTGAAACGTTGCTGGGCCTGACCTTTGAAATGCCGCCGCTCTCGTTCTTTCAGGTCAACCCTGACCAGACCGAGCGGCTCTATCAGACCGCGGTGGATTTTGCCGCGCTCGCTCCCGGCGACGTGGCCGTGGACGCCTACGCGGGCGCGGGCACGCTGTCGCTGTGTCTGGCGCGTCACGCCTCGCGCGTCATCGGCATCGAGATCGTGCCGCAGGCCGTGGAGGGCGCGCGACGCAACGCCGCGCGCAACGCCGTCGCCAACGCCGAATTTCACGTCGCCGCCGTGGAGGACCTGCTCCCCCGGTTGGTCGCGGACGGGCTTCGTCCCGACGTGATCCTCCTCGACCCGCCCCGCAAGGGCGTGGAACCCGCCGTCATCGACGCCGTGCTGGCCGCGCGCCCCCGCCGCGTGGTCTACGTGAGCTGTCACGTCCCCACCCAGGCGCGCGACGTACAGCTCCTCGCAAACGGCGGCTACCGCTTCGAGCGCTGCCAGCCCGTGGACATGTTCTGCTACGCCGGCGGCGTCGAAAACGTCCTCTCCCTCTCCAGGGTGTGACCAGGGGGTGACCCCCTGGACCCCCGGACTGCCCGCCCGGCGGGCGGGCAGGGGGCGCAGCGGGTTGCAGAAAAGAAACGACGCCCGGTGGCAGAAGGCCACCGGGCTTGTTGCCGCCGGAGGGCAGAAGGCCCTCCGGCTTTATGATGCGGAAAACGGGTGCCAAGGCAGGTACGGGAAAGCAACCCCCATCGCCCGCGGGAACGGCCTCTGCTCTCTACGGTCTCCCGGCGGAGCGGGGGTCCAGGGGGTCACCCCCTGGTCAGCCCCTGGGTTCGCCGGTTTTGCCGTCGAGCTCGACGCTCCAGAGTATGTTGTGCGTGCCTTTTTCACAGATGTAGACGGACCAGTAGACGGGCTCGCTGTAGCCCAGACGATAGAAGCCGGAGTAGAGGTCCAGTTCATCGGCGGAAACGGCGGCGTCGCCGAGGGCTTGGGCGTAAGCGTCCAGCGCGATCTGCTCGGCCTCCTCCAGCGGGAGGTCATCCTCGCCGGGCAGGATATAGTAGTGGTCGTGGCTGCCCAGATACATCTCCTCCAGCTGCCCGTACCAGGCCTTGTCCTCCACGGACCAGAACTCCATCGGCACGTTCTCTCCGTATTTGGAAGCCATGATGCTCAGCAGACGATTCAGGTTGCGGTCGTGGTCGTACTGGATGCGGGTGGTGCCGCTGAAACGGTCGGGCAAGAGGTCGTAGAGCAGGGTGTCCGCCTCGTCGGAGAGCGCCGCGTCCTCCATGAGCATGAACATGCCCTCCCCTTCCAGGGAAACGTGCAGCCAGTAGTCCAGCTGACCCAGCACCGATACCCCGGCGCCGTCGCGCTCCAGCGCGGCCACGTCGGATTCGCGGTGGTTGAGGGTGTACAGGGTGGTGAAGCCGGATTCCTCCCCAGCCGCCAGCGTAGCGGCCGGAAGCGTTTCCGCCGGCTTTTCGTACACCAGGTCGCGCAGGGGCATCCAGCCCGGAATACCGGAGGTATCGCCGTCCCCGGCGATGAGCACGCGGGCCCAGTTGGGCTCGCCCTCCACGCTGTTCCATTCCGGAAGGGCGCTGCTCTCGCACAGCTCAACCACAGTAACGGGCGTGCCGTTGAGATAGATGCCCATGGGGCAGTTCACGTCATTGGCGCTGGGGTCCGGCAGGAGCACGGTTCCCACGCCGTCCGCGGCGTGTACCCAGGCATTCGTCGGAAGGGCGAAGCCGTCCTCCTCGACCATCGCCAGCGCGCCGCCCAGCACGGCCGTCAGGGCCAGCGCCAGCGCGCACAGCACCGCGCCCGTGCGGCGGCGTCCCTCCATGATGGCGGTGAGGCGGCGCTTCATGCCGTTGCGCCCGCCGTAGAACGACGTGCACAGGGCGGTGCGGGCGCGCGCCTGCCTCCGGATGACGCGCAGGATGGTTTCGGAATAGAAGCGGCGCTCCTCCTCATCTGCGCGGGCGGTGACATGGCTGTCGCAGGAAGCCTCCTGATAGAAGCACAGGGAGCGCCCCATGGCCCAGACCAGAGGATTGTACCAGTGCAGGGCGTAGGCCAGCACCAGTCCGGCCTTGACCAGAAGATCCCCGCGCCTGAGATGCGTCAGCTCGTGCCGGAGGACCAGCACCAGTTCGTCGGTGGTGAGTTCCTCATCCGGCAGCAAAATCACGGGATGCAAGAAGCCCATCAGCATGGGGCTGGATACCGTGGGGCACAGGCGCAGGGCGACCCGGCGGCGAATGCGCATCTCCGACAGGCAGGCTTTCAGCGTGGCGGTATAGCCCTCCGCCTCGCAGGGCATCTGCCAGCGGCGCACGGTGCGCGCAAAGCGCAGGTGGCTCACCGCCGCCAGCGCCAGCACCGCCGCCGCGCCCGCCAGCCAGATCCACGCCAGCACGGAGAGCCAGTCCACGGGGATGACAGCCTTTGCCGAAGCGCCCTGCTCCCCCTCCACGGCCGCGAGCGTCAGGTCTGCCGTGGCCGTTCCGGGCCTATTCTCCACATTTGCATGCTGAGCGTCGACACCGGTCCGGACAGGCTGATGAGCGGCCTGCCCGGCGGCAGACGCCTGTACAGCCGATGGCGCCTGCATGGCCTCCGCCAGCTGGGTTTCGGCGCTCGGCGGGACTGCGGTTGCCGCGCTGCCTGCGACGGGCCGCGACAGCGCCTGCGGAAGCTCCACCGTCATCAGCGGGCGGCTCGCCAGCAGGCTGAAGGGAATCAGCAGGCCCGCCAGCACCACCACCCAGACACGGTACAGCCCGCGCGGGCCGTAGCGCTTTCCGAGCAGCGGCAGCAGCGCTAGGTAGACCAGCGCCAGCGCCGACAGGCCCGCGCCTGTGCAGGCCATGGCCAGAAAATAGCCCTTCATGAATGCCCGCCTCCCTTTTGCCGCTCAAGCCACCGGCTCAGCTCGTCCAGGTCGCTTTCGGTCAGGCGCTCGCTTTCCAGGGCGGTCAGCAGGCTTTTGAAGCTGTTGCGGTGGTAGTGCTCCACAAAGCTCTCCGTTTCCATGCGCAGGTATTCCTCCCGCGTGATGATGGGATAAAACGCCCGCTCGCGCCCGCTGCCCCGCTCCACGCGCAGAAAGCCGCGCTCGGTCAGCCGCCCGAAGAGCGTAACCACGGTTTGAATCTTCCAGCCGCGTTCCCGGCCAAGCGCCTCCATCACCATGGTGGTGGTCACGGGCGGCTCGCGGTCCCAGATATAGGTCATGATCTCAAATTCGGTATCGGGCAAACGCTGCGATTTCATATGGGGTTCCCCCTTCGCGTTTTGATAAGACGGCATGTATTACAGACAGCTTTATAATACATCTTGTCTTATTGGTTGTCAATCCCCTCTCCGGAAAATTTCAACTTGTAACAAGCGCATTCGGTGGTTGACAATTTGTAAGACATAGTGTAGTATGATCTTGACGGCAAGGGACAGACGAAAAAGAAATCAGGAGGAATCCTATGATGAACAGAGCATTCAAACGCCATGCGCGGCGCTTGCTGATCGCGTTATTGCTGCCTGCGCTGCTGTGCCCCGCCGCCCTGGCGGACGATCAGACCGCCGATACCTGGTACTTCGGCGGCACCGGGCAGGAAACCTTCTATGAAGCCACACCCCTGCCCAACGGCTGCCTGCTGCTCAACGGCTCCACCCAGCTGGGACGGAACGGGCAGGAGCAGCTTTCCTTTTCCTCAAGAGAGAAGCGCGCCTGGCTTCTGTGCCTGAACCCGGACATGAGCATCGCCTGGGAGGTCATCGACGACGCGGAGGGCACCTCCCGCTACGTGGTGCCGCAGGTGCTGGCGGACGGGCGCATCGCCGTGCTGTACTACAACAGCCCCAGCCAGGTGACGGAGGCGGTCGCCATCCGCTACTTCACGCAGGATGGCGAGCCCGCGGGCGAGGTAAGCCTGCCTGCGAACGCCCCATTCGAGCTTCCGGGCGATCGGTGCGCGGGAGGCTATGTCTTTTCCGGCTATCAGGTAGACACCCAGTTTGCGGATGAATCAGGAATAAACACCCTGCCCGACGCCGGGGAAATTTCAGTGAAAAGCCTCGCTAAGCGCTCGGTGCTGGCCACGGCAGATGGGCAGATGATCTGCGGCTTCTTCACGGTGGAGGGGGAGCGCCACGCCGCCGTGGCTTATGTGGACGCAAGCGGCGTCGAACGCTGGCGGTTCTCGCCGGACGAATACGCCACCGGAAACTTCGGGATACCCTGCCTGCAAAAGGACGGAAGCATTGTTTTCCTCTGGTCCCGCGCGGACCCCGATACCCGCGAGACGACGGCTATGAGCCTGCTGTGCCTGGACCAGGACGGCGCGCTATTGTGGGAGCTGCCCGTACCCACCGATATCGGAACCGAGTTTACGCCGGTGGACGGCGGCTATGTATTCTGCCGCACCTGGCAGGAAAAGACGTACACGCACGCCCGCTTCACGCTGGTAGACCCCAACGGGCAGGTGGTGGAGGTGCGCGACGCCCAGCCGCGCAGGGAGGAGTTCTCCGGCGAGATCATGTTTACCTGGAACGGCGAGGCGTGGTTCCTGACCAACGCCGAGCGCTCGTCCAACCGCATCAACGACCGCCAGGACGAGCTGGAGCTGGTGGATGCGGCGCTGATCCGCGTGAACGCCTGCGAGGTTGTCACGGAGTAAGGGGCGGCGCGGTTCACTGCTCATGCCGCGTCAGAATCGCGGTGGCACAAGGGAAGGGCCCGTCAAAGCGGCTGTGCTTTGGCGGGCCCCGTTGTTTCAGTTATTCAGCGTGACCTTGAACAGATATTGCGGCAGCACATGGCGATATTCCTCATACAGCCCCGTCTGCTCATAGAGGCGGACATAATAGCGATACAGCTCCGTTTTCACCTTCATCGCGTTCCAGGGATGGATCACCGCCTGCCGCGAGGTGGACAGCGCCAGGCCGCCGGGGCTTCGCACGTAGTCATAGACGGAATCGGCCAGCACCGCCACATAGCGCATCCAGCGATAGTACTGGGTATTGAAGGCAAAGTCCTCGCCCCAGGGCAGACGCCCGTCGCAGCGGATGGCATTGCGCAGGATCACGTCGCGGCGGTAGAGCTTGTTCCACAGGACGGCATAAAAAAAGCTGTTGGGATGTGCGGACAGCCGGTCCAGAAACTGACGCTGGCTGAGAATCATGTCCTGATCCAAAAAGCCGCGCTTCCTTTGCAGCTGGCCGATCACCTCGGTGTAGGGGGCGATGACCAGGTCGCACCTGCGCTTTTCCATGGCCTCCACCATGCGCCCGGTGGCGTCGGGCGCCAGCAGGTCGTCGCTGTCCACGAACTGAAGGTAAGTCCCCACCGCGTTGTCGATGGCCAGGTTGCGCGCGGCGGCCACGCCCCCGTTGGCCTGGGCAAACACGCGCACACGCCCGTCCTGTGCGGCAATCTCCCGCAGCAGCGGAAGGCTCCCGTCGGTGCTGCCATCGTCCACGACCAGCACCTCGATATCCTCAAAGGGCTGGCGCAGAACGCTTCCGAGACAGCCCGCAAGCGTCTTTTCCGCATTATAGACCGGCACGATCACACTGACGGCCGCCCGCTTCAAGCTTTCCCCTCCCCGGCGCGTCAGACCCTGACGCCGTCCTCTTTGCGCTCCTCATCCGATTCCACGCCTGCCAGACCCACATCCTCCAGGCGCACGGTCATGTCCTCCAGATGATTGATGGTATGCTCGGTCTTGACCCAGGTGGTCTGGTGGCGGTGCTTGAAGAGGCCCACCACCTGCGCCCAGCCCGCCAGCATGGTATTGATCAGCATGCTCCACAGCATGGGCAGCAGAATTTTCAGATCCACGCGGCGGTGGTTGTCCAGCCATTCGCCCATGTAGAACAGGAAGATGAACGAATAGATGAACAGCACGATGCTCGGCCAGTTCAGCGTGAGCCAGCTCTGCATGGTGGCGTGCACCGGCGGGCTTTCAATCCACCCGGCCAGCTTGAACAGCTCCATCAGAAGCCCCAGCACCAGCTGCGCCACCAGCACCACATAGGGTGTGAGACTGTACATGTAGAAGAATGTGGAGAAGAATTCGCCCAGGCGGATGCGCCTGTGAAACAGCGCCCGAAACAGCCGCCCCGTGTTTTTGAAGGCCACGAACCAATGTCCCTGCGCCCAGCGCGTGCGCTGGCGGAAGCTGGCGCAGAAGCGCGTGGGCTTTTCGTCATAGATGCGCACGTTGTTGTTCCACAGGATGCGCTTGCCGTCGCAGGTAGCCTCGATCTGCAGTTCAAAATCCTCGGTCAGGGACATGGCGGTCCATCCGCCGCGGCGGTGCAGGTACTGGGCCGACACGGCAAATCCCGTGCCGCCGATCACGCTGTTGAGGCCGAGACGGCTTTTGGCGTATTGGAAAAAGCGGTTGGTGATGGTATAGGTCATGTAATAGAACAGCGCCACCATGCCCTTGCGGTTCTTGCAGCCCAGGTAGCACTGGATGATGTCCGCCTTGCCCTCCGCCGAAAGGTACTGGCTGTTGACCTCCAGAAACATGTTGGGGTCCACCAGGTTGTCGGCGTCAAAAAACATGACCAGGTCGTAATGCTCCTGATACCCGTCCAGGGCGTTGAGCGCCTTTTGCAGGACGATGGGCTTTCCGGTCGGGGCGTCGGGGCCTTCCTTATGGCTTTCCAGCACATTGGCCCCCATGCGCCGCGCCACCTCCACGGTGCCGTCGGTGCAGTTGTCAGCCAGGATATAAAAGTCATACAGCTCGCGCGGGTACTCCATGTGCTCCAGGTTGTCGATGATATCCGCGATGACCGCCTCCTCGTTGTGGGCGGGCACCAGCACGAGAAAGCGCATCTGCGGATCGTGATCCTGATAGTTTTTGGTATTGCGCTTGAAGCCAAAAAAGCTGATGCACAGCTGGTAGAACAGCATCACCACCAGCCAGGCGCTCATGACACCCATGACAGCCTCAATGACTGCCGTTATGATTTCCACAGGCTAACATCCTTCCATCTGCATATCCGGCAACAGGCAACACTTATTTATACTATATCCCCCTGCTGCCTGTCAATGCATGTCATAAAATGAGCACTCTCCGATGAACTCCCGAAGGATGCTCAGGGGCGGGATTTCGTCCATCACATCGCCGTCCACCGGCAGGAAGTAATGCAGCACCTTGAGCAGGCGGTGCGCTACCAGGTGCTCCGGCGCGCTGCGGGGGATGGAAAGCAGCAGCTCATAGGCAATGGTTTTGAGCACGGGCAGCTCATAGTGCAGGGAGGTATTGAACATCACGTCGGCCTTTTCCATGTTGGGAAAGATCCAGCGTTCCTCCCCCGCGCGCACCTTGGGCCACATGTCGATGGTTTCCACGGGCGAGGTGTTGCGAAACCGCATGTCGCGCACGATGCGCCGCAGAAGCCGCACATCCGTCGTGCGGATGCGGTTGTGGTCGTCGAGGTTGATGCAGCTGAGCGCGCTGACGTAGATGCCGTAGGTCAGCTGCTCGGGCACCTCGGAGATGATGCGGTCGTTCATGCCGTGAATGCCCTCCAGCAGCAGCGGCTCGTCGGGGCCTACGGTCAGCTCGTAGCTCCTTTGGCAGCGGGTGCCGGTCTTGAAGTCGAAGCGCGGCATCTGAACGGTGCGTCCGCTGAGCAGCTCCTCCAGGCAGGCGGTGAGCAGGGGTACGTCCAGCGCGTCCACATGCTCCAGGTCAGGCTTGCCGTCGGGCTCAAGGGGGATATCGCGGCGGTCGCGGTAAAAGTCGTCCAGCGAAACCAAGTGCGGCCGCTGTCCCAGCACGCGCAGGTGCACGGCCAGCCGGTTGGCAAAGGTGGTCTTGCCGCTGGAGGAAGGGCCGAAGATCATCACCACGCGCGCGCCGCGCCGCAGAATCTCGTCCGCGATGCCGGCGATGGACTTGTCGTGCAGGGCCTCGTTGATGCGGATAAATTCGCGCAGGCGGCCCTCGCGGATCATCCGGTTCACATCCGCTGCGTTTTCCGCGCCCAAAATGCGGCACCACCGCTGGGAGGTGGCGAACTCGCGCAGGAATTTGGCGCGCGACACATAGGGCGCGGGCTCGTCGGGATTGGCGGGCGAGGGCGCCATCAGCACCACGCCGGGGTAGTGCGGCTTGACCGCAAAGGCGCGGATCATCCCCGTGGAGGGCAGCATGGCCCCGTAAAAATATTCGCACAGCGGGCCGATGCGGTACATGCGGATACTCTGCTGCGGGCGGTAGCGCAAAAGCCGGGCCTTGTCCAGCCAGCCCTCGTTTTCAAAGTAGGCGATGGCCTCCTCGCGGGTCCATTCCTCCTTCTGGAAGGGCAGGTCCTGCCGGACCAGCTCGCGCATGTCCTCCTCAATGGCGCGGGCCATTTCATGTCCGATCTCCCCGTCCAGAAGGCGCAGGTACAGGCCGTAGCCCACGGAGTTGAGCATCCGCGCCCGCCTGTCAGGATAGAGCCGCTTCAGGCTTAGCAAAAACAGAAAGCGCAGCGACCGCTCGTAGACGCGCCGGCCTTCCTCGTCCTGATAGGTCAGCGGCTCCAGCGCGCTGTCCTCCTTTAGCGGGTCGGACAGCTCCACGCATGCCCCGCCCCGCATGGCGCATAGCACGCGCTCCGCACGCTCCTCAGGCAGCAGGGCGCGGATGGCCTGGCCCGCGGTGGTTCCGGAGGCGAAGTCTCCGCTCCGCTCCCCGATCGTAATGTGAATCATGCCTTGTTCGGCCATGGCCGCGCCTCCTCTCCTGGTCAGGCGTCCTCAAAGGGCATGTTGCTGGAAAACGCCGCGGACAGGTCCTCCACGTCCACGTGCTCATAGTCGCCGCGCTTGAGGCGGTACTGGTATTGCAGCTCCTTGGTGTGCACATAGGCACGGGTCTGCCGGTTGGCCGGCAGCACGCTCAGATGCATGCCCTTCTGGCCGTCGGGCAGCTGCGAAAAGCGGATCTTCACAAACATCAGCCCGTGCTGCTGGCAGCGACTGAGCGCCACGTACTTGCCCGGCGCCTGCGGAATGAGCGCAGTCTGCCGCCTGGTGGGCTGGCCGCAGGTAGGGCACCTGGGCGCGGCCAGCGCCTCGCCCTCCAGCGCCTCGCGCACGGAAGGCACCAGGTCGGTCACGCGGAAGCGGCTGCGCCGGTCGTTATGGCACAGCTTGCGCGGCTGCTCCTCGTAACGCAGCACATCCATAGGGCGCGGCAGCTTCCTGAGCACCTGCGCGGTATAATACGCGTCGTGCATGGCGTTGTGAAAGCTGCGATCCTCGTCCACCTCCACGCCCAGGGCCTCCATCGCGGTTTTCAGCGCCGTTTGCCCGCTTTTGCCCGCCTCGGCGGCGTAGAGGCGCTGCAGGTCGTACATCTTGGGCATGGGGCGCTCCACACGGAAAAAGTCCACGTTCTGCTGCAGAACGCTCACATCGTCGCAGCCCCAGGTGACGAAGGCGCAGTCCTCCCCGCACCAGTCCATGAACGACTCCATCGCCTCCGGGAAGGCGGGGGCGTCGCACAGCACGTCCCGCGTAAGGCCGGTCATGCGCCTCACCCGCGGATGGATGGTCTGATAGTGCGTGGGATTCACCGGTATGGAGATGGTATCCACGATTTCCAGCGCCTCATTCAGCTTGGCCGCGCCAAACTGGATGACCTCAAAGAGCAGCCGGTCCCCCACACGGCGGTAGGCCGCGCTCTGATAGCTGGTCGGCTGGTTCCATTCCAGGTCCAAAACGATCAACTGCATGTCCATTACTCCCGTATCTCAAGGCATTGCGCCGCGGCGGCGCGCCCGGCCAACAGGCCGGTGGCAAAGGCGATGTGCAGGTTGAACCCGCCGGTGAGCGCGTCCACGTCGACGGCCTCGCCCGCCACGTACAGGCCGGGCACAAGGCGGCTTTGCATCGTGGAGGGGTCCAGCTCCCTAACGCTCACGCCGCCCCGCGTGACGATGGCCTCCTCCAGCCCCCGCGTGCCGGAAACAGGTATCTCAAGGGCCTTGGTAAGCTCCGTCAGGCGGCGGCGCTCCTCGCGCTCCAGCGCGCCGGCGGGCTTGAGCGGATCAAGCGCGCTCAGCCGGGCCACCGTCTCCGCCAGCCGGGCGGGGAACAGGCCGCAGAGCACATGGCCCAGCTGCTTTTTGGGCGCGGCAGCGATGTCGCGCAGGATGCGCGCGTCCAGCTGCGCCTCCGTCAGCCCCGGCTTGAGGTCCAGAACGAGCTTCGTTTCATTGGCGGGCAGGCCGGTCAGATAGGCCGACGCGCTCAGCACCAGCGGCCCGCTCACGCCGAAATGCGTGAAGAGCATCTCGCCCAGGTCGCTGTAGAGGCGCTTCTTGCCGCGCGAGAGGGTGAGCCGCACATTTTTGAGCGACAGGCCGGTGAGCGCGCGCGCCCACGGCGCGGGGCTCTCCAGCCCCACCAGCGAGGGCAGCGCCGGGGATATCGTGTGTCCGCAGGCCTGAAGCCATGTCCAGCCGTCCCCCGTGGAGCCGGTGGAGGGGTAGCTCGCGCCGCCCGTGCACACGATGGCCGCGCCGCATTGCACGCTGCCGCCTCCCACGAGCGTCACGCCCGCCACCCGGCCGTCCCTGAGCGAAAGGCCGCTCACGCGCGCGTTCAGCCGCACCTCCACGCCCAGTCGGCGCAGCTGCCGCTCAAACGCGCGGGTCACGTCGCTGGCCTTCTGGCTGGCGGGAAAGACGCGGTTGCCCCGCTCGACCACCACCGGGCAGCCCCAGCGCTCCATGGTTTCCATCAGCGCCGCGGGCGAAAGCGCGTCCAGCGCGCTGTAAAGAAAGCGCGGGTTGCGCACCACGTTTTGCAAAAAGGCGTCCCGGTCGCAGGCGTTGGTCAGGTTGCAGCGGCCCTTGCCGGTGATGTAGACCTTCTTGCCCAGCTTTTCGTTGCGCTCCAGCAGCGTCACGCGCGCGCCCGCCTCCGCCGCAGCTGCCGCCGCCATCATTCCGGCGGCCCCGCCGCCGATCACCGCTACATCATTCATCCTGCCTGTCGATATAGACGCTGTACGCGTTCCATATCCCCTCCAGCCGTTTGAAATGCTCGCCAAGCTCCTCGCGCCGGTTCAGCCCCACGCTGACGATGAGCGCATTGATCACCGAAAGCGGCGCGGCCAGGCTGTCCACAAAGCTGGCCATATCGGTGCAGGCGCACAGACACACGTCCGCCTGCTTGTGCAGCGGGGACATCTCGCTGTCGGTGATGCCCACCACCTGCGCGCCGTTTTTCTTGGCAAAGCGCATGCACTCCACCGTGCGGGTGGAGTAGCGCGGAAAGCTGATGCCCACCAGCACGTCGCTGCGGTCGATGCGGGCGATCTCCTCAAACACGTCGCCGGTGGTGTTGCTCACCAGCGCCACATCGTCGAAGATCTGGTGCAGGTAGTGGTACATGAACTGCGCCAGCGGCGCCGCGGACCGAAGCCCCATCACATAGATGCGCCGCGCGCCCAGAAGGCGCCTCACCACATCGTCAAAATCCTTGCGGGAGAGAGCTTCGACGGTTTTTCGAATGTTGTGCGCGTCGTTTTTGAGCACGGTGGTCAGCACGTCGCCCTGCTCGATGCCGGAGGCGATGGCGAAGCGCTGCTCGCTGGTCAGGCGCTGGCTGACCAGGCCGCGCAGGCGCTCGCGCAGCTCCGGGTAGCCCTCGTAGCCCATGGCAGCGGCGAAGCGCACCACGGTGCTCTCGCTCACGCCGCATTCGCGGCCCAGCGCGCCGGCCGTCATAAAGACCGCCTTGTCGTAGTGCTGTGCGATGTATTCGGCAATGCGCCGGTGCCCCTTGCTCAGCGGCCTGGAGCCCTGGTTCAGCCTGCCGATCAGTTCGCGGGTATCCTGCACGGGGATCAAGACCTTCTTTCCTGCCGGCCGCTTCAGCCGATCTCCAGCCCGTCCCACACGGCCCTGTCCAGGCTGACGGGATTGCCCATCAGCGTCAGGGTGATGTGGCCCCGGCTGAGATAATGCAAATCCGTACCCTCGGCGGGCGGCTCGGTTTTGGAGCCCTCCAGCAGCCAGAAATACGTGCCTGCCCTGGGGGACTCGCGGCGCTCGTACCCGTCGATGAAATTGCCGGTATCCAGCGGCGCGTACACCGGGGGCAGCAGCTTTTCCGGCGCGAGGCACGGCGCGTTGATGTTGAGCACGGTGTGCGGCGGCGTATCCGCCCCGGCATACCGCTCCGCCACGCGGATGGCATACTGCGCCAGGTGGTCGGTCATGGCCTGGTCCGCGCGGTGATGGATGGAAACGGCCATCGCCGGCAAATGGTTGAGCGCACCCTCCATGGCCGCGCCCACGGTGCCGCTGTAATGAACCGCCATGCCCGCGTTGTAGCCGTCGTTGACGCCGGAGATAACGATATCCACCGGGCGGTCCACCAGCTGCTGCAGGCCCACGCGCACGCAGTCCACCGGCGATCCCGTAATGGCGTAGGCCCGGCACCCCGGCCGCTCCACGGGCCATGCCTTCACATAGATGGGCTCGGTCAGCGTAAAGCGGTGGCTTGCCGCGCTCTGCTGATACCGGGGCGCGCACATCGTCACCTCATGCCCGCGCTCCGCCGCCGCCGCCAGCAGCGCCATGATTCCCTTGGAGCCGATCCCGTCGTCATTGACCAGAAAAATATGCATTCGTTCCATCCTTCCCCATGTTCACCGCTTCAAATCGCCGCCCGCCGCGTCCACCAGCGTGCGCGCCACGTTGATGATGACCGCCAGCGCGAGCGCCCACCAGTAATTTTCGAACACCACGCTGTTTTCCACCAGCCCCGCGGCGGTCCATACCAGCCACGCGTCCACGGCGATGTACAAAAGCCCCAGCGTGCAGAAGTTCAGCACCGAGAGGATCAGCCGCATCACGGGCCGAAGCACCGTGAAAATCACAGCCAGAATCACGCCCACGATCAGCGCGTTGGTCAGGTCCAGCATCTTTACGCCGTCGAGATATTCCGCGCACAGCGGCACAGCCGCCACCGTCACCGCAAACCTGACAAAAGCCGCAAACATGGCCTTCCTCCCTTCCGGCTGCATACCTTTTTATTATAACACACTTTTTCCGCTTGTGCATGCCCATGCACCGCCGGGGGCAACCTATGGCGAACCCGCCGCACAAAAGCGCATATCCTGACCCATGACGGGAGGCGGCTCCATGCCCGCCGCGCCCGCCCATCTGCCCGGAAAGGAGGGCCATGCGCATGAAAAGCAAGTTTTTCAAGGATACGCAGGGCCTGGAATCCGCCTTTGAAAGCTGCACGCCCGACAAGGTCAGCGTCTGTCTCCGGCTGAGCCGGACGGCTTATGAGCAGGCGCTGGCCCAGTCGGCCCGCGAAGGGCTGACCAGCGGCGAATACATCGAGCGTCTTATCCGGCAGCGCGTCCCCCGCCAGCCGGAGGCAGACGTCTGGGCCGGTACAGCGCCGCCGTCGTACATAGGTAGCCAAGGACCGCGCCCTCGGTGAGCACCACCTGGCCGTTGATGGACAGCACGGCGCGCAGCACCGGCACGCTGATCAGGCCCTCGGTCTCCAGGTACTGATAGGCCAGCACCGCCGCCAGAAGGCCCGCCCCCAGCAGCAGCCATCCGGTCAGGCCGTTGGTGCGCGCCCGAACGCCTGCCAGCGGCAGCGTGAGCGCCAGCGCCACCCCCAGCAGCGCGCCCTTTAAGAGAAAGGCCAGAAAGCTGGTGGCGCCCATCAGGCCATCCAGCCAGCGAAGCACCGCGCATACCAGCACGCACAGAAGCAGCGGCCCCAGCGCCGCCACCAGCCTGCGAAGCAGCATGTCATTCCTCCTTTGCGGCGTCCAGCGCCCACAGGCGTTCCCTGTCGGTCATGGGAGCGGAGGCGAACAGGTCCGGCCGGGCGCGCAGCGTGGCCAGCAGCGCCTGCTGCCTGCGCCAGCCGCGAATCTTGGCATGGTCGCCGCCAAGCAGCACCTCCGGCACCTCCAGCCCCTCGAACACACGGGGGCGGGTGTACTGCGGGTATTCCAGCAGGCCGTCGGAGAAGCTCTCCTCCTCGGTGCTCTCCCCGCTGCCCAAAACGCCCGGCACATAGCGTGCCACCGCGTCAATCAGCGCCATGGCGGCCACCTCGCCCCCGGTGAGCACGAAGTCGCCCAGGGAAATCTCCTCATCCACCACCAGGTCGATGGCCCGCTGGTCCACGCCCTCGTAATGTCCGCACAGAAGAATCATGCCCTCCTGCGCGGAAAGCGCCACCACCTTTTTCTGGGTGAGGGGCATGCCGCGGGGGCTTAAGTAGATGCAGGGGCCGGCATAGCCCTGCGCGCGCAGGTCGCGCACCGCGTCCACGATGGGCTGCGCCATCATGACCATGCCCGCGCCGCCGCCGAAGGGATAGTCGTCGGTGTTCTTGTGTTTTTTGTCGCTGTAGGGACGAATATCCACCGGCCGCACGTCCAAAAGTCCCTCCGTCCGCGCCCGTCCCAGAATGCTGGCGGAGAGAAAGCTGTCGAACATCTCCGGAAACAGGCTAAGAACGGCGATCTTCATACAGCCCGACCTCTTCCAGCCGTTTTTCATCCAGCACGATTTTTCCATTCTCCGCATCCAGCTCAAGCAGCACCGTCTTGAGCGCGGGCACCATCAGCGTGCCCGTGGGCGTGTCGAACACGAACACATCCACCCCGCCGGGGGTGAGCACCTCGCGCAGCGTGCCCACGCGGCCTCCCTGGGTGTCGAACGCCTCAGCCCCCAGAATATCGGCGATATAGACCTCATCCTCGCCCAGCTCCCGCGCGTGGGCGCGGTCCACCCACAGCCGGACGCCGCGCAGCGCCTCGGCGGCGTTGCGGTCCGCGACGCCCTCCAGCGTCAGAAACACGTCGTCCTCGCGCACGCGCGCGCCCGTGACCCCGATGGGCTCATAGCGGCCCTCCCGCTCGCGGTACACGGTTTTCAGCTCCAGAAAGCGCTCCGGGTCATCGGTGTAGTGCCTGAGCTTCACCTCGCCGTGAATGCCCTGCGGGCGCACCACCTCGCCCAGAAGCAGATAGTCATGCTTCATAAGCCGCTCCTACAAAGATTGGGCGCAGCAGGGCAACCTGCCCCGATGCGCCCAATGCGTTTCAAAAGGTCACTGAATCTCGACAAATACGGGCTTTTGGTCCTTGGCGGTCGCGGCGCGCACCACGGCGCGGATCGCCTTGGCGATGCGCCCCTGCTTGCCGATGACCTTGCCCATGTCCTCGGGCGCGACATGCAGCTCAAGGATCGTGGCCTCGGGTCCGACAGTCTCCTCAACGATCACGGCGTCCTTGTTCTCCACCAGCGACCGCGCCACGTATGCAACGAGCTCTTTCATGCGATCAGCCCTCGATCACGCCGCTCTTCTTGAGCAGGGCGCGGGCCGTGTCGGTGGGCTGCGCGCCGTTCTTGAGCCACTGCTTGGCGCTCTCCACGTCGATCTTGACGGTGGCGGGCTCGGTCATGGGATCATAATAGCCGATTTCCTCGATGAAACGGCCGTCGCGGGGGCTGCGCTCGTCAGCCACGACCACGCGGTAGAACGGCTTTTTCTTCATACCCATTCTCTTCAGGCGAATTTTCACAGACATGGTTTGTTTCCTCCCTATAGCGGTTGCATTGGTTTGTATCTGAAATCACACAGGGGTGATGTCAGGTCGGTTCAGAACGGCATGCGCATGCGGCCGCGCTTGCCGCGGGCGTTCATCATCTGCTTCATCATGCCCTTGGCCTGCTCAAACTGGCGGATGAGGGCGTTGACGTCCTGCACGGTGGTGCCGCTGCCCGCCGCGATGCGCTTGCGCCGGCTGGCGTTGAGGATGCCGGGATTGCGACGCTCGCGGGGCGTCATGCTGCGGATGATGGCCTCGGGCTTTTTCATGGCGTCCTCGTCGATTTCGACGTTGGCCAGCTTGTTGCCCACGCCCGGCAGCATGCTGAGCATGCTTTGCAGGCCGCCCATCTTTTTCATCTGCTGCATCTGGCTGAGGAAGTCCTCCAGGGTCAGCTGCTCGCGGGCGCCCTTCCTGACCAGCTTTTCGGCCTCGTCGCCGTCAAAGGCCTCCTGCGCCTTCTCGATGAGCGTCATCACGTCGCCCATGCCCAAAATGCGGCTGGCCATGCGATCAGGGTGGAAGGGCTCGATATCGGAGAGCTTCTCGCCCGTGCCGGAGAACTTGATCGGCTTGCCCACCACGGCCCGGATGGACAGGGCCGCGCCGCCGCGGGTGTCGCCGTCGAGCTTGGTGAGAATCACGCCGTCGATGCCCAGCTCCGTATCGAAGGTCTTGGCCACGTTGACCGCGTCCTGGCCGGTCATGGCGTCCACCACGAAGAGGATCTCCTGCGGCTTGACCGCCGCCTTGACGCGCCTGAGCTCCTCCATGAGCTCGGTGTCGATGTGCAGGCGGCCCGCGGTATCGATGATGAGCACGTCGCGGCCGTAGCTGCGCGCATACTCGACAGCCTCCAGCGCCGTCTTGACCGGGTCCTGCGTGCCGTGCTCATAGACCGGCACGTTGACCTGCTGACCCACCACCTGCAGCTGCTTGATGGCGGCGGGACGGTAGATGTCACACGCGGCCAGCAGGGGCTTCTTGCCCGTCTTTTGCAGGTAGTTGGCCAGCTTGGCGGCCATGGTGGTCTTGCCCGCGCCCTGCAGGCCGCAGAGCATATAGATGGTGGGCACGCTGGACGACCAGGTCAGCCGTGCGTTTTCCGTGCCCATCAGGGCGGTCATTTCCTCGTTGACGATCTTGATGACCTGCTGGGCGGGCGAAAGGCTGTCCAGCACCTGCTGGCCCACGCAGCGCTCCGTAACCCGCTTGCAGAAGTCCTTGACGACCAGGTAGTTGACGTCGGCCTCCAAAAGCGCCATGCGCACCTCGCGCATGCCCTCACGGACGGCCTGCTCGGTCAGCTTGCCGCGTCCCGTCAGCTTGGAGAGCGCCGAGGACAGCTTCTGACTGAGTCCCTCAAAGGCCATGGCTTCTCTCCTCCCCTTCCTGCCGGTCGATGACCTGCCGCACCAAAGCGGCGGCCTCGTCCAGCCTTTGTCTGGTTTCCGTGGGCAAATCGCCGCCCCGTGCCGCCTCCAGGAGCGAAAGCGCCCTGGTGAGCTGGCGCACGGTGGCCGCCATGCGGCCGGCGCCGCCCAGCGCCGCCTCGTAGCGGCGCAGCTTTTGCACCGAGCGGGTGATCAGCTCGTGCACGTTCTGCCGGCTGACCCCGAACTGCTCGGCGATCTCGCCCAGCGAGAAGTCCTCTTCATAGTACAGGCGGAGCATCTCCTGCTGCCGCTGCGTCAGCAGCCCGCCATAAAAGGCGCACAGGGTGCCGATTTCAACGCTCTTTTCCAGCCGCTCCGGCCGGGTGCTTTCCTGCGTGTTCACGGCCCGCTCCTTCCGCCGTCAATCCTTTTGGCTTGACAGCTGAACCAGCATACCGCATTTCGGGCCGTCTGTCAAGGGGTTTTGATTGAAAGACAAAAATATACGAAGCGGGAACGCCGTTCCCGCCTCGTATATCGCCGTTTGTTCCGTCACTCGTCCGCGAACATCTCCCGCACCTTGCGCGCCACGGCCTCGCCCAGCGCGGCGTGGCCCGACGCCTCCATGTGGATGCCGTCCACCGCGGAGGGGTCGGCGTAGGCCGCGGCGTTGAGAAAGTCCACGCCCAGCTCCGCCGCCACGGCGGCATAGGCCGCGGCAAACCCGCGCGACTTCTGCGCGTAGCTGCGCCAGCGCTCAATCACGTCGCGGTTGTCCAGGTCGGCGTGCGCCAGAATGGGCGCTATCAGCAAAATGCGCGGCTTGCCGGGAAAGATGTGGGTGCTCTCCTCCATGTGATTATACAGGCGGATCTTTTTGACCAGCGCCTCCGCGCCCTCCGCCGCGCCCCAGGCGTCGGTGAAGCGCAGGTCGTTGGTGCCCAGCATCAGAATCACCAGGTCGAGCGGCTTGTGCGTCTCCAGACAGGTCAGCAGGTAGGCGCTGCCGTTCCGGCCGGGGCTCATGGGGTTGTCAAAGACGGTGGTGCGGCCGTTCATGCCCTCCTCCAGCACCTCCCAGCCCTCGCCCAGCAGCCGCCGGAGCACCCCCGTCCAGCGCACGTCCGGCGCGTGTCGCTCCCCGGAGCCGGGCGTGTATCCCCAGGTGTTGGAATCTCCGTAACACAGGATGTGGCGCATCTTTTTTCCTCCTCAGCGCGGGGCCTTGGGCGTAAAGCCCACCGTGCCCTCGTGATAGTGCAGCGTGCCCGTGGAGCCGCGCAGGTCCCCGTCCGGAGCCTTGAGCAGCGCGGTCACGATTTTGGCGTTCAGCTCCGGGCCGCCTGCGCCCGATACAGCGTTTTTCCACAGGGTGAAGCGGCAGCCCTCGCGCCAGCGCGAGCAGCCGAAAGCCTTCGTATTCTCCACCACCCGGCCCTTGCCGCATACCGGGCACGAAACGTCCAGCGATTTGGCCGGCGCGCGCTTTCGGCCTTTGCCCCGGCGCTCCTCCCTCTCAAAGGCCACCTCCGGCGCGGACTTTGCCGCATAGTCCGTCAGAAATGCTGCCAGGCGGCGGATGCCCGCCATGAAGCGGTCGCAGTCGCCCCCGCCCTGCGCGATGTCCTCCAGCGCCTGCTCCCAGCGCCCTGTCGTCTCCGGCGAGGCGATCTCCGGCGGCACGGCCTCCATCAGCCGCACGCCCTTCTCCGTGGCCAGAATCTGCCGTCCCTTGCGCCGCGCGTAACCCACGTCGATGAGCCGCTCGATGATGGCGGCGCGCGTGGCGGGCGTGCCCAAAGAGCAGCCCTTCATCTGCTCGCGCAAGGCCTCGTCCTCGATGGCGCGGCCCGCGTGCTCCATCTGGGCCAGGAGCGAGGCGTCGGTGTGCTCCTTGGGCGGCTTGGTCTTGTCGCTTTTGACGCGCGCGCCCCTGGCCGTGCGCGCATCGCCCTCATGCAGCTGCGGCAGGGGCGCATCCTCCTGCTGCTCGCGCTTGAAATCGCGGTACACGGCGCGAAAGCCCTCCTCCAGCACCGTCGTGCCGGTGGACGCAAATTGCTCGCCCTCGCTTTCCGTCACCACGCGCACGGCCTGATAGCGGTACGGCGGATAAAACGCCGCGATCAGCCTGCGGGCGATCAGGTCGAACAGCCTGGCCTCGTCCGGGGAAAGCGCCTGCGGGTCGGCCCGGCGGCCCGTGGGAATGATGGCGTGATGATCGGTCAGCTTCGTATCGTCAAAAACGCGTTTAAGGCGGGGAATCGGCCCCGCCAGCAGGGGCGCGCGGAGCGCTGCATAGCCTTCCGGCAGGTTTTTGAGCGCCTTTTCCACCGAGCCGCCCATGTCGTGGGACAGGTATCGGCTGTCGGTGCGCGGATAGGTGATGAGCTTACGCTTTTCATAGAGGCTTTGCGCGGTCTTGAGCGTGCGCTCCGCCGAAAAGCCCAGCTGACCGCTGGCCTCGCGCTGCAAAGTGGTCAGGTCGTAGAGCTGGGGCGCGAGCTCGCGCTTTTCCTCGGCCTTCACGCTCATCACCCGCGCGGGCTTGCCCCGCACCTTGTCCGCGATGGCACGGGCCGCCGCCTCGCTGGGGATGCGCCTGCCGTCCTCGCGCGAGGGATCAAACCACACGCCCTGATACTCCCCGAAATCCGCCTGCACGGTCCAGTATGGCTGGGGCACAAAGCGGTCGATCTCCAGCCGGCGGCTGACCAGCATGGCCAGCGTGGGCGTCTGCACCCGGCCCACGGAGAGCAGCGCTCCGTAGCGCAGCGTAAAGGCGCGGCTGGCGTTCATGCCCACCAGCCAGTCGGCCTCGGAGCGGCAGCGCGCGCTCCGGTACAGCGCGTCGTAGCGGCTTCCCGGCCTCAGCGCGGCAAAGCCCGCCCGGATGGCCTCGTCCGTCATGGAGGAAATCCACAGGCGTTCCACGGGCTTTTGGCAGCCCGCCATTTCATAGATGTAGCGGAAGATCAGCTCGCCCTCGCGTCCGGAGTCCGTCGCGCAGATAATGGAGCGAATCTCGCGGCTGTTCATGAGCTTTTTGACCACGGCAAACTGTGCGCGCGTCTTGGGCAGCACCTTGAGCTGCATCCGCTCGGGCAAAATGGGCAGGTCCTCCGCGCGCCAGCGCTTGTAGCGTGCATCCAGCTCCTCCGGCTCCTTGAGCGCCACCAGATGCCCGATGGCCCACGTGACCACGTACCCTCCGCCCGTCAGGCGCCCTTCCCCGCGCGCGGACGCACCCAGCACCCGCGCAATGTCCCGCGCCACGGAGGGCTTTTCCGCCACCACAAGGATCTCGTCCACCGGCCGCGCCTCCTCAGGGACGCACGCTGGGCGGCGCCTCCAGCAGGCGGCAAATTCCGTTTTCCACCGTCATGACGCGCACGCCTCCGTGCGGCAGGAGGTTTTGCCAGAAATCCGCCATCGGCGTACCCAGCAGCTCGCGGAAGATGGCGCACAGCAGCGCGCCGTGCGCCGATACCAGCACCGTATGATACTGCCCTTCCAGGGGCAGCAGGCGGCAGTTGAGAAATACGCGTGCGCGCAGGCACAGCGCCTCAAAACTCTCCCCGCCCTCCGGTGGCTGGTAGTTCTGCGGGGCCCGGCCATAGTTGTACATGGGGTCCTGCGGGTCAACATAGGCGGCGGTCTGATTGCGGCCCTCCGCCACGCCATATCCCTGTTCGATGAGCAGCGGTTCGTCCATGATGGGCGTGCCCTCGCCTCCCAGCGCCAGCCGCGCCGTCTCCCGCGCACGGTCCAGCGGGCTGGTCAGGCACAGATCAATGGCCGGCAGCCGGCCCGCCGCCTCGCGTGCCTGCCGGCGTCCCTCATCGTTGAGCGGCACGTTGACATGCCCCTGCATGCGCTTTTCGGCGTTCCATGCCGTTTGTCCATGGCGCAGAAAATAAACCGTCATTCCCATAGGCACATTCTCTCCCGTATCAATCGTTGCGACAAATCCGGGTAAAAAGGTTCGCGGCAGCGCCCCTTTTTTCCTGCGAATGAGACAAAAAAGCGCTCCTACGCGCCAAACCACGCCCGCACCCTCGCGCCGCCCTCATGGCCATTGGCGATCTCCAGCCCGCCGCCGCAGGCCTCGCACAGCACCCGGCAGATGTTCAGCCCCAGCCCCAGGTGGCCCTGCGCATCTGGGCCGTCGCCCCGGTAGAAGGGTTCGGCGGCTCGGCGGAGCCCCTCCGGCGTAAAGCCGGGCCCGTCGTCCTTGACGGACAGGACCAGCCTGTTTCCATCCCATTCCACCGTGGCTTCCACGCGCGCAGCGGCAAAGCGGGCGGCGTTGGACACCAAGTTCTCAAACACCTGCATCACCCGCTCCGCGTCCAGCGCCGCCCCGCCCTCTCCGGGTGCGTCCAGCACGGTCTGCCTGCCCGCGAGCAAAATATCCATCTCGCTTTCCATCTGGGCGCGCAGGTCGGAAAAGCGCACCCAGGCGCGCCGGACCGGCTGGTCCTCCAGCCGCTGCAGGCTGCTCATGGCCTGCACGTAGTCCTCCAGCCGGCGCACCTGCGCCTCCATCACGTCCACCTCCTGCGCCATATCCGCAGGGGTTGTGCCCTCCGCCAGGTCGCGCCTGAGCATGCCCGTATAGCCGCTGAGCACCGTAAGCGGCGTGCGCAGATCGTGCGCAAAGGCAGCGTTGAGGCGTTTGCGTTCCTCCATCTGCCGCCACATCACGCGGTTGTTTTCCCAAAGCGCCCGCCGCATCTCCTCAAAGGAGGCGCACAGCGCGCCCATCTCGTCCCGCCGGTCCCAGTGGATGGCAAAGTCCAGGTCCTTTTCCGCGATCTTGCGCGAAGCCATGTCCAGCAGCGCGATGGGGCCCTTGAGCTTGCGGCGGTAGAAAAGCGCCGCGCACAGCGCCGCCCCGCCTCCATAGCAGATGGGGAAACACAGGATGGAGGCCACCGTGAGCAGCACGCTTACGGTGCGCTGCTGCTCGTCCATCAGCGGCACCACGGCGATGAGATTTGGCTCCTCCTCGTCCCCGGCCACTTCGCCCATGTAGCCCAAGGTCACGCGCGCGGTCACGCCGTCGCCCTCGGCCAGCGCCACTTCCGCGCCCCCCGCGTTGAAGATGCGGTAGTGCACGCCATCCTCGTCGGACCACATCTCATAGCTGCCGCCCGCAGGGATTTCGTATTCCTGATACCCCTCCCAGTACTCCCTGGCATAGCTGTGCATGCGCAGGTTTTCCAGGCCGGTGATGCACAGCGCACACACCAGCGTCGCAAGCCCAAACGCCACCAGCGTATACGCCCAGAAGGCCGGCCGCAGCGACCAGTCCCGGAATTTTTTCCGTCCCTGTCTCACTCGACCCATTTGTAGCCGCACCCCCACACGGTCTGGATATAGGGTCTGGCCCCGGCGGCGGCCAGACCCGCCCGGATGCGGCGCACGCGTTCGGCCACCAGCGAGGCGTCGCCGGTTCCGTCCAGTCCCCACACCCGTTCATAGATGCGTTCTTTGTCAAAGACCTGGCCGGGGTTCTGGCTGAGGAGCTCGATGATGTCAAATTCCTTTTTGGCAAAGGCGAGCGGCTTTCCCTCAAAGGTGACGGTGCGGTCCGTGTAGTTGATGGCCAGCCCGCCGTCCATGCGCACCACGGCGGCGCGGGCGCGCCGGGTTTCCCGCCGCAGGTGCGCGGCCACGCGCGCCCCCAGCTCGTCGATGGAAAAGGGCTTGAGCACATAATCATCCCCGCCCGAGGCAAAACCCGCGAGCTTGTCGGCATCCTCCACACGCGCAGTCAGAAACAGCACAGGGCAGTCCAGGTGCTCCCTGAGCGCGCGGCATACCGCAAAGCCGTCCATGTCCGGCAGATTCACGTCTAAAAGCACCATGTCCGGCGCGCTGGACAGCTTTTTGAGCGCCTCCGCGCCGGTGAGCGCCGTGACCGTCTCATAGCCCTCGCGCGTGAAATAACGCTTGAGCATGGCGGTGATTTCCGGCTCGTCATCCACGATCATCAGACGGGGCATGCTTCTTTCCTCCCTTTCCGTTCATGCGGCGGTATACCACAAGGCCCGCCCCGCACAATAGGAGCGTAACGCCAAATACCAGCGCGGCAAGGCCATAGCTCCCCGCGCCCAGCGCGTCGCCCCCGATGGTGGAGGTGATGACCGAAGGGATGCGCCCCACCACGGAAAGGGCCAGCCACCGGCCCAGCCGCATATGCGTCAGCCCCGCACAGTAGGTGAGCAGGTCCTTGGGCGTGCCGGGGAACAAAAACACAACGAACAGCCACCTCTCCAGTCTGCGGCCGTTTTTCAGAAGCGGCAGGGCGTCGATCTTCTCCGCGGGAAAGAACGCCTCCACCGCGCGGCGACCAAAGCGGCGCACCGCCAGGAACACCGCCGCACCGCCAATCAGCGCGCCCAGCAGGCAAAGCGCCGTGCCCTCCACCGCGCCGAAGGCATACCCCGCTGCGATCTCCAGCGGCTCGCCGGGAATCATGGCCGCGATGATCTGCACGGCCATCATGCCCACAAAGGCCAGCCGGCCCCACAATCCCCGCTCGTCCACCCAGTCACGGAAGCGATCCGGGTCCGACAGGAGGGTGAGCATCGGTTTGCCTGCCATGAGGCAGATTGCCGCCATCGCCAGCACAAAGGCGGTCAGTCCCGCGGCTGCGATCAGCCGCCTGCGGCGGTTTCCTCCCGCAGGCGACGAATCGTTCTGTTTCCAACGCATCTGCATCCCCCGCTTATGAAAAAAATCACGGGCGGCTCTTTCCCACAGCCCGTGAAGCCAGCATACCGGAGGATATTCTATTTTTTCTCTACTTTAGGGAGGAGCGTTCCGCTCCAGAGTCCGGCGAAAGCGAAAGCCCCGGCCGCACAGACGGCCGGGGCGGAATACCTTACCAGATGGACACGCGGTCCTCGGGCGCGCGGTACATGCCGTCGCCCTCCTCGATACCAAAGGTGGTGAAGAAATCATTGAGGTTCTGCAGCTGGATATTGGCGCGCAGCTTGGAGGGCGCGTGCACGTCCATGGTCAGGTTCAGATTCATATAGGCTTCGGTGGCCTTGTTGCGCCACGCCCTGGCCCAGCTGGTGAAGAAGGCCTCCAGGTCTGGCTCGTCCTCGGTCTGCTTGAGCGCCTCCAGCGCGCAGGACAGGCCGCCCGCATCGGCTACATTTTCCGTCACGGTCAGGGTGCCGTTGACCGTTCCACCCGCAAAGGGCAGGCCGTCAAATTCTTCGATCATCGCCTGGGACAGCTCTTCAAACTTCGCCAGGTCCTCCTTGGTCCACCAGTTGGCCAGCGAACCGTTTTCGTCAAACTTGGAGCCGTTGGGATCGAAAGCGTGGGAAATTTCATGCGCGATGACCGCGCCAATGGCGCCGTAGTTGGCGGAAGCGGACTGCTCCAGGCTGTAGAACGGCTCCTGAAGGATGGCGGCGGGGAAGTTGATGCTGTTGTTGGTGAGCGTGTACATGGCATTGACCGTGTTCGCGCTCAGGGGCCATTCGCTGCGGTCCACAGGCTGTCCGCAGAGGCCGAGGACATACTCCGCCGACGCACGGGTATACGCCATCATGTTATCTACCAGCGTGCCGCCCTCGGAGGCGGGCACCGTCTTGAGCAGCGCGTACATGGGCCTTGCCTCATCCGGGTATCCCACATGGATGCTCATGTGGTCCAGCTTGCGGATGGCCATCTCGCGGGTCTCGTCGCTAAGCCACTCGTTCTCGGTCAGGCGCTGCCTGTAGACATCCACTATCTGCTCCACCATGGCCTGCACGTCCTGGCGCGCTTCCTCGCCGAAATAGGTCTTGCCGTAATAGATGCCCACAACCTCGCTAAACACGCCCATCGCCACGTTATAGGCGGCCTCCTCCGCGCCGGTCGGCTCAGCGGCGCCGCTGAGCGCGAGGCTGAAGGCGGCGGCCTGCACGCGGAAGTCATCGCTGAGGTAGGGGGCGACGGCGTTGACCATCGCCACCAGCATCCAGCTCTTCATCTGGGGGAAGGTCTCGTCGCTGACCAGTTCATCCAGGGCCTCAAAATAGGCGGGGTCGGTCACGATGACGGTTTCGGGAACCTCTTTCATCAGGTCTCCCAGCAGGGCGGTCAGGTCAAAATTCTCCACCTGCTCGTCCAGCTGCGCAAGAGGCTGCGGGTTATAGCTGACGGTGGCGTCGCTTCTCTCCTCGGCGGTACGGCTGTAGGCCGCTAGACTTTCGTCAAAGGCCAGCGCCTGGGATACGATCTCCGCGGCCTCCTCCTCGGTCTTGCCCGCCATCACCAGCAGGTTCTTGGACATCTGGCCGTAAACGCCCTGCAGCGTGGTGCGGGTGGCATCATCGAGATAATAGTCCTTAACCGACAGGAAGAGCGCGCAGGGCCCCATATACAGCGCGTTGACGGAGGCATCGGCCATATCCGCCATCACTGTCACGCCAAAGGGCAGAGGCATGCCCGCCATCATCAGGTCTGCCAGGTTTTCCCGCAGCGCGTCCATACCGTCCAGCGCTTCGATCCTCTCAAGGTACGGCTTGAGCGGCTCCGCGCCCAGGGCATTGCGGGTTTCATAGTCCGCCGCCAGCCGGTAGAGCTCGATGAAGTCTGTCAGTTCTTCCGGCACAGCCTTCTCGCCGTCGAGCATGGCCTGGAAGTCCGCCTTGAGCACCTCCTGGACCTGGTCCCCCAGTTCGGAAAAGACGCTCACTTCCGGAGCGTCCGAGGGAATTTCCGTCTGCTCCAGCCATTCGGCGTTCACCACCGCATAAAAGTCATCCTTCAAGCCGGGCGTCTCCTCCGCCAGGCAGACGGAAACGGCCATCATCAGCGCCATGACAAGGCACAGCACATTTCTTGCACGCATGATCATCCTGCTATCCACTTCCTTCGCTTCCATCATTCCACGCCCAATTGGGCCGATTCACGGGGTATTATAGCACTCCGCCCCATATGCGTCAAGGGGTTTGCGTCCAGCCCCTCCCCTGGCAAACATGAAAAAAAGCGCCGCATATTTCTGCGGCGCCTGGCGCGCCTGGCGGGATTCGAACCCACGGCCTGCCGCTTAGGAGGCGGCCGCTCTATCCTGCTGAGCTACAGGCGCACATCTTAATGGATTATACCAAAACAGGCGGGGCTTTGTAAAGGTCCCCCGGAGGTTTTTCGCCGACTGCGGAGGGGGCGGCGCTTTTCCCGGAATAAAAGCCGTTTCGGCGCTTTTCCCCCTTGGCAAGACGCTTGGCTTGCGGTATACTGAAGCAAAGGAAAGGAGGAATGGTATGCGAATGTCCTTTGTGCGTTTTGTCGCGTTTCTGATGGCGCTGATTCTTTGCCTGTCGGTGGTAGCGACCGCGCTGGCCTATAACACCATCCCCTATGGCGAGGAAAGCCAGGATGTGCGCGATATGCAGTCCAAGCTCAAAAGCAAGGGGTACTACAAGGGCAAGGTGGACGGCAAGTTCGGCCCTGAAACGCGGCGCGCCGTGCGCAAATTCCAGGAGGCCATCGGCATCACGGTGGACGGCAAGCCCGGCGACCGCACCCTCACCGCGCTTTACGAGGGTACCAGCGCCATCAACGGCACCCGTGACCGCGAGCGCATCGACACCTCCAAGCCCAACAACCCCAACACCCTGTACTACGGCTGTGAAGGCAGCAAGGTCAAGTCCCTGCAGCAGATGCTCAAGAAGGTCGGCTGCTACAAGGGCGCCATCGACGGCGTATACGGGGACCTGACCTATGAGGCGGTCAAGAAGTACCAGTACCAGAAGGGGCTGCATGCCGACGGCATGGCCGGCAGCAAGACCCTCTCCAGCCTGCGCAAAAACACGCAGAAAAAGTAAACTTTTCCGCGCTTCCTGTCCCAAAAGGGACGGGAAGCGCCTTTTCTTTTATATATTAAGGAAGCGGCCCCTTTTCATATGGCAAAAAAAATGGTATAATACAGGTATGGAAATCGCCTCATGCTCTGGGCGGGCGCGAGGCGGTTTTCCATGTCCGCCATGGCGGAAGCATCCGGCGCGGCATGCGCCAAAGGGAGTGGAATTTGGTGACTGATCAGACTCCGGAAATCAATTACAACCAGCCGGGCGATACCGATCTGCCCAACGATCAGACCGAGCCGCACGCCTCCGCGACCAGCGCGACCGCCGTGGATAAAAATGCGTATGACGAGACGCAGATCCAGGTGCTCGAAGGGCTGGAGGCCGTGCGCAAGCGTCCCGGCATGTACATTGGCTCCACGGATTTTCGCGGCCTGCATCACTGCGTGTATGAAATCGTGGACAACGCCATCGACGAGGCGCTGGCAGGCTACTGTACCGATATCAACGTCTTTTTGCACAAGGACGGCAGCTGCGAAGTGCGCGACAACGGCCGCGGCTTCCCCGTGGGCATCCATCCCAAGCTGGGCCGCCCCGCGGTGGAGGTCTGCCTGACGGTGCTGCACGCGGGCGGCAAGTTCGGCGGCGAGGGCTACAAGGTATCCGGTGGCCTGCATGGCGTGGGCGCCAGCGTGGTCAACGCCCTCAGCCGCCGCATGAAGGTGACCGTCTATCAGGACGGCAACGTCTACCAGCAGGAATACGCGCGCGGCAAGGTGCTCTATGACCTCAAGGTGATCGGCACGACCGACCGCACCGGCACCACCGTGCAGTTCTGGCCCGACGCCCGCGGCGAGGACAACCCCGACGGCGTGTTTGAGACGGGCGATTTCCAGTTCAATATCCTCAAGGCCCGCCTGCGCGAGATGGCGTTCCTCAACAAGGGCGTGCGCATCACTTTGACCGACGAGCGCGTGGAGCCCGCCATTGAGCGCGTGTACCACTACGAGGGCGGCATCATCGAGTTCGTGCGCTACCTCAACAAGAACAAGGAGGTCCTCTTTCCCGACCCCATCTACATGGAGGGCGTCATCAAGGGGACCACGGTGGAGGTTGCGCTCCAGTACAACGACACCTATCAGGAGAACATCTACACCTTCGCCAACAACATCCATACCCCGGAGGGCGGCACGCACCTGACCGGCTTCTCCTCCGCGCTCACCCGCAGCATCAACGAATACGGCCGTCAGTTCGGCTTCCTCAAGGCCTCCGATACCAACCTCAAGAGCGAGGACGTGCGCGAGAGCCTGGCCGCCGTCATCAGCGTCAAGCTCGTGGAGCCGCAGTTTGAGGGCCAGACCAAGTCCAAGCTGGGCAACAGCGAGGTGCGCGGCATCGTGGACGGGCTGGTGTACGACCGGCTTTCCACGTTCCTGGGCGAGAACCCGGCCATCGCGCGCATCATTCTGGACCGCTGCGTGGGCGCAGCGCGCGCCCGCGAGGCCGCGCGCAAGGCGCGGGAACTTACCCGCCGCAAGACCGTGCTGGAAAGCGCCAGCCTGCCGGGCAAGCTGGCCGACTGCACCGAGCGCGACCCGGAGAAGTGCGAGATTTTCCTCGTGGAGGGCGACAGCGCCGGCGGCAGCGCCAAGACGGGCCGCGACCGCTTCTTCCAGGCCATCTTGCCCCTTCGCGGCAAGATCCTCAACGTCGAGAAGGTACGCATCGACCGCGCGCTGTCCAACAACGAGATCAAGGCCATGATCACCGCCTTCGGCTGCGGCTACGGGGACGAGTTCAACATCGAAAAGCTGCGCTATCATCGCATCGTGTGCATGACGGATGCGGACGTGGACGGCGCGCATATCCGCATTCTGATGCTGACCTTCTTCTACCGCTACATGCGGCCCCTCATTGAAAAGGGCTATGTGTACATCGCCATGCCGCCGCTCTACAAGGTGACGAAAGGCAAGAAGGAATACTACGTCTACGACGACAACGAGCTGGAAAAGCTGCTTCAGGAAATCGGCCGCGATCCCAAGCCGGAGATCCGGCGCTACAAAGGTCTGGGCGAGATGAGCAGCGAGCAGCTCTGGCAGACCACCATGAACCCCGAAACCCGCACCATGATGCAGGTGTCCGTGGAGGACGCCATGGCCGCCGACGAGATCATGAGCCTCCTGATGGGCGACAAGGTGGAGCCCCGCAAGGAGTTTATCGAGGAAAACGCCAAGCTGGTCACCGACCTGGACATCTGACGCTTCCTCTTTTTCCATCAGCAGTAAGGAGTGATCCACCCTCATGGCTTCCACCATCAACGACAAGCTCATCCCCATCGACCTTGAGCACGAGATGAAAAAATCGTTCATCAGCTACGCGATGGCGGTCATCATCAACCGCGCCCTGCCGGATGTGCGCGACGGCCTCAAGCCCGTGCACCGGCGCATCCTGTACGCCATGAACGAACTGGGCATGACGCCCGACAAGCCGTTTCGCAAGAGCGCCCGCATCGTGGGCGACGTGCTGGGCAAATACCATCCCCACGGCGACAGCTCCGTCTACGACGCCATGGTGCGCCTGGCGCAGGACTTCAACATCCGCTACCCCCTCGTGGAGGGCCAGGGCAACTTCGGCTCCGTCGACGGCGACGGCGCGGCCGCCATGCGTTACACCGAGGCGCGCATGAGCAAGCTCACGCTGCACCTGATCGGCGAGATCGACAAAGACACCGTGGACTTCTACCCCAACTTCGATGAAACGCTCCTCCAGCCCACCGTCATGCCCAGCCGTTACCCCAACCTGCTGGTCAACGGCTCCAATGGCATCGCCGTGGGCATGGCCACCAACATCCCCCCGCACAACCTGCGCGAGGTGGTGGATGGCTGCATCCACATGATCGACCATCCCGACTGCACCACCGAGGACCTGATGCAGTTCATCAAGGGGCCGGACTTCCCCACCGGCGGCATCATCCTGGGCCAGAGCGGCATCCGCGCGGCCTATCACACGGGCCGCGGCCGCATTCTGGTGCGCGCGAAAACCGAAATCGAGACCATGAGCCAAAACCGCAGCCGCATCGTGGTCACGGAAATCCCCTACATGGTCAACAAGGCCAAGCTAGTGGAGAAGATCGCCGAGCTGGTGCACGAGAAGCGCCTGGACGGCATCTCCGACATCCGTGACGAGAGCGACCGAAACGGCATGCGCATCGTCATCGAGCTTAAGCGCGACGTGCATCCCACCGTAGTGCTCAACTACCTCTACAAGCACACCTCCATGCAGGAGACCTTCGGCGCCAACATGCTCGCCCTGGTGAACGGCGAGCCCAAGGTCCTCTCCCTGCGGGAGATGCTCTATCACTACATCGCCCACCAGAAGGACGTCGTCACCCGCCGCACCAAATACGATCTGGACAAGGCCGAGGCGCGCGCGCACATCTTGGAGGGCCTGCTCAAGGCGCTGGACCACATCGACGAGATCGTCTCCATCATCCGGGGCAGCAGCGACACCTCCGCCGCCCGCACCGCCCTCATGGAGCGCTTCGCCTTCTCCGACAAACAGGCGCAGGCCATTCTGGACATGCGCCTGGCCCGCCTGACCGGCCTGGAGCGCGACAAGCTGCAGGCCGAATACGACGAGCTGGAAAAGAACATCGCCTATTACAAGAGCCTGCTGGCCGACGAAAGCCTGCTCATGGGCGTGATCAAGCAGGAGATGGCCGACATCCGCGACAAGTTTGCCGACGAGCGCCGCACGGAGCTGACCGTGATGGAGGGCGAAATCGACATCGAGGACCTCATCCAGTCCGACGACATGGTGGTGACCATGACGCACTTCGGCTATGTCAAGCGCCTGCCCAAGAGCACCTACCGCGCGCAGCACCGCGGCGGCAAGGGCGTCAGCGGCATGGCCACCCGCGAGGAGGACTTTGCCGAGCGCCTCATCATCGTCAACACCCACGAGGAGATCATGTTCTTCACCAACCGCGGCCGCGTCTACAACCTCAAGTGCTACCAGATCCCCGAAGCGGGACGCACCGCGCGCGGCATGGCCATCGTCAACCTCCTGCAGATCGCGGGCGACGAAAAGGTCACCGCCATGATCCCCGTCCCGCGCGGGCTGGAGGAGCACTACCTGGTCATGATGACCAAGAACGGCATGATCAAGCGCACCCCCTACAGCGAGTTTGCCAACCTGCGCAAGGCGGGCCTGATCGCCATCACCCTGCGCGACGACGACGAGCTGTGCGCCGTGGAGCTGACCGACGGCGACATGAGCCTGATCATCGGCAGCCGTCAGGGCCGGGCGCTTCGCATCCACGAAAGCAGCATCCGCGTGATCGGCCGCACCGGCATGGGCGTGCATGCCATGAAGCTGCAGCCGGGCGACGAGCTGATCGACATGAGCCGCCTGACCGACGGCCAGCAGATTCTGGCCATCACCACGGGCGGCTACGGCAAGCGCACTGACCCCGACCAGTACCGCGAGCAAGGCCGCAACGGCATGGGCATCCGCGCCATGGCGCTCACCGAAAAGACGGGCGAGCTGGCCGCGCAGCTGGCCGTGGACGTGAACGAGGACATCATGCTCATCACCGACGACGGCACCATCATCCGCATGGCCGTCAGCGATATCCGAGAAAGCGGCCGAAACACTCAGGGCGTGCGCCTCATGCGCCTGAGCGAGGGCGCCCGGATCGTGGGCGTGGCCCGCGCCGAGCAGGAGGAGCCCGACGAGGCCGACGAAGCCGCCTTTGAGGAGGCCGTCGCCAAGATGACGGACGAGACCGAAACCGTGGTGGACGGCTCGGATGGCGGCGACGAGGAAATCTGACCCTCCCTCAGACAACACAAGCCCGCGCGCACCTGCGCGCGGGCTTTTCCCATCTTCCCAAGGCGAACGTTCTGCGGTATAATCGGGAGAGGGGCTTTCCCGCTGCAAATGAGGTGTTTTGATGAACAAGGCTTTGCCCCGGTGGGCGGTATGCGTCTTTTTTGCCGCCTTTCTGGCGCTGGGGCTTCTGACCGCCGGCGACTATGGTCCCGCCTGGGACGAGCAGACGGAAATCGACATCCTGCGCATGAACCTGTGGGAGTATGCCCGCGCGCTGGGGCTGGACGAAAGCCGCTTTGAGGCGCTGGCCGCCACGCAGGGGCCGCTCGCCATCGAAACGCTGCGGCCTATCTCGCAGAGCATCGAGCAGGACCACGGCACGGCCGCCTTCTATCCCTTTGCATGGGTGGCGCTGGACCTCTCCCTCACGGGCGCGCAGCGCAGCGCGCTGTGGCACATGGCCTGCTGGAGCTTGTTCACGCTGGGCGGGTTTGCGCTCTACGCCGCGCTGCGGCAGATGGGACTTTCACGGGGCTGGGCGCTGCTGGGACCGGTCTGCCTGCTCCTCTCGCCGCAGTTCTTTGCCCACGGGCATTTTAACAACAAGGACATCGCGCTGTTTTCGCTGGCGCTGTGCGCCCTGTGGCAGGCGCTGGCGCTGGCGCGAAGGCCGGGCTTTGCGCGCGGCTTGTGCTTCGCGCTCTTCGGCGCGCTGGCGGCCAACACGAAGGTGGCGGGGCTGGCGCTGTGGGGCCTGTGCGCGCTGTATGTGCTTGTCCGCCTGCTGATGGAACACCGCATGATCCCGCGCGTCTGGGCCGTGGCCGGGGTGACGGTCCTTTCCTTCGCGGGTTTGTACGCGCTGCTTACGCCCGCGCTGTGGGCCGACCCGGCGGCGTTTTTCGGCTATCTCGTCTCCAATGCGATGGCTTTTCAGCGCTGGAACGGGTATGTGCTGTTTCGCGGCAGCGTGTTCGATACCACGTCGCAGCCTCTGCCCTGGTACTACCTGCCCTACATGATGCTGGCGACCACGTCGCTGTGGGTGCTTATGCTGTGCGCGGCAGGCACGGCACTGGCGTTGTGGACCGGCGTGCGCCGCCTGCGCGCGTGCGACGCGTCGGGCCTGGTTCCGCTGCTGACGGTCCTTTTATGGCTGCTTCCGCTGGCCTTTGCCGTGCTTACCCGCACGCGCGTATACAACGGCTGGCGCCACTTCTACTTCCTGTACGGACCGATGCTGGCGCTGGCCGTGCTGGGCGCGCGGGAACTGTGGACGCATATGCGCGGCGCAAGGCGGCGGGTCTTTGCCGCGCTACTGGGGCTGTGCATGGCCTTCACCGGCGTGGGGATTGCTGCGCAGCACCCCTGCCAGTACGCCTACTATCAGCCGCTGGTGCAGCTGCGCGGCACGGATTACAACGAGCTGGACTACTGGAACGTAAGCGCTCGGGACGCGCTTGTCCGCCTGGCCGGGATCTATGAAGGCGAGCTGGCCGTAGAACCCGCCGATCTGTGGAGCGAGTACGCCCTGCAGCGTGCGCTGGCCGCCCTTCCGGATGAGCTGGCGGGCCGCTTCGTCTGCCTGCCGGAGGGCGGCGGGGCGCGCTTTGTGCTCTCCAACCCCACCTATGCCTGTTTCAGCGGCTTTTCCCCGGAGGCGGACATGACCGAATGCGTCACCCTTTCCGCCTACGGTCAGCCCATCATGACCCTCTACGAACGCACCGCAAAGGAGGCTGTCCAGCCATGACCCTTGAGCGCGTCAAATTCGCCTTTGTAGCGTTGTTCTTTGCCATCCTTGCCCTGGTGGGCCTATCCGCCGGCACGGACTACGGGCTGCCCTGTGACGAAACCACCGAACAGGTCATCCTGGAGGAGAACATGCTGGAATACGCCCTGCGCCTCTTCGGGGAGGACAGCGCGCCCGCCCGGTGGTATCTGTCGCGGGGCGTCACGCCGATTTCGCAGAGCATCGAGCGGGACCATGGCCAGTGCGCCTACTATCTGGCCGCCGCGCTGCTGCCGCTTCGGGATGAGCAGCCTGACCGGGTCATGGTATGGTGGCACGCCTATACGTGGCTATGGTTCATGCTGGGCGTGGCCGCCGTGTATGGCTTCTGCCGCGAGGCAAAGCTGAGCCGTCCGGTTTCCTGCGGCGGCATGCTGCTGCTCTACCTGTGTCCGCGCTTTTTTGCCGAGGGGCACTACAACAGCAAGGACATGGTGCTCATGACGCTGTTTTTGTGTACACTGTGGCTTGGCCTGCGCTTTCTCAAGCAGCCGGGCTTCCTGCGCGGCGCGCTGTTTTCCCTGGCGGGCGCCATGGCCGCCAATACCAAGGTCGTGGGCTTCTTTGTATGGGGGCTGACGGGCCTGTGCGCGGTGGTGCTGGTGACGGCGCAGCGGCGCTGGAACCGCCGCACGGCGGGTATTGCCGCCGCAACCGTGGCGCTGTTCGCGGGATTTTACGCCCTGCTGACGCCCGCGCTATGGAGCGGCCCGCTGGAATACCTTCGCTATCTTCTGGCCAACGCCTCCGGCTTCACGCGCTGGCCGGGGGTGGTGCTGTTCCGAGGCATGCGCTTTGAGCACGCGGTCAACCCCCTGCCGCGCTACTACCTGGTATGGATGATGCTGGTCACGCTGCCTCTGTACGTAACGCCGCTGGCGGCGGTGGGGCAGCTCAGCGTGCTCCGGCGCGTGTGGCAGCAGCGCGCCGCCGCCCTGCGCGATCCCGTCACCTTGGCCCTGGCCGCCGCCAGCCTGTGCTGGTTTGTGCCGCTCCTGTTCGCGGTGCTGACCCGCCCGCTGGTATACAACGGCTGGCGGCATTTCTACTTCGTGTACGCGGGCGTGGTGCTGCTGGGTGCGCGCGGGCTGTCGGCGTGCATCGGCTTTCTGCGCAGGCATACGGGCGAATATGGCATGCACCGCGTCTTTGCGGCGGGCCTGTGCCTGTTCTTCGCGTGGACGGCTTCGGATATCGCCAAGAACCATCCCTATCAGTACGCCTACTACAACCGGCTGGGCCACAAGAACGCGGAAACGCAGATGGAGCTGGACTACTGGGTGGTCAGCACCCGCAACGCGATGCAGCGGCTGCTGAAGGAGCCCCGCGACGAATCGCTTCCCCTGCAGATTGGCGCGCGGGACGACATGAGCCAGCTCGGACTGGATCGCTCCTACGCCACGCTCTCCGCCGGGGAGCGGGAGGCGCTGGAGGTGAGCGCCGACCCGGACGCACCCTACCTGTTTTCCAACACGACCTATGCCGTCATCTACGAGGTGGACCCGCCGGAGGGCTACCACGTGCTCTTCACGCTGGACAGCTACAGCATTCCCATCTGCACCGTCTACGAGCGCGACTGACCGCTCCTAGGCCAGTTCCAGCTCCGCGAGAATGCGGTCCAGCACCGTCCGCCATTTCAAAAAGTCCATATGGCCCACGTAATGGCTCTCCAGCTCGTCATGCAGCTTCTTGGCAGCGGAGAGCTGTTCCGTGGCGCGCTGGATCAGCAGCTCATAGGCGTTGCGGTCAAAGCTCTGCTCCTTTTCCGCGCCCGCCTCCATATCGAACAGTCCCTCCGCATCCAGCCATTCGCCCGGGTCCGAAGGTCCCCGGCGACCCGAGAGGAGACCGATGCCATGCGCTGGGATGACGACATGGCTGATCCGTCCGGGGCAGAGCGGGTCCATCAGCGCTATCACATGCAGCCCGCGCGCGGCAGCCTGCCGCGCCGCCTCCGTCATGAGGGCATCCGCATCCAGCCCAAAGGGACAGTCCACCGTCAACCGCCGCTTCAGCTCCATACGGGGCACCAGGTCCACGTATCCCCTGGGCGTATAGGCCGCGCCGAACAGCCTGCGCAGGCTCCCTGCGCCGCCTCTGAGCGGCAGGCTGTCCGCCCATTCCGCAGCCAGCTCGCATGCCCTGCGCCGGTCCTCCCGGCCCGGACAGGCGGCCTCCCAGACCTTCCTGGCGCCGCCCAGGTAACAGTGGCAGCGCCGGAAACGCCCGGAGATGGCCGCCTGCAGGCGCAGGATCTCGTCCGTATGGGAACGGAGCGCGGCTTCATCCAGAAAATCCCCCAGGCTGACAAGGGTATCCCGAGCCCCCGGAGCCACGGGGTCGTAGACATGCGGCGCGGTGCCGTCCATCAGCGCCGCGCCCTTCTGTGGCAGGCATACGGCGTCCAGGCTGTCCGGGTCGGACGAGCAGTGGAAGTACTCCACCTCCAGCCCCACCTTCTCCGCCGCCTCGCCCACGCGGCGCATCAGCGTGCTCTTGCCCACGCCCGGCCCGCCCTTGAGGTAGAACATGCGCCGACGCGCGGGTGCGGGTAAGATGTCCTCGAAATGGCTGCAAAAGCCCTCGGCCGTGTTACCGCCGGGAAAATAGTGAATGGCTTGCATGGGACGCCTCCTTATCAAAGTGCTTTCGGAATCAGCATATGCAGACGGAGCGCAACAAAAAACCGCCCCCCGCGGCAAGGCCGCAGGGAGCGGTTCGTTTTCCGGATTACTTGACCAGCGTGGGCCAGAGCTTCTTGGCGTAATCGTACGCCGTATTGATGGCCGCCTGGTGCTTGGAATCGGGCGAGGTGCCGCCGTGCGTGGTGCTGCCTACGAAGTGCACGCACATCATGCCGTAGTAGTTGTTGACGGCGTAGAAGTACTGCCCGTTGGAGAAGCGGGACTGCGAGAAGCTGTCCGTGCCGTTGAAGCCGTGCGGGAAGCCATAGATGCTGACCGGGTACACGGTGCCGTTGACGTTGAGCAGCGCCGCGCGGCGGTCCCAGGCGCTTCCGATGTTGGTGGCCCCGCCGAACTTGTTTTTGAAGTCCGGCCAGGTGTAGTTCACCACGTCGCTGTCGCCGTCGGCCTTGATCTGGGCCAGCTGGCTGCTGTTGGGATGGTTGCTGTTGTAGGGGAAGCCGACGATATCGCACATCACCTTGGTGTCGGCCGCGGTGGCGGGCACGCAGTCCGCATGCCTGGAGCCGGACCAGCGGTAGATGCGGAACACCTTGCCGGTGGCCACGTCCATCACGGTGGCGTAGCTGCCCTTGGGGAAGAGGTCGATGCCGGCGTTATCCCAATCCCAGCTGGCCTTGACCACCTTGTTGACCGTGCCGAAGTCCGTCACGGTGATGGAGCCGCCGCCGCTGGAACCGCTGTCGCCGGACCCGCCCGAGCTGCCGCTGCCCAGCACCTGTGCCGTCAGCACGGACCAGGTTTCGGTGCCGCAGTCGCCATCCACGCTGATTTTGGCCTTGCGCTGGTAGTTGCGCACCGCGCTTTCCGTGCCGGAACCATAGGTGCCGTCCAGATTGCCGGTGTAGTACCCCAAAGAGCTGAGGGCCACCTGCAGCGCATAGACGCGCACATCACCCACGAGTCCCAGCTCGCGCTTGAGCGAGGAACCCAGCGGATTGGCCCAGAGGGTCTTAACATAGGCGGCCAGCTGGTCGCTGGTGAGAATGCCGCTCTTTACGTCGCTGTAAACGGCGTTGTAGCGCTGGTTGTTGTAGTAGAGGGTGCAGTATTCGACGCCGCCCACATTATAGGTGGTGGTGTTGACCATCTGCAGCACCGTGCCCGCCGCCACCGTGACGCCGCCGGAAGAGGGCATGGTCTCGGTGGTGAACAGCAACGTATTGGACGGCAGGCGCACAAACGTCTTGTCCGAGCTGGGCACCACGCCGGAGCTGCCGCCCGACCCGCTGCCGGAGCCGCCGCCGATGCTGGCGGACGCGCAGTCCCCGCGGACGAAGCCCACCAGACCGCTGGAGGTGCGGATGTTATACCACGTATAGCCGCCTGCCGACGTGGGCTGGGCCAGCAGGTCCACCACGGTGCCCTTGGCCAGCACGGTACCGGTCTTGTTGCCGTCGGCGGCATCGCGGACGCGGGTACCGGGCATGGTGATGGTCACCGTGCCGATGGCGGGGCTGGAGGCGTTGCCGGCCGCGCTGACGAAGGTTCCCATCAGCCAGCCGGTCAGGCTGTTATAGCGCACCTTGAACCAGGTGACGCCGCTTCTGACATAGGTTTCGGTATAGCTGAGGTTGACACCCTTGGGCACCACCGCCAGCCTGACCGAAGAGGTGGAAGCGCTCTTGCGCAGGTTGACGCTGGCCGTGGTCTTCAGCGTGCCGCTGGAGGGCGCCGTGCTCCCCGTGGTGGTGGAGCTGCCGCTGCTGGAGCCGGACGAGCCGCTGCTGGAGCTGCCGCCGCTTGTGGAGCCGCCCGTGCCCGGCACCGCGCTGCCCGAGGCGAGCGCGAAGAGCACCGGCTGGCTCAGGGGACCCGCGGAGCCGTCCGGGTCCAGGCCGTTCTTGCGCTGGAATTCCTTCATGGCCGCATTGGTCTTTTCGCCATAGTCGCCGTCGATCGCGCCGGTGTAATAGCCCAGCCGGCTCAGCGCCAGCTGCACCGCATGCACGCGGATATCGCCCACCAGGCCGTCCCGCTCGCGCAGCGTGCTGTAGGTGGTCTGCTTCCAGAGGGTGCCGGTGATGTAGGTTTCCGTCTCGGCAGCGGTCATGATATCGTTCTGGATATCGGTACGCAGCACGTTGTAGCGCGTGTTGAGGTAATACAGGCTATAATACTGCAGCCCGTCGGAAGCGGTATAGTAATTCTCCGAATACAGCTGGAATACCGTACCCGCCGGCAGCGTCAGGGACACGCCGTTTCCATAGATGTCGCCCTGGAAAATCAGCACAGCCCGCGACAGCTTCACATACGTGGGCGAGGTGCTGCGCGACAGGCTGGAGGGGCTGGAGCCTACGGAGGAGGCCCATGCCGTGGGAAGCGCAGAAACAAGCAGACACACTGCCAATACAAGCGCCAGCAACGGGCGTGGCGCCGCGGCGGATGTCCTTACTGTTTGATGGTCGTTCCTCATGGTGAAACCTCCGTGTTCCTTACGGCCTTGGCCGGTTCATTCCTGCCTTCATCCAAACGGATGTAGCCCCTTGTATCATGCTTATAATATTACAATTTTATTACGCTGTCAACGCTTTTTTCTTACTTTTTATCACTCATTTTTTAACGGCGTAACGTTTCTGTGCCATTTGCTTTACATGCCGTCGAAAATCCGGTCGATATCGTGCAAAAGCGCGTCCACGTCGGCGCGGTCCGTGGTCACGTTGGTGCAGAAACGCACGGCCTGATGCGTGTCATCCACCCGCTCCCAGAAGGAGAACGCGTACCCCGCGGACAGGCGCCGCGCCGCCTCATCGGGCAGAATGGGGAAAATCTGGTTGGCAGCGGTATCGCACAGCAGGGGGCAGCCATGGCGCACAAAGGCCCGCTTGAGCTCCTGAGCCATATCGTTGGCCCGCGCAGCCAGGCGGGTATAATCGCCGTTTTCCAGCATCGCCTCAAACTGCACGCCCAGCAGGCGTCCCTTGGCCAGCATGCCGCCGCGCTGCTTGATGTGATAGCGGAAGCAATCGTTGATGCCCTCGTCGGTCAGGACGATGGCTTCGCCGAAAAGCAGGCCTACCTTGGTGCCGCCGATGGTGAAGGCGTCGCACACCTGCGCCAGGAAGGGCAGGTCCACATCCGGCTGGGCGGCCAGCCCGTAGCCCAGGCGCGCGCCGTCCAGGAACAGGCGGATGCCCAGCGCGCGGCAGGTGTCCGAAAGGTCCTGCAGCTCCTGCCGGGTATAAAGGGTGCCCAGCTCCGTGGGATGGCTGATGTAGACCAGCGCGGGGCGCACCAGATGCTCGAACGAGGCGTCGGCGCGCTGGGCCTCCACCGCGGCGCGCACCTGCGCGGCGGTGATTTTGCCCTCGCGGCCCGGCAGCGGCAGCACCTTGTGCCCCGTGGCCTCCACGGCGCCGGTCTCGTGCACGTTGATATGGCCCGTATCCGCGCACAGCACGCCCTCAAACGGCCGAAGCGCCGCGGCGATCACCGTCAGGTTGGCCTGCGTGCCGCCCGTAACAAAATGGACCGCCGCATCCGCCCGACGGCACTGCTCGCGGATCAGTGCACGCGCCCGCTCGCAATGCGGGTCCTCGCCGTAGCCGGAGGTCTGCTCCCCGTTGGTCCTGACCAAAGCGTCCAGCACGGGCCGCGCCGCGCCGCAGGCGTAATCGCATTCAAAATGCAGCATATCCATCCACAGCCTTTCTTACCAGTGTTCGGATTGATCGCACCAAATATCGTACACATCCGGCGCATGGGTGTCAAGGCTTTCCTGACAGGCTTGGCCATGGTATAATAGAAGCCGGCCGTCCGCTCCGCTCTTTTGGGCCGGACGGGCTACATCGACGGCCGCGCTGCGCGCGCGGCGAGGGAGTTGTCGCATGCATACCAATGACGCCCCCCTGTACGGACTTACGCAAGAACAGGTGCGTGCCCGCCGGGAACAGGGCCGTACCAACACCATGCCCCGCCGGGCCGAGGGCGGCCTGGCCGATATTCTGCGGCGCAATGTCCTGACCCTTTTCAACCTGCTCAACCTTTGCCTGGCCGGGCTGCTTTTGTGGGTGGGCAGCCACCGCGACATGCTGTTTCTGGGCGTGGTGCTGTCCAACACGCTGATCGGCACCATCCAGGAACTGCGCGCCAAACGCACCCACGACCGCCTCAAGCTGCTCAGCGAGGGGCAGGTGCGCGTGATGCGGGACGGCGCGGAATGCCTCCTGTCCCCGCATGATCTGGTGCTGGACGATGTGGTGCTGCTCTCCCGCGGCGACCAGGTCCCCGCCGACGCCAGGGTGCTGTCCGGCACGGCCGAAGCGGACGAATCCCTGCTCACCGGCGAAAGTGTGCCTGTCTCCAAGGCGGCGGACGACGCGCTGTATTCCGGCAGCTTTCTGGTCAGCGGCAGCGTGGCCGCGCGCCTCACCGCCGTGGGCGCGGACAGCTATGCCGGGCAGCTCCAGCTTTCGGCCCGGCGAGTCAAGCGCGCTCAAAGCGAGCTGATGCGCGATATGCGCCGTATCATCCGCTGGGTGTCCGCCATCATCCTGCCCATCGGCGTCGCCATGTTTTCCCGGCAGTATGCCTCCGTGGAGCTGGGCCTTCAGGATGCCGTCACCGGCACGGTCGCCTCGGTGCTGGGCATGATTCCCGAAGGGCTGATCTTGCTCACCTCGGTTTCGCTGGCGGCGGGCGTGGTGGCGCTGGGCCGGCGCAACGCGCTGGTCAATGAGCTGTTCGGCATCGAAACCCTGGCCCGCACCGATGTGGTGTGCATGGATAAAACCGGCACCCTCACCAGCGGCGAGATGATTCTCGACCGGACTTTGCCCCTGGGGGAAGCCTCGTCGGAGGAGATCGGCGCATGCATGGCGGCGCTGCTTCGGGCCACGCCCGACGCAACCCCCACCGTGCGCGCGCTGTCGCAGGCGTTTTCCGCCGCGGACGGGGCGGCGATCGTACAGTCGGTGCCTTTCTCCAGCGAGCGCAAATGGTCCGCGGCACAGGCCGAGGGCCTGGGCAGTGTGGTGCTGGGCGCGCCGGAGCGCCTGCTGGAAGGAGAAGCGCTCCGGCAGGCGCAGGCGCTGGCCGCCGAAGGGTTCCGCGTGCTGGCGCTGATGCGCTCCTCCGCCACCCTGTCGGGGGAAACCCTGCCGGAGGGGCTCGCCCCGCTGGCGCTCGTCTGCCTTCGTGACGCGCTGCGTCCCAACGTGCAGGAAACCGTGCGTTATTTTGGCGAGCAGGGCGTCATGCTCAAGGTCATTTCGGGCGACAGCCCGCTTACCGTGTCCCATGTCGCCGCGGCCGCCGGCGTGCCCGGCGCGGAGCGCATGGTGGACCTTTCCTCCATCTCCGGAGAAAAGGATTACGCCGCTCTGGCCCGCGGCTACACCGTCTTTGGACGCGTATCCCCGCAGGACAAGCAGGGCCTGATCGAGGCGCTGCGAAAGGACGGCCACGGCGTGGCCATGGTGGGCGACGGCGTGAATGACATTCCCGCCCTCAAGGCGGCGGACTGCTCCATCGCCATGGCCGGCGGCAGCGACGCCGCCTGCCGCGTGGCGCAGATCACGCTGCTGGACGCGGACTTTGACGTGATGCCGCGCATCGTGCTGGAGGGCCGCCGCGTCATCAACAACATCACGCGCGCCGCGTCGCTGTTTCTGGTCAAGAACATCTTCAGCCTCCTGCTCTCGGTGGTGCTGCTGGTCTTTCCCTTCGCCTATCCCTTTGCCCCCATCCAGCTTACGCTGGTCAGTTCCCTCACCATCGGCCTGCCCTCCTTTGTGCTGGCGCTGCAGCCCAGCCGGGACCGGGTGAGCGGCAGCTTCCTGCGCAACGTGATCATGCGCGCCCTGCCCGGCGGCGTGTGCACGGCAGCGCTCATCATCCCCCTGATGGCCCTGTCCGACAGGCTCGGCTTTTCCCAGGATGTGGTCAGCACGCTCAGCACTTTGATCGCCGGCTATTCCGGGCTGGTGGTGCTGTTCCTGACCTGCCTGCCCCTCAACCCGCTGCGCGCCGGACTGGTGGCGGTGATGGCGGCGCTCTTTGCGGGCGCGGTGCTGCTGCTGCCTGAGGTGTTCTACCTGTCGCCCGTTTCCGGAGGCCAGTGGTGGGTGCTGGCGTCGGCAGCCGTGCTGGCGCCGTTGATTCAGATCGGCTTGGGCGCGCTGGTGCGCCGCTTCCACCGCTCGGAAGGCGTGGAGCACGGCGCCGCGGCCGGCTGATCCTTGCCTCAGCTCGTCAGAAATCGTCCGTCTGCGCCGGTCCTGCCGGTTTCACAGAGGCGCAACGCCCCCGGCCGGAATCGATGCGCGCTATCATGATCCGGACGCGAAAGCCGTGAAAGGAGGCCCCTTCATGCTGGCCAACGAGGTTTTATCCTTCATTGAAGACAATGACGTTAAGTTTATCCGGCTGGCCTTTACGGATCTGTTCGGTCAGCTTCGCAACATCGCCATTTTGCCCGATCAGCTGGCCGCCGCAATGGAAAGCGGCGTGGCTATCGACGCCACCGCCGTCCCCGGCTGCGCTGCTGCGCCGGGCGGCACCCTGCTGCTCCGTCCGGACCCGGACACGCTGTGCATCCTGCCATGGCGACCCCAGTCCGGGCGCGTGTGCCGCCTGTTGTGCAACCTGCTCACGCCGCAGGGCGATCCCTTTCCGATGGACAGCCGCGCCCTCCTGCGCACGGCGGCACGCCACGCAAGGGAAGCGGGGCTGGAGGTGCGCATCGGCACGGACTGCGAGTTCTACCTGCTTGACCTGGACGACCACGGCCGGCCTACCCTGGAGCCGCATGACCGCGGCGGCTATATGGACGTGGCGCCCATGGACCGGTGCGAGGATATCCGCCGCGACATCGTGCTGACGCTGGAACAGATGAACATCCGTCCGGAAAGCAGCCATCATGAGCGGGGTCCCGGACAAAACGAGGTCGATTTTCACCGCGCCGAGCCCGTCACCGCCGCCGACCACTATGTGGCATTTCTCCATGCGGTCCGGTCCGTGTCGCAGCGCTACGGCGTACACGCCACCTTCCTGCCCCGCCCGCTGGCAGGCGAGGAAGGCAACGGCCTGCACGTGAAGCTGGCCTTCTATCAGGATGGCCGCAACCTGTTCCGGCTGGAAAACGGCTGCCTGGGCCCGATGGCGCAAAGCGCCATGGCGGGCGTGCTGCGCCGACTTGCGGACATCACGCTGTTTCTCAACCCCCTGCCCGACAGCTATGACCGTCTGGCCGGCACATTTGACCGGGTGTGCTGGTCGATGGAGCGGGACCGCAGCGCGCTGCGTATTCCCCTGCCGCAAAGCCGCTTTGCGCGCATGCAGCTGAGCAGCCCGGACCCCACGATGAATCCCTATCTCGGCTTTGCGCTGCTCATCGAAGCCGCGCTGGAGGGCATGGCTGACGGCGCCTCGCTGGAGCCCTACAGCGTGCCGCCCGACAAGGCAGAACGCCTGCCCGCCTCCATGGAGGAAGCCCTGGACCTGGCTGCCGGCAGCGCCTTCGTGCGCCGCATTCTGCCCGGCGACGCGCCGGCCTGCTTCTTCGCGCGCGCCAGATCGCTGATGGAGCGCCACCGCAGCGACGCCTCCGCCCTGACCCTTGCACAGCTTCTGCGCTACTGAACGGGGAGGAATGCATATGGCGCAGGAACGCGCGCTGCTGGTAACGGCGCGGGGAGCGGACAAGCTGCGAAGGGCGCTGGCCTCCGCCGGTTTCCTGAACGCGGATTGCGCCGCGTCGGCGGGGGAAGCGAGGCGCATCGCCGCGCAGGATTCGTGGCCGCTGGTGGTAATCAACGCGCCTCTGCCCGATGAAACCGGGCTGGAGCTGGCCATGGAGCTGACGGCTACCACCTTGAGCGCCGTGGTGCTGCTGGTGCGGACCGAACTGATGAGCATGGTGTACACGCCCGCCACGGAAGCCGGCGTGCTGGTGGTGGGCAAACCGGTGATCCCCCAGATATTGCAGCAATCGGTGCAGCTGGCCGCCGCCACGCATAGCCGCCTTGTGACGCTCAAGCATGAAAACGAGCAGCTCCACCGCAAGCTGGATGAGATCCGCCTGGTGGATCGCGCCAAATGCCTGCTGATTGAGCACAGACACCTGAGCGAGGCCGAGGCCCACCGCGCCATCGAAAAGCAGGCCATGGACCAGCGGCTCCCCCGCGCAAGGGTGGCTCAGCTGATTCTGGACCGCTATGAGCTATAGCGGTTGAAAAAACCAGAAACAATGTATGTAAAAGGCCCGGCAAAACTGCCGGGCCCTTTGATGCTGTTTTTTAGAAACGCCGATTCTTTTCCACCTTCGCTCGCGGGGAGCCCGTTTGCTCCCTCACGGCCTTCCGCGGATGGGGGTCCAGGGGGTCACCCCCTGGTCAGCCCCTGGTGCGGCCAGCTTCAATGGCTTTGAGGTTGACGTCAAGCAGATGGGCTTTCTTTTCGCCCAGCCATTCGCGGAGGGTTTCGACGAGGTTCTCGTCCGTGACCACTTCGGTGGCGGCCTGGATGGCGCCAAGCATGACCATGTTGCTGACACGGCCGTTGCCGAGCTGTTCGGCCACTTCGTTGCAGGCGACGGGAATAACCTTCACGTCGGTGCGCAGCTCCACGCCCTCGATCAAAGAGGCGTTGTAGAGCAGCGTGCCGCCCGCGGGCATCATGGGCATAAACTTGATCAGACTGGGCTTGTTCATGGCCACCAGCACGGGCGGCTCGCTGACCAGCGGGCTGCCGATGGGCTCGTCGCTGACAACCACGGCGCAGTTGGCTTCGCCGCCGCGCATTTCGGGACCGTAGCTGGGCATCCAGCTGACCTCATAGCCCTGACGCATGGCCGCCTTGGCGATGAGCTGACCGATGAGCAGCACGCCCTGTCCGCCGAAACCGGCAATCAGAAATTGCTTTTCCATCACGCCTGGCCCCCTTCCGTGGTGATATCCTTGTATACGCCCAGCGGATAGGTGGGCAGCATGTCGCTCTTCAGCCACTCAAAGGCTTCCTTGGGCGTCTTGCCCCAGTTGGTGGGGCAGGTGGAGAGAACCTCGACCAAGGTGAAGCCCTTTCCCTCCATCTGAAGCTGGAACGCCTTTTTGATGGCCGCCTTGGCCTTCTTGATGTGCGGCACGTCGTGCACGCTGACGCGCTCGATGTAGGCCGGCCCGTTGAGGGTGGAGAGCATCTCGCTGACGCGCACGGGGTAGCCGCAGTGGCTCACGTCACGGCCGTAGGGGCTGGTGGTGGTCACCTGCCCGGGCAGGGTGGTAGGAGCCATCTGGCCGCCGGTCATGCCGTAGATGGCATTGTTGACGAAGATGACCGTGATCTTCTCGCCGCGCGTGGCCGCGTGGACGATCTCCGCCGTGCCGATGGAAGCCAGGTCGCCGTCGCCCTGATAGGTGAACACCGCCCGGTCGGGCAAAACGCGCTTGATGCCGGTCGCCACGGCGGGCGCACGGCCGTGCGCGGCTTCCATCATGTCGCAGTTGAAATAATCATAGGCAAACACCGCGCAGCCCACGGGCGCGACGCCCACGGCCTTGTCGCCGATGCCCAGCTCGTCCAGGGCCTCCGCCACCAGACGGTGGATGATGCCGTGCGTGCAGCCGGGACAGTAATGGAACGGCTTGTCGGTGAGCATGCGGGTCTTTTCAAAGACGATGGCCATTACCGGTCGCCTCCCTTCGGGTTCTGATCGCCGTCGATGCTCTTTTTGATGGCGTCAATCGCCTTGCCGATGCCCTCGGCCATGAGCGTGGCGCCCTTGGCCAGCCCGTCGGCCGCCTTGCCGGCCACATCGGCGGCCTGCTTCTTGAGGGCCTCGGTCTTTTCGACGAATTCGGGGCTGCTGAGCTTCTCGTCGAGCTTGCGGCCCATTTCGCCCAGCTTTTCGCCCATGCTGCCGATGGCCTGATCTACCTGGCCGGCAAAGCCGCAGGGCTTTGCCATGCCCATGATGCGGTCCACCAGCTCCTTGACGGTGGGCACCATGCCGCCGGTGCGGCCGTAGAACTCGACGGGCCGCTCGCCGTTCACGGCCAGGCGCACGTCGTCGATCATCTGGCCCATGCTCATCTCCACGCAGAGGTACTTTTTCGCGGTGGACAAAGTCGCGCGGATGGCCGCTTCAGGGAAAGGCCAGAGGGTAATGGGACGGATCAGGCCCACGCGCACGCCCTGCTCGCGGCACTTGCGCATGGCGCTGCGTGCGATGCGGCTGGTGGTGCCGTAGGCGACGAGCACGATCTCCGCATCCTCCACCAGCTCTTCCTGCCAGCGGCATTCGGCGGCCTCAATGGCGTCGTACTTGGCCTGCAGGTGCTGGCAATGCGTTTCCATGGCCTGGGGATCAATGTAGAGGGAGTTGATGACGGCGCGGGGGCTGTCCGCCGTGGGCACGTGGCCGGTCGCGGCCCAGGTCTTGGGCTTGAGATCGGCGGCGGGCTTGCGGTTGCTGGCCTCGTCCATATCCACGGGTTCCATCATCTGGCCGATCAGGCCGTCGCCCAGAACCATGACGGGATTGCGGTAGCGGTCGGCGATGTCGAACGCCTCCTGCGTCAGCGTCACGGCCTCCTGCACGGAGCTGGGCGCCAGCACGCACATGCGGTAGTCGCCATGGCCGCCGCCGCGCGTGGCCTGATAGTAGTCGCTCTGCGCGGGCTGAATGCTGCCCAGGCCGGGGCCGCCGCGCACCATGTTGACGATGACGCAGGGCAGCTCGGCGCCCACGATGTAGCTGATGCCCTCCTGCTTGAGGCTGATTCCGGGCGAGGAGGAGCTGGTCATCACGCGCCCGCCCGCGCCGGCCGCACCGTAGACCATGTTGATGGCCGCGACCTCGCTTTCGGCCTGCAAAAAGCAGCCGCCTACCTGGGGCATGCGCTTGGACATGTATTCGGGAATCTGATTCTGGGGCGTGATGGGATAGCCGAAAAAGAAGCGGCATCCGGCCTGGATGGCAGCCTCGGCAATCGCCTCGTTGCCCTTCAAGAGCTTTTTCATGGCCATTCGTTCCTTCCTTGCGCTATTTTTCCACGGTGATCGCCACATCGGGACACATCGTGGCGCAGAACGCACATCCGATGCAGCTGTCAAGATCCTTGCAGTGGGCGGGGTGATAGCCCTTTTTGTTCAGGTGCGATGTATCAAGCTCCATAATGTGCTTGGGGCACGCGTCCACACACAGGGCGCAGCCCTTGCACACATCTTCGTTTACGGTAACGACCGCCATACTCTGACCTCCTCCATCCAGCGTACTGGCGCCTCAAAAACGGGGCGCGGTTATTTTCTATTATAGACTTCATCCCGGTAAAGTCAACCGAAAAACCAGAAACGTACAGCGCCGCTACGCACCATAGTCAGGGTCGGCGGCCAATCCTTCCACGGCGGTCAGCAGCACCTCCAGCGCCTGCCGGCTCCGCTCCAGGTCAAAATCCCCCATTACGTCCTCCGGGGTGTGCATGACGCCTGGCCAGCTGCCGCCTTCGGCCACATTGCCCCGGAAGCAGACGTTGACCGCGTCGATTCCGGAGAGATGGAAGGATTCATGGTCGCTCGCGCCCAGGTGGCGCGGCACGCACCAGGTTACGCCCTCCTCCCCGGCGTCAAAGAGACCCGTCTCCTCCATGGCGGCAAGGATGGCCCTTGCGCCGGCGTTCACGGCGGGGCTGGCCTCCGTGCCGGATACGTAGCCGTCCTCCGTGCGCATGCCCAGTGTATCGCAGGAAAAGGCCGCCTGCGTGTCCTCCGCGTCCACGAGCAGGATATCGACGTTAAACGTGGCCAGGGAGCGCTGCTTTTCGTCCGGCGTCAGATTTTCGACATACATCAGCGAGCCCTCGTGACCCGATTCCTCCCCCGTGAAGGCGATGAAGCGCAGCTCCGTATCCGGATAAGGCGCAAGCTGCTGGAAATACTCCATCGCCAGCAGCACCGTGGCCACGCCGCTGGCGTTGTCCCGCGCGCCGGGCGAAATGCTGTCATAATGCGCGCACACGGTGATAATCCGGGGGTTCTCGTTGAGCGCAGGCTTCACCCCCACGATGTTGAACGCGTCATAGCCATTGGCGATGCATCCGCTTTTCCATAGGGTCTCATCGTCATAGCTCATGCCGATGCGCTCGTATTCCTCCAGCAGATAGTAATAGGCCACGTCATGCCCCATGCTGCCGACCGTCCGGATGCCTGCTTCCTCCGTCAGATAGGCGATGTGGTCATACCACCGTGCAAACGCATCCTCCGTCACCGCACCCAGCGCCATGGAGGGAATCAGCACAAGGGCCGCAATCAGCATCAGCATTCTTCGGATGGACATGGTGTTTCCCCACCTTCTTTCGTATTGCTATGGCATTCTTTATTCGGTTCCGCCGCGCCCAACTCCTTTTTTGAGCGGTTTACTTTTGCCTCGGTTTTGTGTACAATGCATACGTATCATCAGCAACCGAGTGGGAGGACGATTCGCATGAAGCATCATTTCCGCCGCGCCCTGTGCGCGCTTCTGGCGCTGGCCCTGTGCCTGCCGCTTGCGGCCATGGCCGACGTATCCATCACCATCATCGGGGAGGACGGAGAGCAGGAGCAGCTTCAGACCGTCGAATCCGAGGGGCAGGGCGACGCGCGCAAGGCCTTTATCGACGGCATCATCGACCTGGCGAAGGAAAAGTTTGACGAAGCCGGCGGCCAGCCCCAGCGCGCGCATTACAGCGGCGATATTTACGTGTGCAAAAACTTCACGGTCTATCTCTTCCGGGAGAACCGCGACCGCTTCCGCATGGCGGAGTATCCCGATACCCCGCTGGTCATCCCCGACAACAAGCCGCGCGAGGAGTGCACCGACTACGTCTACGGCGTGGAATGGAAAGACGTGCCCGCCTCCGAGGGCAACCCCTTCTATGTGGCGGCCAGCTTCCGCTATGACCCGGACAAGACCAAGGAGGAAAACTGGGAGGATGCCCGCGCTTTTCTTAAGCAGGTTCAGCGTGGGGATTACTTCCAGATGGCCGCGAACTACTACTATGGCGTGGGCGCGCACAGCCTGATCTTCATTGAGGATTACGACCCGGAGACCGACACCGTCACCTGGACGGACAGCAACATGCGCGGCGCCACGCGCAACGGCGAGCGCTACGGCTATGTGCAGTACGACGCGGTGAAGGAAATCGACTGGTTTGTGGACGCGTTCTGCCGCAAGAAATACGGCGCGACGCTCTACCGCCTGCGCGACGACATCATCTGGGCCGAGTGACGCGACTCGCCAGGGACAGGGAAGGAAGGCTTTCAGGATGAAATATGTACTGGTCATCGGCGACGGCATGGCCGACACGCGCCTGCCCCAGCTCGCCGGCAAAACCCCGCTGGAGGCGCTGGCCCTGCCCGCCTTCGACCGCTGCGCGGGCTGCTTCTGCGGCCGCGCGCTCACGGTGCCCCACGGCATGCCTGCAGGCAGCGACACCGCCATTTTGAGCATCTTCGGCTATGCACCGCAGACCTATTATACGGGCCGCAGCGTGTTGGAAGCCGCCGGCATGGGCGTGTCCCTGCCCGATGGAACCATCAGCTTCCGGGTCAACCTGTGCGCCGTGCTGCCCGGCGAAGACGGGCGGCTGGTGATTCACAGCCACAACGGCGGCAACATCCACGGCGAGGAAGCCACCACCCTGATGAACGACCTGCTGGCCGACCCCGGCTTTGCGGCGCTGATGAAGGACGCCGGACTTTCCATCACGGTGACGGACACCTTCCGGCACGTGGGGGTCATGACCTCCGGCGCAAAAGACCTGGCCAGCGTCTGCCTGACCGAGCCGCACAACGTGCTGGAGCAGCCCATCGACACACATCTGCCCCATATGGTGCGGGAGACGGACGACGCGGCGGCCCGCAAGCTGTGCGACGATATCCGCTCGCTCATGCTGCGCAGCTATGAGGTGCTCAAGGACCACCCCGTCAACCTGCGCCGCAAAAGCCTGGGCCTGCTGCCCGCCGACATGATCTGGCCCTGGGGCGCCGCCACCGCCGTGCGCCTGCCCTCCTTTCGGGAAAAGTACGGCCACTGGGGCACGGTGGTGAGCGCCGTGCCGCTGGTATGGGGCATCGCAGGGCTGGCCGGCCTCAAGACGCCGCATGTGGAAGGGGCGAACGGCGACCTGGACACCAACTACGAGGGCAAGGTGCGCTGCGCGCTGGACGCGCTGGCCGGCGGGGATGATTTTGCCGCCGTGCACATCGAGGCGCCGGACGAGATGGCCCACGCGGGCGACCTGGGCCGCAAGCTGGAAGCCATTCAGAATGTGGAAAGCCGCGTGGTCGCGCCCATCCTGAACGAGCTGACCGCACGCGGAGAGGACTTCCGCCTGCTGCTTCTAAGCGACCATCCCACGCTCCTGACCACGCGCACGCACGACGGCAGCCCCGTGCCCTATGCCATCTACGACAGCCGGACCGTAGCCGCCGCGCGCGCGGCGGGCAAGCCCGCTCCCATGCGCAAGTTCTGCGAGGAGGAGCTGGCCTGCGAGCCTGTGCAGATGGACGGCACCGATCTGATGAAGCTGCTGTTTGATCCCGACTACCGCGGGTAACCCTCCGCGGCCAAGGCATATACAAAGGGCCCGGCGCCAGGCGCCGGGCCCTTTGTATATGCCTTTTTACCGCACCATCAGCGTATCATCCACGATCACCGCATCCGCATAGTCGGTGATGGTGATGTCATAGCTCGCGTACTCCAGAGGCAGCACCTCGTTCCCGTGCCAGTCCACCAGGCCGTAGGCGTCATCCTTGCACACGATCAGCAGCGAGCCGTCGCCGCCGGAGTATTCGTCCACCTCGTCAAAGTCCGTCTTGGTCTGGGTACCGTCGGCCGCCACGATGTAGATGGAGCCATCCAGATCCGTCACCGTAAGGGAGCAGCCATGCTGCGTCACGCCCGCGGCACCATACTTGAGCTCGCAGGTCACCTGTCCGTCGGTATCCACAAAGCCCACCTTGCCGTCCTTCTCCACGCAGACAAAGCCGTTGTGCACATAGCTGTAGATGGTAGCCAGGCCAAAGTAGTACACCTCGTCATATTCGCAGGGCACCGCCAGCCTGCCGCCGGCCAGGTCATAGAGGCCGCAGAGGCCGTCCTGCTCGACGGTCACATAGCCGTCGTACACCATGCCGATGGAATCAAAGCCCTCCGGCACCAGCACGTTGCCCTCGGCGTCCACCAGGCGCATGCCGTTGTCACCGCTCACCCTGATGTAGCCGGTGTCGGTGTCCTCATAGGCGCTGTAGACGTCCTCGGCAATGACCCGGCCGTCGCTGAGGCACACCGCGTTGCCGTCCACCTCGTCATAGGCGTTGTAGAGGGAGGTCACCTCAACATCCACTGGCGTAAGGGTCTTGTCGTACACATGGATGACCTCCTGACGGTCCTCCACGTAGAGATAGTCGCCATGAGGCACGGCAGTATCGCAGTCCTCGCGCGCAAGGGTGCCTACCTTCTGGCCCGCTTCCAGGTCGTACACGTCATAGGCCGTCACCACATAGTGGTCGCCGCCGCCCAGGAAGCCGCCGGAATAGTCGTAATCCTCACTCTCGGTGGGCTCCAGCGTCACCGCCAGACCCCACTTTTCGCTTAAAATCTCAAAGGCGGCGTACTCCCACCCGGTCACGGCCTGCCCGTCGGCGCGCAGCAGCGCGTGGGTGTTGATCCCGTCCTCGTTGATGGCCTCAAAGAAGCCGAAATCCGCATAGGCCAGCAGGCCATATTCGCAGGGAATCAGCATTTCGCCGTCCGTGCTGTAAAGGCCATAGAGGCGGGAATCCGCATCGCGGGCGATGAGATAATGGGTCTCATCCACGTATTCCAGGCTGTCCACGTTCAGCTCCACGGGCATGAGCACATTTCCTTCGCCCAGGACTGCAGCGCTCATCAGCAACAGCGCGATGGCCACCATGACCGCTATGATCTTTTTCATTTTCAACCCTCCATACACAGATTTCTCCGGTTCTGTTGCATTCTAGCACATTGCCGGTGTTCTGTCAAAAAGAAAGCCGCGCGAATCCTGTCCGCGCGGCGTATTTCATGCGTCCGGATGCGCATGGCACCGACGCAAAACATCAGCCCTGCTTCTGCTTATGCTTGGGGTTTTCGCAGATCACCATCACGCGGCCCTTGCGCTTGATGATCTTGCACTTTTCGCAGATGGGCTTGACCGAGGGGCGTACCTTCATGCTCGTATCCTCCTTACTTGCGCGGCGGCAGCCGCCGCGGGTATCAGTTCTTGCTGCGCCACGTGATGCGGCCGCGCGTCAGATCATAGGGCGAAAGCTCCACCGTGACCTTGTCGCCGGGATAGATGCGGATGAAGTTCATGCGCATCTTTCCGGAAATCTGTGCCATGATCCGGTGGCCGCCGGCGAGCTCCACTTTGAAGTTCGCGTTGGGAAGCGCCTCAATGACCGTGCCTTCCATTTCGATGACATCACTTTTGGACAAGCGCGCCTTCCTCCTTGTCTTTCTCTGGCCGCGCACGCGTGGGCGCGGAGCCGGTCCTGGTTTCGTAAGCATTCCTGGCCGCACGGAGCGCCGCGCGGATGTCGCTGTCGGCAATCGGCCCGCCGGACGCTCCCTTTCCCCTCACGGGAAAGGTCAGCGGCAGCGCGCGAAGATGCTTGACCTGTTTTTTCTTGGGCCGGGCGAGCTTGCGCGCCTCTCCGTCGCAGATGAGCACGTAGCGCCCGTCCAGCACGTCCACGATGACGTGCCAGCGTCCGGCGTCATGCCCCTGCGTGGATACGACCACACGCCCCGGTTCCGTCGGCTGTGCTTTCACTCGGCTTCCTCCGTCAGGGCAAAGCCCGGATAGGTCAGAAGCTCCGGCAGGCCATGCTCGTTGATGGCAATGGTGTGCTCATAGTGCGAGCATACGCTGCCATCCTCCGTCACGATGGTCCAGCCGTCCTCCAGCTCGGCCACATGATAGTCCCCCATGGCGATCATCGGCTCGACGGCCAGCGTCATGCCGGGGCGCAGCCTGGTGCCATGGCCCGGTTTTCCGAAGTTGGGCACGCTGGGCTCCTCATGCATGGCCCGGCCGATGCCGTGGCCCGTAAGGTCGCGGATGACCCCGTAGCCGAAGCTCTCGGCATAGGTCTGAATGGCGCTGCCGATATCGCCCAGGTGATTGCCGTTGACAGCCTTGCGCACGCCCTTGTAGAAGCTCTCCTCCGTAACCTCGATGAGCTTGCGGTTTTCTTCGCTGATGGCGCCGACGCCCACCGTAAAGGCGCTGTCGGACTGCCATCCGTCCAGAATCAGGCCGCAGTCAATCGAGAGCACATCGCCCTCCTTGAGGATGGTCTTGTCGGAGGGGATGCCATGCACCACCTCGTCGTTGACCGAGGCGCAGATGGTGGCAGGGTAGCCCTGGTAATCCAGGAACGAGGGAATCGCCTTGTGCTTGCGAATGAGCTGTTCGGCGTACACATCCAGCTCAGCGGTGCTCATGCCGGGCTTGATGGCCTCGCGCAGGCGGCAGAGCACCTCGTAGAGGAGTGCGCCCGACTTTCGCATCAAAGCAAGCTGCTGTGCATTCTTGAGATAAATCATTGGATCGCCTCAAGTGTCCTGAAGATCTCCTCGCTGATCTCCTCCAGGCTCAGACCGCCGCCGATGTTCTTCAGCAGGCCCTCCGCGCGGTAATGGTCGATCAGCGGCGCGGTCTTTTGATGATAGACCGCAAGGCGGTTCAGCACCGTCTCGGCCTTGTCGTCGTCGCGCTGGATCAGCGGGGTCCCGTCGGCGCGGCAGACGGTTTCGCCGTTCAGCCGGTCCACGTGATAGGGCGCGCCGCACAGCGGACACACACGGCGGCCGCTGAGGCGCTTGACCAGCACATCGTCGGGCACATCCAGGTTGATGGCCACGTCGATCTTGGCGAAGGTGCTCAGCGCCTTGGCCTGCTCCACCGTGCGCGGGAAGCCGTCCAGGATGTAACCCTTCTGGCAATCCGCGTCCGCCAGGCGGTCCCTGACGATGCCGATGACGACCTCATCGGGCACCAGCTGGCCCTGGTCCATGTATTCCTTGGCCTTTCGGCCCATTTCGGTACCCGCGGCGATGGCCGCGCGCAGCATGTCGCCCGTGGAAACCTGGGGAATCCCCAGCCGCTGGCAGACGATCTGGGCCTGCGTGCCCTTGCCGGCCCCCGGAGGGCCTAGGAAAATGATGTTCATACGTCATTCCTCCTGTTCACGGATGAAGGCCGCTAACGCGCGGCACATTTACAGTATACCACAGATGCGGTAAATGTGCCTGTGCCGCGCCTTAGCGGCGCATCATTCGTACGGTCGGACGGCTCTGGTCAGGAGATGGAGTCGTAGTTGCGGCTGACCAGCAGGTCGTCGAGCTGACGCTTGGTCTCCAGCACCACGCTGACCGCGATGAGGATGCTGCTGGCGGCAAACGGAATCTGCGTCTGCAGTCCAACGGTAAAGACCGTGGGAACCGTGGCCAGGATTGCCAGGAACAACGCGGCAAACAGGGTCAGACGGCCATTGATGCGGCGCAGGTAATCCGCCGTGGGCTTGCCCGGGCGCACCGAGGGGATCGCGCCGCCCTGCTGCTGGATGTTTTTGGCCATCTCATCCGGCTGGAAGGAGATGGAGCTGTAGAAGTAGGTAAAGGCGATGATCAGCAGCGCCGTCACCAGCAGATACCAGAAGCTGGCGCCGTTCATGTAGCGCGACCACCAGATGGCGGCGGCGCTGTCGGAGCCACCCACGAGCTGGATGATGGTGCCGGGGAACGCCATGAAGGAATAGGCGAAGATCAGCGGCAACACGCCCACGCTGACCACCTTCATGGGGATCACGCTGTTCTGACCGCCGTACATCTTGCGGCCGCTGACGCGCTTGGCGAAGTGGACGTTGATGCGGCGAACGCCCATGTCCACGAACGTGACCAGCACGATCATCACCACAGCCACCAGCAGCACCGCCAGAAGCGTGAGCCACGGGGTGAGGCTGGTCGCCTGGAAGGCATTGCGAATCAAAGTGGTGTAGCCGGTAAAGAGGTTGGAGATGATACCGGCGAAGATCAGCAGCGAAATGCCGTTGCCAAGACCCTTCTCCGTAATGCGCTCGCCGATCCACATGGCCAGGGCAGTACCGCCGGCCATGCTCACGCCCACCAGCACCGTGTTAAACCATCCGTCCTTGATGTAGCCAAGGCTGGCCACCAGGCCGATGGCCTGCACCACGGCAAGACCCACGGTGACATAGCGGGTGATCTGGGCGATTTTCTTCTGGCCCTCGGGGCCGCTCTTTTGCAGGCGCTCCAGAGCGGGGATGGCGATGGTCAGAAGCTGCATGATAATGGAGGAGTTGATGTAGGGGGTGATACCCATGGCCATGATGGTCATGTTCTGGAAGTTGGAACCGGTCATCATGTTGACCAGATCCAGCAGCGGCAGCGTGTTGGAGCCCATGGAGGCCTGCACGCGCGCATAATCGACGCCGGGGGCGGGAATGACGCCCACCAGACGGAACACCACCAGCATCAGAAAGGTGTAGACCAGCTTTTTGCGGATGTCCTGCACCTTCCACGCATTGCGAAGAGATTGCCAAACGCCTACTTTGTTCGGGTTCCTAGCCATCTTACTTCACCTCGGCTTTCCCGCCGAGGGCCTCGATCTTCTCCTTGGCCGATGCGGTGAACTTCGCGGCTTCCACGGTGAGCTTCTTGGTCAGCTCCCCATTGCCCAGAACCTTCACCCCATCCAGCGTTTTCCTGATGATCTTGGCTTCCTTGAGCATGGCGGCGGTCACGACGGTGCCGTTATCAAACACCTCCAGCTGTCCCACGTTCACCGTGGCATACTCCGTGCGGAAGATGTTGGTGAAGCCCTTCTTGGGGACGCGGCGGTACAGAGGCATCTGGCCGCCCTCGAAGCCGGGGCGCTTGCCGCCGCCGGAACGGGCCTTGGCGCCCTTGTGGCCCTTACCGGAGGTCTTGCCCAGACCGGAGCCCACGCCTCGACCAAGGCGCTTGGGCGCAGTGGTGGAACCCGCGGCGGGGCCCAGCTCATGCAGTTTCATTGGCTTTCCCTCCTCAGTCCTTGATTTCTTGAACGTCGATCATGTGCTTCACGCGGAAGATCTGCCCGCGGATGCAGGCGTTGTCCTCCTTGATCACCGTCTGGCCGACCTTGCGCAGGCCCAGCGCGGCGACGGTGTCCTTGTGCACCTGAAGGCTGGAGATCGGCGACTTCTTGAGCGTGATTTGCAGTTTCATCTTCGTCGTCCTCCTCAGCCCAGAATTTCTTCGACGGTCTTGCCACGCAGCTTGGCGACCTCCTCGGCGCTGCGCAGCTGCTTGAGGCCCTCCAGCGTCGCCTTGACCATGTTGATCTTGTTGTTGGTGCCGTAGCTCTTGGTGCGGATATCGCGGATGCCCGCCAGCTCCAGCACCGCGCGGGCGGCGCCGCCGGCGATGACGCCGGTGCCCTCGGGAGCGGGCAGAAGGACAACCTTGCCCGTGCCGAAGCGGCCGATGCTCTCATGGGGGATCGAGGTGCCCAGAACCGGCACGTTGATCAGGTGCTTTTTGGCGTCCTCGGTGCCCTTGCGGATCGCCTCGGAAATTTCAGCGGCCTTGCCCATGCCCGCGCCCACACGGCCTTTTTCATCGCCGACCACAACCAGCGCAGAGAAGCGGAAGTTGCGGCCGCCCTTGACGACCTTGGTAACGCGGTTGACGGCAACGAGCTTCTCTTTGAATTCGCTGACCTGTTCCATGCGTTGCATGCGTTCGTCCTCCTTACTTAGAATTCAAGTCCGGCTTCGCGGGCGCCGGCGGCCAGCTCGGCCACGCGGCCCGTGTATACGTAGCCGCCGCGGTCAAAGACCACCTGCTTGATGCCCGCCTCGGACGCACGCTCGGCGATCAGCTTGCCAACGATCTTGGCAGCGCCCTTCTTGTCGGTATCTTTGATCTGGGCCATGACGTCCTTCTCCTGGGTGGAGCAGGCGACCAAAGTGACGCCCTTGGTGTCGTCGATGACCTGCGCGTAGATGTTGTTCAGGCTGCGGTACACGCACAGACGCGGCATCTCCGGGGTGCCGCTGATTTTCCTGCGAACACGGGCATGGCGGATCTTGCGGTCCGCATTGCGGTCTCGCGTCTTAAACATTTGCGTTCACTCCCCTTTCGATTATTTACCGGTCTTGCCTTCCTTGCGGCGGATAACCTCGTCCTCGTACTTGATGCCCTTGCCCAGATAGGGTTCCGGCTTGCGGATGGCGCGGATATCGGCGGCAAGGTTGCCCACCTGCTGCTTGTTGATGCCCTTGACGACGATCTTGGTCTGCTCAGGGGTCTCAAAGGTGATATTCTCGGGCGCGTCGAGGATGACGGGATGGCTGAAGCCGATGTTGATGGTCAGCTTCTTGCCGCCGTCGGCCTGGGCGCGGTAGCCGGTGCCCACCAGCACCAGGGTCTTCTGGAAGCCTTCGGTCACGCCAACCACCATGTTGTGGACCAGGCTGCGGTAGAGGCCGTGCATGGCCTTGTGGGGCTTGGCGTCGCTGGGGCGTTCAAGGGTCAGGACATTGCCTTCCTGCTTGAGGGTGATATCGCGGTTCACCGCCTGGGTCAAGGTGCCCTTGGGGCCCTTCACCGTTACGGTGTTGTCCTCGTCCACCGTTACCGTCACGCCCGCGGGGACAGTGATCGGAAGTTTTCCGATTCGAGACATTGTCTTACACCTCCATTGCGTGTCGGTTTACCAGATGTAGGCGAGCACTTCGCCGCCGATCATTTGCTTGCGGGCTTCGCGGTCCGTCATCAGCCCCTTGGAGGTGGAGATGATGGCGATGCCCAGGCCGCCCAGCACCTTGGGCAGCTCCTCGGACCTGGCGTAGACGCGAAGGCCGGGCTTCGAGATGCGCTTGAGGCCGGCGATCACGGGCTGCTGCTTGCCGTTGACATATTTCAGGACGATCTTGATGCTGCCCTGGGGGCCGTCATCGATGAAATCGACCGACTTGACATAACCTTCCGCCAAGAGGATCTTGGCGATCGCCTTCTTGGTGTTGCTGGCGGGCAGAACGACGGCGTCGTGCTTGGCGATCTGCGCATTGCGGATGCGGGTCAGCATATCGGCGATGGGATCATTCACAACCATGATGGAACCTCCTTCCGTTCTTTCCCGCTTACCAACTGGCCTTGCGGACACCGGGGATTTGGCCCTTGTAGGCCAGCTCTCTGAAGCAGATACGGCAGATGCCGTACTTGCGAAGCACCGAATGCGGGCGGCCACACAGGCGGCAGCGCGTATAGGCACGGGTGGAGAACTTGGGCGTTCTGGCCTGCTTGATTTTCATACTGGTCTTAGCCATGTTTCTTGCTCCTCCCTTTCCTTACTGCGCGAACGGCATCCCCAGCAGACGAAGCAGCTCCTTGCACTCCTCGTCGGTCTGGGCGGTCGTAACGAAGATCATTTCCATGCCGCGGATCTTTTCCACCTTGTCGTACTCGATTTCGGGGAAGAGAAGCTGCTCACGGATACCCAGGGCGTAGTTGCCGCGGCCGTCAAAGGCCTTGTCGCTCACGCCGCGGAAGTCGCGCACGCGGGGAAGGGCGATGTTGACCAGCTTATCCATGAACTCTTCCATGCGGGAGCCGCGGAGGGTCACCTTGGCGCCCACGTTCATGCCCTCGCGCAGCTTGAAGTTGGCGATGGACTTGCGGGCCTTGGTCACCAGCGGCTGCTGGCCGGCGATGGCGGCCAGTTCCTTGACGGCCACTTCCAGCGCCTTGGGGTTGTCCTTGCAGTCGCCCAGGCCCATGTTGATGACGATCTTGGAGAGCTTGGGGATCTGCATGGGGTTTTTGTAGCCGAACTTCTGCTGGAGGGCAGGCACGGCTTCATTGAGGTACTTTTCCTTAATGCGAGTAGCCATTTACCTTACCTCCTCAGTCAATATCCGCTTTGCAGCGCTTGCAGACGCGGACGATTTTCTTCTTCTTGGAGCCGTCCTCGCGCTCCACCTCGGTTACGCGGTGGGCGACGCGGGTGGCCTTGCCGCACTTGGGGCAGACGAGCATCACGTTGGAGGCGTCGATGGCGCGCTCCTTCTGGAAGATGCCGCCCTGCTGGCCCTGACGGCGGGGCTTCTGGTGCTTGGTGACGTAGGCGACGCCCTCGACGATCACCTTGCCGGCCTTGGGGTCGACGGTCAGGATCTTGCCCTGCTTGCCCTTGATGGCCTTATCGCCGTCCTTGGGACCGGAGATGACGACGACCTGGTCGTTCTTTTTGACATGAACCTTATTCATTCGTCAATCCTCCCAATTACAGCACTTCGGGAGCCAGCGAAACGATCTTCATGAAGTCCTTCTCGCGCAGCTCGCGGGCAACAGGTCCAAAGATACGGGTGCCACGGGGCATTTTCTGGTCGTTGATAATGACGGCGGCGTTGTCGTCAAAGCGGATATAGCTGCCGTCGGGACGGCGCTTCTGCTTGCGCATGCGGACGACCACGGCCTTGACCACGTCGCCCTTTTTCACGGCGCCGCCGGGGGTGGCGCTCTTGACGCTGGCCACGATCACGTCGCCGATGGAGCCGTCACGGCGGAAGGAACCGCCGAGCACGCGGATGCACATGATTTCCTTGGCGCCGGAGTTATCGGCCACCTTGAGTCGCGTTTGCGGCTGGATCATACGGTTTTTCCTCCTTGTTGGAATCGGGAAAGCGGGGCGCTTTCCCGCGACTGTTGATTCGGAGCGCCCATCAGAGGCTTGGCACAAGGCCCTTTTGCCTGTGAGGGCTGCGGTATATTACTTGGCCTTCTCTACGATTTCGACCAAGCGCCAGCGCTTGTCGCGGCTCAGCGGGCGGGTTTCCATCACGCGCACGCGGTCGCCGACGCCGCACTCGTTGTTTTCGTCATGGGCCTTGAGCTTGCTGGTCTGGTTCATAATCTTGCCATACAGCGGATGGCGCACGCGGGTCTTGATCTCCACGACGATGGTCTTGTCCATCTTGTCGCTGACGACCACGCCCTCGCGGGTTTTGCGAAGTCCTCTCTGCTCAGACATTGAAGCGGTTGCCTCCTTCATTTACTTAGGCCCTTAGCGGGCGTCCTTGAGTTCCTGCTCGCGAAGGATGGTCATGCAGCGGGCGATGTCGCGCTTGGTGCTGGCGATGACCGTGGTGTTCTGCAACTGACCGGTGGCAAGCTGGAAACGAAGGTTGAACAGCTCCGCCTTCAGTTCTCCGACCTTGTTTTCAAGCTCGGTCTTGTTCATGGCTCTTAGCTCCTTAGCCTTCATTGTGCTTCACCACCCGCTTCTTTGTTGTCCTCACGCACGAGGATCTTGGTCTTGAGGGGCAGCTTGTGGGAGGCCAGACGCAGGGCCTCGCGCGCCACTTCCTCGGGAACGCCCGCGATCTCGAACAGAACGCGGCCGGGCTTGACCACCGCCACCCAGTACTCGGGAGAGCCCTTGCCCGAGCCCATGCGGGTCTCAGCGGGCTTTTCGGTAACGGGCTTGTCGGGGAAGATCTTGATCCACACCTGACCGCCGCGCTTGGTGTAGCGGGTCAGGGCGATACGGGCCGCCTCGATCTGCTGGGAGGTGATCCAGCTGGGCTCGGTGGCGACCAGGCCGAAATCGCCGTAGGCCAGGAAGTTGCCGCGCATGGCCTTGCCCTTCATGCGGCCACGGAAAACGCGACGGCGTTTCACTCTCTTAGGCATCAACATAGCTTATTTGCCTCCTTCGGTTTTGGCGGCGACCGGCGCTTTCTTGGGCTTGGGAAGACGCTGTCCCTTGTACACCCAGACTTTGACGCCCAAGCGGCCATAGGTGGTCTTGGCTTCGGCGAAGCCGTAGTCGATGTCGGCGCGAAGCGTTTGCAGGGGGATGGAGCCCTCGTGATAGTGCTCGGTGCGGGCGATATCCGCGCCGCCCAGACGGCCGCTCACGGTGGTCTTCATGCCCTTGGCGCCGGCGCGCATGGCGCGCTGCAGGCTCTGCTTCATGGCACGGCGGAAGGAGATGCGCTTCTCCAGCTGCTGGGCGATGTTTTCGGCCACGAGCTGGGCGTTGGTGTCAGGCACCTTGATCTCCATGATGTTGATGTTGGCAGGACGGCCCAGGAAGGCTTCGATGTCCTTCTTGAGCGCCTCGATGCCCGCGCCGCCGCGGCCGATGATCATGCCGGGCTTGGCGGTAAAGATGTTGATGGTCACGCGGTTGGCGCTGCGCTCGATATCGATGTGGCTGATACCGGTGGCGTAGTATTTCTTCTTGAGCATTTCGCGGAGCTTGTAATCCTCAACGAGGTTGTTCGCGAAATCCTTCTTGCCGGCATACCAGCGGGTGCTCCAGTTGAAGATCACGCCAACGCGAGCGCCGTGGGGATTTACTTTCTGTCCCATTGATAAACCTCCCTTGGATTACTTCTGGTCCAGCACCACGCTGATGTGGCTGGTGCGCTTGAGGATGGGGGACGCGCTGCCGCGGGAGCGGGCAACGTAGCGCTTGAGCGTGGGGCCGGGGTTGGCGTAGACTTCGGCGACGTAGAGGGACTTGCGGTCCATCTCGTTGTTGTTGACCGCGTTGGCGATGGCGCTGGAGAGCAGCTTGTGCACCACGGGAGCGGCGGCCTTGGGGGTGTACTGAAGGATGGCGAGCGCGTCGTCCACATTCTTGCCGCGGATGAGGTCAATGACGATCTTGACCTTGCGGGAAGAGATGCGCACGTACTTGGCATGAGCGGCGGGACGAGTATCGCGGGCCGCCATGTGGGCTTGCGCCTTCTTCTGGGTATTGGTTGCCATGGAAACTCACTCCTTCCGCTTACTTTTTGCCGGTGGCCTTTTCGCCGGCGTGACCGCGATACGTGCGGGTGGGGGCGAACTCGCCCAGCTTGTGGCCGACCATGTCCTCGGTGATGTAGACGGGCACATGCTTGCGGCCGTCATGCACGGCGATGGTGTGGCCCACGAAATCCGGGAAGATGGTGGAGGACCTGGACCAGGTCTTGGCGACCGCCTTCTTGCCGGTGTTATTCATTTCAACGATACGCTTCATCAGCGCTTCGTTTACAAAAGGTCCCTTCTTGACGGAACGGCTCATTGAGAGGCTTCCTCCTTCCTTGGATGCATGGGCTTACTTGCCCGCGCGCTTCACAATCATCTTGTTGGAGTACTTCTTGTGCTTGCGGGTCTTAAGTCCCAGCGCAACCTTGCCCCAGGGAGTCACAGGGGCGGGCATGCCAACGGGGCTCTTGCCCTCGCCGCCGCCATGCGGGTGATCGCAGGGGTTCATGACGACGCCGCGCACAGTGGGCCGGACGCCCATGTGGCGCTTGCGGCCAGCCTTGCCGATGCGCACGTTCTCGTGATCGGTGTTGCCCACGGTGCCGATGGTGGCCATGGCGTTCATGGGCACCTTGCGCACCTCGCCGCTGGGCAGGCGGACCTGCGCGTACTGGCCTTCCTTGGCCATGAGCTGCGCGCTCATGCCGGCGGAGCGGACCATCTGGCCGCCGCGGCCGGGCTTGATCTCCAGGTTGTGGATCAGGGTGCCGACGGGGATGGCGGAGATGGGCAGCGCGTTGCCGGGCTTGATGTCAGCGGTAGCGCTGGAGATGACGGTGTCGCCCACGTTCAGGCCAAGAGGCGCCAGGATGTAGCGCTTTTCGCCGTCCGCATAGTGGAGCAGGGCGATGAAGGCCGAGCGGTTGGGGTCGTACTCGATGGTAGCGACCTTGGCGGGGATGTCCAGCTTGTTGCGCTTGAAATCGATGATGCGGTACTTGACCTTGTTGCCGCCGCCCTGGTGGCGCACGGTGATCTTGCCCTGCTTGTTGCGGCCGGCGTTCTTCTTCTTGCACTCAAGCAGGCTCTTTTCCGGCTTGTTGGTGGTGATCTCCTCGTACGTCAGCACCGACATGAAACGGCGGGCGGGCGAGGTCGGCTTATAAACTCGAATAGCCATCGTGTCTTGTCCTCCCTGCTATTAGTCAGCCATGCCTTCAAAGAACTCGATGGGCTTGGAGTCCTTGGTGAGGGTCACATAGGCCTTTTTGATCTCCGGGGTGCGGCCGGAGGTGCGGCCCTGGCGCTTGATCTTGCCGATGGTGCGCAGGGTGTTGACCTTCTCGACCTTGATGTCCTTGAAGATGGCCTCAAGCGCGAGCTTGATCTCGGTCTTGTTGGCGCTCTTTTGCACTTCGAACACGTAGCGCTTGTCCGCGATGCCCTCGTAGGACGCTTCGGTCAGAACGGGGCGCAGGATGACGTCATGGGGATTTTTCATGCGTAAACCTCCTCTACGCCCTTGAGAGCATCCTTGGTGAGGATGATCTTGCCGGCTTTCAGGATATCGTACACGTTGAGGGTGTTGACGTAGGAAGTCTGGAGCTTTTCGATGTTGCCGCTGGCGCGCACGAGGGTCTCGTCGCGGCCGGGGAGCACCAGCATGGTCCAGCCCTTGAGGTCGAAGTTGCCCAGCACCTTGGCCATGAGCTTGGTCTTGGGCTCGGCGAGCTTGATCTCGTCCACCACGATGATCTCGCCGGCGTTGAGCTTGGAGGTCATGGCGCTCTTGAAGGCCAGGCGGCGGATCTTCTTGGGCACGTTGATGACGTAGTCGCGGGGCTTGGGCGCAAAGACGACGCCGCCGTGACGGAACTGCGGAGCGCGGTTGCCATGGTGACGCGCGTTGCCGGTGCCCTTCTGACGGTAGATCTTACGGCCGCCGCCGCGGACCTCGCCGCGGGTGAGGGCGCTCTGCGTGCCCTGGCGCTGGTTGGCCAGAATGGAGCGGACGACCAGATGCATAGCGGCGGTGTTGATGGGAGCGGCAAAGAGCTCCTCGCTCAGCTCCACTTCGCCAATGGCCGCGCCTTCCATGTTATACAAAGAAGTCTTAGGCATGGTGTTGATTTCCTCCTTCATAAAAGGGTACTTACATTTCCCAATGTGTGGCGCCGTTAAGCCTTGCAGGTGTTGCGCACCAGCAGAAGGCCGCCGTTGGGGCCGGGCACCGCGCCCTTGATGAGGAGCAGGTTGCGCTCAGCGTCCACCCGGACGATCTCCAGGTTCTGGACGGTCACGCGCTCCACGCCGTAATGGCCGGGCATGTGCTTGTTCTTGAACACGCGGGAGGGGTCGGAGTTGGCGCTCATGGAGCCCACGCCGCGATGATACTTGGAGCCGTGGGCCATGGGGCCGGTGTGCTGGTTCCAGCGCTGGATGGTACCGGTGAAGCCGTGGCCCTTGCTCACGCCGCTGACATCGATCTTCTCGCCAGCCTCAAACTGGGAAACGGTCAGCTCGTTGCCCACTTCCAGCTCGGCCACGTTATCCAGGCGGAACTCGCGCAGGTAACGGGTGGGGGCGACGCCGGCCTTCTTGAAATGGCCCGTGAGGGGCTTGTTGACCAGCTTCTTGGCGCGGTTTTCCGCATAGGTGTCAAAGCCGACCTGCACGGCGTCGTAACCGTCGGACTCGGTGGTCTTCTTCTGCACGACCTTGCAGGGGCCGGCCTCCACCACGGTCACGGGCACGAGGCGGCCGTCATCGGTGAAAACCTGCGTCATGCCGATCTTCTTACCTACGATCGCTTTCTTCATGATGTCGTACCTCCTGCATTAGTTATTGAGCTTGATTTCGATTTCGACGCCGGCAGGAAGATCCAGCTTCATCATGGCATCGACCGTGCGGGGGTTGGGATTGTGAATATCGATGAGGCGCTTGTGGGTGCGCATCTCGAACTGCTCGCGGCTATCCTTGTACTTGTGGGGCGCGCGCAGGATGGTCACGATCTCCTTTTCCGTCGGCAGGGGAATGGGGCCCGAAACCTTCGCGCCCGTCCGCTTCGCGGTTTCCACGATCCGCTCGGAGGACTGATCGATCAGGTTGTGCTCGTAAGCCTTCAGCTTGATACGGATTTTCTGGTTGGCCATTTTCGTTCCTCCTTGATTCGTCTCAAGTACACCGGGCCGGGTGTGTCCATCGGCCGCTTGTAAGCAGGCGAGGCAACCCTCGCCTTCCTTTTCCGCTTCGAACCCTTGCCGTGAGAGCGCTCAGGCCCTGGCCGCGGATCGCGCCCCGCGCGATGTCTCAAGTCCGTCGCCCGATTTCCGGGCTGGTCCACGATAATTACCCGCCATGGCCATGGCGGCAACTTACCGCTTCATCCCTAAACAGACAGCTTCAGTAGTATAAAACAAAACGCCCCGAAATGCAAGGGTTTTGCTAAAATTTTTTGGATTTTTGGGCCGCAAAGCATGGTGGCGCGGTCCTGTTAGGCGCTTGAAATGAACACGTTTTCGTGCGTGTCCATTCATGCGTGAAATGGGGCGCGGCGAGACGCCGCGCCCACAGCTTGTCGAAAAAGTCCGGCTGCGCCGGCCTTTTCCGCCAGATACTTAAGAAATGTTTGCGCCCAGGGGCGCAAACTCCCCGCCCGCCCGGCAAAGCCGGGCGATACGAATGCACTTTGGAGGGCCTACGGGCCCTCCAAGCCTCCCGAAAGGGTTTGTCAGCAGTCTGTGGGCGCGGCGAGACGCCGCGCCCACAGCACCCTCTCAGTTGCAGAACACCGACACATACCGGGTTTCCAGCAGCGGAATGTAAAAGCCCGCCAGCTCGTCGCGCACGTCGAGCTGTTCCAGATTGCCTATGATGATCAGCGCATATTCCCCATCCTGCTCGAAGGCTTCCTTGCCGCCCGGCAGGCACACCACGTCGCCGTAGAGCTCCGCCATGAACCGGTCCTCGTCGGCCCAGTCGGTCAGCGCGCTGCCATCCGCGTTTTTTTCGTTATACTGAATATACATATGCGCGCCTGCGTAGCTCTCCCGGTCCAGCAGCTCCATCATCGCCACCTGGTAGTGGTGGGGATTGACCGCCGTTGTGACGGTATTGATGTTCTGCCAGGCGCCTGCGACGCACAGGACGGCCGTGATCGCCGTCAGGGCCGCGCCCGTCCGGCGGACGCCCCTGCGTCCGCCGCGCGCCAGCAGCGCTTGAAGCAGCACGCCAAGCAGTACCGCCAGCGCTGTGAAGCTGGAAAAGACATACCAGTATTTTTTGAAGTTGGAAAAGGAAAAGACCACCGGCGGCACCATCAGCCAAAGCAGGCAGCCGATGACGGCGGAACGGGCCGCCGGAGAAAGCCGCGTCCGCGTGAGAACGAGCGCCAGGGCAGCCGCAACACACAGCGCCAGAGCCGTCAAAAACCCGCGGTCACCCAAAAGATACTGGAAATACAGCAGCGGTCCGGAAGCGGTTCCGGAGGTCATCCGCTCCCCGATATCCACCGTGACGCCGGAGGTGAGAAACGCCCAGCCGTCGTGCAGATACCGCGCCACAGCCCATGGGAGCACCGGCACGACGCCTACGGCGAGCAGCAGTCCCGCGCGCTTCCAGGTAATTTCCTTGAGGCGCCCCTGGCAGGCCAGAAACAAAAAACAGATGGCCGGAATGCACAGCGCATGCCAGCTCTTGGTGAGAAAAGCCAGCGCGAAGCACAGGGCGCTCCCGTAAAACCAGCGAAAGCTGCGCCCGCTGTCGAGCATGCACAGCATGGCCAACGTGAAAAAGAGCTGATAGAGCGCGTCCGGGTCCCCGTTGCGGGCATAGTGCCCGGCGATCAGCACCTGAAACGCCGTCATTGCGCCCACGTAGACCAGCGACACAACGGCGCCCTGCCGCCGCCCCAGCCAGACCGCTCCCACCGCCAGCATTATAAAGGAAAAAAGTGCGCTGGGCAGACGTACGGCCGCCAGCGTAAAGCCCACGAGCCTGTAACTCAGCGCGATGGCCCACATGCTCAGCGGCGGCTTGAGGTTGAAATAATCCACTTCGCCAAAATAGGTGTTGACCAGATAGTCGTCGTTGACCACCATTTCATAGGCGTTTACGGCATGCCGCTGCTCGTCGTACAATTCCACCCACGCCGATTCCAGATTGGTAAAGAGCATGACCGCGGCGGCGGCAAGAAGCGCCAGCAGCAGCACGACATAGCACGCACGCCCCGCCCAGGTCAGACGCCTGTTTTGCTTTTGGCCCATGATCTTTCCATCCTTTCCAGCCATCTAAGGCAGCGTGTTTTTTCCGGATGCGATTGCGCCCGTTTCCTGTATACAGGCGCAGTATACCATCTGAGTCCGTCCCTGTCAACGAGTTCCATTTTTGAGGACAAGGAAAAGCGCGCCCCATCTTGCGACCGGCTGGAAACTATGCTACAATGCAAAAGCGAACGTGTTTTCGTATTTTGTTGGAGGTGGCTATCCATGGAAAAGTCCAAGGTTTATTTTACCAATTTCCGCGCCAAGCCCGACCGGAATATCCTTCAAAAGCTGCGCCATCTCATCGAAGCGGCCGGCATGACCAGCATGCCGCTGGAAGGCAAATTCACCGCCGTGAAAATTCACTTCGGCGAGCCGGGCAACCTGGCTTTCCTGCGTCCCAACTACGCCAAGGTCGTGGTGGATACGCTCAAGGACATGGGCGCGCGCCCCTTCCTGACCGACTGCAACACCCTGTATACCGGCATGCGCCGCAACGCGCTGGACCACTTGTCCGCCGCCTTTGAAAACGGCTTCAGCCCCCTGCAGACCGGCTGTCATGTGATCATCGCCGACGGATTGCTGGGCAATGACCATGTTGCCGTGCCCATCGACGGGGAATACTGCAAGGAGGCGCTCATCGGCCGCGCGGCCATGGACGCCGAAGCCATCATCAGCCTGACCCATTTCAAGTGCCACGAGGGCACGGGCATCGGCGGCGCGCTGAAAAACCTGGGCATGGGCCTGGGCTCCACGGCCGGCAAGCGCGCCATGCACTGCGACGGCAAGCCCGTAGTGGACCATGACAAATGCATCGGCTGCGGCCTGTGCGCCCGTCAGTGCGCGCATGGCGCCATCAGCTTCAGCGGGGAGAAGGGCCAGCGCCGCGCCACCATCGACCATGACAAGTGCGTGGGCTGCGGCCGCTGCGTGGGCGCGTGCCGCGACCGGGGCGCCATTCAGGGGCCGGACAGCTCCAATGACGTGCTCAACTGCAAAATCGCCGAATACGCCTGGGCCGTCATCAAGGACCGCCCCAACTTCCATATCTCCCTGGTGATGGACGTATCCCCCTACTGCGACTGCCATCCAGAAAACGACACGCCCATCATCGCGGACGTGGGCATGTTCGCCAGCTTCGATCCCGTAGCGCTGGACGTGGCCTGCGCGGACGCGTGCAACCGCATGGAACCGCTGCCCGGCACCTTCCTGACCGACCGCAACAACCGCACCGGCGACATCTTCAACGACACGCATCCCTACACCAACTGGCGTTCCGGCGTGGAGCACGCGGCCAAGCTGGGCGTGGGCTCGCTGGAGTACGAGCTGATCGAGGTGCGCTGACCCCAGCCCGCCATCACGGCAGAGAGGACGATTCATTCCTTGCAGGACAAGCTCATCGTTCGCGGCGCGCGCGAACACAATCTGAAAAACGTCACACTGGAAATCCCGCGCAACAAGCTGGTGGTGTTTACGGGCCTGAGCGGCTCGGGCAAGACCAGCCTGGCCTTTGATACCATTTACGCCGAGGGGCAGCGCCGCTATGTGGAGAGCCTGTCCTCCTATGCGCGCATGTTTTTGGGGCAGATGGAAAAGCCGGATATCGACTCCATCGAGGGCCTGTCTCCGGCCATTTCCATCGACCAGAAAACCACGGCGCGCAACCCCCGCTCCACCGTGGGTACCGTGACCGAGATCTACGACTATCTGCGCCTGCTCTATGCGCGGGTAGGCGTGCCGCACTGTCCCAAGTGCGGCCGCGAGATCCGCCAGCAGACCATCGATCAGATGGCCGATCAGGTGATGGCCTATCCGGAGGGGCAGCGGCTGCAGCTCCTCGCGCCCGTGGTGCGCGCGCGCAAGGGCGAGCACACCAAGCTCCTGGAGGACGCGCAGAAGCGCGGCTTCGTGCGCGTGCGCATCGACGGCGAGCTCTACGAGCTGGATGATACGCCGCAGCTGGACAAAAAGAAAAAGCACGACATCGAAATCGTGGTGGATCGCCTGATCGTGCGCCCCTCCGATGAGTTCCGCCAGCGCCTGGCCGACAGCATGGAGACCGCCGCCGAGGAAAGCGGCGGTCTGGTGCTGGTGGACCTGTTTGACAAGGGGACGCTGCTGTTCTCCCAGAACTACGCGTGCCCGGAGTGCGGCGTGTCCATCGAGGAGCTCTCGCCCCGCATGTTCAGCTTCAACAGCCCCTTCGGGGCCTGTCCCGAATGCGGCGGTCTGGGCACGGTGATGCGCATCTCCCCGGAGACCGTCATCCCCAACCCGGAGTTGAGCCTAAGCCAGGGCGCGCTGCAGGCCATGGGCTGGAACACCACGGACAAGACCAGCATGGCCAGCAGCTATTTCCGGGCGCTGGCGGAGCTGTACGGCTTCAGCCTGGACACGCCCGTGCGCGACCTGCCGGCCAAGATCCTGGACATTTTGCTCTACGGGTCCAATGACAAAATCACCATCGAATACGAGAGCGCCCACGGCAAAGGTCAGTACCAGACCACGTTCGAGGGCGTGATTACCTCGCTCAACCGCCGCTACCGCGAAACCACCAGCGAGTCCATGAAGGCGGCCTATGAGGAATACATGGTTTCCGACAGCTGCCGCGCCTGCGGCGGACGCCGCCTGCGCCCCGAAGTGCTGGCGGTGACGGTGGGCGGCATGAACATCAGCGAGCTGTGCGACCTGAGCGTATCGGCGGCGCGGGCCTTCTTTAGGGGTCTGCGGCTGAGTGAAAAGGACAGCATGATCGCCTCGCAGATTCTGCGCGAGATTGACGCGCGTCTGGGCTTTCTGGACAGCGTGGGCCTGTCCTACCTCACGCTGTCGCGCGCGGCGGCCACCCTTTCCGGCGGCGAGGCGCAGCGCATCCGCCTGGCTACGCAGATCGGTTCCAGCCTGATGGGCGTGCTCTACATCCTCGACGAGCCCTCCATCGGCCTGCACCAGCGCGACAACGCCAAGCTCCTGGCCACGCTCAAGCGCCTGCGCGACCTGGGAAACACGCTGATCGTGGTGGAGCACGACGAGGACACCATGTATGCCGCCGACTACATCGTGGACGTGGGCCCCGGCGCGGGCATCCACGGCGGCGAGATCATCGCCGAGGGCACCATCGACGAAATTCTGGCCAATCCCCGTTCCCTCACGGGTCAGTATCTCAGCGGCAAGCTGTCTATCCCCGTGCCCGGGAAGCGGCGCAAGCCGTCCGGCTGGCTCACGGTGCGGGGCGCGAAGGAAAACAATCTGAAAAACATCGACGTAAAGCTCCCGCTGGGTGTGTTCTGCTGCGTCACAGGCGTGAGCGGTTCGGGCAAATCCAGCCTGATCAACGAGATCGTCTACAAGCATCTGGCCAAGGTGCTCAACCGTGCCAAGACGCGCGCGGGCAAGTTCGACCGCATGGAGGGCGTGGAGCAGCTGGACAAGATCATCGCCATCGACCAGAGCCCCATCGGCCGCACGCCGCGCTCCAACCCCGCCACCTACACCGGCCTTTTTGACCTGGTGCGCCGCGTCTTTGCCATGACGCCCGACGCCAAGGCCCGCGGCTACAAGGAAAACCGCTTCAGCTTCAACGTCAAGGGCGGCCGCTGCGAGGCCTGCGGCGGCGACGGCCTGCTCAAGATCGAGATGCACTTCCTGCCCGACATCTACGTGCCCTGCGACGTGTGCAAGGGCGCGCGCTACAACCGCGAAACCCTCGACGTGCGCTACAAGGGCAAGAACATCCATGAGGTGCTGGAGATGACCGTGGAGGAGGCGCTGGGCTTCTTTGAAAACCACGAGCCCATCGTCAAAAAGCTCCAGACCCTCTACGACGTGGGCCTCGATTATATCAAGCTGGGCCAGCCCAGCACCCAGCTCTCCGGCGGTGAAGCCCAGCGCATCAAGCTGGCGACCGAGCTCAGCCGCCGCGCCACGGGCCGCACCCTCTACCTGCTGGACGAGCCTACCACCGGGCTTCACATGGCCGACGTGCAGAAGCTCATCGACGTGCTTCAGCGGCTGGTGGAAGCGGGCAACAGCGTGCTGGTCATCGAACACAACCTGGATGTGGTCAAAACCGCCGACTACCTGATTGACCTGGGTCCCGAGGGCGGCGACGGCGGCGGCACCGTCGTATGCCAGGGCACGCCGGAAAAGGTGGCCAGGGTCCCCGAAAGCTATACGGGACAATTCCTGGCGCCGATTCTGGCCCGCCCGGCAAAGAAGTAAATCAAAAGAAATCCCCGGCAGCGCCTGTATGCTGCCGGGGATTTGCCTTAGCCCACCCCGTCGGTCCATTCCAGGCTGAGCACCTCGCCCGTGTCCGGGTCCACGCGGATCTGGCACACGCAGTTGTCTCCATCGAACGTATCGGCGGTTCGGGCAAAGATGTAGATGGTATAGCTGTCCGCATCGTCGTACTGCCACACATCCGGGTCGCGGTAATAGGCGGCAAGCTCCGCCTCCGTCATGCCGATGTCTTCCAATGCCGCCTGACGGCCGATGGCCGCGGCCTCCATGGCGCCGATGCCCGTCCTAAACCGCTCAAAGAGCGCCGCCTGGCGCTCCCGCGTAAAGAAGCACGAGGCACGCCACAGCCAATCGCTTTTTCCACAGCCAGCGCTTTTCACGCGAAAAGACCGGCTTCCGTTCCCCCTTTTCAGGAGGTGCGGAAACCGGTTTTTTCTTCAATGAGGGGAACCGCGATGCGCAGCGTTTCACACGCTCATGAGCAGGTCCTGATAGGTCGGCATGGGCCAGTAGCTCTTGCCGACGATGCCCTCCAGCGCGTCGCCGGCGGCGCGCACCTCGTTCATGGCGGCGATCACCTGGTCGCGGGTATACCGGGCGCGCGCGAGCATGTCCGCGCCCGCGTCGCAGCCCTTGAGCACGGATTCCAGCTTCTCCGTCGCCTTGTAGAGGGCGTTGGTCTGCGCATTCAGGCTGGAGAGCAGCGCCTTTTCCGCCTCGGGTTCCAGCTCAGGCGCAACGCTCTTTTTAACGTTGATGGTGCTGGCCACGTCCTTGGCATAGGCAATGGCGGCGGGCAGAATCAGATGGCGGGAGATGTCGATCATGCTCATGGCTTCGATGTCAATCACCTTGATATACGTCTCCATCTTGATTTCATAGCGGCTTTCCACTTCCTCGCGGGTAAAGACCTTCTGCCGCTCGAAGAGCGCGACGTTCTTGGGGGCCACATAATAGGGCAAAGCGTCCACGGTGGTGGGCAGGTTGAGCAGGCCGCGGCGCTCCGCCTCCTCCACCCAAGCCTGATCGTAGCCGTTGCCGTTGAAGATGATGCGCATATGCGCGCTCAGCGTCCTGCGGATCAGGGCATCCACGGCGGCGGTCACATCCTCGGCGCCCTCCAGCTCGTCGGCCATCTTCATCAGGGTGTCGGCAATGGCGGTGTTGAGGATGACATTGGGGCCGGAGATGGACTGCGAGCTTCCCAGGCTGCGGAACTCGAACTTGTTGCCCGTGAAGGCAAAGGGCGAGGTGCGGTTGCGGTCGGTGGAGTCGCGGGAGAAGCGGGGCAGAATGTGCACGCCCAGCTTCATCTGGTCGCGCTCATGCGCCTCGTACTTGCTGGCGCTGACGATGCTTTGGATGAGCTCGTTGAGCTCGTCGCCCAGGAAGATGGAAATGATCGCAGGCGGGGCCTCGTTGGCGCCCAGGCGGTGATCGTTGCCCGCGCTGGCCACGGCTACGCGCATCAGGTCCTGATAATCGTCCACGGCGGCGATGACGGCGCTGAGGAATATGAGGAACTGCGCGTTTTCGCTGGGGGTATCGCCGGGGTCCAGCAGGTTGACACCGGTATTGGTGCTCAGGGCATAGTTGTTATGCTTGCCGCTGCCGTTGACGCCCTCGAAGGGCTTCTCGTGCAGCAGGCACACCATGCCGTGGCGGTCGGCCACCTTCTTCATGATGTCCATGGTGAGCTGGTTGTGATCGGCGGCGATGTTCACGGTCGTGTAGATGGGCGCCATCTCATGCTGGGCGGGGGCCACCTCGTTATGCTCGGTCTTGGCCAGAATGCCCAGCTTCCACAGTTCGGCGTCGAGTTCCTTCATGAAGGCCTGCACGCGGGGCTTGATGACGCCGAAGTAGTGGTCCTCCAGCTCCTGTCCCTTGGGAGGCCTGGCGCCGAAGAGGGTGCGGCCCGCCACCATCAGGTCGGGGCGCTTGCGGTAAACCTCCTTGTCCACCAGGAAATACTCCTGCTCCGGACCCACGGTGGGAAACACGCGCACGACCTCCGTGTTGCCGAAGATACGGAGGATGCGCAGCGCCTGCTTGCTGAGCGCCTGCATGGAGCGCAGTAGCGGGGTCTTTTTGTCCAGCGCCTGTCCGCCATAGGAGCAGAACGCCGTGGGAATGCATAGCGTGCCCTCCTTGATGAAGGCGTAGCTGGTGGGGTCCCAGGCGGTGTAACCGCGGGCCTCGAAGGTGGCGCGCAGGCCGCCGGAGGGAAACGAGCTCGCGTCCGGCTCGCCGCGCACCAGCTCCTTGCCGCCAAACTCCAGAAGCACCTTGCCGTCCTTGAGCGGCGTGATGAACGCGTCGTGCTTTTCGGCGGTCACGCCGGTCATGGGCTGGAACCAGTGCGTGTAATGCGTGGCGCCCATCTCCAGCGCCCAGTCCTTCATGGCGTTGGCCACCACGCCCGCCACCGCCGGGTCCAGGGAACGCCCCTGCTCGATGGTGCGTTTCAAGGCTTTATAGGTTTCCTTGGGCAGGCGCTTTTGCATCATGCTGTCGTCAAAGACATATTCGCCAAAAAGGTCGCTCGGATTTTCCATTAGGACAGCCCCTTCCCTCTCAAACTACCATACCGGATCGCTATACAAAAACGGCGCCGATGGATAACGGGTTATCCACAGCGCCGTTGCTGTATGCTGGGATTATAAATCAGCCCCGCCGCATTGTCAACCCCCGGCCCTGTTTTTGCAATGTATTTCTCGGCGCTTACGGCGCGGGCGTTTCCGTCGCAGGCACCGGCGTTTCAGTCGCGGGCGCGGCCGTCGCAGGTGTTTCCGTCGCGGGCGCGGGCGTTTCCGTCGCGGGCGATGGTTCAGGCGCGGCGGACGCTGCGGGCGCGGCCGTGAGATAATCGGCCATCAGCGCCGCAAAGCGCAGGGCCGCCCCTGGCAGCAGGGCCGCCACATCCGTCTCGGTCATCCGGTTCACATAGATGCGGTCGGGGGACAGTTCCTCCGGCTCCCACTTCTGGCGGCTGCGGCCCGTGATTGTGGCGGTGTAGGTCTGGTCCCAGCCGTCGCCGCCCAGCGTGACCGTGGCTTCCATGTCGGTGGCCGCGGACTTGAGCTCCTTGCTGACGAAGGAGGAGGAAACCGTGACCTCCGTGGCGGGAATGGCTACATAGGCGTCGCCCTCGCCCTCGCTCTCCAGGTTCAGCGTGGCGTTATAGGTGTAGACGTCGCGCAGTTCGTCGTCCTTGGTTTCGCTTTCCTCCTGCTTGAGGCTGAAGGACAGCGCGAGCGTCTTTTGCGCATCCGCCGGCATGCCGTCCTCCACGGTGAAGGCCTCCGCCCCGCGCGGCTCGCTCGTCAGGGTGCCTTGAATCACGCGCACGCCGGTCATGCTGCTGTATTCCTGATACGTCAGCGAAATTGCGCGCAGGCCGCTTTCCAGGGAAATGGTGTTGTCATCGGGCAGATCGCCCTCGCCGCGCGTACGGTCATAGCGCAGGGTGACCTCGCCGCCCTCCGCGTCGTAGAGCGGCAGGCTCAGATGCAGTTCCAGCGTATCGCCCTCCAGGCTGACCGTGCGTCCGATGGTCAGGTTGGAGGCCAGGGGCAAAGCGTCAATGGCGCCGAAATAATAGTTTTGCAGGTTGGGATTGAGCAGCAGCTGGGACATTTCCTCCCCCGCCGCCTCCTGCAGGCGAGCGAGCGTGACCTGGTCGCTGAGCAGGTCCAGTACCATCTGCTTGGCCTGCGACTTGATGGCCGCCGGCGGTACGTCATAGTAGACCGACATGGTGGTGGTGCCGTCCTCCAGCTTGTCCAGCACCGCATTCTGCCGGTAGCCCTCAATCCACAGGTCCATGCGGACGAGGTAGCTCTCCAGCACGTCCTCCAGCCCCTCCGCGCCCTGCAACAGTCCGGCAGCCTGCGCCGCAAGGGAGGCCAGCGCCGGTATTCCCGTCTGGGCCAGCAGGCTTTCTCCCAGCTGTCCGAGCAGATCTTCGCCCTCGGGGGCGTCTTCCCCTTGCTCGGGCGCCTGCCCAAAGCTGTACCAGTCGGGGCTGATCACATCGGCCTGAACGGCCAGGGAACCATCCTTGAGCTGCGCGTGCGCCGTGCTGGCGGCGCTCTCGCCGTCCATGAGCACCACGTCGGCCCGATGCTCCGCCGTTTCCGTGGCGGTCGGGCGCACGTAGATATAGCTCAGGTCCATCACGATGGGCTTGAGGGTGCTCATCGCCTGCGTGCCTTCCCTGGCCGCGACCTCTACCGATATGGTGGCGCTGAATCCGCTGCCCGCCCACAGCTGCTTGATCAGCTTGCCGGCAACGGTGTAGTCCTCCGTATCGGCCTCGGTGGCATGAGCGGCGGGCAAAAGCAGGCACATCAGGCTCATCAGCAGGCAAAGAAACCGTTTCATGCACGGGCCTCCTTTTGTTTCGTCACGGTTGTACCAGGTTCAAAAAGGCTGCGTAGTCTTCCTCGGACATGTTGTCCGCCAGCAGTGCCGTATCCTCCGCGGGCAGCTTGGCCAGCGCGATGAGCAGCCGTCCGGCCAGGTTCTGATACAGCTCGCCCCGCAGGGCCTCCAGCTGGTCCGCCTGGGCGGCGTCCAAGTCATACGTCTGCATGGTATCCGGCACTTCGTAGATCTGATAGCCGATGGGCGGCTGTCCCACCAGATAATCCGAGTCCACGCCGTCCACGGGCTCCTCGTTCTGGCTCAGGCTGCTTTGGGGCATGGGGTCATAGACCGGTTCGCCCTCCGCGGCGGCGGGCGCCGCATCGGCGCTTTCCTCCGGCTGCGCCGTCACCTGCAGGGGCTCCTCGTCAAAGATGACGGTGAGGGCCCTGGTCACGTTCTTGCCGGTCAGCTCCTCCAGTGCCACCGTTCCCGTAAGGATCTCGCCATCCTGTGCGGAAAGCAGCTTCATGGCAGGGGTCAGCGTGGTGGTGACGGTTTCGGTTTCGCCGTCTGCCGCCGTCTTGACCGCGGTTGTGACCGTGCCCTCCAGCGTGCGCTCGTCGGTTCCCGCCGCGCCGGTCAGGTCGTGCTCCACGGTGGTGGTCACGGTGCTCGTGCCCCGCTTGATGGCTGCGGACCATTCGCCCTTGACCGAGAAGGCGCCGTCCGCCTCCCCGCGCCGGTAGGTGGCGGAGATGGTGCGGTTTTCCGCGTCGCCCTTGCCTTGGGTCAGCTCGAATTTGTAGGTGTCAACGCGCTCGGCCTCGTCTCCCGTAAAGGCCCACTGGTACGACAGCTGGCGCGTGGTGCCGTCTCCCATGGTCACGGTGCCCTTGATATAGACGGCCAGGTCCTCGCCGTTTTCCTCGGACTGGTACAGGCCCACGATGAAGCCCTTGGCATAGGTCATCTTCTCCAGCTCCGCGCGGAAGGCCGCGTCCATGCCGCAGCCCAGCACCTGCGCGATCAGCGGCGCCAGCTCCGCGCTCTGCTCGGTGGTCAGACGCGCGATGCGGCTCCAGCGCGAGGTGGCGATGTTCTTGATCTTATAGTTGGCCTTCTTCTGCTCCGCGTAGGGAAGAATCGCATCGGTCAGGCTCTGGTAGCAGCCCTCGACCTCCTCGATGGCCAGCAGCGCGTCAAATGCCGCCTCATCGGTTGCCGTCCCCATCAACCGGTCCAGCGGGGAGTCGCCGCTGACCAGCGTGCGGTTGGGCAGGAGCGAGGTGGTCAGCGAGGTGCTCTCCCCCGTGCTGCGCTGGGTGAGGTCCGCCACGCTCTCGCCGTCCACGCAGAGGGCGAGCGCGCTTTCGGCCCCCGCGTCCGTCTCGGAGGCGGCCACGCGGATATGCCCCAGCACGTTGTTCATCATCGTCAGCGTTTCCTCGCCGTAGGGCAGGAGCGTCCCCACCTCAAGGCCGAAGCTGTAGCGCACGTCGCCGTCCGTGTCCAGATAGGCCGAAAGCGTTTCGTCCAGGCCCGCGATGCTCGCCAACGCGCCGCCAAGGGGCAGCGCCACCGCAAGCAGAACCGCCGCCAGCGCCATCCACCCTTTTTTCATGCCTTTCACTCCTTTTCGATGGTCCTCAGGCCCTCCAGAAGCGCCGTCAGTTCTTCCAGCGTGGTGGCAAAATTCACCTGCCGCCGGATGGCCGTCGCGCCCCTCAGGCCGCTGATATAGTGTCCCACATGTTTGCGCATTTCCATCACACCCAGGCGCTCGCCCTTGAAATCCACCATCCACCGGGCGTGCAGCACCGCCGTGTCGATGCGCTCGCTCAGGGGTACCGCTTCGGGCGCGCCGCCCTCCAGGACCCTTCGCGCATCGCGGAACAGCCAGGGATTGCCCATCGCGCCGCGGCCGATCATCACGCCGTCCGCGCCGGTTTCCTCCAGCATGCGCCAGGCATCGCCGGGGGCGAACACGTCTCCGTTGGCAATCACCGGGATGGTCAGGCGGGCTTTCAGCTCCCCGATGGCCGCCCAATCCGCCGTGCCGGCGTACTGCTGCCGCCGCGTGCGGCCATGTATGGCGATCCACCGCAGGCCCAGCGCCTGCGCCGCGCGCCCCAGCTCCAAGGCGTTCATGCTGTCCTCGTCGTATCCCAGACGGGTTTTGACCGTCACGGGCAGGCTGGTGTTGCGCCTGACCGCCTCCATCACCCGGTATGCGCGGTCCGGGTCCAGCAGCAGCGCGCTTCCCTCGCCGGAGGACACCACCTTGCGGGCCGGGCAGCCCATGTTGATGTCCAGCGACGTAAAGCGCCCCAGCGCCGACACCCTCGCGGCGGCCTCGCCCATCACGGACGGGTCCCTGCCGAAGAGCTGGCAGGCGGTGTTGCGTTCCTCAGGATGCACGGCCAGCAGGCGGCGATAGGCGTCGTTGCCGGGCTTGGCGCACAGGTAGCCGATGGCGCTGACCATCTCCGAGCACGCGTAGTCCGCGCCCATGCGGTAGCACATAACCCGCATGGGCCAGTCCGTGATGCCCGCCATGGGGGCCAGACATAATACGGTTTGGTACGTGTTTCCCATCCCCTCAGCGCTCCGCCACACAGGGGAAGGATGCGATGCGCCCGCCCGTGCCCGCAAAGGGAATCAGCGTCAGCTCATAAGCCGGGCCGGCCGGCACGCCCTGGGGCGGCGGTAAAATAAAGCCGGCCTTTTCCTTCCACATGGGGGCCTCGCACGCGGCAGCAAGGGCGTAGGGTACGCCGTCCTCCTCCACGGGCGTGACGGGATTGCCGGAGTGGATGGCGTAGCGCCACGCCACCTGCTCGTCCGGCAGGGCCAGCGCCATCAGGCGCGCGCCCACATACAGGCTCACGCTGCCGCGGTAGCCCGTCTCCAGCCGGGGAGACAGACTCAGACGCAGGGTGATCACGTCGCCGTTCTGATAGGTGCGGCGCAGGCTGTGCCATTCGCCCTGGGCCACGGCCTGCGGCCGGGCGCCATTGACGCTGATCTGCGCGCCGTCGGCATAGCCGGGCACACGCAGGCGCAGCGTGGCGGGGACCGCCTGCCGGCATTCCACGCGAATGGTGATCTCCCGCTGGAACACGCCCGCAACCGAGGCGGTGAACCGAACCGGCACGCCGCCCAGGCGCGTGAGGCATCCTCCCGCCACCGGGAGCGCATAGGCCAGCGTGTCGTCGTCCTGGCTCATCCACACGCTGCGGCGGATGGCGTAGAGCGCGCGCAGCAGCGCCGAAACCTCCTCGGGTTCGGGGGGCTGGGCCTGGCAACTCTCATCCCCAGCCAGGCGGTTGGTGGGCGAAAGCGGGCGCACGCCCTCCGGCGTCAACAAATCGGGAAGCACGTTCACCAGCAGCATTTCCAGCCGGTCGGCCATGGCGGCTTCGCCGGACTGGCACAGCGCGTCAAAATACGCCTCCGCCTGCGCGCAGGCCGCGGGCAGCTCCACCGCACGCGCAGGGTCGCGCCCCGCCAGAAACGGATCGGCCGAAAACGCGCCGCTGGGCATGCCGTGGTAGCGGGAGAGCGCGGTCAACCCCGCCCTGCCCGCCGCCGCGTCGCGGCCCGAACCGCTGTACTGCGCGATCAGGGCGGTCATGGCCAGCGCATCGGCCGTGCCCTTGCCGGTGGCGAAGCGCTGCATGCGCGCATAATACGCATCCTCATCCGGCGTATGCGCGCCGGTTTCGGGGCGGTATTCCCGCTGGAAGGGGAACATGTGCATCAGCCCGCTCACGTCCGGCAGGCGCGAGCGCAGGCTCTCCATCAGGTTCAGCAAAAACGGCTGGCCCGTGCGGCGGTACAGGTCCACCGCAAGCCGCAGCACATCCGCGCCGCACAGAAACAGCTTTTCCTCCGTCATCTCGGCCAGGGCGTCCAGAAAGGCGCGCATGCCACCCAGCACCCGCAGCATGGCCTGCTTGTCGCGCCCCATGGCGGCCAGCATCGAAGCCGCGCGCAGCAGGGCCGCAAAGCGGTCCGGCTCTGCGGGCAACAGGTTCACCGCCGCTTCCACATCCGGGAACGGCGGCGTTTCCGTATATCCGCCCAGCTTGGTGGCCAGCGCCGCATCCAGAGACGACATGCGGTTAAGATCCACCAGCCCAAGGGCCAGCTCGGTCAGCTGCTTTTGCAGGCCGTCGGCGTGCACGGCTGCGTCCGACAGCGGCACAAGCGCGGGGTCCACCAGGGGCGCGCGGCGATAAGCGATTGCGGTAGGCATGGTTCCTCCTTATGGCATCGGCGGCATCAGCCGTTACTTTGCTCCATTCTACCCTATTATATAACAAAAATCCCGCAGGTCAAGCAAAGTCCGATCCCCGCTTGCACGCCGCCCCACCTGCGTGTATAATGGCTGTACGCTGCGAAGGAGGGAACCGAGCCATGGACCATGCCGCCACCGGCCGCCTGTGGGTGCGCCTGATCAAACGCCATCGCGTGGAGCGCGACGCCACCGTGCCCTGCACGCGCGACGACCCCGAAGCCGCCCTGCGCGAGCTGCTGCCCAGGCTGGACCTGAGTCAGCCGGTATGGCTGCCGCGCCACCGCGCCGACTGGGAGGAATATGCCCTGACCCGTTTCCTGCCGGAGCATTTTATGGAAGCCGTGCCCTTTGATTTCATGGAGATCAGCTATATTTTCCCGGAGGACGAAAAAAAGGCCGCCCGCCCGCGCGATCCGCGCTGGGACGCCTGACCGGGCGCGTGCATGCGCGCCGCCCCGCCGCCATATCCTTGGGGCGGAGGTGATGCGATGAACAGCATTGACAAGGCCTTTTTCGGCCTGGCGGACGAGATCCGTTCGCTGGATGAAAAGGAGCTGTATTACCGTATGCGCAAAAGCTTCGACGCCATTCCGGAGTCGGCCAAGCGGGGGCTGATGACCTTCTTTTCCCAGTATCCCTACTGGGGCGGGCTGGACATCGACCGAGGCGACTACGAGGAAATCGCGCTCAAGCAGCAGGCGCTTTCCCTGCATATGGATGATTTCGTCTGGCTTTACGACCGCCTTGGGGATTATCGCTCCAAAAAGACCCTCTACGCGATCCTGAGCAACTGGTACCGTTACGATTTTATTTCAACGGCCGAGGCAAAGGAATACCTCTTCAGCGGCTACTTTGACCTGGACCTGCTTTCATGCGATACAAACGAGGTGATCGCCGATCTGGGCGCCTATGTCGGCGACACGGTGCTTTCGTATATTGAGCACTACGGCGAGGACTGCTACAAGAAAATCTTCTGCTATGAGATGACGCCCGACACCTTTGAGCAGCTCAGGCGCAACCTGGCGGGCTATCGGGACATCGACCTGCGCCAAAAGGGCGTGAGCGACGTGGAGGGGTTTATGTCGCTGACGGCCAACGTGGCCAGCTCCTCGGCCAACACCCTGTGCGACGAGGCGGGCGGCGAGATCCCCGTCACCACGCTGGACGCCGATATTCAGGAGCCCGTCACCCTGATCAAGGCGGATATCGAAGGTCACGAGCAGCGGGCGCTGAGGGGAGCCAGGGGCCACATTCTCAACGACCATCCCAAGCTGCTGATTTCCGTGTATCACAACAACGAGGATCTGTGGAAGATCCCCCGCATGATTCACGACTGGTGCGGCGACTACCGGTTTTATCTCCGGTTTCAAAGCTCGGTGATCTACCCCACGGAAATCACGCTGTTCGCGCTCTAGGTCCGCCCGTGCCAAAAAAAGCAGAGCCGCGCCGGATTTCCCGGCGCGGCTCCTTTTTTGTCATCGCGTCTTGCCTTCCGCCTCGTCGCCCGGACGTTCCAGGCGGTGCGCGCCCTCCAGCGTAAAGACCGAAACCGGCCCTCCGGAAAGCAGCCGCACGCAGTATCTGCCGCCCTCCATTTCAAAGCGCAGGCGGCTGCCCCGGTACTGGAACGAGAACTTGAGCCCCGTCCACCCCTCCGGCAGGAAGGGGTCCACGCGCACGCCGTCCGCACACAGCCGAAAGCCCGCAAAGCCGTTGACCACCGCCATGTAGCAGCCGCCCATGTTGGCGGTATGCACGCCGTCCTTGCTGTTGCCGTGGGTGTTGAGCAAATCGGTTTTTACGCTGTCGCCAAAATAGGCGCGCGCCTCATGTCGCAGGCCCAGGCGGCATGCCTCAATGCAGAAGATGCAGTTGGACAGAGAAGAATCGTGCGTGGTGATCTTCTCATAATACCGGAAGGAGCGCTCCCGCACTCCGGCGTCCGCCAGCTTCTCAAACAGCACGTGCGCCAGGACCGTATCGGCCTGCTTGCACACCTGGTAGCGGTACAGCTGCAGGGGATGATAGTGGAGCAGCAGCGGAAAGTTCTCCCGCGGCGTGGCGGCGATGTCCCACACGGGCTTTTGCAGGAAGCTGTCGTCCTGCGGGTTGATGCCGAGCTTCTCGTCATAGGGCAGGTACATGATTTCCGCCGCATGGGCAAATGCGTCCAGCTCCTCGCGGGTGACGCCCAGCCGGGCGGCCCACTCGTCATAGAGGCCCCACGTCTCCAGCAGGCCGGCCGCGCGCACCGCCCATTCCAGATTGTTTTTGGCGCAGGCATTGGTGTAATAGTTGTTGTTCACCAGGCAGGTGTATTCGTCGGGGCCGGTCACGCAGTTGATGCGGAAGGTCCCTTCTACCACATGGCCGACATCCATCCACAGGCGCGCCGTTTCCAGCAGCAGCTCCGCGCCCTCGCGGGTCAGATAGTCGCGGTCGCCGGTGGCCTCATAGTACATGCCTACCGCGTAGGCGATGTCCCCCACGATGTGATATTGGGCCGTGCCCGCCAGGAAGTACCCGCTGCACTCTCGCCCGGTAATCGTGCGCCAGGGATACAGCGCGCCCTTCCGGTGTCCCAGCAGGCGGGCGTTTTCACGCGCCGCGTCCAGCGTGCGGTAGCGGTAGCCCAGCAGCTTGCGCGCAAGCTCCGGCATGGTGAGGGTAAAGAAAGGCATCATGTACATTTCGGTATCCCAGAAATAATGCCCCTCGTATCCTTCGCCGGACAGGCCCTTGGCCGCAATGCTGCACAGACCGTCGCGCCCGGCGGACTGGAACAGCTGGTAGAGGTTGAACTGCATGGAGAGGTTCGCGTCATTGTCACCCAGTATGGTGGTATCGGAGCTCTCCCAGAAGGCCGCGAGGGTTTCCTGCTGCGCCCGGTAGAGCGCATCCGCCTTCCCGAAGGCATCGGCCATGGCCTGCTGCGCCGCGGCCAGCGTATCGTCGTGCCGGCGCGCGTCCGAAAAGACGCAGTACTTTTGCAGCCGCAGGGGCTGTCCCCTCTCCAGCGTCACGGTGGCGCGGAACGCCGCCGCATGCGCGTCGGGATCGTAAACCGTGCGCGCATCCGACGCGGCGGGCTCCAGGGCATGCTTTACGCCCGTGGTCAGCGTCAGCCCGCTCACGCGGGTGCGCGTGCTCAGGTAGCTGGCGTCCTCCTCCAGCAGGCTCCCCGCAGGAACAAGATGGCATTCGCTCTCTCCCGCCAGCCGGGGGTCGTTGGGATTGGCGTAGTTCTTCACCAGCGCCAGATGGGTGCTTTCCACCTCCACCGTGCCCTCATAGTTGAGGGGCGTCACCTCGCAGTCGATCAAAAACAGCGACGGCTGCGCAAAGCTCGCCATGCGGCGGAAGCGGAGCACCGTCTCGCGCCCCTTGGGCGAACGCCACGTGACGCGGCGCTCGGTGATTCCGCGGTCCATGTCCAAAAGGCGCTCACATTCCACGAGGGCGCCCGTCCACTGCGAAAACCACTCCCCCGCCAGGCAGAAGCGCACACCCTGCACATCCGCCACATTGATCATGCTTTCCTTGTCCTCGCGCACATGAGTCAGCTTCTCCGCCTGCTTCATGGGCACGATTTCGTAAAAGCCGTTTACATAGGCGCCGCGCATGGTGTCCATGCCCTCCGGCGCGCCTTCCTCCAGCGTGCCGCGCACGCCCAGGTAGCCGTTGGCATTGTGAAAGACCGTCTCCTGCAGGGCGAGCTGCTCGTGCGTGGGTTGCGTGGAACGCACCGAATAGACCCTTTGCATGTCCACCCCTCCTTAGCCCTTGACCGCGCCGGCCATGATGCCCTTGATGATGTGCTTCTGCGCGCTGAAATAGAAGATGATCACAGGGATGATGGTCATGGTCAGCGCGGCCATGGCCATGTTCCATTCGATGGTGTAGGTGCCGAAGAACAGCGAGGTCATCACGGGGATGGTCTTGTTGGCGTTGCTGGTCAGGGTGAGCGAGGGCAGCAGATAGTCGTTCCAGATCCAGATCACATCCAGGATGATCACCGTCACCGTGGTGGGCTTGAGGATGGGGAACACGATCCGCCAGAATACCTGCCAGATGTTGCACCCGTCGATGATCGCGGCCTCCTCCAGCGATACGGGAACGGACGATTTGACAAATCCGTGGAACAAAAACACGCCCATGCCCGCGCCAAAACCCGCGTACATGAAGATCAGGCCGCCCAGCGAGTTTTTCATCGGAATGCCCAGCGCCTTGGTCAGGGAGTTCATCTCCTGCATCAGGGGCATCATGACCGTCTGGAAGGGAATGAGCATGGTCACGATCAGGAAGCTGTAGAGGAAACGGCTCAGCCGCGTGCGCGTGCGCACCAGCATCCAGGCGGCCATGGAGCACAAAACCACGATCACCGCCACCGAGCACAGCGTCACGATGAGCGAGTTTTTGAACACGTTGATAAAATCCATGCGCTGCACCGCGCCCGCGTAATACTCCCAGGTGAGGGTTTCGGGCAGGGCCAGCACGTTGGTATACATCTCCGCACGGCTTTTGAAGGAGTTGACGACGATGATGTAAATCGGGGAGAGATAAATCAGGCAGAACACCAGCAGCGCCGCATTGGCCACCACGTTTCGCACGCGCTTTGCGCCGTTTTTGCTCATACCTCCACCTCCCGCCTGGATGTGAGCCGCACCTGGAACATGGTGATCGCGCCCACGATGATGAAGAACACGATGGCCTTGGCCTGGCCGTAGCCATAGTTGCTCTTGGCGAAGATTTCGTTGAAGATGTTCATGGACACCATCTCCGTAGCGTTCGCGGGACCGCCGCCGGTCAGGGCCAGGTTCACGTCATAGATTTTGAAGCAGTTGGACAGCGTCAGAAACAGGCAGATGGTGATGGAGGGCATGAGCAGCGGCAGCCGGATGCGAAAAAGCGCCTGCCAGTAGCTGGCGCCGTCCACGTTGGCGGCCTCCAGCACGTCGTCGGAGATGGATTGCAGGCCTGCGATATAAATAACCATCATGTAGCCGGCCATCTGCCAGGTGGCCACCACGATCAGGCCGATGAAGGCGAATTGCTTGTTGCTCAGCCAGTAGAAAAACAGGTCCGTGCGGCCGGTCATCTCGCCCAGCGTGGCCATGCAGTCGCCCAGAATGAACTGCCAGATATAGCCCAGCAGCAGCCCGCCGATCAGGTAGGGCATGAAGATCATGACCCTGCCCACGTTGCGAAGCCGCAGCTTTGACGTCACCACCAGCGCAAAGCCCAGCGCCAGAACATTCACCGTGACCATGGTGATCAGGGTAAAGACGGTGGTACGCTCCAGGGAATTCAAAAAGCGCGTATCCTGAAACGCTTTCACATAATTGGCAAAGCCCACGAACTCCATGGGATTTTTGGGCAGGCCGTCCCAGGAGACAAACGAGTAGTAAACGCCCGAGAGAAACGGCACGATCACCACGACGATAAATACAAAAAACAGCGGTACGGTAAACAGCGCAAACCAGCGCTTTTTCATGGACATGCGCGTCCCCCCTTGTTAAACGACACAAAAAGCGGGAGCCGCCCAACGGGCATCCGGGCAGCCCCCGCTATCGGTCGGCGAATTACTCGGCCGCGGCCGTCACAAACGCGTCGTTGAGCGCGGTGAGGAAGTCGGCCTCGGTCATGTCGGTGGTGAAGAACTCCTCGGCCACGGGCACCAGGTCGTTCATGATCACGCTGGCGGGCCACTCGGTATTGAAGGTCCAGTCGATGATGTTGCCGCTGGCGATGGCATCGGCCACGCTGGCGGAGATGGGATCGAGCTTCTCGCTGGTCATGCCGTCAACCACGGGCAGGAAGCCGAACTTGTTCATCAGGTAATCGACGCCGGTTTCAGAGGTGTAGAGCCAGTCGAGGAAATCCTTGCCCAGCTGCTGCTCCTCCTCGGAGGCATCGGCGTTGACGAACCAGTAGGAGGGAATGCCCACCGCGATGGCAGTGCTGCCGCCCACGGGCAGGCCGACCATGCCCATTTCGAAGTCGATGTCATAGGTGGAGAACATGGTGTAGCACCAGTTGCCCTGATGGATGGCCGCGGTCTTGCCGGTGGCGAAGTCGCCGCAGTTGCCGTCGTAGGTCACCTCAAGGGGATTGACCTGGTTTTCGCGGATGGCGACAAACAGCTTGGCGAACTCCTGGAATTCCGGCACGTCAGCCAGCTTGACCTCGCCGGAGAACACCTGCTGGCAGAAGGCCACGGGATCATCCTGCACGGCGAAGGGGAAGTTGAGGATCTGGCCGATGAGGAAGTAGCCTTCCTGCGACAGGCCCAGGCCGGTCAGGCCGGCAGCCTTCTGCTCCTCAATGTAGGCGATCAGGCCGTCCATCGTGGAAATGGCCTCCGGGTCTACCAGGTCCTTGTTGTAGATGATGCCGAAGCCCTCGGCCGTCATGGGCACGCCGGTCTTTTTGCCGTCCACCATGGCGATGAGGTTCTCCTGCACCTTGCCCATCACGTCCAGATCGCTAAGATCCGCCAGGTAGCCGCTCATTTCGGCGATTTCGGAGGCGGAGTTCAGGGTAAACACGGTGGGGCCGGACTCGCTGGCCATGTAGGTCTTGAGGTTCTGATAGTAGTCGTCGCCGGCGATGGGCCACACCTCGACCTCAACGCCCGTTTCTTCCTGATAGGTCTTGGCCAGCTCGACCAGCTGGTCATAGATCTCGGTCTTCTGCTGGAAGACGACGATCTTGCCGGCGCTTTCCGCCTGCGCACCCGCCAGGCCCAGGCCCAGCAGCAGGCTCAACGCCAATACGATACACGTCAGGGTTTTCATCCGCTTCATGAATAGAAACCTCCCTTTTTTGTTGTTGATACCCCCGAGTTTTGAATCGGTTTAACGATTTACGAAGATTATAGCCCCTGGATGTATATTCGTCAATACTTTTTGTTCAAAATAGGCAAAGTTAAATTATTTTATTTGTGAATAACATAATTATTTTATGTATTTATATAAATTAATATGTAAAATATTAACCGGCACCCTGGAAGGATACCGGTTTTTTGCCATGTGAGCGCCGTGCCCTCAGGGCTTCGCTTCTCCCACCGAGGTGCGCCAGACCACACGCGCCTGGATCTTGAACGTCTCGTAGCTCTGGCCCCCCTCGATATTGGCGATGAGGTGCTGCGCCGCAAGATACCCGCGTTCGTAGTTGGGGATGGCCACAGTGGTAAGCCCCAGCAGCTCGGCCAGGGGCGTGTCGTCAAAGCCCGTCACGGCCACGTCATCAGGGATGCGCACGCCCGCCTCGCGGAAGGCGCGCATGGCTCCGATGGCCATGTTGTCGTTGGCGCAGACCAGCGCCTGCGGCAGCCGCTCGCCGATGAGCAGGAGCTTTGCCGCCTGATAGCCGCTTTTTTCGCGGTAATCGCCGGTGAGGTAGCTTTCCGGATGAAAGGGAATGCCGTTTTCCGCGAGCACGTCGAGAAACGCCTGATAGCGCTCGCGATTGTCCAGCGTGTTGACGCCGCCCAGAAAGGCGAAGTTGCGCAAGCCGCGGGCCACCAGCCCCCGCATGAGCTCGCACATGGGAGGATAGTTGTTGACCAGCAGGCACTTGACGTTTGGCTCGTCCAGAATCCGGTCCAGGGCCACGATGGGATAGCCCTTGCGGGCCTTGCGCTTGAGCAGCTGATCGTTGCAGCTCTTGTCCAGCATGATGCAGCCGCTGGTAAAGCTCTTGGACATGAAGCGGTCGCACGAGCCGCTGGTACAGATGATCAGATCATACTGGCGGGAATAGACATAATCGCTGATGCCATGGATGATCTTGAGGTAGAATTCGCGGTCGAAATCGCTGAAGTTGAACAGGATGGTCTTGCTCTCGCCGCTTTTGAGGGCGCGGCCCGCGTGGTTGACCTGATAGTCCATCTCCTCGCAGATGCGCAGCACGCGCTCGCGCGTGGCGTCGCTCACGTTTTTGCGGCCGTTGAGCACGTTGGAGACCGTCGCCGTGGATACGCCCGCCGCCCTGGCGATGTCCTTGATGACCACATTCATTGGTACGCCCCCTTAGCTGGGCAGATTGTCGCGCAGGTACTCGAATACCTGACGGGCCACGGGCGCGGCCACGCTGCCGCCGCTGCCGCCGTTTTCCACCAGGACGCTGATGGCATAGGGGTACTGATCGCTGTCGATATAGCCCACAAACCAGGCGTGCGTCACGTCAACGCCGTTGTCCGAGCCCTCGGCGCTGCCGGTCTTGCCGGCGATGGTCAGGCCGCTCACCTGCGCGCGCGTGCCGGTGCCGCTCCTGACCACGTCCTTCATGTAGCCGTCGATGATCTCCGCCAGCTCTGGGGAGCAGGCGGTGCGGTATACCTTCTGCGAATAGCGCAGGCGCACATTGCCCGTGGGGCTTTCCACCAGGCTGAGCAGCCGCGGCTCCATCATGACGCCGTCGTTGGCGATGGCCGCCGCCACCATGCACATGTGCATGGGCGTGGCCACCACCTGGCTCTGTCCCGCGCCGCTCCAGGCGATTTCAAAGCTGTTGCGGTTTTCGGTGGGGTAGACGCTGTTCTCCACCACCAGGTCGCGGAAGAGGAAGTTGTCGTTGAAGCCGAAGGATTCCGCCATGCGCCTAAGCGCGGTATCGCCCATCATGAGCGCGGCCTGGGCGAAGGCGTTGTTGCAGCTGACGCGGAAGGCCTTGTCCAGCGTGATGTCGCCATGCTGGTCCATGTTGTAGTCGTGGATCACGTGGTCCATCACCTGCGTGGCGCCCGTGCAGGTGAACACATGCGTCTCGGCATCGGGCAGGTTTTCCAGCGCCGCCACCGCGGTGATGATCTTGAACGTGGAGCCGGGAGGCAAAGTGCCCTGCAGAGCCCGGTTCCAGAACGGGTGCTGGCTGGAGTTGCGGATCTGGTCGGTGATGTTCTGCGGATCATACACCGGCAGGCTGACCAGCGCCAGCACCTCGCCGGTCTTGTAGTTCATCACGACCACCGCGCCGCATTTGCCCTTGAGATTGGAGGTGTTGCGGAAGATATTGACGATCTCGGTGCACAGCCGGCTGTCGGCGGTGATGGTCACGTTGTCGCCGCGGCGGGTTTCGCCGCTGAGAAAGGCGGTCACGCGCTCGGTGAGGCTCGTCTCAAAGCCCAGCAGGTAATTGGCCTGGAACGACTCCACGCCGTTGGCGATGTTGCCCTCGTCATCGCCCAGCAAATGCACCATGCTGGACCGGCTCAAAATGTTGCTCTGGTAGACGCGGTCGCCGTTTTCGTCGGTGGTGGCCACCACCACGCCCCGGCGGTCGATGATGTCGCCGGGAATGACGCTGCTCTTGGCGCTGCGGTAGCGCGTGTTGCGCGTGCTGGAGATCCAGCGGCTGCCGTAGGTGGATACGGAATACACCCCGTACACCCCGGCCAGCGTCAAAAGGCCGATCACCACAAAGGCCAGCACGCGAAAGCGCAGTTTCTGCTGTTTCATTTGCACCTCACTCTCTGTCCGCCTCGGGCATCATGGCTTCCTCCTGCAGGGTATGGCTGATTTCATAATCGTAGGCCAAATCGTCCTGGTTGACGCTGGCCACGCCCTGAATCAGCCCGATCAGGCCCATGCAGCTGACCAGCGAGGTGCCGCCGTAGCTGACGAAGGGCATGGTCACGCCCGTGAGGGGGATGAGCTTGAGAACGCCGCCGATGATGATAAACGTCTGAATGCCCAGCATGACGGTGGCGCCCATGGCCAGCAGCGCGTGAAAGCTGCTGCGCGCCGCCGAGGCAATGGACACGCCGCGCAGGATGAGGATTACGTACATCGCCAGCACCAGCGCGCCGAAGATCACGCCGAACTGCTCGCAGATGACAGCGAAGATGCAGTCGGTAAAGTACACGGGAATCACCCGCGGCGCACCCAGGCCCAGGCCCACGCCGAACAGCCCGCCGGAGGCGATGGCCATGAGCATCTGCACGATCTGATATCCGCTGGTTTCATAGTAGATCCAGGGATTGCGCCAGATGGCCACGCGCTTTTTCACGTGGGCGAACATCGCATAGCCCAGCGCTGCCGCCCCGCCCGCGCCCACCAGCCCCAGGCCCGTCAGGGGCAGGTTACCGGTGGAGGCGTAAAAGAGGAACAGCGTGGTGGCATAGTAGATCAGCGCCGTGCCCAGGTCCTGCTGCAGCATCAGCACCAGGAGCGAAAACACCGCAAACGCGAACCACGGCAAAAAGCGCCTGCGCGACATGTACCAGCTCAAAATCAGCAAAAGGGCCAGCTTGACCAGCTCGCTGGGCTGCACGCTGGTCCCTCCGATGTTGATCCAGTTGGTCGCGCCGTTCTGCTCGGTGCCGATGGCCAGCGGCAGGGCCAGCAGCGCCGCCGCACCCAGCATGATCACCTTGATCAGAAATCCCCAGCGCCGCACGTAGCGCACCACGAAGATGCAGGCCAGCATGGCGATGATGCCTGCGCCGTAATAGATGGCCTGCTGGATGCCGCGCGAGGTGCCCGCACCGCGGTCGGTGGTGTAGAGGATGAGAACGCCCAGCGCGCACAGGAAGTTGGCGATGGCCAGAAGCAGCTTGTCCGCGGGAAAGAAGCGCGGAAGCCACATCGTGGACAGGCGGATGAGCACCGGCACGATCACCGCCAGCGCAAAGCCCTCCCATTCCAGCTCGCCGTTAAACGACACCAGGAGAAACGCGGTGAAGAAAAACAGCATGATGGCCGATAGCAGCATGCGGTCCGGGCGGCGGCGCTGCCTGCGCGCGGACTGCGCGGCCCGGCGCGCCTCGGCGCGGGCCTGTGAACGTCTGCTCATCGTCCGCGCCCTCCCCCGAAGTACCTGTCCCATACCTTGCGCTTGGCGCGCTCGGCCTCGTCATGGCCCACGTAGGCGCTGCGGGGTGGAGCGGCGGCATCGGTCAGGTCCTCGTCCATCTCGTCGCCGAAATAGGCCAGATCCTCCCATTCCGCGTCGCTGTGCGGGCTGGGCGCATAAGGCCAGTCGCCTCCCTCCGGCGAGGATTCATCGGACGGCTCCACGCCTTCCGCCTCATCCGGCTCCGCTTCCATCTCCTGCGGCAGCGCGGGCGCCCGCTCTCCGGCAGGCCGCATGAAGATGCTGTCATCCCGCACGGGCGGCTCCGCTTCCTCCCCGTCCGCGCCTTCCTCCGCCTGCCCGTTCCGGCCGGCGGCCTGCTGCAGGGCGGCCTGCTGCATCAGCCACTGCTGATAGGCCTGCTGCTGCCAGAGCTGCTGCTGCATCATGTACTGCTGCTGCGCCATCCACTGCTGCATGGCCTGCTGCTGCGTCATGGCGGCGGCCTGCGCCTGCTCGGGCGGCTGGGCCTGTCCCTCCGATCCGGAGCCTTCGCCGTCGCGGCGCGGGGCGTAGCCCGTTCCCTCAAAGCCCGCGAACAGCCTAAGGCGCAGCTGGGCCTTGCCTACGTACAGGCGTGAGCCGTGGGCCATGTACAGGGGCTCGCGGCGGCTTTTGAAGGGCTCGCCGTCCACGCTGGCGGTCTGGCCTCGCATGGGTTCGATGCGCAGGCCCTCGCCCTCGTCAAAGCGGAACCACAGGTGCCGCCGGGCCACGCCCTCCACCGGCACACACAGGTCGTTGGTGCGCAGCGTGCCCAGCGTGCCTTCTCGCGGCACGGGCAGGGCCTGTCCCCGCTTGAGCGCCTCATTTCCCTCGATGACCACCATCTCGCCCACAAAGCCCGCGTCCGGCAACAGCTTCAGGCGCTTTTTGGCCTGCCGCCTGTCGCGCCGGTACCAGCGGAAGCTGCGCCAGACGATGATCGCCATCAGCAGCAAAAACCAGTACCGTGCCGCCTGGGCGATCAGCTCGTAGATCTCGGCGGGCACGGCAAGGTCGCTGGGCAGCGTGATGCTGCTTAGAAAATCGGTAATCTCGCTGGGCAAAGCGGGGCTCCTTTCCGGCGGGCGGGGCGCGCCTCAGTCGTCCTGGGATTTGGCTTCCTCCAGGAATTTTTCCATCTTGCGCTTCACGCGCTGCAGGGCGTTGTCGATGGATTTGACATGGCGGCCCAGTTTGTCGGCAATCTCCTGATAGCTCTTGCCGTCCAGATAGGCGTTGAGCACGTCCTGCTCCAGCCCGCTGAGCACGCGGTCCACCTGATCGCGGAAGGAAACGAGGTTTTCCCGTCCGATGATCAGCTCCTCCGGGTTCTGCGCCCGTCCCTCCACGATGACGTCCATGAGCGTGCGGTCGCTCTCCTCGTCGTAGATGGGCTTGTTGAGGGACACATAGCTGTTGAGGGGCACATGCTTCTGCCGGGTGGCGGTTTTGATGGCCGTGATGATCTGCCGCGTGATGCACAATTCCGCAAAGGCGCGGAAGCTGCTCAGCCGCTCGGCCTGATAGTCGCGGATGGCCTTGAACAGGCCGATCATGCCTTCCTGCACGATGTCCTCATGATCCGCACCGATCAGGAAATAGCTGCGCGCCTTGGAGCGCACAAAGTTTTTGTACTTGCTCAGCAGGTACTCCACGGCCACGCTGTCGCCCTGCTGGGCCAGGCCCACGACCTGCTCGTCGGCCATGTCGGCAAAGCGCTTGTCCAGCACGCTTTCCCACGAGCTGTCCATCTCCAGCCCGTCATTCTGGTCCGCCTCCTCGCGTCCGTAGTCCACCTCCGGCTCCATTTCGTCCGGGGTGTACCCGTTTCGGGGTTCGGTCATGGGAATCTCACCTGCCTTTATTTTTGCCTTCTCAGCCGGTCCAATGCGGCATACTGTTCTTCGGTAAGCGCTGCGGAGAGCGGCGTGCGCCGCTGCGCGCCGGGCGTCTGATGCCGGCCCCGGCCATGGGAGCGCTCGGCTTCCAGCTCGCGCCACAATTCCCGCGCGCTCAGCCGCGTAGCGCCCCGGCCCAGGATGAGCGTCTGCTCGGTATAGTCGCTGGTGGCCACGCGCGCCTCGCGGTAACGGGGCAGCAGCTGGCACATACGCTCGATGTAATGGTCGGCCGTCTCCCCGTGGCGCGTATACACCACGGTCAGGCCGTCGCGCTCCTCCACGCTGCGCAGGGGGCGTTCGGCCTTGTAGCCGTCAAACACCAGCCACACCTCCTGCCCCGTATAGCCTGCATAGTCCTGCAGGAGGTGAATCAGCCGGTCGCGGCATTCGTCCAGCGGCCAGCCCTCGCGCTGCGCCCTAGGCCACGCTCCGATGATGTTGTAACCGTCCACGTACAAAAGCGGCTTCATCGCACTCAGCGGGCGCGCAGCACCGCGTACATCAGCACGCCCGCGGCCACGCTGGCGTTGAGGCTGTCCAGCTTGCCGCGGATGGGTACGGACACGGCGCGGTCGCAGCTTTCCAGCACGCGGCGGCTCACGCCCTCGCCCTCCGCGCCGATGACCAGCGCGATAGGTCCGGTCAGGTCGAGGGAGGCGTAGTCCTCGCCGGCCATGTCGGCGGCGTAGGTCCAGATGCCCTCGCGCTTGAGGCGCTCAATCGTGCTGGTCAGGTTGGTCACGCGCGCCACGGGCAGGTATTCCACCGCGCCCGCGCTGGCCTTCACCGCGGCGGGGGTCAGGCCCACGGCGCGGCGCTCCTGCACGATCACGCCATGCGCGCCCGCGCACTCCGCCGTGCGGATGATCGCGCCCAGGTTATGGGGATCGGTGATACCGTCCAGCAAAATCAAAAACGGCGCTTCGCCGCGCTCGCGCGCCAGGTCCAGCATGTCCTCCACGGTGCTGTAGCGGTAGGCCGAGGCAAAGGCCAGCATGCCCTGGTGGTTGCGAGTGATGGCGTCCAGCCGGGCGCGGTCCACCTCCTTGACGGGCACGCGGCGCTCCTTGGCCATCTGCACGATCTCGCGGGCCGAGCCGCTCAGTTCGCCGCGCGCCACCAGCAGCCGCTCGATGTCGCGCCCGCTCTTGAGCGCCTCGCGGATGGGGTTGCGCCCGCTGAGCAGGTTCTCCGCTTCCTCGTACCCGTGATCCTCCACGCGCTCCGCAGCGGCAGGCGGGGTGTAGCGGAACTGCTCGTAGCGCCGCTCCTGCTCGGCCATGCGCGCCTGGCGCTGCTCGCCGTAGGGGCGCGGGGTGGTATTTTCGCCGCGGGCGGTGTAGCGGCTGGCCGTGCCGGTAGCGAAGCGGAAGCCGCCGCTCTGCCTTTCGGGACGCTTGGACTCGCGCCCCTGCGCCGGCCGCTCGCCGCCGGGCGTCTGGCGCACCGCGTTGTGCCGGTAGCCCGCGGGGCGCGCCTGCTCGGCCCTGCGCGGCTTGTCCGCGCCCGTGCGGCTCTGGCCGCGCCGCGCCTCCTGCGCGCGCCCGGCCTGCTCCCGCTCGCCGCCGCGCCCTTGCGCGGAGCGGCTGCCGCGCCCCTTCTGGGCGCCGCCCTTGCGGTAGCCCGCGCCCTCGTCCTCAAAACCGCCGCGCGCCGCGGCTTCCACCCGCTTTTCCTGCCGGGTTTTATGCTTCATGTCCTTGTAAAATGCCATATCTCCGTCTCCTGTTCCTTATTTGAGCCCTTGCCGCTCAAGATATTCCTGCCGCGCCTTGCGGATCTGCGCCTGCTTTCCGCAGGACTTTTCCCCCTCCGGGCATGCGCCGCGCAGGCAACCGGGCCCCGCGTCCCTGAACAGGGCGGGCGCCTCCCGGCAGCACAGGTCGAACATTGCGCCCGCCAGCTCGCGGATCTCCCACTGGGCGCGGCTGCACATGCGAAGCGAGAAAAAATGCCGGAGTTCGCGCGCATTCATGGTTAAAAGCACGCGCGTCTCGCATGCGCCGGGAAGCACGAAGCGGGCGTCCTCGTTGCTCTTCTCCCCTGCGTCGCCCAGGCGCTTCTGCCAGCCCTCATACCACGCCTGCATCTGCGCCATCTGGGCGTGATATTCCGCCTCCGCCTCAGGGCCCAGCGCACGGATGGCGGGAGGCACGATGTAGCCAAACCCGCCGGCGTAGCTGACATAGCGCTGGCTCTGCACGCTGAAGCTGGCGATGCGGTGCCGCGTGAGCTGCGCCAGCAGCACACGGCTCACGCCCTCAATCAGGAAGGTGAAGCTCACATGCTCCAGCACGCTCTCATGCCCCATGGCCATCACGCGCTCCACAAAGGCCCGCTGATCCTTTTCCTCGATGGCTTTCAAGAGCCTGTCCACATCGCCTCCGGCATAGCACAGGCGCGCGCCCAGCGCGGTCAGGGCCTCCGGTTCCAGGGTATGCCTGACCAGCACCACGCGCTGGCGTTTCTCCGGCATGCGTCATCGCCTCCCACTCAACAGCTTAACATCTTATTTTATAGGATTGGTACGCCAATGTCAAACAATTCGGCAATCCTTGCGGTTTGTCCGGTCAGGTAGAGGTACCCCATGAGCGCCTCCAGCCCTGTGGCGCGGCTATAGTTGACCGGGTCCTGATTTTTGGGTGCGCGGTGATGGGCGTGCGCGTTCTGGCCGCGGCGCATGACGTCCGCCTCCTCCGGGGAGAGCGCGGATTCGATGCGCGCGGCGGCCTCTGCCTGGGCGCCGGCATTGGCCAGCAGGATGGCCCGGCGGTGCAGCGCGCCCGCCGGCAGCCCGCCCGCCAGCAGCCTTTGCCGGATGAGCAGGTCCCACACGGTGTCGCCCAGGTAGGCCAGGGCGAGCGGGTTTTTCAGCTTTGCCTCCTGAAGGGAAAAGGGCTTTGGCAAAAGAGAATCCGGCATAGCGGCACCTGCTTTCGTAGAACGGTCGTACCTTACCATCATAGCATGGCTTGAGCATGGAAACAAGCATCTTTGGACGTCAGGCGGCATCCTCCTGCCCCGTGCGCAAAAGCAGTTCCCCATAGGTTTCCAGCCCGTCCGCGATGGCCTTACCGATCTTCTGCTGATAGGCGGGGTCCAGCAAAAGCGCCTCCTCCGTGGGGTTGCTCAAAAAGCCGCACTCCACCAGCACCGAGGGCATCTCACCACCCAGCACATAGTAGTCCCCGGCCAGCGCGGCGCGTTCCCTGGGCGGATTGAGGCCGTCCAGCAGCGCCTGCTGCAGCGCTCCGGCCAGCAGCCGCCCCCGGTCGCTGCCGTGCTGATAAAACACCTGCGGCCCGCTTTCCTCGCGGCTGCGGTACTCGTTCAGGTGAATGCTCAAAAGCACATCCGCGTCCGCCGCTTCGGCGATGTCGATGCGCTTTTGCAGATCCTCCCGCTTGCGGGTCTTGCTCGCGGTATCGCCGTCCGCCAGACACACATCCTCGCGCCGCGTCAGAACGACCTGCGCGCCTCGGTCCACAAGCGCCTTTTCCACCTCAAGGGCGATCTCCAGCGCCACGTCCTTTTCCCAGCGACCGCTGTCCTGGGCCCGTGCGCCGCCGTCATAGCCTCCGTGCCCGGGGTCCAGCGCTACGGTCAGGCCGCTGAGCGCGCCGGGCTGGGGCGCCTCCGCCGGAGCGGCGACGGTGGGCGGGGCCTCCCTTCCGCCCAGCGCCAGGCCTCCTGCGGCAATCAGCAGCGCCAGCAGCAGGCAGGCGCGAAATCTTTCCGTCTTTTTTGTTACAATTTTATGTAGCAATTGGCGCATGCGGCATTCCTCCTTTGACCGTCCCGCAAGGATATGCGCCTACGCGCCAAAAAAGAGCCAGAAAGGACAAGCCCGCCACGGCTCCCGAAGCTTTCAGCAAGGCGCGAAAGCCTTTTTCAGCAAGGATTTTCAGCTGTTTTTCCGTTTTCGCCCCACAGGCGTGTGGCGGTCAGGCGGCGCCGGGTTTTTATGCAGCGCCGCATGCGCCATACATAAGTTTCCCACATTTTCCACATGGTTTTCCACGCAAAAAGCCCTTTTTCTGGCTGAAAAGGGCTTCGCATGTGGAAAACCCGCTTCCTGTGTCCCGATGCATATCAACTTTTCCACATATGGTCCCATTGTGGATTTTCAGGGTCATTTCTAGGAGAAAATGTGGAAAACTTAAGGAAAAGCATGTCGTCTTTCCGACAAATCTATTACAGAATATTTTCCAGCGTAGCAAAATCGCTGCTTTCCACCTCGCTGAGCGCATCGACGGCCTCATCCAGCGCGCGCAGGCTCTCATCCTGCCAGCGCTGCTCCAGCGCCGTGGACAGGTGCAGCATGGCGGATGTGACGGCCCGCGTATGGTGGTGGCCGATGAGGAAGTTCAGCCAGCCGGCGTCATACTGCCAGCGCGCGTGCAGGTAGGCCTGCTCATGCGCCGCCGCTTCCATGCGGCTTTCCAGCACCTCCGTGCGGATCACGTCCAGCGCGTCCAGGTATTCGCGCGCCGTATGCCGCTGGGTCAGGTCCAGCCACAGCCCCAGGCCGAGGCAGAGCACCGTGAGCACCACGATGAGCGTAACGGCCCGCCGCATTACCAGCACACCTCCTCAGGCGTGAGCGCGCTGCCGCGGACGGGCGGCTTTTCCCCAAAGCCGTGCACGGTCATCTGCCCGTCGGTGTCCAGGTAGCACAAAAGCACCTTGCGCACGTCCGGATAGCCCAGCTTTTTCAGCTGGGCAAGCAGCCAGCCCTCGTCCTTGCCGCACAGGGGCAGGTTGTTCCGCTCCACCTTGCCGTCCATCACCAGAGTGAGGGGAATGCCCTCATATTGCGTTTCCAGCCCCATGTCGGCAGGGGTCACGGGGCGCTGGCTGGAGCGGGGAAACACGCTGAGCTTGCCGCTGGTTTCCATGATGGCCGTGCCCACATCCGTGGGCGAGAGGATGCCGCCGGTGCGCAATTCCTCCAGAAGGTCGTTGAGGTTGAAGCACAGCCGCTCCAGCGCCTTGGCGTCGATCTTGCCCTGATGGATGACTACCGTGGGGGTGCCGCTGAAAAACGCGCGCATGCGCTGGCTCTTGAGCGACAGCAGCGTAAAGAGCTGGTGCAGCGTGACCGTGGCCGCCAGCGGGATGATGCCGCGCCACAGAGGGATATCCAGGCTTTCCATGGGGGTGGAGGCCAGATCGGCGATCATGATGGCGACAACCAGTTCAAAGGGCTGAAGCTGTCCCACCTGACGCTTGCCCATCAGCCGCATGGCCAGCACGGCGAAGCACACCAGCACCAGGCTTCGGATATAGATGGCGAGCATGGCTTACGACTCCACGCTTTCCAGCCATTGTTCCAGCTCCGCAAGCGTTGAAAAGCCCATGCCGCGGCGCAGGTCCTCCTGCACCGCGCTGGGCAGGTCGTCCAGTTCAAGCGTCAATTCGTTCACCAGCGCCAGGCCGTCTCCGTATTTGTTTTGAAACACGCAAAGAACGCCCGCACCGTTGGGCATCAGCACCATGTGGTCCGGGCAGAACATATCCGGCTGCTGTTCCATTTTGATCAGACTGGCCCCGAATTCGGTGATGCGCCATTCGGGATAGAGCGCCGCCACCTCATCCAGCGTTTTGCCGTAGAGTTCGGCCGGGGCCGTGACCCGGCGGGTGACGACATGCTCGCAGCGGGTATAGGTCAGCGTTTGCAGCAGCTCGCACCCTTCCGCCACACGCACCGTATCGCCCGCGTCCACGGCCTGGGCCGGCGGAAGCTCATCCGGCGCGGACGCGCTGCCCGGCAATAGCAGCGTGGCCGCGGCGATGGCCAGGAGCACCGCGGCGCTCAGCAGCAAAAGAAGGGTGTTTCGTTTCAAGGGGTTGTGTTCAGCATTCCTGTCGCTCATAGGGCGCGCTCCTTTACGGCATGATAGGAGCAGTATGCCCGGACGACAGGGGATTCATGTCATGAAACCAGACAAAACCGTCATGTTCTGGGCGACGCTTCCCGCAGGCGCTCGTTGAGCTCGCGCACGTCCTCGGCGTCCAGCTTGACCACGCGGCGGTCGTAGGTCATCAGCCCGTTGAGCTCGTCCTCCACGTCGCTCAGCTGTGTATAGACCGCCGCGCACAGCCCCCGCGGAACGGCGGGGAGCACCTCGCACTCATAGAGGCGCGCAAAATCCCGCCACAGCGCGGCGGCATCCGGCAGGCGACGGTAGCCGTAGTCCTTCTGGTTGAAGCAATGGCCGTCCACTCGCAGGTTATAGCCCCCAAATTCGCTCAGGGCCAGCGCGCGGCCGCGCCGGTCGTACCGGAAGCGGAAGGGCTTGAAATACACGTGCAGGCTCCGCAGGTCGCCCGCGCCCTGATCGTGCCAGCCGCTGGCGGGGTCCACGGGGCGGGTTGGGTCCAGGGCACGCAGACGCTCCATCACAAGCGTGCTGTCAAACTGCCCCCAGCCCTCGTTGAACGGCACCCAAAGCGCCACGCTGGGCGCGTTGAAAAGCTGGCCTACCATCTCCTCCAGCTCGTCCATATATTCGGCGCGACCCTGGGCCGAGGCGCGCGCAAAGGCCCGGTAGCGGTTGTCGCGCCGGTGAAGGCCGGTGATCAACGGCAGGGTGACGGTGGAAAAGCGGTATTTTCCTCCGCCGGAGGGCATGTCCTGCCACACCAGCATGCCCAGACGGTCGCAGTGATAGTACCAGCGCATGGGCTCAACCTTGATATGCTTGCGCAGCATGTTGAAGCCCATGGCTTTGGCGGTTTGGATGTCGAAGATGAGCGCCTCGTCGCTGGGGGCGGTATACAGGCCGTCGGGCCAGTAGCCCTGATCCAGCAATCCGCTCTGGAAATACGGCTCTCCGTTCAGAAACAGGCGCTTTACCCCGCCCCGGTCCGCGCGCACCTCGATCTTGCGCATGCCGAAGTAGCTTTCCACCCGGTCCTCGCCCAGCGTGACGGACAGGTCGTACAGGTAGGGGTCCTCCGGGCTCCAGGCGCGGAAATCCGGCATGGGGATGCGCGCCGCCTCGCCGCTGGTGAAGGGCACGGTGCGGCCGTCCACGGTCGCTTCGCATTGCAGGGGCTGGGCGCAGCGTACCGTCACCTCCACCGCCGACTGGTCGAACAGCGGCACGATGCGCAGGCTTTCAATATAATGCCGGGGCACGGCCTCCATCCACACCGTCTGCCAGATGCCGCTCTGCGGCGTGTACCAGATGCCGCCCCGTCGGGTTTTCTGCTTTCCCCGGCTGTGAAAGCTCGCGTCCGTATCGTCATGTACGCGCACCACGAGGGTGTTGCGCGGGCCGAGCGCATCCGTCGCATCCAGCGTAAAAGCGTTGTAGCCGCCCATGTGCCGGCCCAGCAGCACGCCGTTGAGATACACGGCGGCCTCCTGGTCCACCGCGCCGAAATGCAGCAGCAGCCGTCCGTCCCGCGGGAGGAACCCCTCCGGCACGGTAAGCTCGCGGCGGTACCACAGCGTCTGCCCGGGTTCCAGCGTGCGGCCCACGCCGCTCAGGGCGCTCTCCGGTGAAAAGGGCACCAGAATGGTCCCGTCCCAGCTTTGAGGCGACTCATCGCTGCCGGTGATGGCGTATTCCCAACGGCCGTTGAGGTTGAGATAGCTGTCGCGCCGCATCTGCGGACGCGGGTATTCGGTGAGGATGCGGCTTTCATCCAGACGTTCGCCCCAGGGGGTTGTCAGCATTGGGCATCCTCCTTTCTGTATCTGTCGCACGGGCCCATGCGCGGCGCAGCTCCGTCAGGCCGGTCAACACCGGCGTCCCGCACGGGCCGCAGCCGGGCTTTTCCGTTTTGTCATCATCCTGTTGACGCATTTCCATACCATGGCTATTATACCACCTTATCCGCATGCATACAATCGGGCGCACGCCAAAAACCCGGCCTTCGGCAAGGCCGGGAAAACGCTGTTGAGACCGAAGCTCCGGCGAAACCGTCGGGGCGCTCTTCAAAACGGCAGCCAGTCCAGCCGCCACAGCACACATCCCACCGCCGCAGCGGCCGCCAGCATGCCCAGCCACACCCAACGCGTGCGGCGGTGCGGCCGTCCGGACAGGAGCGGTTCCAGCGGCACCGGGGCGGGCACGGGCATCTGGTCCGTAGGCACGGCGTCCTCGCCGTCGTCCTCCGGGTCCTCCTCCGCCGGGGCCTGCGTTTGCAGCCAGGACAGATTTTCCCACAGCCGGTCCAGTTCGTCAGCCGGTTTTTCCTGCCGCACCGGAGTCGGTCGGGGCGCAAACGTAGGCGGGTGCATCAGGGGGGAACCGCTCGCCGGCACTGACGCGACGGCCACCTTTTCAGGTATGGCCCGCGCCGTTTCCGGGCGCAGCAGGCTGTCCGCCCGCATGGGTTTGAGCAGTGCGCTGCCCTGTGTCATCCGCTACGCCCTCCTCCGGCTTGATGATAGGTTCATTATACCATAACCGGCCACGGATGTCTGTGGCCATTCCTGTTGTTTTTTGGAAAACGGCGGGAGCAGGCACGCCAAAGGGCCGCCCCGAAGGGCGGCCCCGGAAAAGCCGTATGGGATTATTCGGCCAGGCTCTTGTACTTGGCGTACTTGGCCATGGCGTCGGCCTCGTTCTTCTGGAACAGGTCCTGCGCCACATCGGGGAACATCTTGGCCAGGGACGCGTAGCGAACCTCGCCCTTGATGAAGTCCTGATAGCCCTCGGCCTTGGGCTCCTTGGAGTCCAGGGTGAGCGGGTTCTTGCCCTGCTCGGCCAGGTCGGGGTTGTAGCGGTAGATGGTCCAGTAGCCGCACTCGACCGCCTTCTTGATCTCGGCCTGCGCCATGCCCATGTTGATGCCATGGTTGATGCAGGGCGCGTAGGCGATGATCAGGGACGGGCCATGATAGGCCTCGGCCTCGACCATGGCCTTGACGACCTGAGCGGGGTTGCTCATGGCGACACACGCCACATACACATAGCCGTAGCTCATGGCCATCATGCCCAGATCCTTCTTCTTGGTCCGCTTGCCGCTGGCAGCGAACTTGGCGATGGAGCCGGTCGGGGTGGACTTGGAGGACTGTCCGCCGGTGTTGGAGTACACCTCGGTATCCAGCACGAGGACGTTGACATCCTGGTTCTGGGCCAGCACGTGGTCCAGTCCGCCGTAGCCGATATCGTAGGCCCAGCCGTCGCCGCCGAAGATCCAGAAGGACTTCTTGGTCAGCAGGTCGGCGCTGTCGACGACCTCGCGGGCCAGCGTGCAGGCCTCGCAGGTGCAGCCCTCGACGATGCCTTCCTTGCACTTCTCAAGCAGCGCCTTGCCGGCGGCCTTGGAAGCCTTGCCCTCGTTCATGTTGTCCAGCCAGTTCTGACCCGCGGCCTTGATCTCATCCCAGCAGTAGTCCACGGCGATGAGGGCGCGCACGGTGTCAGCCAGCTTGGCGCGGCGCTGGTTGTAGGCCAGGTTCATGCCGAAGCCGAACTCGGCGTTGTCCTCGAAGAGGCTGTTGGCCCAGGCGGGACCATGGCCTTCCTCGTTGGTGGTGTAGGGGCAGGTGGGGGCGGAGCCGCCGTAGATGGAGGAGCAGCCCGTCGCATTGGCAATGACCATACGGTCGCCGAAGAGCTGCGTGACCAGCTTGACATACGGGGTCTCGCCGCAGCCGGCGCACGCGCCGCTGAACTCGAAGAGGGGCTTGAGGGCCTGGCTGTTCTTGACGGTGGCCACGTTCTCGATGCCCTGAACCTCGGGCACGGTCATGGCGAACTCCCAGTTCTTCTCCTGCTCCATCTGGGAAGCCAGAGGCTTCATGACCAGCGCCTTCTCCTTGGCGGGGCAGACCTGGACGCAGTTGCCGCAGCCGGTGCAGTCCAGGGGGCTGACCTGCATGCGATACTGCATGCCGGCGAACTCCTTGCCGGTGGCGGGCTTGGTCTGATAGCCCTCGGGCGCGCCCTTCATGACTTCCTCGGAGGCATAGATGGGACGGATGCAGGCATGCGGGCACACCAGCGAGCAGGTGCCGCACTGGATGCACTTGTCGATCTGCCACTCGGGCACGGTCACGGCGATGCCGCGCTTCTCAAACTTGGTGGTGCCGGTGGGAACCACGCCCGCGGGATCAAAGGCGCTCACGGGCAGGCTGTCGCCTTCCTGCGCCAGGATGGGCTCGACGAAGTTCTGGAAGTACTCGGTGCTCTTGAGCTTGACGGGCTCGGCGCCGGTGGTGGCATCGGCCCACTCGGCGGGCACGGGGATCTCGACCAGGCCGGAGATGGCGATGTCGATGGCGTCCCAGTTCTTCTTGACGATGGCGTCGCCCTTCTTGCCGTAGGTCTTCTTGGCATAGGCCTTCATGTACTCATCGGCCTGCTCGTAGGGGATGACCTCGGCCAGCTTGAAGAACGCGGCCTGCATGATGGTGTTGATGCGGTTGCCCATGCCCACCTTCAGGGCCAGGTCGATGGCGTCGATGTTGTAGAAGCGCACATGCTTCTTGGCCAGCTGCCGCTTCATCTTGGCGGGCAGCTGCTTGTCCATCTCCTCGGCGCTCCAGGGGCTGTTGAGCAGGAACACGCCGCCGTCCTTGACCTTGCTGACCATGTCGTACTTGGTGACATAGCTGGGGTTGTGGCAGGCCACGAAGTCGGCCGCGTCGATGAGGTAGGTGCTCTGGATGGGCGTCTTGCCGAAGCGCAGGTGGCTGACGGTCAGGCCGCCGGACTTCTTGGAGTCATAGCTGAAGTAGCCCTGCGCGTACATGTCGGTGTGGTCGCCGATGATCTTGATGCTGTTCTTGTTGGCGCCTACGGTGCCGTCGGAACCAAGGCCGTAGAACATGCAGCACACGGTACCGTCGGGCGCGGTGATGAGCTGCTCGCCCAGGGGCAGGCTGGTGCCGGTCACGTCGTCCTCGATGCCCACGGTGAAATGGTTCTTCATGGCGCCGGACAGGTTGTCATACACGGCCTTGACCATGGTGGGGTTGAACTCCTTGGAGCCCAGGCCGTAGCGGCCGCCGATGACCTCGACGTCGGTCTTGCCGTGCTCATAGAGCGCGGAGCACACGTCCTCGTAGAGGGGCTCGCCCAAAGAGCCGGGCTCCTTGGTGCGGTCGAGCACGGCGATCTTCTTGCAGGTGGCGGGAATGGCCTCCAGCAGGCGCTCGGCGCTGAAGGGACGGTAGAGATGCACCTTGATCAGGCCCAGCTTCTCGCCCTTCTTGTTGAGGTAGTTGATGGTCTCCTCGATGGTCTCGCAGCCGCTGCCCATGGCGATGATCACGCGCTCGGCGTCGGGGGCGCCGACATAGTTGAACAGCTTGTACTCGCGGCCCACCAGCGCGCTGACCTTCTTCATGACCTCTTCCACGATGGCGGGGGTGGCGTTGTAGAACTTGTTGGCCGCCTCACGGTTCTGGAAGTAGATGTCGGGGTTCTGCGCGGTGCCGGCCTGATGCGGATGATCGGGGTTGAGGGCGCGGGCGCGGAAGGCACGGACCTTGTCCCAGGGCACCAGGGGCTCGATGTCCTTGTAGTCGATGGCGTCGATCTTCTGCACCTCATGGCTGGTGCGGAAGCCGTCGAAGTAATGCAGGAAGGGAACGCTGCTCTCCAGGGTGGACAGATGCGCCACCAGCGCCATGTCCATGGCTTCCTGCACGCTGTTGGAGGCCAGCATGGCAAAGCCGGTCTGGCGGCAGGCCATCACGTCGGCGTGGTCGCCAAAGATGCTCAGGGCGTGCGCGGCCAGCGCGCGGGCGCTCACGTGGAACACGCAGGGCAGCAGCTCGCCGGAGATCTTGTACATGTTGGGAATCATCAGCAGAAGGCCCTGGCTGGCAGTGAAGGTGGTGGTCAGCGCGCCGGCCGCCAGGCTGCCGTGCACGGCGCCCGCCGCGCCCGCCTCGGACTGCATCTCGCTTACGTGAACGGTCTGGCCGAAGAGGTTCTTCGTACCACGCGCCGCCCATTCATCGACCACTTCCGCCATGGGGGAGGAAGGGGTGATGGGGTAAATGGCCGCCACGTCGCTGAACGCATATGCAACGTGGCTTACGGCAGTATTGCCGTCAACGGTCATCTTGGTTGCCATTGGGGTTCCCTCCTAAACTTGTATGTTTTGAAAGAGCCGCCTGACTGTTTTTGGGCACGACAAACAGACGGAAGTTTCCAACATGCATATTATAGTTTGTTGCCAAATGCTTGTCAACCGCCACAGCAGCCCAAAAGGCGGAAATTGCGCGAAAAGGCGCGGAAAGGAAGCGTTTCCTTCCTCCCGCGCCCAAAGGCCCGCCGCAGCGGCCTCACACGATCTTTTCCAGGGTCCTGAGCACGCCGAGCACCTGGGTACGCGGCACCCGCTCGGAGGGACGGTTTTCCCCCGCGCGCTCCACAAAGTGCGAAAGCTCGCGCAGGAACCAGCCGCTGGGCGGCAGGTTGGCGCCGCATTCCACCTTCACGGGGTCCTCTACGTCAAAGGCGGTGACGTTCCCGTCCGCGCCGTAGCCGGTCAGGCCGCCGTCGCACACCAGCAGCCCGCGCTCGAAGTACACGCGCCACCGGGCCGTGAAGGGCAGGCAGGCGTTGAACCACGCAGCTTCAGCGCTGGCGGTGACACCGTCCGCAAACGTGTAGCGAAAGCGGTACTGCTCCCGGCAGGGCGCATCCGGGCCGCCGCAGCTGGTATAGTCCATGCTTTGGGGCCCGCCGAACACGCTGACCATCATATCCAGATCATGGATGTGCAGATCAAAGGGTAGAAGGCCGCTTTTCTCCTTCTCAAACAGCCAGCTCCCCTGCACCCAGCCCGGCCGGGCCGACAGGCGCTCAAAGCAGGCGTCCAGGGGCTTGCCGTACCGCCCGTCCGCAATCACCTGATGCAGCGTCTCCACCTCGCGGGTGAATTGCAAAACCTGCGCCACGTACAGCTGCTTTCCCGCGCGGTCCGCCGCCTCGTACATCTCCTGCGCATCCGCCAGGGACAGCGCGGCGGGCTTTTCGGTAATCACATGCAGCCCGAGCCCGAATGCCTCCAGCGCCAGCGGTTTGTGCAGGAAGGTGGGCGCGCAGATGTCCGCCAGCTCCACCCGTTCCACGGCGCACAGCTCTGTCAGCGTGGCATACAGGGGCAGGCCCCATCCGGCGGCGCGGGCGCGGTCCTTCTCGCCCTGCCCCACCGCGGCCACGACCTGGGCCTGCGGGATGTGAAGATAGTTGAGGTAGTGCGTGCTGCCCATGCCTCCGAGGCCCACCAGCGCGATTCTCATGCCCCTGCCTCCTTAGAGCTCAAAGCCGTGCGCGCGCAGATAGTCCGCGCTGTCCTGCACGGCCTGGTTGACTTCGGCCAGATCCTTCGCCCCCGCCTGGGTGAACTCGATCTCGATGCTGAAGGGGCTTGTATCGCCCGCCTCCTCCAGCGTGCGGAAGATGCCGGGGAAATCCACCCAGCCCTTGCCCAGCGCCGGGAAGTCCCACACGTCCGCCGCGCCGGCCTTGTCCTTGAGATGCAGGTAGGCCACGTCGCTCACGCAGGCCCGCAGGTCGGCCACGGGGTCCACCCCGCCGTAGAAGATGACGTTGGCGGTATCGTAGTTGATTTTCACCCGGTCGGACCCGACGCGCCGCACGATGTCGGACAGCGCCGCGCCCGTGCCGTGGTCATGGCCGTGCGTTTCCAGAACCAGCCTTAGCCCGTAGCGCTCCAGGTGGGGAAGGAGCGCGCGGATGCTCTGGGCCACGGTTTCGTTGTCGGCCACGGCGTTGTCCCTGAGGTGCGCCTCCCCGATGGAGGAGACGATGTAGTCGCAGCCGAAAAACGCGGCCAGCCGGATGTTTTTCACAAAGTCCGGGATGCGTTCGGGGTCCATGAGGTTGCAGTGCCCGCTCATGGCGAAGGGGCGGATCTGCGCCGCCTCCAGCTCGTCCTGAATGGCCAGCAGGCGCTCGAAGGGCATGTCGGGAAAGACATGCTCGGTCCAGCCCTTGGTGGCCGTCAGCTCGATGTAGTGAAAGCCCGCGCGGCGGATGCCCTCGATGGCCTCCTCCATGGAATAGCCGTGATAGCAGTTGGAGTTGACCGCGATGATGCGCTTTTCCATGGCTGCACCCCTCACTCGTTGACCCGCACGGCGCGCCCCGTCTCGGACGACTCAATGCTGGCGAACACCGCGCGCATGGCCGGCAGCACGCTCTCGGCGCCGATGCCCTCGCGGGACGGGTCGTTCAGGCAGTCCACGAACAGGTCGATGATGCCGGACTTGGTCTGGTTGTCGTTGGTCTGAATCTGGTCCACGTCAAAGTTCTCGACGGTCCCGTCGCGGCGGATGAGCACCAGCGTATGCACCGGGTCGTCATAGATGCGCAGCACGCCCTCGGTGCCGTTGATCACGGTGGAGTTGTCCTCCGGGCCATAGTTGGTCCAGGAGGCGGTCATGGTTCCGACGGCCCCGCCGCTCATGCGGTAGATGCACACGGCGTTGTCGTCCACGGTGATGGGGCTGCCGTCGGCGAATTTCTTGTCCAGCGTGCTTAGGCTCGCCGTGGTTTCCACCACCACCTGGTCCAGCAGGAACTGAATCAGGTCGGTCTTGTGCACGCCCAGGTCCGCCATGGCGCCCATGGCCGCGCGCTTCTTGTCAAAGAACCAGGTGCTTTTGCCCGGGTCCACGCTCCATGTCTCCGGCCCACCGTGGCGGAACGCCGTGCGGAAGGTGAGCGGCTTTCCGATGGCGCCGGCGCGGATGAGCTCGCGGGCCTTCCGGTGCGCGCCCGCCAGGCGCTGGTTCTGGTCGATCATGAGGTACTTGCCGCTCTTTTTCGCGGCGGCGACCATGCGCTCGCAGTCCTCCAAAGTGGTGGCCATGGGCTTTTCGCACAGCACATGCTTGCCTGCCTCCAGCGCCGCCACGGCGATTTCCGCATGGCTGACGTTGGATGAGCACACGCTCACCGCATCGATGGCCGGGTCGGCCAGGAGCGCCTCGTAGCTCTCATACGCCTTTGCGCCGTACTGCGCCGCCAGCGCCTGCGCGCGCTCCTGATTCAGGTCGTACAGCCCGGCGATGCGTGCGCCGGGGTTCTGTTCATATTCGGGCAGATGGCGCACCTGCGCGATCTTGCCGCAGCCGATGATACCGATATTGAGCATGCTTGTCTTCCTTTCTTTAACAGGCCGTCAGGCGGCGGCTTCCTTCTTTTGCAGGAGCACCGCGGCGATCACGATGAAGCCCTTGAACGCCTCGCGCAGGAAGGGCGGCACGCCCATGAGGTTGAGCAGGTTGTTCATCACGGCGATAATCAGCATGCCCAGCACCGTGCCCAGAATGGAGCCGCGGCCGCCGCTCATGCTGGTGCCGCCGACCACGACCGCGGCGATGGCGTCCATCTCATAGCCGCTGCCGGCGTTGGCATAGTCCATGCTGCCGATGCGCGATACCTGGATGACCGCCGTCACGGCCACCAGCGCGCCCATGAGCACATAGATGAGGCCCTTGACGCGCTCCACGTTCACGCCGGAGAGGCGCGCGGTGCGCTCGTTGGAGCCCACGGCGTACACATGGCGGCCGAAGGGCGTATAGCGCGACACGATATGCAGAATCACCGCCGCCACCAGCCAGTAGAGGATGGGCAAAATGACCTCGCCGCCGATCTTGGTGTTGGAGATGGCAAGGAAGCCGCTGGGCACCTTGACCGCCGCGGTCTGCATGACCTGCTGGGTCACGCTGCGCAGAATCTTCATCATGCCCAGCGTGGCGATGAAGGCCGGCAGTTTGCTACGGGCGATCAATACGCCGCTGATGCCGCCCAGCAGGCAGCCGAAGATCACGCCTGCGACGATGCCGATGGCGTAGGCCGGCACACCGGTAATGCCGACGGCGGTGAGCAGGCCGTCGGGATACTGGTTGATAAAGACCATGATGACCGCGCCGATGGCAACCATCGTGGAGCCCACGGCCAGGTCGATGCCGCCGGAGATGATGACAAAGGTCATGCCCAGGGCCACGATGCCCACGCCGGCGTTGTTGCGCAGGATGTTGATCCAGTTCTTGCCCCAGTTGGTAAACCACGCGCCGAAGGATTCGTAGTCGAAGCCCAGCGCCACGGTCTGAAGAATCACCATCAGGGCCAGCACCAGGCCCGTGGAAAAGATGGGATCGGACTTCCATTTGCGGCCGACCTTTTCAAGAAGGGTCTGCCGGTTCGTCACTTGCGTCATGCCTGTTTACTCCTCTCGCCTGCGTTCAGCCGCCGGTTGCCAGCCGCATCATTTCGTGTTCGTTCATGGTTTCGCCCTTGACCTCGGCCTGGATATCGCCGTGGTACAGCACCAGCGCGCGGTCGCACACGCGGATGATCTCCTGCGCCTCGTTGGAGAGCACCACCACGGCCACGCCCTGATCGGCCAGGCGCAGAATGATGTCGTAGATCTCCTCTTTCGCGCCCACGTCCACGCCCTGCGTGGGGTTGTCCAGAATCAGCAGCGACGGATTGGCGCTGAGCCACTTGGCCAGCACCACCTTCTGCTGGTTGCCGCCGGACAGGCTGGTAATGGGGTCCTCAGGCCTTTCCATCTTGATGTGCAGCTCCCGGCGCTGGCGATCAAATTCCTCGCGCTGCGCCCTGTGGTCGATCAGTCCCCGGCGGGTCAGGCGGGGCCAGGTCACGATGGAGCCGTTTTCCAGGATGTTCATGTCCTTGATGATGCCGTTTTCCTTGCGGTTGCGCGGCACATAGCCGATGCCCAGCGCCAGCGCCTGCTGGGTGGAGTGCATCTGCACGGGCTTGCCGCCCACGACGATGCTGCCCTGATATTTTCCCGCATCGCCAAAGACGGTGCGGAAGATCTCGCTGCGGCCGTCGCCCAGCAGGCCCGTGACGCCCAGCACCTCGCCCGCGCGCACGCTCAGGCTGATGTGGCGGTAGTGCGGCTCCTGGGTCAGATCCTCCAGGCGGAGCACCTCGTCCCCGAGCTTTGCGCTGCGGTTCAGGGGCTCGTTTCGCACCTCGTGGCCCACCATGTCGCGGGCCAGCAGATCGGTGGTCACGTCTTTGACATAGCCTTCCGACACCATCACGCCGTCGCGCAGGACCGTGTAGCGGTCGCAGATTTCCATGACCTCGCGCAGCTTGTGGGAAATAAAGACGATGCCCACGTTCTGCTTTTTCAGCGTGCGCAGGATCTCAAATACGTGCTCGATCTCCGGGTCGGTCAGCGAGGTGGTGGGCTCGTCCATAATGATGATCTGGGCGTTCATCAGTAGCGCGCGGGAAATCTCCACGATCTGCTTGTAGGAGGCGTCCAGGTCGCGCACCATGGTGCGGGGGTCCAGATCGAGCGACATGCGCTCAAATACCTTCCGGGTTTCCGCGATCATGCGCGGATGGTCCAGAAAGCCGTTTTTCTTTTTCAGCTCCCGGCCGATGAACATGTTTTCATAGATCGGGAGGTCGTTGATGAGGTTCAGTTCCTGATGGATGAAGGCAATCCCCGCGTCCAGCGACTGACCGGGGTTTTGGAAAGTCTGCGGCTTGTCGTCCAGCAAAATCTGCCCTGCGTCGGGCCGGAGCACGCCGCCCAGAATGTTCATCAGCGTGCTTTTGCCCGCGCCGTTCTCGCCCAGCAGCGCGCAGATTTCCCCGCCGCGAAGCGAAAAATCGACGGCTTTCAACACGTCGTTCGCGCCGAAGGATTTCACGATCCCACGCATGGAGAGGTTCATTTGTTCACATCCGTTCTCAAAATCCTCTTATAACCGGGGAAAAGGGCCATGGCACCGGCCACGGCCCCTTTTGAAAGAGAGGGAAATCAATAGATGGTGTTGCTGGGATCGATGTATTCGTCCACGTTGGTGGCGTCCACGATCTGAGAGGGGATAACCTTCACGGCGTCAACAGTCTCGCCGCCCAGCACGCTCAGGGCCACGTCCAGGCAGTCCCGGATCATCAGGGGGCTGTAGAGCGCGGAGCAGGCATGGATCTCGTCGGCCTTTTCCTTGATGATGTTGAAGTACTCCTGGCATCCGCCGCCGCCGGTGATGGCCTTGATGTCGGTGCGGCCGGCATCCTCGATGGCCTGCAGGGCGCCGATGGTGGTCTCGTCATCCAGGCTGTAGACGGCGTCGATCTCGGGGTTGGCGGTCAGGATGTCCGCCATGTCCTTCAGGCCATCCTCACGGGTGAAGGCGGTGGCGTACTCGATGATCTCCACGTCGGGAGCGATCTCGGCCATGGTGTCGGTGAAGCCCTTCATGCGCAGCTCGGACACGGAGCCGGAGGTAGGCACGGGCAGGGCCACGACGGTGCCGGTGGTGCCGATCTTCTCAACGATGTAGTTCGCGCTGGCAACGCCCATGCTCTCGTTGTCGCCGGTCACCTTGTAGATGCCCTCGGCGGGGATGTCCATATCGAAGGCCACGACGGTGATGCCCTGGTCGATGGCGTTCTGGGCGGCCACTTCCATGCCGGTCCACTGGGGAGCAACCACGATAGCCTGGGCGCCCCAGAGGATGACCTCGTCAAACTGGGCGGTCATTTCCTCGGCATTGCTGGAGGTGAGAAGCTTGTACTCGATGGTGCCGGCGGCCTCCAGCTCCTTGCAGTACTGCTCGGCGTTGTAGGTGATGCCGCCCACCCAGCCGTGGGTCACGGCGGGCACGAGCACGCCGATCTTATACTTGGTGGTTTCAGCGGTCGCCATGGTGACCATGCCGAGGCACAGCGCCAGGGCCAGAACGATGGCCAAAAGCTTTTTCATGTTGGTTTCCTCCGTTTCGTCATTTGTCTCCCCGTCGGGGGAGGACTGCGCAAAGGACGGACATAGGGCTTTTTCGCCTGTATGCGCCTGTCCCTTTGTTGTAAGTGTATGATAGCATGCAAATTTTCACATGTCAATTCAATGGATAAAGTTTTCATAAATTTACATTCTCCGGCGGAATCGCCATAATGCTTTTCAAATCGGATCTTTGCGAATTGATGGCAGCGGATATCCTCTTGCGAATAAAGAAAAATTACATTCTTTATCTGCTGTCATTTACATTTTCCTGTCCCCTATGCTATAATAACCACAGATACGGGCAATTTCACATCCCAGGGCCATGCCGTGCACGGAAGAGGAGGCGGAACGGAGCATGAAACGAAAGGGCAGCGAGCCCACCATCTCGCAGGTGGCAGACATGGCGGGCGTGTCCATCGCAACGGTTTCGCGCGTCCTCAACGACCCGACCAAGGTGCGCCCTGCCACGGTGGAAAAGGTCAGCGCCGCCATCGACGCCCTGGCCTATCCGCGCCCCCAGCCCGCCGTGGATCTGCGCAACCGGCTGATCGTGGCGGTTCTGCCCAACCTGGACAACCCCTTCTATTCCAAAATCATCAAGGGCATTCAGGTATCGGCCAAGGGCCACGGGCTGGAGGTGCTGCTCTATGCCGAGGGCAACGTCGACGCCCATTCGCGGCGGCTTCTGGACATGCTGGGCATGATTCAGGCGCGCGGGCTGATCATCCTCTCGCCCGTCAACCGTCTGGAGGTGCTCTACGAGCTGGCCTCCGCCCTGCCGCTGGTGCAGTGCGCCGAATACACCGAGCACAGCTCCCTTCCCTATGTGGGGGTGGACGACTTCGCCGCCGCCCGCCACGCGACAGAAACGCTGATTCGCCGCGGCCGTCGCCGTATCGCGCTGATCAATGGCCCCGACCGCTACAAATACGCCCGGCACCGTTATCTGGGATACGCGGACGCCCTCCGGCGCGCGGGCCTGACAGTGGACAGCGCGCTGGTGGCCAACGTGACGGAGATGGGCTTTGACAGCTCGCTGGCCGTGGCCCGGCAGATGCTTCTGGCCAGCGAGCGCCCGGACGCCATTCTGGCCGCCAGCGACATGTACGCCTCGGCCGTGGTCAAGGCAGCCACCTCCGAAGGCATCCGCATCCCCGATGATCTGGCCTTGATCGGTTTTGACAACACCTACATCTCCCAGATGAGCCACCCCAGCGTGGCGGCGGTCAGCCTGCCGCGCTTTCAGCTGGGCTATATGGCCTGCGAGGTGCTCTCCGAGCGCATCATGAATCCCGCCTCGGAGGAGCCGCGCCATTTTCTGCTGGAAACGGAGCTGGTGCTCCGTGACTCCGTATAAAAATAGGAAACAAAACGGGAGGGACTTGCGACTATGAAACTGGGCTTCGTGAGCGCGATTCTGGACGGCTGGACGTTCGAGGGCATGGTGGACGCGGCCGCGGAGATGGGCTACCAGTGCGTGGAGGTGGCCTGCTGGCCTGCCGGGAAGGCGGAGCGCCGCTATGCGGGCGTGAGCCATATCGACGTGGACGCGCTGGATGACGAAAAGGTGCGTTACATCCACGGCTACCTTGAGCAGCGCGGGGTGGAGATCTCCGCCCTGGCATACTACCCCAACACCCTCGACGGCGACCTGGAAAAGCGCGCCGCCGCCGTGGAGCACCTCAAGAAGGTCATCCGGGCCAGCCACAAGCTGGGCGTGAACCTGGTGACGACCTTTATCGGCCGTGACCAGACCAGGACCGTGGAGGAAAACCTCGATATCATGTGCCAGGTGTGGCCGCCCATCCTCAGGCTTGCCGAGGAGCTGGGTGTGCGCATCGCCATCGAAAACTGCCCCATGCTCTTCGGCCCGGACCAGTGGCCCGGCGGGCAGAACCTGATGACCACGCCGGCGATCTGGCGCAAGGTGTTCGAGCGCCTGCCCTCCCCCAACCTGGGCATCAATTACGATCCCTCGCACTTCGTATGGCAGATGATGGACTACATCCAGCCCATCTACGAATTCAAGGACAAGATTTTCCACGTCCATTACAAGGACATCAAGCTCTTCCCCGACAAGCTGCGCCAGGTGGGCACCATGGCCTATCCGCTGGACTACATGAGCCCCAAGCTGCCTGGCCTGGGCGATGTGGACTGGGGCCGGTACGTATCGGCGCTGACCGACATCGGCTACGACGGCTACACCTGCATCGAGGTCGAGGACCGCTCCTTCGAGGGCAGCCCCGAAAAGGTGCTGGACTCCCTGCGCCTTTCCAAGCGGTACATGGAGCAGTTCGTCATCTGAACAAGGACGCGCAAAAAGGCGGCGCGGGGCGGAAAAGATTCCGCCCCGCGCCGCCTTTCGGCTGTCAAAAACCCGTCTTGGGAGGTTTGGAGGGCTTCGGCCCTCCAAAGTGAAATCGTATCGCCCGGCTTTTCCCGGTCGCTCAATCTTCGCGGAGGGCGTTGACCGCGCCCACCGCTCGTTTCGCTCCCTCGCAAATATCGGCGTTCTGCGCGCTGGCCGCGCGCAGCCCTTGTGTTTGCTCACGCCTGCGGGTCGCTTTGCGCTACGCGCAACAGCCCACAGGGCTGACGCTTCCCTCCGGTGCCGGGCGGGCGGGGAGTTTGCGCCCCCGGCGCAAACATTTCTTTAGTCTCTGGCGGAAAAGGCCGGCACAGCCGGACTTTTCCGACACGCTGAGGCGGCGCGGGCAAATTGCGCAGCGCCGCATATCATGCTATAATTTGCAGATGAAAAGGCTTCGCTGAAACGGGGGAAGGTCCATGTCGAACCATGTCTTAAGCAGCCGCCGCGCGGCCGCTCTCAGCGGCTGCTGCGCGCTGCTGGCCCTATATGCGGCTGTATGGCTGACCGGTTTTTCCACCAGCTACCGCTTCGGCTGGTGCCTGCTGCTGGGGCTTTTGTGCTTTGCCGGGTATCGCTTCTGGCGCGAACCGGACCTTCGCCTCAAAAGGGGGTTTGGCCTTTGGGGCGCGCTGTTCATGCTGGCGCTTGGGCTGGGCATGCGCATGGACGCCGCGGGCCAAACCGGCGCGAGCGGTTTGATCGGCAGCTTCTGCCTGGCGGCGTGTGCCGGACCGGCCGCGGGCTATGCCGCCATAGGCGTCTACCGCGCATTAAGCCGCTTCACCCGGCCCATGACGCTTCAAACCGGCCGTGCGTTCTGCCTGTCGCTTGGGCTGGTGTTGTTGTGCTGGCTGCCGGTATTGATCTCCTTCTTTCCCGGCATCGCCGCCTATGATATGGACTTCCAGATGTACCAGGTGGCATCCGGCGATTATTCCACGCATCATCCCCTGCTGCATACGCTGTTCCTTGGCATGTTCTGTCAGCTGGGGGAGGCGCTTGGCAGTCTTACGCTGGGCTATGGCATGCACACGTTGGCGCAGGCGCTGCTGCTTGCCGCCTCAATCGCCTACGCGCTGGCCTGGCTGGCCCGCATCGGCTGTCCGCGCTGGTTGTGGATGGTGCTTCTGGCCTTTTTTTGCCTGTCTCCGCAGCACGCAATCATGGCTTCCAGCGGCACAAAGGACATTCTGTTCGCCGCCACGATGCTGGCCGTCACCGTAGAGCTGTGCCGCCTGTTGCTGGAGCCCCGGCGGCGGCTTTGCCGATGGGTGCTCGTGGGCGATGCGGCGCTCATCGCCATCGCATGCATGCTTCGCAACAACGCCGTCTACAGCTTCGCTCTGCTCGTTGTGGTTTCCTTTCTGTTTTTCCGGCGCCGGCTGGGAAAGCGCGTGCTCGCGGCCGTGCTGTCGGGCGTGGTGCTGGCCCAGGCCGGCCTGATCGGGCTTCAGGCCGCCACAGGCGCGACGGATGGCTCGGTCCGCGAGCTGCTGAGCATTCCCTGCCAACAGCTTGCCCGCGTATATGACCGCTACGGGCTTACCATCCCCGACGGCTATGAAATCATCGAGGTGCTGCCCGGCGCCGAAAACTATTCTCCCAGCCGCGCCGATTTTACCAAATCCAGCGCCAGGGTGACCACCAGCGACCGCCTGATCCGCTTTCTCAAATTGTGGGCGCGGGAGGCGCTGCATCACCCGGTCGAATACCTGGACGCCTTTCTCGATAACACCCGCGGTTTCTGGTATGTCAACGATCTTTCCTTTGCCACCACGTATGACGAGGTGGAGGGCTCGCCCGTGGGCTGCATGTCGCTGGGCCATCATGACAGCATAGGCGTCGAGGCCCCATGGCTGTTGCCGGGTCTGCGCGCGCTCTGGCGGCAATTATTCACGCTCAACGGCTATCAGCGCTTTCCCGTCTTATGGACGCTCATGCATCCCGCGTTCTATACCTGGCTTCTGGCATTTGTGCTGGTATGGGCCTGGTACCGGCGCGATCGTGAGGCGCTGTTTGCCGGTTTCGGGCTTGCGTGTTACCTTCTCTCGCTTCTGATGGGCCCCTGCGCGCTGATTCGGTATCAGTACTACCTGATGCTCGCCGCGCCGGTGCTGCTGGGCTACCTGAGCGCGGGCCTGCGAAGCCGTATGCCGCAAGCGCGGCAATAGCATCAAAAAAGGACGTCCTGCACGTCCTTTCAGACTGTCAAATAACCGATTTGGGGAGGTTTGGAGGACCCGCAGGTCCGCAACCTCAATCGTCGCGGCGGCTGCTGGCCGCGCCCGCCGCTCGTTTCGGTTGACTCCTTCGGGTCGCTTTGTCACCTCCGGTGGCAAGTGTCCCGGTTGCTCAATCATTCGCGCTTCCCTAACGGCATGCCGCTTCCGTTTTTGCCCGCTCAATCGTCGCGGAGGGCGCTGGCCGCGCCCACCGCTCGTTTCGCGGTCCGCCTTCGGGTCGCTTTGCGCTTCGCGCAACAGCCCACAGGGCTGACGCTTCCCT
>DVIV01000045.1 GCA_018710985.1 Candidatus Limiplasma pullicola
AGGTCCTCCAAAGTGAATTCGTATCGCCCGGCTTTGCCGGGCGGGCGGGGAGTTTGCGCCCCTGGGCGCAAACATTTCTTAAGCTCCTGGCGGAAAAGGCCGCCGCAGGCGGACTTTTTCGACAAGCTGAGGCCGCCCGCTGACGGACGGCCTTTTCCTTCTTCAATGCTGGGCATCCTCCAATGCCATTTTGAGCAGATCCACTTCGACCTTCAGCCGGTCCGCCTCGCGGCGGGCCTCCGCCCATTTCTGGTAGGGCACGGTATTTTCGCTCTGCGCAGGCGTGGTCCCGGCGCGCTCCAGAAGCATGCTCAGCCCCTCTACCATCCGCCGGACACATGGGTCCGCCATGTGCTTTTCCAGCGCGGCAAGGCTGGCCTGCTGCCTGCCTCCCAGGTTATAGCGGCGGCACGCCAGCACGTCGTCGGGGCAGGGCAGGCCCTCGGCGCGCAGCTCGTTGGCCACCTCCATGAGCATTTCAGGGCGGTTTTTGAGCACGGAGCGATATTTGTTCTGATAGCGCAGCATCCCTGCCCGGTCGCCTCCGGCCAGGCGGTTCACACAGGCGCGCACGCTCTCGCCGCGTCCCCGGCCAACCAGCACGTCACGCAGCAGGCTGTGCAGTTCCTCGGCGGTGAAGGTACGCAGCGGCGCCTGACGCGCCGCCAGCTGAGGCACCTCGCGCACCCTGGCATAGTAGAAGTTGCGTATGCTGTTGGGCTTGCGCGACAGCTGTCCGCCTACTTCGCTGAAAACGTCGCGTAGGGGGCGCCCGTTCTCGGCGGCCTCCTTCACGGCGGAAAACAGCAGGTCAATCTCTTCCTGTTGCCAGCCGCCTCTGGGATGGGTGGTCTGAGTCATGTTTCATCGCCTCCGACGGATATTGGGTACACGGCATAGTATGAAAAGGCTGTGGGGGATTTATACGCTCAGCGCAGGCGCAGCAGCGTTTCCACCGGGTCCGCCGAGCGCAGAAACGCATCCAGGCACAGACTTTTCATTTCCTGCGCCGTATGGGAAAAGGCGTTGGGCAGCGTCATGCCCTGAGAGAACCGTTCCAGCGCCGCATGGGTAAGCTCGTTTTCAGCCCCGTCCTGCTCAAGCGCCGGCACCATATTCATCGCCGCGGCCCGGGCCTGCCAGTCCGCCGAAGCCAGCATGCCGACGAAGGCCCGCGCCTCCTCGCTGTCGCGCCCAAGCGCCGCATAGCGCACATGGTCGCTTACAGCGGGCATCAGCAGACAGGCGACGCGCGCCTCACCGCCGCGCACGGCGGCAAGATGCTCCCCCAGCGTGCAAACGCGCGCCTGCGCCTCTCCCGCGGTTTCCGTCCCAAGGGCCGCCAGTTCATCACGGGTTTGCACGGGGCAGAGAAACATCAGCTGCTGCAGTGCTACCCCCTCCGGCAGCGTCAGCCCGCCCGGCTCCAGGAGCCTTCGCCAGGGCAGGTCCTCCGGGGCAAGTATGCCGCTTGTCTCCTTATCGGGCGGCGGGCTGGCCAACAGCGCGCTGGCGGTGGGCTGGGCTGTGCTAGTCGCCTCTATCCATTCGGCTGGAAGGCTGAGCACATTGGCCTCCAGCCACAGGGGCAGCGCATAGGTGACACCGCCGCTTCTGCCCGACGCACCCGCCTCCTCCATCCCCGCCAGGGGAATCAGCACTTTTTCGGGAATGTTCAGGCTGCCCGTCGCCAGCAGCGCCACATCCGGAAGCACCGCGTCCGGCGCGGTCCATTCCTCCGCCGTCACCGTGCGCAGGAACACCCGCACGCCCGGCTGTTCCTTTTCAAAGGCCGCGCAGGCCTCGCTGAGCAGCTTGCGGTCGTCAATCCCTCCGGGCATCAGCCACACGGTCAGCGTGCGCATTTGGGCCGGACGAAGCCGCTCATCCATGCGGTTGCCATCCCCGGTCTCAAGGCTGCTCATCATTCCCGGCAGCAGATAGATCAGCACCGCCGTCATCATCAGTGACAAAAGCAGGCTGACCCGCCGTCCCTGCACGCCCCTCGCTCCCCTCTCCCGCAGGATCGCCCAAGGATATGCCGGGTTTTTGGTCAACATGCGTGCCGCAGCGCAACGCCTCTGGACCTGGCCGCACAAACATGCTATACTGAAACCACCACCAAGCTTACACAAGGAGGCACCCGTTATATGATCGCCATCGCCTGTGACCACGCCGGCATCGACCTCAAGCCGCACGTTATCGCCGTTCTGGACGAGCTGGGCATTCCCTACAAGGACTTTGGCACCAACAGCCACGAAAGCGTGGATTATCCCGTTTACGGCGCCCGCGCCGCCAATGCCGTCGCCAGCGGCGAATGCAGCATGGGCATTATCATGTGCGGAACGGGCGTGGGCATCGGCATGGCGGCAAGCAAGGTGCACGGCATCCGCTGTGTCAACTGCACGGATACCTATTCCGCCAAAATGAGCCGTCTGCACAACAATGCCAATATGCTGGCGCTGGGCGCGCGGGTGCTGGGCAGCGAGCTGGCCAAGGACATCGTGCGCATCTGGCTGATGACCGCCTTTGAAGGCGAGCGCCATGCGCGCCGCGTGGGCATGATCGACCGGCTGGATCGCGGCGAGTCCCTCGAATAATCCCCCGCCGGTTTCAAACCGTCTGCAAACGGGTATCACAGGAATATCCCCCGCTATGGCGAAGGAGGTTTTCCCTGATGACCCGGATACAGCCGTCCCCCATTTCGTGCGCCGGCGAAGCGCGCGCGGCCTCGTCCAGGCCGGGAGGGGCGGCTGTTTTTGTGCTCACCCGTCAGGCGCGAAGCGCGCTGTGCGGGCGTTTCGGTCTGGAGGACAGCCAGCTGGACCGTGCGCTGGGGCTGCTGGGCGCAGCGCGCGTGGAGGACCCGGACGCCCCGGACGGCCCCATCGAGGCGGACGCCGCCGAGCTGCTCGCCCGCCTGGACGAAGGCCGTCTGCCCTGGTTTGTCCATGCCTGCCCACGGTGGCGGCGCGACATGCTGCGCCGTTTCCCGAAACTCGCAGGCTATTTCTCGCCCGCCCGCCCCGCGCCGTGTGCGGCGCGCGTAGCCGTGGTGGGCTGCGAGGCGCAAAAGGCCGCCCTGGCGCGCGACGGCTGGGCGGAGGCATGGACCGTGCGCGAAGCCGCTTTGCGGCTGATGCAGGGCGGAGTGCGCGCCGTGCGCAGCGCGCCGTGCATGCCCTGCGGACCCGGCTGGCTGGAACGCGTTGTCATGCGTGCGGTTCGTCTGGCAGGCGGAGAGGAGCTCTCCGCGCCTCCCCGCTTTGCGCCGGAACGCGGCTTTTCGGGTGTGAAAACGGCCCGTTTTTCTTTGCTTGGGCGAGAGGTGCAGGCCGCTCGCGTGTGTGGTGCCGCTCAGATGGAGCGCCTGCTGCGCACCTTTGAACCTCATGCGCTGCCCTGGCAGGTCATCGAAGTGCTGGTATGCGCAGGCGGATGCGACCGTGGATAATCACGGAGCATCCGCTTTTTCCGTATGTCTTTCGAGACAGACACCGTTATGAAACAAGATGATGGCATAGCCCTTGTCCCCTTTCTCAAATCGCGGCGCCCCGCGTGTTTTTTAAGCCGTTTCCTTCCCATGAAGCCCGCTTCCTTCGGCCAGGCCATGCCACGCTGCCCCAATCATCAGATTGACCGATTTTCGCGCTTGTTGTTGGGAAATCCATCCTCTTGCCCTTTTGGCGAATGCTGGATGATAATAAAAGAAAAGAATCTCACTTTTCATTGCGGAAGGAAAACCGTTCCCCTTTTTTTCCCGTCTAATAGGGTGAGGGGGAGAACGCCGTCGATTTCAGCGGCGGAAAGCGCGCAGCCTGTTCCCCTTTTGTCTTACGAAAGGAGCGATCATGTGGATGCCGTAACGTTTCAGGCGGAAGCCATGCGCTGCGAACGGCTGATGTACCACGTGGGCTACTCCATCCTGCACAACGATCAGGATTGCGCCGACGCCGTGCAGGAAGCGCTCACCCGCGCGTGGCAGAAGCAGCACACCCTGCGAATTCAATCGCGTTTCCGCCCCTGGCTGATGAAAATTCTGGTCAATACCTGCCGCGACATGCTGCGCCAGCGCCAGAAGATCCGCTTCGTTCCGCTGGAGGAGGAGATTCTTCCCACGGAGCCGCCCGAGGAGCCTCTGCCGCTCAGGGAATGCATCGACCTGCTCCGGCCCGAATGGCGCATCACCGTGCTTTTGTACTATCTGGAAGGATTCTCCGTCGCCGAGATTGCCGATACGCTGGGCGTGCCGCAGGGCACGGTCAAGACGCGCCTGATGAAAGCGCGCGCCCGCCTGAGCGTCCTGCTCCGCGAGGACTGGGAGGAGGGTGAGCAATGAACGATCGTGAGTTTCGCAACCGTCTGAACCAGGCTTTGCCGGACGCGCCGGAGGTTTTCCACCGCGCCATGACCGACACGCTGAAAACCATCGTGCGGGAGGATGGCAGGCGCCGCGCGGCCTCGGCGCGAAAGCTGCGGCGCACGCTGCTCATCGCCGCCCTCGTCACGCTGCTGCTGGCCTCGGCCGCCGTGGCCGCCTATCACTGGAAGCTGTTTGACGCGCTTTGGTTCTTCAACACCCCGCCCGCCAGCGAAGGGGTTGCCCGGCAGGCCCATCTGTTTGAGGGAACGGTCAACGGCGTGGAGGTTACCGTCAACGAGGCCGCCTACGATGGCCGCACCCTCTACCTGATGTGGACCTACCGCCTGCCGGACGTGGACGTGCCGCTGGGCGTGGCCGAGGACGGCACGCCATTGCCGGGACTTACCGAGGAAATCTCGCAACTGTTGCAAAAGTATGACATGCGGCTGTGGACCGAGCGCATCTGGTTTGACGGCAGGGAGGCGGACATGACCACCGCAGGTTCCGGCGGGATGACCACCGGCACCGCCGAGCCGGGCGTCATCGAGGAATATTTCTACCTGCGGCTGGATAAGGACGATGTGTTCCTGGAGGGCAAGGTGGAAGTTGCCTTGCCCATCGGGCCGCCGCCGGAGGGCTTCTATCCGCCTTCCGAGCACCCGGAAATCTTTGACGAAAACATGCGCATGCGCCTGCCCGACGAGGGTGTCATCACCTTTACGCTGGACGTGACCGGCATGGCGGACCGCGTGGTGACCGAGCATCCGTGCATCCCCGTTACGACGGACCTTGTGACCGCCCAGGTGACCGAGGCCTGCTTCTCGCCCCTGATGACCTACATCACGCTGGACCTGGAGGTCAACCCCGACGCGATGGCCGCCTTCATCGAGGCCAACGGCGACGGCTATTACGACGAAGAGGGGCGGCTTATGTGGTCCTACGGCGGCACGGATGTGTTTGAAGGCTGGCTCTACAGCCTGTCGCTGGTGGACGGTGAGGGCGTGGAGCTGTTCCCGGGGGAGTTTGCGCTTGACGCCCACGGCAACGAAACGGCCGAATTCATCTATCCCGCCCTGTCTCCATTGCCCGACGAATTGTGGCTGGCCCCCGTCGAAGGCGGCGCAGCCGACATGACCGCCGCCGTGCGCGTGCGCTGACGGCATACCGGCGCCGGGCGGCTGTGCGGGCCTTGCCCGCCCTCTGACCCTGTACGCCGTTTGTCTCTGGGAAGGAGCCGGGGCCGATGCATCCGACAGCCAAAGTATCATCGCGCTTGGCCCCATGCCATTGTTTTTCTCATCTCGTGCAGCGCTTGATTGGACTCCCCGAAAACGCAACGGGCAGGCGTGGCCCGTTGCGTTTTTCCATATGCTGCGGACTTGAGAACCCGCCTTCGTTTTCGCAGGCTTGCATTTTTCCCCTGATCGGGGTATACTATCCACGGCCAAGATACAATATGCTACAACTGAACCCGCGGGCATCAGCCCCGGCAGACAACAAAAGGGGTGCCAATCCTGATGAAGCTCTCGGTTTTTAACCCTGTGCTTGGCGAAATGTCCTTTGAAAGCGCCATGCAGTACCTGGCCCAATGCGACGTAGACGCGGTGGAGATCGGCTGCGGCGGCTATCCCGGTAAGGCGCACTGCGATCCTGCCCTTCTTTTGGAGGATGAGGGCGCGCTTTCCACATTCAAGCGTGTGCTGAAGAAAAACGGGCTGGAGCTGGCGGCGCTCAGCGCGCACGGCAACCCCGTCCACCCCGACCCGGAGGTGGCCGAGCGCTTCCGGCAGGACTTTCAAAACGCGGTGCTCCTGGCCGAGCAGCTGGGCGTAAAGCGCATCGTGGGCTTCAGCGGCTGCCCCGGCGGCAGCCCCGGCGACCGAACGCCCAACTGGGTCACCTGCGCCTGGCCGGACGATTATCAAAAGGTTCTGGAGTACCAGTGGGAACAGGTGCTCATCCCCTACTGGCGGAGTGCGGCTGCCTTCGCCGCCGCGCATGGGGTGGAAAAGATCGCGCTGGAGATGCATCCCGGCTTCTGTGTCTACAATCCGGAAACGCTGCTTCGGCTGCGCAAGGCTGTAGGCCCTCTCATCGGCGCGAACTTCGACCCCAGCCACCTGTTCTGGCAGGGCATCGACCCGGTGGCGGCCATCCGCCGTCTGGGCGAGGCCATCTACTTCGTCCATGCCAAGGATACCCGGCTCGACCCCCTCAACAGTCCCGTCAACGGCGTGCTGGACACCAAGCGCTTCACCTGCGAGCAGGAGCGCAGCTGGCTGTTCCGCACCGTGGGCTACGGGCATGACGCGCTGGTGTGGAAGGATATCGTATCCAACCTTCGCCTGGTGGGATATGACGATGTGCTGTCCATCGAGCATGAGGACAGCCTGATGTCCCCCCGCGAGGGGCTGGAGAAGGCCATTGCCTTCCTCAAGGGCGTCCTGATGTATGACAGCAAAAACAACGACGTTTTTTGGGCATAAGCCCGGAAAGGAGCCTACCCAATGGCCAGACTCTTCGGAACCGACGGCGTGCGCGGCATCGCCAATACGGAACTCACCTGCGATCTCGCCTTCCGGCTGGGGCAGGCCAGCGCCTATGTGCTGGCCAGCGACGTGCACCGCCCCACGATCCTTGTGGGACGCGACACGCGCCTGAGCGGCGAGATGCTGGAAAGCGCGCTGGTCGCCGGCATTTGCAGCGTGGGCGCGCGCGCGGTGCTGGTGGAGGTGCTGCCCACCCCGGCCATCGCCTATCTCACCCGTTTTTACGAGGCCGACGCGGGCGCGGTCATCAGCGCCAGCCACAACACCGTCGAGTACAACGGCATCAAGTTCTTTGACAAGAACGGCTACAAGCTGCCCGACGCCATTGAGGACCGCATCGAGGAAATCGTGACCGGCGGCATGCCTACCGATTTTGAAATGCCCATCGGCGAGCGCGTGGGCCGTCCCGTGCGCCAGCGCAACGCCACCCGCCGCTATGTGGACTTTGTCAAGGAAACCACCAATGTGCGGCTGGACGGTCTGCATGTGGTGCTGGACTGCGCCCAGGGCGCCAGCTACGAGGTCGCGCCCATGGTGTTCAAGGAGCTGGGCGCGAAGGTGAGCTGCTACTACCATGAGCCCGACGGCACCAACATCAACGACAACTGCGGCTCCACCCATCCGCGCCGCCTGTGCGAGCTGGTGCGCGAGCTGGGCGCGGACGTAGGCTTCGCCTTCGATGGCGACGCCGACCGCCTGATGGCTGTGGATGAACGCGGCCAGCTCATCAACGGCGACCAGGTGATGGCCATGCTGGCCCTCCATCTCAAGGAGCAGGGACGGCTTCGGCAAAACACCATCGTCGCCACGGTCATGAGCAACATGGGGTTGGACATCGCCATGAAAAAGCATGGCGTCAAAATTGAAAAGACCCGCGTAGGCGACCGCTATGTGCTGGAAAAGATGCTGGCTGACGGCTATGTGCTGGGCGGCGAGCAGAGCGGCCACGTCATTCTGCTGGATTACAACACCACCGGCGACGGTCTGATCACCGCCGTACAGGTGATCAGCGCGATGGTGCAGGCGCAGCGCCCCCTGAGCCGCCTGGCCGGGGTGATGCAGATGATGCCCCAGAGCCAGTATGCCGCCAACGTGGATGACAAAAAGAAATATGACTTTGACAAGAACGAGAAGATCATGCAGAAGATCGCGGAGCTGGAGCGAAAATACAAGGACAAGGGCCGCCTGGTGGTGCGCGCCAGCGGCACCGAGCCGCGCGTGCGCGTGATGATCGAGGGCCCCGACCAGCGGGAGATGGACCGCGACGTTTACGCCCTGAGCAAACTCATCGAGCACGAGCTGCGCGGCTGAACGCCCGCGAACATGATTTGCCCGGCCTGTAAAGGGGCCGGGTGCTTTTGTTTCGGGTCCCGGAAGGGATTCCCATCTCCGCCCGTTATATGGGCAAAGGGGGATTGTTCCGATGAAACGAACGCTCGCCGCGCTGGCGCTGGTCATCGCCCTGACCTGCGCGCTTCCCTGCGCCCGCGCGCAGGAGGTACCCGAAGATATCCTCCGCTGGATGGCGGAACGCGGCTATGAAAACGAATCCTGGGATTCTCTGCTGTTTGATCTGCCGGACGGCAGTGCCTACGCTTTTTTGCTGAACGATTGGAGCCTGTACGGATTTCTTCAAAAGGACGGCGCGTGGAGCAACTTTTCCTCCGGCTCGGCCATGGAAGGTCATGCGGACCTGCGCTTTGAGCGCCACCGGCAGGGGCAGTCCCGCGCGGACGGCTCCGCATGGCCGGACGATCTGGGCTTTGACATCGTCAGCGAGGACGGCTCGCGGCTTTCCTACCGCTACGACGGGCAGTGGTTTTCAATCTGCGGCTGGTATGATCCCCAGCGCTATTCCGGCGAGGTGATCGTGCAGGGCACGCGGCTTAGCTATTACGAGGGCGGCGCCCAGCCCGTAGCGAGCGTGGACGCGGGCGACGCGCTGCTTTCCTGGATCGGGGATTTCAGGTGGCACCCCGCCACGCCCGCGGAGGCGCAGGCGCGGGAGAGGCTGCTGGAGCCAAATGTGCGGGACGCCTTTGCGGGCTATACGCTGCAAAGCTATGATCCATACAATTTTGGCACGGGGGTCAATGCGGCCTACCTGCGCATTTCGGACGGGATGCTATCCATCCGCCGCGCCACGTTCACGCTGGAGGGCGAAACCGTAGTGGATTCCATCCCCGTGCCGCTGTCGGAAACGCTGCTGGCCCGGCTGGAGACGGAGCCGGTCTCCGATCTCATCGACGCCAGCGGCTGGGGCGATACCTTTCTGACGGACGATGCGCTCGACACCGGCCGCCTCCCGGTCGCGGGCACGGTGCTTGTGTCCGATTTGCAGTCCGGCGGCCTGGTACTGCTGGTGGAGGATGCCGCGGGAGACCGCCGCCTGCAGGTGATCGCCCTGAACGACGACGGGACCTACCGCCAGAGCTGCCTGACCGCCCCGCTGCCCCCGGACACCACGCTGGACCTGTTCCACACAACGGACGGCGAGATCAACTTTTCCTGGGACGAACAGCATGCGCAGGCGGGCTATGCGCTCGGCCCCGACGGCGAATGGCGGCTCGAATGGGCATGGATTCCTGGCGAAGCGGGAACCCTTGAGTACTCATGCCGCTTCTGGGGCTTTTCCGTATGGCCGCAGGAGGAGGAGAACGACGGTATGTTTGTGGGCGATCTTGCGCAGATGGTCCTTGACGGCGCGGACCTCACCACCCTGCCGGGGACCAGGGAGGCGCTTGCCGCGGCCCTGAACCGCGACGGCTGGGCGGTGGTGCGCAATCCCGACCCCGCCGACCGCCTGCACCTGCGCGTGCAGCCGGACCGAAGCGCTGAATCGCTGGGCAAGTTCTACAATGGCACGCCCCTTAGCGTGCTGGGGCAGGAGGGCGACTGGACGCGGGTCGCGCTGGGGCTGGACGGGCCGGAGGGGTGGATGATGACGCGCTATCTGGCCTTCGGCGGTGAAATGGACGAGGTCGAGCCCGTTTTTCCGCAACTGATGTATGTTTTGGAGCAGGAGGAACGCCAGCCCGCCTATTCCACCCCACGCAAGGGCATAGAAAAGGAGCTGGCGGGGAGCATCTATGTTGTAGGCGTCGTGGAGGATGAATTCTACATCCTTCTGACCGATCTGGGCGACGCGGGTTATGTGCCGCAGAGCTGGCTGTGGGAAGGCAACGGCTGACGAAGGGAGCGGATTTGCGTGAAAAAAGCACTCCGCGTCCTTTGCGCGGGGCTGGCCTGCTGCTGCCTCCGGACCGCGCCGGCCTTCGGCGAACAGATCTCCCGGCCCGAGGCGGCGGCCTTCTTTCCCGGCTACACGCTGCGGACCTACGGAAGCTACCATCCCCAAAGCGAGGTCTATGCCGACTACAGCCGCATCGAGGATGGCGTTCTCCATGTAAGGCGCGCAGTGTTTCCACCGGACGGCAGACAGCCGCAGGTTGAGGACTGTCTGCCCGTGCCGCTGTCCGGGGAACTGCTTCGGCGGCTGGAACGCGAGGGCTTTGACGCCTTGCTGGAGGCCGCGCCGCAGAGCGAACTGTTTCTGACGGACGCCGCCTTTGACACATCGATCCTTCCCGTCACGGACCGGGTGCTGGACAGCTGCCTGCAAACGCGGTCGCTGATTTTGCTCACGCAGGATGCGCAGGGCGTCCGCCGCCTGCAAATCGTAACGGAAAGCGACGGGCGGTACGCCGTGGCCCGATCGCCTGCCCTGCCTCACGACGCGCGGCTGGACCTGTCAAACACGGGAGACGGCGGCCTGTGCCTGCGATGGGACGATGCGCACAGCCTCGCATGCTACCGTCTGTCGGCGGACGGAAGCTGGGTTTTGACCTGGGCGCAGTTTTTCAGCGCGCCTGCCTTTGATTTCGAGAACGGCTTTTGCGGGATCTGGTGCTCCCGCGCACGGGATGACGGCAGTACGACCGGGCTGACGGTCGGCACGCTGGATGGCGCCCGCCTGCTGGAGGATGGCGTGGACGACCTTCCCCGCAGCGAGGACGCGCTGCTCGCTTCTCTCCGTCGCGAGGGCTGGGCCGTGGTCCGCGCGTCCTCGGCGACGCTCCGCGCCTGTTCCGACCGGGACGCGCCGTCGCCGGGCGCCCTCTTCTGCGGCACGCCTGTGCGCGTCCTGAAGGAAGCGGAGCAATGGTGCGAGGTAGCAGTGGGCATGGATGACCGCCTGTCGAGCTGGGTTCCCAGGGAACAGCTGGCCTTTGGACACGATATGGACCAAGTCAAAAGCGCCTTTCCCCAGAAAATCCTCCGCGAGGAATGCCGGAGACGCCCCATGTACGCATCCCCCGACATGCAAAGCACCTCCCTGCCTGAGGAAGGCGCGTGGCTGGTGGGAACGGCCGGGGATAGCCTGTACATCCTTCTGACCCGCATGGGGGAAACGTTCTTCGCGCCGCAGGCATGGTTTGAAGAAGGGCACGGCTGACAGGCCGTGCCCTTCTTCTTCTCTTCCCGCTGCCTATTCGATGCGGTTCAGCCATTCGTCCGCCGCGCCAAGCAGCGCGGCGGGTTCGTTTTTCACCCGGCCCTCCGCCGCCATGCGCCACAGGGCTTCCAGCAGGCGGCCCATCTGCCGCGCAGGCACGCCCCGCGCGGCCAGCAGCGGCATCAGCGCGTCCCCGCCGACGGCCAGCTCCCTGAGCGACCACGGCGCATCCCGCAGCGCATCCAGCGCCCCTGCCGCGCGCGCCTCGCCCGCCGCATCTCCAAGCGCATGGAAGGCGGCCGCCGCATAGGCCACCGCATCGCGGCCCAGCTTCACCGCTTCAAAGGCGTCATCCTGTTTCTTCGCAAAATGGCGCAGCGCCGCCGCATAGCGCGCCGCCAGTGCCGCGTCGCGGGTGGAAAAGCGCAGGCGGAGCAGTGCGTTTTGCATATCGGGCGGCTCCATCCCCCGCAAAAGCAGCGCCAGCCGGCCTGCCAGCGGCGCTTCCTCCCAGTCGAGGGCCGCCAGGGCTGCCACCGCCTCCGCGTCATAGGGCGCATCCAGCAGGTAGGGCCATGCCCCGCAGTCCCGCAGGGTTTTGAGCCCGCTGGCCGTAGCCGGGACGCGGCGCCGGAGCAAGGGATAGCGCAGGTCGGCCAGAAGGGTCTTCTGGAACTCGTCCCGCAGACGCTCGCGGGCGATGTCCCTGAGCAGCGGCGCATGCCGTGTCAGGCTGTCCAGCAGGGCAGGCGTGGGCGCAAGGTCCAGCTCGGCCTGAAAGCGCGCCGCGCGCAGGATGCGCAGGCCGTCGTCCCGAAGCACACGGTCCGGGTCCGGGGTCACGGTATGCAAAACGCCCTGTTCAAGGTGCCTGACTCCTCCCGTGGGGTCGATGACCGGACCCAGCGCACCGTCATCAATGCGGCGATACAGGGCGTTGACGCTGAAATCGCGGCGCAGCGCATCCACACCGATGTCCGTAGTGAAGCGCACGGCATCGGGCCGATGCCCGCAGCGGTAGCTGTCCTCGCGGAAGGTGGTGTACTCGGCCATGTGCCGCGCGCCGTCCGCGTCCGTCACATGCAGCTCCACCGTTCCGAAATGCGCCGCGCGCAGCACCGCGCGCACCTCCGTGCCCTCGCACAGCGCCATCACCCGCTCCGGCCGCGCCGGGCCGCACACGTCCACGTCGGACAGGGGCAGGCCCATCAGCGGGTTGCGCACCGCGCCGCCCACCAGATAGACCGTCTCCCCCGCCCGCTGAAAAACGCGCGCCACGGCCAACAGCCATGGCGCGCCCGTCAATGCGTCTTTCTTCATCGCCGCTCGCACAGGTGCTCAAACTCGTCCAGCTCCGCGCGGAACACGTCCAGCGCGCTGCGCCAGTAGTCCACGCTGGCCACGTCGATGCCCACGCCCGCCGCCACGTCGCGCACCAGGCCGCTCCCGCAGGAGGCCAGCAGGGCGTCGTAGTCGGGCATGAAGGAAGCGCCCTTCTCCAGGTATTTTTTGAACACGCCCAGGCCGAAGAGATGGCCGAAGGCATAGGGGAAGTTATAGAAGTGCAGGCCCACGCTGTAATAGTGGCTCTTGTTGATCCACATGCCGGGGTGCAGCGCATCGGGGTCCAGCCCGTCGCCATAGCTCTCCCGCTGCGCATCCAGCATCATGCGGTTGAGTTCCGCAGCCGTGGGAATATGGGTCTTCCGGGCTTCAAACACCGCGTTTTCAAACAGGAAGCGGCTGTAGATATCCACGATGACCTGCGTGGCCTCCATCATGCTGTTTTCCAGAAGCGCGAAGCGCGTCTCGTCGTCGGCGGTCTTGCGCACCTCATGGCTGAGCAGCGTTTCGTTGAAGATAGAGGCAGTTTCCGCCAGCGGCATGGGCGGATCGGCCATCAGCACGGGCACGCGCTCCAGACATACGTTGTGCCAGCCATGGCCCAGCTCGTGCGCCAGTGTGCTCACGTCGCTGAAGCTGCCCACGAAGTTGGTCAGCACCCGGCTCATCCTCATCTGATGGAAGCCCGCGCAGAACGCGCCGCCCTCCTTGCCCTCGCGGGGATAGAGATCAATCCAGCGGTTCTCAAACGCCTGGTCGATGAAGCGGCCCATTTCGGGGTGTACCTGCGAAAAGACGCGCACCAGCAGCTCCCGCGCCTCCTCAGCCGTATACCGTTTGGTATCCCGTCCCATGGGCGCGAACAGGTCATAGAAGGGCAGGCCGTTCGTGTGGCCCAGCAGCTCCGCCTTTTTGCGCAGGTAGCGGCGGAAATCCGGCAGCGCCTCGCGGATGGCGGTCCACATGGCGTCCAGCGTCTCACGGTCCATGCGGCTTTCGTCAAGCTGCTGCGTGAGCACGTCGGAGTATCCCCTGGCCTCGCACATGGTGAGCGCCTCGCCCTTGATGCAGCTCAGGCAAAAGGCCATGGGCGTTTCAATTTTCCGGTAGCTGGCCAGCTCCGCCTCATAGGCGGCCTTGCGCACGGCAGGGTCCGGATCATAGGCCATGCCGCGCACCGCGGGCAGAGGCTGGGCCTTGCCGTCCAGGTCCACCGTATGCGTGCCGATCAGCCGGTCGCGCAGCTTGGAAAACGCGTCTCCCCCATCCAGCGACATGCGAAGCATCCACTTTTCCATCTCCGCGGGCAGCATGTGCGCCGACTGCCGGGCCATTTCCCGCAGGATGAAGCCGTTTTGCCGCAGCGTCTCGCGGCATTCGACCAGCTGATCCAGGCCGCTCACGCCGCCCACATGGCGCACGCACCGGCTCTGGCACAGCTGTACCTCCACCATCAGCGCGCTCAGCTCGTCCATCAGACGGAGCGCTCCCGCGTTTTCCGCATCCGCCGCCAGCGTCAGTTCCGCATAGCCGAAGGCCCGGCACAGGCGGTTGGTCATGTCCTCCAGGCAGGCGACCATCGCCTCCAGCCGGTCCTCCTCCGGACGGTCCTGCGAAAGCAGGGCTTCCATACCCTCCGCCGCCGCGCGGATCGCGTCGACATCAGCCCGCAGGGCCGGATCGTCAAACCCCTGATAAAATACGCTCAAATCCCAGGTTCCGTCGTTCACGGATTGCGCCTTCCTTCCCAAAAAGCCGTTATTTCTGCGCTTCGTTTTGCTTGAGCTTGCTCTCCTCCAGGGCCAGCAGGCAGGTTTCCTTGCTGCGCTCGATATGCTTGCGCATCAGCTTTTCAAAGGATTCCAGGTCCTTCTGCTCCACGTAATCCACCAGCTGATGGTGCTCGCGGTGCGCCGCGTGCCGCCGCGTTTCCCTTGCGATGGACAGCGCCGAAAAACGCGTGATATACTGATCCTGCCCCTCGATGACGCGCAGGATGCGGTTCATTTTGGACAGCCGTGTCAGCTGCGTATGGAAGGCGCGCGCGCGGGGCGAGAGCGCCTCGATGTCTCCCGCCTCGTCAAAGGCATCCATTTCGTGAAGCAGGGCACGGAGCGAGCGGATGTCCTCGGCGGTGGCATTGCGGATGATCGCGGGCAAGGTCAGCATTTCCAGGGCATTGCGGATGGTGTAGATCTCCTCCACATCCGCGATGGTAAAGGCGCGCACCACCACGCCCCGCCGGACCACATACTCCACCAGCCCGTCGCGCTCCAGCTTGCGCAGGGCCTCGCGCAGCGGCGTGCGGCTGATGTGCATGCGCTCGGCATATTCGGTTTCCACAATGCGCGACCCCGCCGGGATCTCTCCCGTGACGATCGCGTTTTTCAGGGTTTCGTATGCCACCTCGCGTATCGGCTTGCTTTCCATTGACGGGGCCAGACTCATCGGTACCATCAGGCCGCCTCCCTGTACTTTCTTTGTATTTCTTTTTCATTGTAGTACGGGGTGCGGCGGATTGTCAAGGCTGGATTGGATGCAGCCGAAAACGGCCCCCGTTCGCGGAACGGGAGCCGGTATGCAAACGCGGACGAGCCGCGGAGTTTTTTGTCGCGCCCGGAAGCGGAGGGAACGCCGCGCGGGGTCAAAGAGGCGCAAAACCGCCCAAAAAGCAACCGCCGCACAGCCGGAACCATCCGGAGCAGGTACCGTATCTCTTGCGCAAGAGCTTCCCTTCGCACCGCTTCCGCAGCGCATTTCGTCTTGATCGACGATGTAAGGATACCAAATGATTATGGCGGCGCTGTGAACAGAAACCGAACAATTGGAGAATAACGGCATGCGGGCGCGTGAAGAGCAGAAGCAGGCATCATGGATTGACGCACACATGTGTCACGGCTCCAATGAGGCGGCCATCCTGAAGGATGGGGCTTCCGCTCATGCCCTGCACGATGCCGCCCGTGCGCTTCAGAAGCTCCGGGTCGGTCACGCGCAGCACCATGCTGCGCTGCGCGGGCTGGGACTGCCGGGCCACCTCGACGATTTCCACGTCGTACTCGCGCATGCCGTCGGTCCCCACAGTGGAAAGGATGGTTGCGGGGCCGGTGTGCACCGCATCTCGCCGGCCGATGGGCACGCCGTCGGGATAGAGCGGATGCTCCGGAATCTCCTCCAGTTCCCCGTAGATGCCGTACTGGTTGTTGAGAAAGATGTCGCCAAGCACCCGGTTTTCCCTCAGGAAGCTCCCCTTGAGCTCCCCCGGAAACCCGGACTCGCCCTTGCGGACATCCACCACATCCGCCTGCATGATCTGCCCCCGGCCTACGGTCAGCACCTGCTGGGTGTCGCTGTCGGTGATGGCGTGCCCCAGCGCCCCGAAGCGCGCGTCGCCGCCTTCCTCCAGCGCGCCATAGAAGGACAGGGTTCCCACGCCCGCGGTGCTGTCGCGCACCCAGGCGCCGATGCGGTAATCGCCGCTCTGACCGTCACGCTGAGGCGTAAGCGTCACTTCCAGCGTGCTGTCTCCCCGTCGAATGGTCAAAGGCAACGGCGCCTCTCCCATGGCGGCCACCATCTCCGTCAGCTGCGCGGCGCTTTCCAGCGGCTTGCCGCCCGCCTGGGTGATCAAATCGCCCGCCTTCACCCCCGCCAGCCGCGCCGGGCTGTAGGCGCCGCTGAGGTCGCTGGTCCCCACCACCAGCACGCCCTGGGTATGCAGCGCCACACCCACCGCCTGTCCGCCCGGATAGAGGCGCAGATCGTCGCTGATGTCGATTTCCACCTCGCGCAGGGGCAAAAGGCCCAGAAAGCTGATGGTGGCGGTGCTGGTTCCCACGCCTTCCTCCAGCGTTTCATCCAGGGACGCCCCTGCGGACACGTCCTCCCCCGCCTCCACCGTCAGGGGAAAGGGCGCCTCCAGCACGGCACGCTGGCCTACCGCCACGCTGAGCCTGTCGGGCAAAGTGCGCAGCAGCTGCGCCTGCGGGGAAAAGTACACCACGAGCAGAAAGGCCGACAGCAGCCAGCCGATGGTTTTTTGGAGCCGGGTGGGTGGTTTTCGCATGAAAACGCCTCTTTCTGATCTTGCTTCGCAGGGAAGTGTTTGCAGAAAGAGGCGTTTTTCATCGTGGTAAAGTTTGTGGTTTTGGCTGGCCGGCTCAGACGGAATGCTTCACGCGGTCGCGCTCCTCGGCGCGCTTGCCATTGTTGAAGCGGTCCAGCGTGCCCACCAGATACCCCGTGATGCGGCGAATGCGCTCAAAGGCATGGCCGTTTTCGCTGCGCCCACACTTGGGGCAGGTGTCGCCGATGATGCCGTTGTAGCCGCAGTCCGGGTCGCGGTCCACGGGATGGTTGATGCTGCCGTAGCCGATGCCCACGTCATGCATATAACGGACGACCTTCTCAAAGGCGTCCAGATTCTTGGTGGGATCGCCGTCCATCTCGATATAGCTGATATGGCCGGCGTTGGTCAGCGCGTGATAGGGCGCTTCGATGGCCAGCTTCTCAAACGCGCTGATGGGGAAATACACCGGCACATGGAAGGAGTTGGTATAATACTCGCGGTCCGTGATGCCGGGGATGACGCCGTACTTCTCGCGGTCAATGCGCACGAAGCGACCGCTGAGGCCCTCGGCGGGCGTAGCCAGACAGGTGTAGTTGAGCTTTTCCTTCTGACTGAGGTCGTCGCAGTACTTGCGGATAAAGCCCACGATCTCCAGGCCCAGGTTCTGGCTGTTGGGGTCCTCGCCGTGATGCGTGCCGCGCAGGGCCTTGAGGCACTCGGCCAGGCCGATGAAGCCGATGGAGAGGGTGCCGTGCTTGAGCACCTCACGCACGCTGTCGTTCCAGTCCAGCTTTTCGGAATCCAGCCACACGCCTTCACCCATGAGGAAGGGGAAGTTGTAGACCTTTTTGTTGGCGATGATTTCAAAGCGCTCCAGCAGCTGCTCATGCACCAGGTCCAGCGTGCGCTCCAGCTCCTCGAAGAACCACTGCACGTCGCCCTTGGCCTTGATGGCGATGCGAGGCAGGTTGATGGAGGTGAAGGAGAGGTTGCCACGGCGGGGGCAGATCTGCCGGGTGGGATCGTAGACGTTGCCGATGACGCGGGTGCGGCAGCCCATGTAGGCGATCTCGGTTTCGGGATGGCCCTCCTTATAGTACTGCTTGTTGAAGGGCGCGTCCACGAAGCTGAAGTTGGGGAACAGGCGCTTGGCGCTGGTGCGGATGGCCAGGCGGTACAGGTCGTAGTTGGGATCGCCGGGATTGAAGCTCACGCCTTCCTTGACGCGGAAGATCTGGATGGGGAAAATGGGCGTCTCGCCGTTGCCGAGGCCCGCCTCGGTGGCCAGAAGGACGTTTCGCATCACCATGCGGCCCTCGGGCGAGGTATCCATGCCGTAGTTGATGGAGGAAAAGGGCACCTGCGCGCCCGCGCGGCTGTTCATGGTGTTGAGGTTGTGGATGAGCGCCTCCATGGCCTGGTAGGTGGCCTTGTCGGTCTCCTTCTCGGCATGCTCACGCACAAAATCCAGAACGCGGGTATCCGTTTCCTGGCTGGCGGCGGGCATGGCCTGAGCGATCTTCTGCATCAGCGCGCGGTCATAGTCGGGATCGGCAGCCAGGCCGGGCTTTTTGCCGGTTTCCTGCTCCAGCTCCTCCAGGATGCGGGCGGCCACGCTTGCCGCGTCCTCGACGTCGCCCAGCAGCTCCAGCGCGCGGGCCAGATTGTCGCGGAAGCGCTTGAAATAGGTCTTTTTGACGCCCGGCGCCATGCCGTAATCAAAGTTGACCACGCTCTGGCCGCCGTGCTGGTCGTTCTGGTTGGCCTGGATGGCGATGCAGGCCAGCGCGGAATAGCTGTAGATGTCGTTGGGCTCGCGCAGCACGCCATGGCCTGTGGAGAAACCCCCGCTGAACAGCTCCAGCAGATCGATCTGACAGCAGGTGGTGGTCAGGGTGTAGAAGTCCAGATCATGGATATGGATATCGCCGTCGCGGTGCGCCTGCGCGTGCCGCGGATTGAGCACGTACATCTCGTAGAACTGCTTGGAGCCTTCCGAGCCGAACTTGAGCATGCTGCCCATGGCGGTGTCGCCGTTGATGTTGGCGTTCTCGCGCTTGATGTCCGAGTCAATGGCGTCCTTGTAGGCGATGTCCTCGAAAATCTTCATCAGGCGGGTGTTCATCTCGCGCACGCGGCTGCGCTCCGCGCGGTAGAGGATGTAGCTCTTGGCCGAGCGCACAAAGCCGCGCTCAATGAGCACGCGCTCCACCACGTCCTGTACCTGCTCCACGGAGGGCACGGCGGGCAGGTTTTCATCCCGCTCGATTTCCTGAACGACGACGCCGGCCAGCTCCTGTGCCGTCTCCTGCGATTTCTGGCTGCCGCTGGCCATGAAGCTCTTTTCGATCGCCTGCTCGATCTTCTCCTGATCAAAGGGAACTACGCGCCCGTCGCGCTTTTTAATGGATGTAATCATATGCCCGACGCCTCCATAAATTGTTACATAACGTGTGGGCCGCCTTCTCCCCAAGACAGGGGGTTTTTGAGCGAGCACCACCATTATATTGTGCTTATCTGATAAAGTCAACACTAAATATTGATTTAGAAAATGTAATGTTTTCCAGTTTTTCAGCTGCAGAAATTGTCGAAACCCGCGGTATTACTCGAAAATACATGTTTCTGTAACATTTTCCACATGGTTTTCCATGGCAGAAAAAATTTTTCCTCATCTTTTCCTTGCCCGTAGGAATTGCTGTGGAAGATCCAAGGAAGGAATAAGGAAAAACACTCGAAAAACGCAGCGTTTTCCACGACTTTTCCACATCCGATGCGGCTGTTTTTCCACACCCGCCGGGCAAATCCCTGTTTTTTCAAGCATTTCTAATGCTTTTCTCATCCGGACACAAGCGAATCCCAAAGCATCCTACGTGGGACTATGCTATGATTCACTCGCAATCACCGTCAAGGAGGAAACGATCATGTCGGAACAGAGCCCCTATGCATCCAAGGACCGCGGCCAGACCCGTTGGTTCAGCTTTCTGTACCGCACGCGCGTGATGGTTCATAAGGAAGAGATCCCCATTGTCAATCTGTCGCTGGCCTTCGCGCTGCTGGCGGCCATCAGCGCGCCATGGCTGGTGATCGCCGGGCTGGCGATTGCGCTGGCCCTGGGATATCGCATCCATGTGGAGCGCAACGCGCCCGGTTTTTCCGGCGACTTTCAGCAGGTGGTGCGCGATGCGGCGGGGCACGTGAAGGTCGCCGTGGACCAGGTGGTGAGGGAGGGGAAGGAATAGCCGGCGAAGGGACAGGCAAAGAGCGGGACGGATGGCCGTCCCGCTCTGTCCGCCGTCGTTCCGCGCGCTATCGTTCCATCACCCGCGCCAGAAACGCCCCGATCTCCTCCCAGGCGGCCCGGCTCTCCGGCAGCAGGTCCAGCGAGCCCTGGAATACATGGAACATGCCCGGATACACCGTGAACGTGCAGTCCACGCCATGAGATACGGCGTTATCGTAGACCATCTGGCTGTCGCTGAGCAGCACCTCCAGGTCGCCCGCCTGCAGCAGCATGGGCGGAAAGCCCGCATAATCGCCAAAGCTGGGCGAAAGATAGGGCGTCTGCGCGTTCAGCCCGTCGGGATAGGTGGTGTCCACGCCCACGGGCGTAACGCCGTCCCACTCGTCCGCCTCTACGCCGAAACTGGGGTCGCTCGTGGCGTTGTACAGATGCGACGGCCCGGAGTTGCTCAAATCGGCCCAGGGGGACAGGGCCACGATGCCGGCGGGCAGGTCCCGCCCCTCGTCGCGCAGGCGAAGGGTCAGGGACAGCGCCAGATTTCCGCCCGCGCTGTCGCCGACGACGAAGATATGGTCCGCCGCATAGCCCGCCGTGCCGGTCAGGTAGGTCCATGCATCCATGGCGTCGTTCTGCTGCGAGGGATACGCGTACTGCGGCCATAGGCGGTAATCCAGGGTGTAGACGTTGGCCCCGGCCGCAAGGCCGCTGTACTTGACCGCCATCATGCGGTACAGGTCGTTGACTCCGCCGACGAACGCGCCGCCATGCAGCTGCAGCACTGCCCAGTCGCCGCCGCCCGCATCGGGCGTGAGCACCTCCATGGTGCTCGCCGGAAGCTGCACGGTTTCCACCCGGTACCCCTCCGGCGGCCGCCAGACCGACAGCCCCATCATGCCGGCCGCCATCTCCTCCTCGGCGGGCAGATGGGTGAACAGCCATACCGTGCCCCCGCCGATCTGCCCCGGCAGGGAGACGTCCCACCGGGGGCGGCTGAGCGAAAGCCCCGCATACGCCGCCAGAAAGGCCAGCGTAAAGCACAGCGGCGCATGCCATCCGCGCCAGAAGCGGCTGCGGCGGATGACCACCAGCCCGGCAAACGCCACGACCGCGATCCCCCAGCCGAACCAGTGCGCGCGGATGGCCAGCAGGCAATAGAAAATGGGCACAAAGATGAGCAGCGTCAGAAAATAAAACCGCTTGGGCACGCGCGAACGGTTGAGCTTCTCGGTCATGCATCGTCCTCCCCGGGCGCGGCGAGCAGCGTGGTGACACCGGCAAATTCCCGCATGCGGACGCGCAGCGCGTCCGCGTGCGGCAGCGTGGCCCGCACCAGCGCATGAAACGCGGGCGAGTGGTCAGGATGAATCCTATGCGCCAGCTCATGCACGATCACATAATCTGACAGCTCCATGGGGCAATGCATCAGCGCGGCGTTCAGGCGCAGGCGGCCGTCGGCGCTCATGCTGCCCCATCGGCGCCTTGCCGACGTATAGTGTATGCTTTGCACGCGCAGGCCCATGCGGCTTTCCCACAGATGCACGCGCGGCGTGAGCACCTCGGCGGCACGCCGTTTCCGCCAGTCGCGCAGACGGGCGAGCGCATCGCCATCGCGTGGCGCGAGCAGCCAGCCGTCAAAGTCCACGCACAGCGGCAGGCCGCAAAACGCCAGGCGCAGCTCCCCGCCCACCCAAGGCAGGCACGCGCCGTCCCGCGGCGCAAACGGCGCGGGACGCGGGGGCGCTTCGGCCCGTTTTCGTTCAATCCACGCGCGCTTGCGCTCGATGAACGCCTCAATCTCGCCTACGGGCATATGCAGCGGCGCACGCGCAACAAGCGCACCCCCGCTTTCCACCGTCAGCGAAAGGGTGCGCCTGTCGGAGCGAACCAGCCGGTAGGGTATCTTCATGCATCGATCCCCCAGGGCAGCGTCAGTCATAGTTCATGCCGGGATAATAGCAGGCCGTGCGCACAAAGGTGGCGGCGCAGCTGGCGGCCAGCAGCCGCTGCTGCTCGTTGCGGCGGATCACGTCCGCCTCGACGTGGTTGACGCCCTTTTCCGCCAGAATCTTCATGCCTGCCGCGATCAGCGACTTCGCCAGCCCCAGCCGGCGGTAGTTGGGCGTCACGTACAGGCCGATCAGCTTGGCTGCCTGCCCGTCGCCGGTGAAGGCGATCTCGCCCACCACCTCGGGCCCGCGGCTCATGTACAGCGCCATGAAGTGCGGAAAGCTCATGTACCGCTGCAGCATCGCCGGGGACCACGCGTCCAGCCGGTACGTGTTCATGCGCATGAGGAACGCCTGCATCTCCGCCGGGTCGCTCATGGGCACATAGCCCATGTCATAGCCCATGGGCGCGGCGGGACGCGCGTTGGGCACGCCCAGCGCCACCACGTCCAGCGCGTCGTTGGCGTCGAAGCCGCTTTCCATATAAAAGGCCATCATGGGCGTATCCTGCGGGCTGACCTGGGCAAACAGCCTGGCCGGCCACTGCGGGGTCTGCTCGCGCAGCTGCTGCGCGCGCGCCAGCAGCGCCCCCATGAGCATATCCCGCCCCGGCCCCTTGGAACGAATGCTCATGAACAGGTTGATGGGCCGTTCGGGGAACAGGTAGGGATGATAGGTCGGAATCAAAAACCCATCCGCGACGGTCATATTCGCGCTGTCGGCCACATAAAAGGTGTTCTCCGGCGGCAGACCGTTCACGCTTTGCGGAGGGTGAAACACGTGCATGAGGTTCGCTCATCCTTTCCGAACGGCCGCAGGGGCAGTTCCTTTCCATAGTATGCTTTATTGTACCCCAATTCGTCAAGATATGCAAGGGCGGCCGCCGGGACATTCCCCCGCATTTTCAGGCACAGGTAAAAAATCGCTATTTTGTATTCTATTGACAAAGCGAAAGATTAATGATAGAAATGATGTATTATATTTTTATAACATGGGTGGTGAATTGAGGAAAGGTCACTATTGCGGGAATTATGTGTGAATACTTTTCAATTTTCTGTCATAGTATTATGCCGCCTCCTGTCCACTGTCCAAATTTGAAAGGGGTAAAGATATGAAAGCAAGTATATCATGCAAATTTTTCTGTCTTCTGCTGACAGTAGTGATGGTATGCACACTACTGCCAATCACTGCGCTGGCGGCTGGACCAAGCGGCAGCATCGAGCGCGTCGGCATCACTCATGATAACGGTGTCCTGAAGAACGCTGTGTCTGTTGATCTGAAGAATGTTAACTTTGAGTCCAGCGTACAGGTGCAGCTGTACAGGGACGAGACTCTGCTGACCACTGCTACGTTGAATACTGATAAGCTGGGAGCTGGTTCGTATTCTTACCTGACCTGCTGCATCGCAACCGAGACTGCTGACGAGTACTGGGCACTGACCCCCTGGACTCCCAAAGATGATGTTGTCCCCAATAAAGTCGTGCTGTTTGTGGATGGCAGCAAAATGGACACTATGGAATTCACTCTGGATGCTGCAGAGTGGAAAGCCCTGCCCGGCACGGTGCTCCCCTCCAGCAACGTGACCAACGGCACCGCCAGCAATAATGACAAGCTGGACAATGTCCCCCAGACCGGCGACACAAGCAACCTTGCTTTGTGGATTGCCATGTTGTTCGTCAGCGGCGGTGCAGCCATTGGCACAACGGTTGTAAGCAGGAAGAAAAAGTACAACAGATAATTGAATAGCGTTCCCTTGCTCCATCTTCCGAGCAAGACAAAAGCGTCGTAGTAATACGGCGCTTTTTTGTTACCCGGAAGCGACAAACAGCGGCTTTTGAACGGTTGGTGGTAAAGAATACCGACCCAAAAACAAAGCCGCTCATATCGAAAGAAAACGCCCAAAATCGCCCCGAAACCATACAGCGGGGTCAGGTTTTGGGCGTTTCTGCTGCGGCATGCCGCAAGGTTGCATTTCCGGTCGAAGTTTGTTACAATACAAATCAGTCGTCATCAATCGCGGAGGATAGCGTTGCCATGTTCAACATCGGTTTTTCCGAACTGATTCTGATCCTGCTGGTCGCGTTCGTCATCGTAGGGCCAAAGGACCTGCCCAAGGTGGCGCGCGCGCTGGGCCGGGGCGTAAGAAACCTGAAGCGCTGGATTGATGAATTCAAGGAAGAGACCGGTCTGGACGAAGCCATCGACGAGTTCAACAAGACCTCGCGCGACCTGGAGCGCACCTTCAAGGAAGCCGACCCGCGGCAAGACCTGAAAAAAGCGCGCGACGACGTGAAATCCGCGCTGGACGACGCGTCCAAAGCCGCGGAGAAAGCCTTGAAAGATCAACCCCAACAGGAGGAATAGCTTATGCGCATCGGTATCACGGAAATTCTGGTCATTCTGGTCATCGTGCTGGTGGTGTTCGGCGGCGGCAAGCTGGCGGGCGTAGGCAAGGCGCTGGGCCAGAGCATCCGCGATTTCAAGAAGGAAGTCAAGGCTGACGACGAGCCCGCCAAGAAAGAGGAGGACAAGGGCGGGGACGCCAAATAAGCCTCTATGAGCACAGATCAAAAGCAGGCCCTGTCGGCCCATCTCAAAGCCATCCGGCGCATGCTGATCATCTCCGTGGCGGCGGTGGCGGTGCTGTTTGTGTTGTTTTTCTACCTGCTGTGCGGGCCGCTGGTGGATTTCGTGCTGGCGCCGGTGCGGGCGCGCGGCATTGAGGTCATCACCACCAGCGTATCCGAAGCCCTGATGATGCAGTTCAAGGTCTGCCTGATCGCGGCGGTCATCGCGGGCATGCCGGTGATCATCTGGCAGATCTGGGTGTTCGTTTCCCCCGCGCTCTACCCGCAGGAGAAGCGGTTGTTCGCCACGCTGTTCTTCGTGGCATTACTGCTGTTTGTGGGCGGCGTGGTATTCTGCTACTGCCTGGTGTTCCCCATGGCCATCGACCTGTTCTGGTCCGCGGCGGACGGGGTGGCCTCTACGCTGTGGTCGGTCAAGGAATACTTCAATTTCGTTCTGTCCTTCGTGCTGCCCTTCGGGCTGATGTTCGAGCTGCCCGTGGTCGTCTACATGCTGGCGCGGCGCGGCCTGGTAACCTATCAGAAGCTGGCCCACTCGCGCAAGTACGTGATTCTGGTCATCGCCATCATCGCCGCCATCCTGACCCCGCCGGATGCGGTCAGCCAGTGCATGCTGGCCATCCCGATGATTCTGCTCTATGAGGTCGCCGCGCAGCTGGCACGTCTGGTCAAGCCCAAAAAACCGGCCGAAGCGCAATAAAAAAACCGCCGCGTTTCCATCACGGAAGCGCGGCGGCTTCTTGCTTTGTATTACTTCACCTGGGACAGCGCGTCGTTGACGGCCGCGATCAGGGCCTCGGAGGTCTTGGTCGCGCCGGTGACCGCGTCCACGCTGGTGGACTGGGCCGCGATGATGGCTTCGGGGATCTGCGCAAAAGCGGGATCGGCGATGCCGGCGGTCTCGTTGTGGCTGAGGACCTCGATCTTGGCGATCTTGTCGCCGTCCATGGTCACCTTCACCTTGATTTCGCCGCCGATTTCACTGGTGCCCACGCCGATGTACTCGTTCTCGCCCAAAGTCTCCTCTTCCTCGGCGGGCGCTTCCTCCACAACGGGAGCAGCCTCGAAGCCGAAGTGGATGTTGAGCAGCTCGATGGTCTTGACGGCCACCTCGGCGCTCAGGCCGGCGCAGCGGGCCAGACGGCCGGGATCGCTCATGGCATAGCCGGTGGCTTCCATGTACGCGCCCACGGAATCAGCGCACAGCACGGAATTGGCCACCGTGGTGACGGACTCCATCTCCGGCTGATAGGAGGGGAAGGGCTCGACCTTGTACCACTCATAGAGCTGGTCGCGCAGGGCGCGGGCATCCTCGGCCTCGCAGAACAGGCCGATTACCGCGCAGGCGCCGCCCAGCGAGCCGCACAGGGAGGCCACGCCGTAGCCGGCCGCGCCGTTGGCGAACATCTTGCCGTTGAGCACGTTATAGGGCGCGCCATAGGCCTCGCCCATGGTTTCCATGATGCCGGCGAACACGGCAGCGCAGCAGCCGCCATGGGAGTAGAAGCAGTCGTAGGTGTGCTTGAGCACGGCATCCTTGTCCACCTGCTGGTAGGTCCAGGGATAGGCGGGAGCCGACGCGGTCTCAGCCAGCGCGGGCTTGAGCACGGACGGGATGGCGGTCAGCGCGGCAGCGCCCAGCACGCCCTTGCCCGCGGCGCGCAGAAATTCACGGCGAGTCTGTTCAATGGGTTTCATGCGGAAAAAACCTCCTTGCTGTATTGGGACAACGTCCCCCTCATACTTGTCCAACTGGTGTAACTATACCGCATTCCACAAAGATTGTCAACCTAATAACGCAGCCAGGGCGTCCAACAGGCCGGGGTAAAACCATCCGGCATAAATTCCCACGCTCATCATGGCAAACAGGCCCGTCAGGCCCACCAGCCAGCCCGACCACCGCGCGCGGTCCCGCCAGTTGGCCGCGCCCAGTGCGGCGAAAAGCAGCGCCGGCATTACATAGCGGAAGTTGAAGGTGCACACATAGGGATAGTCCAGACAGAATTTGATGTAATAGGCCGCCAGCACCACGGCATACATGCCCAGGAATCCGGCCGAAAGCCCAGACAGCCCGGCGGGCCGCTTCACCAGCCCATAGACGAACAGAATCAGCTCCACCGCCAGCAGCACCACAAACAGCACCATCAGCAGGTAAGCCACGTTCCACATGGTCGTGCCGTTGTTAAACAGCGTCAGTTCATCGAACACAGCCGTTTTGAAGGTCTGCATCCACACATTGTGGTCCGTTTTGCGCACGCCGGTAAAAAACAGCTCGTTCCGGGCAAACCAGTCCGGGATGCCGAAGCGCTTCCAAAGGGACAAATTCCCCACGTTCAGGGTTTCCGGGGACAGACGCACATAATTGAGCGGCACGTCGAACGCCAGCAGATGGTACAGCGGCCAGGCTACCGCCAGCGGCACGCTCGCCAACAAGAACGCCGCGAACTGTCCCACATAACGCTTCCAGCGCTTCAGGTCCCGGAAGAACGCCACGATGAATACCATTGCCACGCAGGGAATCAGCAATCCGACGGACAGTTTGACCGCCATGCCCGCGCCCATCGAAAGGGCGATTCCCAGTATATCGCGCATGCGGCGTGTACGTTCCCACCGCACGGTAAAGAGAATGCAGACCAGAATGCAGAGGATGGAGAGGATATCGTTGTTGAGCGTCGCGCCGAAGATCCACAGCGACGGCTGAAACGCCATGATCAGCGCGCCCACATGCACGCCCCGCTCCCTGATGCCCAGAAAGCGCATCAGGTCCACCGCCACCAGCGGGCAGGCGGAGGCGGACAGAAGCGTAACCACCTGCAGGTTCTCCAGCGCCACGGCCTGGGAAACCCCCAACCACAGGTTCAGCCGCATGAACGCCGCCTGAATCAGGTGGTAGAGGGGCGGATTGTACAGAATGCTGTATCCGTTTTCGAGCGGATTCATGGTGGGCAAAGCCCCGTTTTCCACAATCCAGGCGATATAGCCCAGGTGGCCGTCCGGGTTGGTCTCCCCGCCCAGGTTCGCGTCGTATGCGGCCAGATCATGCCAGCTGAAATCATACGCCAGCTGGAGGATGAAGCACAGGCTCACCAGGAAGCCACCCGCCAGGATCAGCGAGGTGAGCGCCCGGTCTGTCCAGCGTCCGCCCGTGCGCAGCCATACGGCCAGCGCCAGCCACACGAGCGGCAACGCCGCGCAGGCGATGTCTGCCCCCTGCTCTCCCACAAAGGCAGTCAGCGTGTTGAGCACCCATGCGCCCAGCCCTGCCAAAAACAGCGCGGCATATTTCCGTCCTTCTCCGGTGGCAGCCGTCATGGCCCGTCCTCCTTTCGAGCGGCCCGAAACCATCGGGTCCCCCCATGCACAAAGCCCCGAGCGCGCCTGCGTGCCGGGGCCTTGCGCGCGCATCGCGCGTCATTCCTCGATTTCATCCATCAACGCCAGGTCGGGGTCCTCCTCCTCGGAAGCGGGAGCGGCCTCGGGCGCGGCTGTGTTGCCCGCAGCGGCCGCCATGGCCTCCTCGCGCACGATCTTCTCGATCTGATCCGCCAGCTCAGGATGGTCGCGCAGATACTGGCGCGCGTTCTCGCGGCCCTGACCGATGCGCTGGTCCTCGTAGGAGAACCAGGCGCCGCTCTTGTGGATGATGTCGCGCTCCACGGCCATGTCCAGAAGCGAGCCGAACTTGCTGATGCCCTCGCCATAGATGATGTCGAACTCGGCCACCTTGAAGGGCGGCGCCACCTTGTTCTTGACCACCTTGACCTTGGTGCGGTTTCCGATCACGTCGGACCCGTTTTTCAGCTGCTCGCCCCGGCGCACGTCCAGGCGCACGCTCGCGTAGAACTTGAGCGCCCTGCCGCCGGTGGTGGTTTCGGGGTTGCCGTACATCACGCCCACCTTTTCGCGCAGCTGGTTGATGAAGATGGCCACGGCATTGGTCTTGGAGATTACGCCGGTGAGCTTGCGCAGCGCCTGGCTCATCAGCCTCGCCTGCAGTCCCACGAAGCTGTCGCCCATGTCGCCCTCGATTTCGGCCTTGGGCACCAGCGCGGCCACGGAGTCGATGACCACGATATCCACCGCGCCGGAGCGCACCAGCGCCTCGCAGATCTCCAGCGCCTGCTCGCCGGTATCGGGCTGGGAGATGTAGAGGTCGTCGATGTTCACGCCCAGCTTCTTGGCATATACGGGGTCCAGCGCATGCTCGGCGTCGATGAACGCAGCCACGCCGCCCGCCTTCTGCGCCTCGGCCACACAGTGCAGGGCCACGGTGGTTTTGCCGCTGCTTTCAGGGCCGTAGATCTCCACCACACGGCCGCGCGGCAGGCCGCCCACGCCCAGCGCCAGATCCAGGTCCAGGCATCCGGTGGAGATCACCTGCAGGTTGGTATCAGCCACCTTGTCGCTGAATTTCATCACGCTGCCCTTGCCGTAGGTCTTGTTCAGCTGGGTCAGCGCATTTTCCAGCGCCTTCATCTTCTCCTCGCGCAGCTCGTCCTTCTTCACGATTTCCTTTTTCGCGGTCTCTTTCTTGGCCATCTTTCCATAAACCCCTCTTTCGTCCTGCTTTCCAAATCGGGCGATTTTTCCTATTCCAGCGCTTCCAGCGCCATTTCCAGCGCGCGGGCGGCGCTCTGCGCGCGCACCTGCGCCCGGTCTCCGGTAAAGTGGCATTCCTCCACGCGCGTGCCCGCGGCGCTGCTCACGCCGAGAAACACCGTGCCCACAGGGGTCTGCGGCGTGCCGCCGGTGGGACCGGCTACGCCCGTGGCGCTCACCGCCACATCCACCTTGAGCACCCGTCGCGCACCCTCGGCCATCTGCCGGGCGCACGGTTCGCTCACCACGCCCACGGTGTCGATCACCTGCCGGGATACGCCCAGCACCTCGTGCTTCACGCGGGGGTCATAGCTGACCACGCCGCCCATGAGCACCGCGCTCGCCCCGCTCACATCCGCCACCGACGAGGCGATCATCCCGCCGGTCAGGCTCTCGGCCGTACCCAAGGTTCTGTGCGCCGCCCCGAAGCGGGCGACCACCTGCTCGCTGATCTGTTGAAGCCGCGTCACGCCGCTCATCGTCCTTTCCAGGCCTTTCGCGCCGGGCCGCTCAGCGAAGGCTGCCGGCAAACAGCGCGCGATTTTTCCAGAAATAATCCACACCGCTCCACAGCGTCATGGCCATGGCCAGCGCCAGAAGCGCCCCGTTCAGCGCCGGAACGCGAAGCCAGCCGATGGCGCTCAGCAGATAGGCGACCAGCATGGCCATCTGCGTGCAGGTTTTGATCTTGCCCAGCTTGCCGGCCGCGATCACCTTGCCCTGCTCAACCGCCACCAGGCGCAGTCCGTCCACCGCCAGCTCGCGGAAAAGCACCACCACGCAGGCCCACGCGGGAATCAGCCCCTGCCCGCACAGGCTGATCATGGTGGACAGCACCAGCAGCTTGTCCGCCACGGGGTCCACAAATTTTCCGAAGTTGGTCACGATCCTGTAGCGGCGCGCCATCCAGCCGTCCGCCCAGTCCGTCAGGCTGCCCGCCAGAAACAGTGCCAGCGCTGCGATATAGGACCAGGAGGCGCCCAGGCAGATCATCAGCACCACCAAAGGAACCAGTCCGACCCGGAGGAGGGACAGTCGATTGGGCCAGTTCATAGCTTTTCCCCCGTCAGGTCATAGGTATCGGCGCCGGTGATGCGCGCCGTAACAAAGCAGCCGATATCCGCCTCCGAGGCGCCGCTTACGCGGATGATGCCGTCGGTCTCCGGCGCCTCCGCCGCGGAGCGTGCCACGGCCAGGCCGTCCACGCCCACGCTCTCCACCAGCACGCGCTCCTCATTGCCCACGCGCAGCCGGTTGCGCTCCAGCGAAATGGCCTGCTGCTCCGTCATCAGCCGGTCCAGCCGCTGCTGCTTCACTTCCTCCGGCACCTGGTCGGGCATGACGGCTGCGGGGGTATCGTCCTCCGCAGAATAGCAGAACGCGCCCAGGCGGTCAAAGCGCACGTCCCGAACAAAATCCATCAGGCGCTCGAACTGCTCGTCCGTCTCGCCGGGGAAGCCGGTGATGAAGGTGGTGCGCAGCGTAAAGCCCATCTCCCGCGCCTTTTTAAGGAAAGCGCGGGTCTGCTCGATGTCGCCCCGGCGGTTCATGCGCCGAAGCAGCTGCGGGTCGGCATGCTGAAGGGGCAGATCCAGATAGCGGCAGATGTTGGGCCGGGAGGCCATGGCCTCCAGCAGCGTATCATCCACCTCGTCGGGATAGCAGTAGAGCACGCGCAGCCACTCCACGCCGGGGATGTCCGCCGCGCGGACCATCAGCTCGGGAAGCAGGCTGCGCCCGTGCGTGTCCATGCCGAAGCGCGAGGTGTCCTGCGCCACCAGCACGTGTTCCCTGACGCCCTGCTCCGCCAGCGTGCGGATCTCCTCCAGCACGCTCTGCATCCCGCGCGAGCGGAATCCGCCGCGGATGAGCGGGATAGCGCAGTAGGCGCAGCGGTTGTCGCACCCGTCGGCAATGCGCACATAGGCCGTATACGGCGCGGTGGTGAGCACCCGCTCCCCGCACAGCACGGTGGCATCCGGCGCGCAGTAGCTGGGCCGCCTGCCCGCCAGCGCCTCCTCAATGGCGCGGGGCAGCATGGGGTACTGGCTCACGCCCAGCACCAGGTCTACCTCCGGCATATCCTGCAAAATGGCCTGCTCATAGCGCTGCGTGAGACATCCGGTGGCCGCCAGCAGCTTGAGCCGCCCCTCCTGCTTATACCGGGCCAGAGAGAGCAAGGTGTCGATGCTCTCCTGCTTGGCCGGCTCGATGAAGCCGCAGGTGTTGACGATCAGAATATCCGCCTCGCGTTCATCGGCGGTGATGCGGTAGCCCGCCTTGCGCAGAATCCCCAGCATCAGCTCGGTATCCACGCGGTTTTTGCTGCATCCAAGGGAAACGACGCCTACGCTGTACACCGTCCCTTTTTCCCTCCCATCGCTTCTTGAAGGATCGACGCGCACACATGTTTGTCTCTCCTGGCGTTATTTTACCATAGTTTCATCAGAATGCAACCCACCGTCCTGTCATACGGGCCCATTTGCGGTTTTTCGGAATTTCCATAAAAAATTGACTTCCTCCCCCCGGGTGTGATACGATAATTTGCGCCGGCGCATCAGCGCCGTGTGCAGGAAGGGAAGGCCGCAGGCATGGAAAAGGACCTGACGCGGGACGCCGCGCAAAAGCAGCTGCCCCGCTGGGATGGCCCGCTCACGCACCCGTTTTACAGCAAGGTGCTCAAGCGGGGCCTGGACTTTGTACTGGCGGTCGTTTTTCTGTTTCCCTGCCTTGTGGTGATGCTGCCCATCGCCGTGGCGGTCAAGTGCACGTCGCGCGGGCCGGTGTTCTACCGGGCGCTGCGCGGCGGATACCACAACCGGCCTTTTTCCATCCTGAAATTCCGCACCATGGTGGTGGGCGCGGACCAGTACGCTTCCACCACGGCGCTGGATGATCCCCGGGTGACGCGGGTGGGGCGTGTGCTGCGGCACAGCAAGCTGGACGAGCTGCCCCAGCTGTTCAATATCCTCAAGGGGGACATGTCCTTCATCGGGCCCCGGCCGGAGCTTTTGCGCTATACCATGCGCTATACGCCCGAGCAGCAGTGCATCCTGTGGGTGCGCCCCGGCATCAGCGACCCCAGCTCCATCCACCTGATCAACCTGGACGAGCTGGTGGGGCACGACGACCCGGAGGGCTGCTACGAAGCCAAGATTCTTGACGAAAAAAACCGCATGCGCGTGGCTTACGCGCGCAGCCAGTCCTTCGGGCTGGACGCGAAGGTGTTTTGGGATACGCTTTTGTGCGTACTGAAGAAGAACCTCAAGAGGGAACCGTCCGCGCGGAGCGAAATGCCCGCGCGGCAAGGAGGTAACCGATGAACTGCCAAAAGAGTCTGGATCTGGCCTACAAGATCCGCCTGCACGCGCTGGAGATGACCAGCCGCGGGGGTACCTCGCACATCGCCAGCATCTTTTCCATGGCGGACCTGGTGGCCGTGCTCTATGCCGACGTGCTGCGCTACGACCCGCGCAATCCGCGCATGCCTGGCCGCGACCGCCTGCTCCTGAGCAAGGGCCACGCGGGTGCGGGCATCTATGCGGCGCTGGCGGAAAGCGGCTTTTTTCCCGTGGAGGAGCTGCTCACCCACTGCCAGAACGGCAGCCGCCTCAGCGGGCATGTCAGCCACAAGGGCGTGCCGGGGGTGGAGGCCTCCACGGGCTCGCTGGGGCAGGGCCTGCCCATGGCCATGGGCATGGCGATGGCCGCGAAGCTGAACCATGAGGATCACCGCATATACTGCATCATCGGCGACGGCGAATGCGACGAGGGCGCCATCTGGGAAAGTGCGCTCATCGCCCACCAGTATAAGCTGGACAACTTCATCGTCACCATCGACTTCAACAAGATCCAGTCCCTGGCCCCGGTGGAGGAGACGATCGCGCTGGAGCCGCTGGACGAAAAATGGCGCGCCTTCGGCTGGCACGTCATCCGCGTGGACGGGCACGACCACGAGGCGTTGCACCGCGCCTATGAGGAGGCCCGCGGCGCGATGGGCGGCGGCAAGCCCGTCGTGGTCATCGCCGATACGGTGAAGGGCAAGGGCGTGAGCTTTATGGAGCATTCCGTGCTGTGGCATTACCGCACCGCGCGCGGCGAGGAATACGAAGCGGCGCTGAAAGAACTGGAGGCCGGCAAGCCATGAGAGACACCTTCACCCGCTGCCTGGAAGCCTACGCCCAGACGCACCCCGAGCTGGTGCTGGTCACCGGCGACCTGGGCTTTGGCGTGCTGTTTCCCTACATGAAAAAATTTCCCGACCGCTTCATCAACGCCGGCATTTCGGAGCAGGCCATGATGAGCATGGCCGCCGGCATGGCGCTGGAGGGAAAGACGGTGGTGGTCTATTCCATCGGCAACTTCCCCACGCTGCGCTGTCTGGAGCAGATCCGCAACTGCTGCGCCTACCATGAGGCGAACGTGAAGATCGTGTGCGTGGGCGCAGGCTTCGTCTACGGTACGCTGGGCATGACGCACCACGCCACGGAGGACATGAGCGCGCTGCGCATCCTGCCGGGCGTGAAGGTATACGCGCCCGCCGACGGCGTGGAGACCGAGGCCGTGATGGGGCCCTTCCTCAGCGAGCCGGGCGTGGCCTACCTGCGCATCGGCCGCGGCGGCGAACCGCATTTTCACGAGGACGGTTCCCTGGCCGGCTACCGCTGCGGGCAGGCGCTGGAGCAGTTCCCCGGCACGGATGCCTATATTCTCACGGCGGGCGGCATTCTGGGCAGCGCCGTGGAAGCGGCGCATCTATTGGAGGCGGACGGCCTGCACATCGGCGTGGCCAGCTTCCCCACCGTCAAGCCCCTGGACGAAGCCTACCTCGCGGCGCTGTGCGGCCGGGTGCCCGTGCTCTTCACGCTGGAGGAGCACACCATCGTGGGTGGCTTCGGCGGCGCGGTGTGCGAATACGTCTGCGGCCTGACCGGCCCGCGCCCCCGCGTGGTGCGCCTGGGCCTGAACGATACCTATTGCAGCATCGTGGGCAACCAGAGCTATCTGGAAAAGCACTTCGGCCTGGACGGCGAAGGCGTGGCCCGGCGCGTGCGTCAGGAATTGGGAAGAGCGTAAAAACAAACGTTACAGCATAAAGACAGGCCCCGCGGGCGAATCCCGCGGGGCCTGTTTTTTATCCCTGCTCTCCCAGCAGCTCCAGCAGCTTTTGCCGCAGGGCCTCCGGATCGGCCTTGCCGCGCGTGAGCGCCATGGCCTTGCCCATCAGGGCCTTTTCCACGTTGGTTTTGCCGGAGCGGTAGGTTTTCACCATGTCGGGGTTATTCTCCAGCGCCTCCCGCGCGGCGGCCTCCAGCGCGGCAGGATCGGTGAGAGTAAACAGGTCGTGGTCCTGCGCATAGGCGGCGGGGTCCTGATCCTGATCAAAGAGCGCGGAGAGAATCTTTTTTCCGGTGGAGCTGTTGACCTTGCCCGCGCCGATCATGTCGCTGAGCGCCGAAAGGTGCTCCGGCGCGATGGGCAGCGCCTCCGGGCCGCGCTCGCCGGTATGCGCGGTATCGCGCAGGGTGATCTGCGCAAAAACCTCGCCCAGAATGAGGTTGCAAAGCGCCACGGGGTTTTGTGCCAGGGCGGCCGCCTGCTCGAAGTACTCCGCGAGCCAGCGCTCGGCGGTGAGCTGCTCGGCCGCATAGGCGGTCAGCCCGTACCGCTGCATGTAGCGCATGCGGCGCTCGTCGGGCAGCGCGGGGATGGATGCGCGGATCTCGGCCATTTCGGCGTCGCCGAGGTAGATTTCCGGCAGATCGGGGTCGGGAAAGTAGCGGTAATCGGCGCTGTTTTCCTTGCGGCGCATGGAGGTGGTCTTGCCGGTCTTTTGATCATACCGGCGGGTTTCCTGCACCACGGCCTCCCCCGCTTCCAGCGCCTCCACCTGCCGCCGGTACTCGGCTTCGATGGCGCGCTCCACGCTCTGGAAGGAGTTGAGGTTCTTCATTTCGGTGCGCACGCCGAAGGGCTCTCCGGGCCTGTGCACGCTCAGGTTCACGTCGCAGCGCATGCTGCCCTCGTTCATGCGGCAGTCGCTCACGCCCGTATAGGTCAGGACGGCGCGCAGCTTGCGCAGGTAGGCCACGGCCTCCTCCGCGGAGCGGATGTCCGGCTCGGACACGATCTCGATCAGCGGCACGCCGCAGCGGTTCATGTCCAGCGCCGTGCCGGATTTCTCATCGTGCAGGAGCTTGCCCGCATCCTCCTCGATATGGATGCGGGTGATGCCCACGCGCTTTTCCCCCGCGCCGGTCTGGATGGTGAGCGCTCCCCCCTCGCACAGGGGGCGGTAGAACTGGCTGATCTGATAGGCTTTGGGCAGGTCGGGATAAAAGTAATTCTTGCGGTCGAAGCGGCTGCGGTGGTGCACATGGCAGCCCAGCGCCATGCCGGCCATGGCCGCATAGCGCAGCACCTGGGCGTTGAACACCGGCAGCGCCCCCGGCAGGCCCATGCACACGGGGCACACATGCGTGTTGGGCTCCGCGCCGAAGGCGTTTTTGCAGGCGCAGAACACCTTGCTTTTTGTGCGCAGCTCCACATGCGTTTCCAGGCCGATGACCATTTCATATGCCCTGTTCATGCCCGCGCCTCCTCTTCCACCGCGTCATAGGGATGCATGCCCTCATTCACCCTCGCCGTGCGTTCATACGCCCCGGCGATTCCCATCAGAAGCGGCAGGCTGTCCCGCGCGCCCATCAGGCTCATGCCGATGGGCAGCCCCTCCGCCGACCGTCCGCACGGCACCGACACTGCGGGCAGTCCGGTGATGTTGGCCGGCACGGTATAGATGTCGCCCAGGTACATTTCCATGGGATCGCCCGTCTTTTCACCCAGGCGGTAAGCCGGGGTGGGCGCCACGGGGGAGAGCAGGGCGGCGCAGCCGCCAAGCGCCTCGGCCGCCTCGTGGCGCAGCAGTTCGCGCGCCTTGAGCGCCTTGAGGTAGTACTGGTCCTGATAGCCGCTGCTGAGGGCGAAGGTGCCCAGCATGATGCGCCGCTTGACCTCCATGCCAAAGCCCTCCTGACGGCTCTTGCGGTACAGCTCGTCCAGATCGGCGTAGGCCTGCGCGCGATAGCCGTAGCGCACGCCGTCATAGCGGGCCAGGTTGCTGGACGCCTCCGCGCTGGAGATGACGTAGTACGCGGGGAGCGCATAGGGCAGCGAGGGGAGGCTCACCTTGCGCACCTGCGCCCCCAGCCCGCGCAGCGTCCCGGCCGCAGCCTCCACGGCGGCGCGCACCTGCGCGTCCAGCCCCTCGCCGAAGCACTCCGCCGGCAGGCCCACCGTCAGCCCGGAAAGGTCCTGCATCTCCCGGCCCGCGCAGGGCCGGGCCAGCGCGGGGTCGCTGGTCATGTCGCGGGGATCGCCCCCGCAGATCACATCCAGCACCAGCGCCGCGTCCGCGGCGGTCTTGCACAGCGGGCCGATCTGGTCCAGCGAGCTGGCGAAGGCCACCAGCCCATACCGGCTGACCGCGCCGTAGGCGGGCTTCACGCCCACCACGCCGCAGAAGCTGGCAGGCTGGCGGATGCTGCCGCCCGTGTCGCTGCCCAGCGCCGCCGGAGCCATGCCCGCGGCCACCGCCGCCGCCGAGCCGCCCGACGAGCCGCCCGGAACGCGGTCCGGGTTCCAGGGATTGCGCGTAACGCCAAAGGCGCTGTTTTCGGTGCTGCCGCCCATGGCGAACTCATCCATGTTGAGTCGGCCCAAGATGGGCATGCCGGCGGCATGCAGCTTTTCGATCACCGTCGCGTCATAGGGCGAGCGGAAGGACGCCAGCATGCGGCTTGCGCAGGAGCACACGCGCCCGCGCATGACCAGATTGTCCTTGACCGCGATGGGCACGCCGTCCAGCGGCGACCGCTTTTGTCCCAGCGCGCGTCGCGCGTCGGCCTCCGCGGCCTCGCGCAGGGCGTCGTCGGGGTAGGTTTCCAGATAGGCGTGCACGTCGCCGTCGCGCGCGTCAATGGCGCGAAGGTACGCCTGAACGATCTCCACGGAGGTGATCTGCCCGCCGTCCAGCAGGGCGCACAGCTCCGTCACGGTCTTTCGGCAGAGCGCCGGTATGCATTTCATAGGACAATGCGCCTCCCTTTCAGTCAAAGGTCCTGGGCACGGTGATCAGGCGGCCCGTCACGGTGGACGCGTTCATGAGCACCGCCTCGATGGGCAGGCTTTCGCCGGGCTCGTCGGGGCGCAGGGACTGCGCTTGGGGCGCGGTGCGCGGCCGCGGAGGCGCCTCGCGCTGCAGCCCGGCCAGCTCGCCCGCAAAGTCCACGATGGAGGCAAATTCCTGACTCATGCGCTCCTCCTCGCCGGGCGAGAGGGTGAGCATGGACAGAAGCGCCGCGTTCTCCACCGCCTCGCGCCGGAGGGCGCGGACATGCTCTTCCCGCCCCGTCTCCGCCACCGACACGCCCAGCTTGAGCGCCTCCAGCTGCGAGGCGTCCACATAATCCGGCGCGCCGGTAAGCGGGCAGCGCGCATCCTTGGTCTTGGGGAAGGCGATGACCTCGCGCAGCGAAGACGCGCCCAACAGCAGCATGCACAGCCGGTCCACGCCGAAGGCAAACCCCGCGTGCGGCGGCGTGCCAAAGCGGAACGCGTCCAGCAAAAACCCGAAGCGTTCCCGCGCTTCCTCCTTGTCAAAGCCCAGGGCGCGGAACACCTTCTGCTGGATCTCCGCGCGATGGATGCGCACGCTGCCGCTGCCCAGCTCCACGCCGTTGAGCACCACGTCGTAGGCCTGCGAACGCACGAGGGGCTTGGTCCGGTCCTCCTGCATCAGCTCCACATCCTCCGGAAACGGCATCGTGAAGGGATGGTGCATGGCGGCATAGCGCTTTTCGTCCTTTTTGTATTCAAACATGGGGAAATCCGTCACCAGCGCGAACCGGAAATCGCCGGGGTCGGCCAGGCCCAACAGGTCCGCGCACTTGAGGCGCAGGCCGCCCAGCACCCGCCGCGCCACCTCCAGCGCATCCGCGCAGAAGAGGATGAAGTCGCCGGGCCGCGCCTCCAGACGCTCCTCCAGCTCCCGCCACACCGGCGGGTCAAAATACTTGGGCAGAATGGAGTTGACCTCGCCATTCTCACGGTAGAGAATCCAGGCCATGCCCCTGGCGCCGAGCCGGACGGCCTGGCGGGTGAGCAGGTCGATGGTGGAGCGGCTGAAGCTCGCCCCCGCGCCCCTGACGTTGATGGCGCGCACCACGCCGCCGTCTTTCAGCGCCTCCGTAAAAACGGAGAACGACGCGCGGCCGGCGATGTCGCTCACATCCACGATGGGCAGCTCAAAGCGCAGGTCCGGCTTGTCGCTGCCGTAGCGGTCCATGGCCTCCTGCCAGGTGAGCCGCCGGAAGGGATGCGGCACGGGACGGCCCATCACCCGCTCGAACAGGCGTGTGAACAGGTCCGTGAGGAAGGCGAGCATGTCCTCCTGGTCCACGAAGCTGCGCTCCATGTCCACCTGAGTAAACTCCGGCTGGCGGTCGGCGCGCAGGTCCTCGTCGCGAAAGCAGCGCGCCACCTGATAGTACTTGTCGATGCCCGATACCATCAGAAGCTGCTTGTAGATCTGCGGGCTCTGGGGCAGGGCGTAGAACGTGCCGGGATGCACGCGGCTGGGCACCAGATAGTCGCGCGCGCCCTCCGGCGTGGATTTGCACAAAATGGGCGTTTCCACCTGCAAAAATCCCTGATCGTTCAAGATCCGCTGCACCTCGCTGAGCAGCGTGTGGCGAAAGAGCAGATTCCGGTACATCTGCGGGCGGCGCAGGTCCAGATAGCGGTACTTGAGCCGCACCTCCTCACGCACAGGCTCCTCGTCGGTGAGGGAAAAGGGCAGCGTATCCGCCGCAGAGAGCAATTCCATATGGCTGGCGGCCAGCTCCACCTCGCCGGTGGGCAAAGCGGGGTTGTAGGTGCTCTCGTCGCGCAGGCGCACCTCGCCGGTGATCTTGACCACGCTCTGGTTTTTGAGCCGCTCGGCCAGCGCAAAGCTGGCGGGGTCCGCCACGGCCTGGTCAAACACCGTCTGCACCACGCCCTCGCGGTCGCGCACATCCACGAAGATGACGCCGCCCATGTCGCGGCAGGTCAGCACCCAGCCGCACACCGTGGCCTGCCGGCCGATGTGCACGCGGCGCAGGGTTCCGCAGTAATGCGTTCTTTCCATAAAGCTGCAACCTCCCTTATCGCCGGGTATGAAAAAAGCCCCCCGCCCCGGCATTTCCGGGGCGAAAGGCCAAAGCCTTCCGCGGTACCACCCGCGTTGGACAGAATTGTCCCACTTTCAGCAGGGAACGCCATTGATCCCCCCGCGCTGTACCGGGCGCGCCCGTCCGCGCCTACTCGGACCCTTCGGCCCTTTGGGACGGATGCTCGGGGATGTTCTTCGCTTTCCCGGCCCTGCCGCCTTTCCAGCCCCGGCGGCTCTCTGCGAAGGCCTTGCGGGCAAGCTACTCTTCCCGTCATCGCCATGTGCGGAATGATAGCAGGGATTCGCCGGGCTGTCAAGGGGAAGCACAAAAAAAGTGCAGCCCGCATACCGCCCGTCACGGCAGCGTCTGAGCGCAAATAGCAGCGCCATGGACGAAAGCCGCCCATGGCGCGTAATGAAATTTCAAATATCTACTATTGTGCCTGTTTGAAATATTCCGTGGGGTAATTGATGCGCAGCGCCGCCTCATCCACCTTGTAGCGGCTGAGATGGCGGTCCATCACCTGACGTGCGGCCACCTTATCGCGCGCGGCCAGCGCTTCAACGATGAGCGCATGATCATCCACAATCTTGTTGTTTTTTACCGTGGTCAGCGACATGTTGCGCACCCGGTCAAAATGGGCGGTGAAGCTGTTCATCATGCCGTAGGTCTGTTCCTTGCGGGCGATCCGGAACAGAAGGCTGTGAAACGCATTATCCAGCGCCCACAGGCGTTCCAGAGCCCCATCGGCCAGGTGGCGGCGCTGGAGCGCGATGTTCTCCTCCAGCATTGCCAGATCATCGTCCGTGACCACATCGCAGTCCAGCTCCACTACGGCGCCTTCCAGCACGCTGCGCATGAACCGCGCCTCCTCCACCAGATCGTAGTCGATCAAAGCGACGGCGCTGCCGCGCTGGGGATAGACGTCCACCAGCCGAACCTTGGACAGCTCCATCAGCGCCTCCCGCACAGGGGTGCGTGACAGGCCCATCTGCGCGGCCAGCTCGTTTTCACTGACCATGCTGCCAGGTTTCAGCTCCAGATGGATGATGTTATCCTTCAGATTGCGCAGGGCGTACTCCCGCCCTGTTTCGCGCATACGCCGCGCCAGAAGCCTCACGCTTTTCCCCTCCTTATTGCAGTTCCTTTTTCAGGGTCGCGCGCACCGCGCCCGGGCCGGCCAGCATTTCGGAAAGCATTCTCTCCACCTTGTCCGCCAGTCCGGCCTCATAGAGGTTCACTCCAAAGAGCACCTCGTTTTCCAGAATCGGCCCGATCGCGCCCTGCACGCTCTGAGGCTGTCCCAGCTTTACAGCAGCCATCGCCTGCGTGAGCTGCCCAAGCATGGGGTCGGGACTGACTGCCATGTCGCGGCCCTCATCATCCACGCCAAGCAGGTAGCGCAGCCATCCGGCCAGCGCCAGCGGAATGGCCGTGAGCGAGGCGGGGTCCAGCGTGGGGGAGGCCATGTAGCTCTTGAGCGTCTCGCCAAAGCGCACGGGGATTTTCTGGCTGGTATCCGTAGCGATTCGCTGCGGAGTATCCGGGATAAACGGATTGGGCAGGCGCTGGGTCACGACCTCATCAATGAATGCACGGGGGCTGAGAATCCCCGGATCGGTCACCACGGGCAGGCCCTCGGTGTAGCCGATGCGCCTGACCAGTTCCACCAGCTCCGGATCGCCCATTTCGGCGGCGATGCTCTCATAGCCCAGCAGGCAGCCGTACACCGCAAGCGCCGTGTGCAGGGGATTCAGGCAGGTGGTCACTTTCATCCGCTCGGTCATGTTGACGGTATCGCGGTCGGTCATGTATACGCCGGCCTGCTCCAGCGGCGGCCGTCCGTTGGGGAAACGGTCCTCCACCACCAGATACTGCGGCACCTCGGCATTGACAAAGGGCGCGATATAGGTATGGCGTCCGGTGATGACGGGAGCCATACCCTCCACTCCCAGCGTTTCCAGCTGCTTTTGGATGATCTCAGAGGGACGCGGAGTGATCTTGTCGATCATGCTCCAGGGGAAGCTGACCTTCTGCTCGTCGGACATCCAGTCCACATAGGCGGCAGGCACGAGGCCGTTGTCCCGCCATCCGGCGGCGATTTCCAGCACACTCTGGCGCAGCTTTTCACCGTTGTGACTGCAATTGTCCATGCTGACCAGGGCGATGGGACAGGCGCCCGCCTCAAAGCGCACCAGCATCATGGCAGCAACCACGCTCATGGCATGCCGCGCCTGCTCCGGGCCATTTTTCAGGTCCTGAGCCACCACGGGCAGCAGCTGACCCTTCATGTCACGAAGGCCATAGCCTTTTTCGGTGATGGTGAAGCTGGCCATCTGCAGGGACGGGCTTTCAAAGACCGCTTTCAGGGCCTTCCAGTCGCGCGCGTTGGTGCAATCGGCCTTCAGTCCGTTGGCGATGGAGGCGATGACCTCCTTCTGCGTTTCGCCGTCCGGCCTGAGGCTGACCATGAGCGTCATGGAATCGTGCGGCGTATAGATCTGATCGATGATATCGTAGTCAAAGGTCTCCGCGGCCACGATGCCGCTCTGCTGCAACCCCTTGTTCAAAAGCCGCTGCTGCAGCCCGGCGATAAAACCGCGGAAGATGTTTCCCGCGCCAAAGTGCACCCAAACGGGGTTGTCGCCGGTGTGCATGCACATAGCAGGCCAGTCAAAAGCGGGAAGCGCGATGCCGGCCTGCTGCCACGCCTTCGCGTCGCGAATGCCCTGATAGGTAAGTTTCATGGTCAATCAGACCTCCTTTTGGGGGGACCCGGCGCGGCCTGCCGCCCGCCCTTGCGGGAGCGGGCGGCGCGCCGCGGGTCACTGCTTTTCGATGGCCTCCCAGAGGCCGTTGAGGTAGGCGGCGCCCAGCGCGCGGTCATACAGGCCGTAGCCGGGGCGGCCCTGCTCGTCCCAGATCATGCGGCCATGATCAGGACGCACATAGGTATCGGGACAGGTGTCGTGGATGGCCTTCATAATGGCGTACATATCCAGATCGCCGGTAGAGGACAGGTGTGCCGCCTCGCGGAAATGATGGTGCCCAAGGTACTTGACATTGCGCACGTGCATGGCGCCGATGCGGTTCATTTCGCCGAAATGACGGATGACCGCGGGCACGTCGTTCTCCGGGTTGGAGCCCAGCGAACCAGTGCACAGACAGACGGTGTTGGCCGGGCTGTCGTGCAGCTTGATGATCTTGTCATAGTCATCCTGGCTGTGGGCGATGCGTGGCAGGCCGAAGATGGGCCATGCGGGGTCGTCCGGGTGGCAGGCCATGCGCACGCCTACCTCCTCGCACACGGGAATCACCGCATCCAGAAAATACTTGTAATTCTCGCGCAGGTTATCAGGCGTCATGCCCTCGTACTGCTTCAGCGTCGTTTCCAGCAGCGCCAGACGCTCCGGCTCCCAGCCGGGCAGCGTGAAGCCATGGCTGTCCTCGGCGGTCTTGCGCACGATTTCCAGAGGACCCATCTGGCCCAGGTCCTTTTCGTCAAAGTACAGGCTGTTGGAGCCGTCCTCCGGAATCACGCGCGCCAGGTCGGTGCGCAGCCAGTCAAACACCGGCATGAAGTTGTACACGATCACCTTGATGCCATGGCGGGCGAGGTTTCGGATGGTGTCGATGTAGTTCTGGATGTACTTGTCACGCGTGGGCAGGCCGATCTTGATATCCTCATGGACGTTTACACTCTCGATGACTTCCAGCTCAAGCCCGGCTGCGTGAACCTCATCCACCAGCTCCTTGATTTCCTCCTCTTCCCATACCACGCCGGCAGGCCGGTCCAAAAGGCCCATCAGGCCCGTCATGCCGGGGATCTGCCGGATGTATTTCAGCGGAATGGGATCTGCCTTGCTTCCATACCAGCGAAAGGTCATTTTCATGGCTTATTCTCCTTAACCTGAATCAAACCGCATACTGATTGCAAACAGGTTTTCCTTATCTTCCCCGCGGATTTGCCATCCGCAGAAGGGCCGCTCCATACTGCCATCTTAGCATTTTCTTCTCTGATGTGTCCACTAGTATACCAGCTAAAGAATAATGAATATAATTATCCAAAACCAACAATCTTCTTGTTCCGCTATTCTGTGGGCACTCCCCCCCGGGACCAGAACGCAAGCTTTCCTCATTCCTAGCCAAATGAATTTTTCCCGATGCACTGCCGTATTGACAAATAAGCAACTGTTGGTTATATTGAAGATATGCTTATGAATCGAGGTGCCACATGACCCGACGCGAACAGGAAATCCTGGCATGGATTCGTGAAAATCCGCTGATCTCCCAGCAGGAGCTGGCGCAGCGGGCTGGCATTACGCGCTCTTCGGTAGCCGTCCACATTTCCAACCTGATGCGCAAGGGGCTGATCCGCGGGCGCGGCTATTTGCTGGGCGAGGGGGCTTACGTGGCGGTGGTAGGTGCGGTAAACGTGGATATCGGCGGCACGCCGGACAGCACGCTGATACCGGCGGACAGCAACCCCGGCCGCGTGACCGTCACGCTGGGCGGGGTGGGCCGCAACATTGCGGAAAACCTGTGCCGCATGGGAAAGCATGTGCTGATGGTAACCGCCATGGGCGAGGACGCTCACGCCCAGCAGATTCAGCAGAGCTGCCGCGAGCTGGGCATTGATCTCAGCCACAGTCTGACGGTGCCCAACGCACGCACCTCCACCTATCTGTGCCTCAACGACGCGGATGGCGAAATCGTGGGTGCGGTAAGCGACATGGCCATCTATGACGCGCTCACCCCCGCCTATCTTTCCACGCAGCTGGAGGCGCTCAACCGGGCGGCGCTGGTGGTGGTAGACGCCAATCTTCCCTCCGAGAGCCTGGCCTTCCTGGCTGCGAACCTGAAGCCGCCCCTGTTTGCCGATCCCGTTTCGGTGAAAAAAGCGGGCCGCCTGCGTCCCATCCTCGCGCGCCTGACCGCCATGAAGCCCAACCGGCCGGAAGCCAGCCTGCTGACCGGGGTGGACATCCACAGCGACGGCGATCTGCCAAAGGCAGCGGAGGCTTTCTTCGCCCTGGGGCTGAAGAACGTGTTCATCTCGCTGGGCGCCGAGGGCGTCTATTACGACGACGGACGCGAGCGCGGCATCCTGCCATGCTTCGAAAGCCCCGTCATCAACACCACGGGCTGTGGCGACGCCTTCCTGGCCGCCGCCGCCTGCGCCTGGCAGGAAGGCTGCTCGCTGCGGGAAATGGCGCTGCACGGCCTGGCAGCGTCCTCCATCTGCGCCCGCGCAGACAGCGCCGTCAGTCCGCTCATCACTCCCGATGCCATTGCAAGTATCGTCCAAAACGCATAACAAGGAGGAACCAAGCATGAACCTTGACAGGTATCTCAATGTATCGCCAGAGGTAAAGGCCGCCATCGCCGCGGGCAAACCGGTTGTCGCGCTGGAATCCACCATCATCTCGCACGGCATGCCCTATCCGCAGAATGTGGAAACCGCTCTGAACGTGGAGCGCATCGTGCGGGAAAATGGCGCGGTGCCCGCGACCATCGCCATCATCCAGGGCAAAATCACCGTCGGCTGCACCCATGAGCAGATCGAGCACCTGGGCAAAAAGGGTCTGGCGGTAACCAAAGCCAGCCGCCGTGATCTTCCGGTGCTGCTGTCCCGCGGCGAGGACGGCGCCACCACGGTGACCACCACCATGATCGGCGCGGCATTGGCGGGTATCCGTGTCTTTGCCACGGGCGGCGTGGGCGGCGTGCACCGCGGCGCGGAAACCACCATGGACATCTCCGCCGACCTGGAGGAGCTGGCGCAAACCCAGGTGCTGGTGGTGTGTGCCGGGGCCAAGAGCATTCTGGATCTTGGGCTGACGCTGGAGTATCTGGAAACCAAGGGCGTACCGGTCATCGGCTACCGTACCAAGGAGCTGCCCGCCTTCTACACCACGCATTCCGGCTTTCAGGTGGATTACCGGCTTGATACGCCCGGGGAGATCGCGGAAGCCTTCGCCGTCAAGCTGGACCTGGATCTGCCGGGCGGCATGCTGGTAACCAACCCCATTCCCGACGAATACGCCATGGACCTGGATTATATCAACCGCAACATCGACGCCGCCATCGCCGAGGCCGAATCGCTGGGCATCCACGGCAAGGAAACCACGCCCTTTCTGCTGGACAAGATTCAGAAGCTCACCGGCGGCGACAGTCTCAAGGCCAATATCCAGCTGGTCTACAACAACGCGCGCCTGGGCGCGCAGATTGCCACGGAGCTGGCGGGGCGCTAAGCCCCTTTTCCCCGCAATCGAAAACCCGGACGGCGATGCCGTCCGGGAGATTTTGTTTTGGGAAATATGCACTTTTCCTGCCTGCTCGATCTGGAAAACCAACCGTCTATATCTACGGCCTTACGGCCGCTGGTAGGAAAATCCGATCCGGTGAAAAAATCACTCACAGGAAACCACCCATACGGTGGGATTTACTCGTCGTCCAGTTCTTCGTCAGCCTCAAAGTCCGCTTGAACTACTTCGATAAGTTTCTCGAGCAGGTCTTCGTCTTCCACGGGAAGGAATTCCTCGATTTCCTCGCCGTCCTCTTCCGATTCGACAACCTTCATGATATAGAGATTGACGGCTTCCTCTTCCTCGTGGTGGTCGCAATGCTCGCATTCACAGTCGCATTCGCCATCATGAGCTTCGCCCAGTACAACGTATTCTTCACCGTTGTAGAAGAAATAGCGCACGACTTCCAGCAGCACATTGTTTCCGTCCTCATCAACGCCTTCGATGAGGTCCCTGGTTTCTTCTTCGGCGGCTCCTACGCCGCCCAACGGCTGATCGTCGCAGTACAACGGTATCGCCCCACTTTCTTTGCCTGTTTTCCATCGCCGCTCCGGGTCATTTCCAACGCCGTGTCATCACAGCCTGCGGCGGAACGCCGGCTAGCCGCGACGGGAGTGGCAATTCCCTTTCCTATCCTCTTGGTTCGATCTTATTATAACCCAAAGCATCCGCGGAAACAAGGCTTTTTGCGAAAATTTTGTGGTTGATTTTTGTAAACTTTTTTGATAAAATAAGAGTGTTGGGGCAGCCGGTCAGGGCTTGTCCTCTTTCTTTTGCAGCGGCTCCAGGCTGCCGTCCGGCCGCTTCAGGCGCACGCTTTGCAGCACGGCCTGCATGTTCTGGCGAAAGCCATCCAGGTATTCGCGGCGCAGCGCCTCGCGCTCCACCAGCTCCTCATGCGTCAGCTCCCGCTCGCGGCTCAGGCGCGTGAGCTCGCTGATGCGCTCGATCTTTTCATGTTCCATGCTATCATCCTTTCGGGAGGTAATCCGCCATGGTACAGGGCAAGTGGTTTCCCACGGGCAGCGATCTTTCCCAGCCGCTCGCCATCCGGTGCGCCGTCTTCGGCCGCGGCCGCGATGCGCGGGACCACTGGGCACAGCAGGTAGCGGTCTATGCGGGGGAGGAGCCCGTAGGCAGCGCCCGCCTGTGGTGGCAGGACGGCGCGTTCTGGCTGGGTGACGTAGGCGTGCTGCCCGGGCACCGGGGCATGGGCTACGGCGATCTGCTGGTGCGTCTGCTCCTGTTCAAGGCCCTCACCCATGGCGCGCGCCTCCTCCGTCTGGAGGCTTCCGCGGAGGCGGCTCCCTTTTTTGCCCGTTACGGCTTCTGTGAGGAAAGCCGCCGCGACGGGCAGGCCGTCATGAGCCTCGCCGCCCACGACGTGCATCTGGACCAGTGCGGCGGCAACTGCGCCGGCTGTGACCTCTGTCCGCCGGATGCCGCCCGCTGAGCGTTTCCCGCCCCCTTCAGCCCGCTGTTGCGGGCTTTTTCTGAAACACCCAACGGCGCTGCAGATGGTAGCTCACAAAGAACAGCACGATATCCACGGGGATCTTGGCGGTGTTGTCGCTCCAGCCCAGCCACAGGTGCAGGCTGCTGGTGAGCACGGCGGAGAGCAGCATCACCAGGAAGAACACGCCCAGGTAGCGCAGGAAGGCATTGCTGATCTTGCCCTTGTCCGTAAAGACGAAGCTGCGGTTGAGGAAGAAGTTCGTCACCCCGGACAGAAGGCGCGCAGCCACGGTGGCGATCAGAATATGGGGCACCACCCGGATGAACAGCACGCCGACCTCCTGATCCAGCGAGGTTCCAAAGTACTTGAGCAGGTTATTGAACAGCAGATAAAGGCCATAGTCCACCAGAAAGCTGACCATCGACGTGCCCACAAAACGGAAGAAGCCGCTGAAGATGACGCGATAGATGCGCGCGCTGTCGCGGAAGGCGCGGAAATGGCTTCCTTCGTTGTTGTTTTCGTACACGGTTTCGATGGGCAGCGGCCGCATGGGCACCTTCATGGCCGCACACTCGATGAGCACGTTCATCTCGTACTCGTAGCGATCGCCGGGCGCGGCGATCATCGTGGGCAGCAGGTCGCGGTGGAAGCCGCGCAGACCCGTCTGCGTATCGCCCACCCAGCAGCCATAGAGCAGCCTGAACACCACCGAGGTGATGCGGTTGCCCATCCGGCTCTTGGGCGGCACATGCTCCTGGGAAAAGTCCCGGCTGCCCAGAAGCAGCCCGGAGGGATCGCGCGCAAGGTCCTCAGCCATGCGCAGCACATCCTCCACGGTATGCTGGCCGTCGCTGTCGGCGGTCACGATGATGTCCTGCTCGGGGCATTCGTCCAGCAGCCAGGCCATGCCGCGCTTGAGGGCGACCCCCTTGCCGCAGTTGGGCTGGTAGCTGATGATGTGGCTGATCCCATCCTCGGGGATCTGCGAAAAAATGTTCTGAAAGCCTTCCCCGCTGCCATCGTCCACAACGGCGATTCTGCCGATGCCGGCGTCCTTCAGCGCTTGTACATACGGGGGCAGGCGGTCGTCCGGCTTATAGGCGGGGATGACCACGGCCGTGCGCCCTGCACAGGTCTGTTCCATGGATTCGTTCATTCCTTTCGTGAATCGGCTGTGTCAATTCAGGATGTAGGTATCCAGGTAATCGCGGATCATCGGGGTCAGGTCCTCGCCGGTTACCTCGGCCAGCAGGCCTTCAAAGTCCTCGCGCGTAGCCCGGCTGAAGGCGTAGCGCTCGTAGTAGGCGCGCAGGAACTCGTCCAGCCCGCCGCCGAGCATGCGGTCCAGGGCACAGAGCATCGCGGCCCCACGGTCATAAACCACCAGCGAGTATTCCGACATGCCGGAAAAACGGTCCAACGGCGCGCCCGGCGTAACGCCCCGCGGCACCGTGACGCGAAGCGCGCTCTCCAGCTCCTGCTGCTCGTACGCCTCGCGCCGCGCGAGGCCGTAACGATCCTCCAGGTACTCCAGCATGCTGAACTGGCTCAGCGCCTCGTCCTGCCAGGCTTGGTTGACCGGGTCGCTGCCCACCACGGCGTACCACCACTGATGCGCCGCCTCATGCGCCACCACCATTTCCAGTTTCTCGCCCCCCGCTGCCAGGCGGTCGGAGCCGATCATCGCCAGGGCGGGGTATTCCATGCCGCCCATGGGGAAGCTGATCTCGCAAAGCGTATAGCTCTGGTAGGGATAGGCGCCGTAGCGCGCCGAGAAGCAATCCAGCGCCTTTTTCCCGTAGTCCAGCAGCTCCCGCGCGCGGGCCGCGTCGGTCGCATAGGCGCTGACGAGCACGCCGTCCTGCTCCGCCTGCGCGATGTGGAACCGGTCGCTCGCCACCAGCGCAAAGTCGCGCACGGCGGGCGCGACAAAGTCGTAGCGGGTGCGGCCGTCCGCCGTCTCCGCCGTGGGATATCCGCTTCCGGCGCACAAAAAGCCCTCCGGCACGGATACGCTCACGGTCCAGTTCATGCAATCGCTCAGGAAGGGATCGCCCACGGGATAGTATTCATCCGTGCGCCAATCCCCCTCCTCCCACACGGCGGGAATGGCAAACGCGTTTCCCAGCGCCCAGATGCCGTTGTCCACGCCGAAGCGGTATGCCATATGCGGCACCTGCACCGTATAGGTCAGGGTAATTTCAATCCATTCCTCCGCCTGCCAGCCATCGGTGACCGGGACGAAGAGCACGGTCTTGGCATCGTCGGTATAGCGATAGGCCACCGCCTTGGATTCCCCGCCGTCGCGTGCGACCCGCGCGCCGCTCATCACCAGCGCCCCCATGGAAAAGCCGTCCGGATAGCAGCTTTCATACAGCGCTTCCTCGGCAGCGGCCGGGGAGGTATCCGGGCTCTGGAATGCGTTGGGCCACGTGCGCAGCACCGCCGCCTCCTGCGTCTGACCGGTGCGGTTTTTCAGCGTAAGCGTCTGCGAGACGCTCAGCGCCGACGTCTCCGTATCCAGAGACGCCTCCACCAGCACGGCGTCCAGCCCATCCCAGGCCTCGATCAGCGCCTGAGAAGGCGGGGGCAGCTCCGGCGCGGGTGTAAAAACGCCGCACAGCCACAGTACCACCAGCACAGTGGCCGCCACAATCCCCGCCGCCAGCCCGATGCGCACCGGGCGCCGCTTCATCCATTCCCTCTTCAAATCAAGGACCCCACACTATTGAGCAGCACCATCACGCGTTGCAAAACGCCGCGCATCAAAAGGCCGCCCACCATGCCGCCCACGATCAGCGTCAGCGCCAGCGCAAGGGCCACCAGCAGCATTTTGGCCGGCAGCAGCTGCGCGTCGGTCCGGCCCGTGACGGCGCTCAAAAGGCCGCATGCCTGCGTGTAGCTCACGGCCATACCGCACAGCGCCACCAGCAATGCCAGCCAGGGCGACAGCAGCGACAGCACCATCGCCAGCAGCGCGACCGCAGCCGTGGGCAGCGTGGTGACCCCCACAAAGCCCAGCAGCAGCTCCCAGGAAAAATGCACCTTGGCCACCCCGCAAAGGTAGACCATGAACACAAGCGCCGGCACCGCCATGCCGATCAGCTGGCACACCACCGCCGCTCCACCCACCGACGGAGCGATACGCCCGGCGATGTAGCTGACGCCCTGATTCATGGAGGCGGCATCGCTGGCCAGGCTTACGCCGGTCAACGTCGAGATGGCCGAAAGCAGCACGCCCACAAAGCTGCGCATCACCACCATGCCGCACAGGAACGTGAGCAGCAGCGTAAGACCCGCCACGATGGGGCCCGTAAGCAGGTCCCGCTTTTCCAGCATGCCGCGCAGCACCTCCTGCGGCTTTATAAAGCTGTCCAGGAAGGTGCGCGGCAGGGCGCTGAGGGCCGTCAGCAGCGGATTGGCCTCCCGCGCGACGGGCGGCTGGCCATAGCTGTAGGGTTGCTGGAAGCCCGGCGGATAGGTTCCCTGCTGGTATTGCGCATAGGACTGCCGGTAGAGGTTTTGCTGCGGGTAGGGCTGCTGCTGTGCGCCCATGTACTGCGCCGCGGGCTGCTGCTGCATCCCCTGCGCCCCGTTTACGGGCGGCGGCTGCATCCCCTGCGCTCCGTTCGCAGGCGGCGGCTGCATTCCTGCGCCGGGGCCTGGCTGCGGATAGCCATGGGGCATACCCTGGGTATAGCCCGGCATGTAGCCCGGCTGGACATAGGCGGAAACAGGCTCGTTGCAGACGGGGCAAAACGCCGCGCCCTGCGGGATCAGCGTCCCGCACTTGGGACAGTTCATATCGTCCCTCCTTCAAAAAGGTCCATGGGAATACGGTCCATCATAGCACGGGCCGAAGCGCGCGTCAATCCTTTGCCGCAAGGGCATAGGGGATCAGCGAGCGGTCCAGCAGGTAGAGACGCATATCCTCGGTTTCCACAATCTGGTCCTGCGGAAGCGTCTCCAGGTAGGCATTCAGCGTGGACAGCGGGTAGTACCGCTCGTCCCAGAAATCCGGTTCGGTGGCCAGCATGGCCACGTTCATTTCCTCAAGCGCCCCTTCCACCTCATCCAGCGGCAGGTTCATCAGCGGCACGATGGGGTTGGTCGTGAGCACATAGCCTCGCGCTCTGAGCGGATACTGGTAGCCGACCCTTGTGATCAGGATTTTCTGATCCTCTCCCACATGTTCGGCCACCGCCATCAGCATGCCGTAACGCTCGCGGAAGCCGTTGTCCAGCAATATGCGCTCGCTCTCCATCACGTCCCGGCTGTAGCGGTAAAAGGTGTTGGTGTAGCCGGTCTGATTCGTGCCTTTGACCACGCCCATCAGGCACAGGAGCACGCACAGGCAGGCGGGCAGCTTTAGCAGGAAGGGCTGCGCGGAGGCAGCGGCTTTCCGCAGCGCTTGCATGCGGGCGGGCAGAGCGTCCCGCACGCGCTCCACGAGCGTCGGCCAAAGCGTCTCCAGCGCCGAAAGCGCGCCGCAGATCATGCCGCAGGAGAGCAAGAACCATTGTATCGTATAGCGCGGCAGCTTGAGGAACGAGCCGGAAAAGCTGTACAGCGGGCTGTCGAGCAGGCCCGTCATGGGCGCGAGGGTGAGCAGCGTGTACAGCGCCCACAGCCCGGCCGTGGAGGCCACCGCCGCACCCGCGGAATGGCTGAGCACGGCGGTGGGGCCATCCGCCCGATCCAGCCGCGCCCTGCGGCGCATCCTGACCCGGCTGACCAAGGCATACGCGATCACGCACACCAGCGCGATCAGCGCCAGCCGAAGCCCCCATTCCCCCACCGGCGTGGCGTAGGACTGCAAAATGGAATCCTTGGCCTCAAAGAAATGGAGGTGGGTGGTGGTTTCCTCCAGCTTGTACTCGATGTCCATGTACATATCGTACCACGGGGCGTCGGTATAGGTGGTCATCAGCCGCCAGGGCGACATCTCGCCCCATTTGAAGTAGCACCACAGGTTGCCCGAAAACGCCAGCAGCGTGCCCGCCGCGCCCGACAGCGCCAGCCCCACCGAGCGCAGCAGCACGCCCGCCGCGCCCTTGAGCTCCGTCATGCGGGCTTCCAGCCACCGCCAGATCACCCAGGCTGCCACAATGAAGGGCAGGACCACGAAGCACACCACATGCGTGCTCATCACCGTAAAGCACACGGCAAAGCTCAGTACCAGCTTGCCCAGATAGGACCGGCGCGAACCCTGCGGCTCAAGCCCGGCAAAAAACAGCATCGCCCACAGAAGCGCCAGAATGCGCCAGATGTCCCTGGGCGCGCTTTCCACGGAGAAGAACAGATCCGGCACCAGGTTAAACAGCACCACGCCCAGCAACACCCAGCGCCTGCGCCCCCGGCACGCCACGATCAGCAGCGCCAGATAGGCCGCCGCCATGTAGAACGTGTTCAGCCCCAGCCCGGTAAAGACAGCCTTGTCGTTGGGATAGCCCACCTCGCCGCCGGTATGGAACAGGCCGTAGCTCATGTACAGTTCCAGCGAGGGAAAATGGCTGTGCCCGCGAAAATGGCCGGTGGTATCGTCCTTTTCCAGGAGGTTTCCCAGATCGCGGTCCTCGCAGTAGCGCTGGGCAAGCGCCAGGTATTCGCCCGCGTCGCCCCCTCGCACGCTCTCCATGCTGGACATGTAGCGCACGCATACCGGCAGGAGCAGGATCATGATGCACGCCGCAAAGCACACGACGGCCACCGTGGCCCGGTCCATGCGCAAAAGCGCCCGCAGCCGCTGCCCGGCGGCGCGCATGGCCGCGCCCCCGCGCAAAGCCGCCCAAAACCGCGGCATGCGGCGAAGGGCCATCCATCCAAGGCCAACCGCAGCAGCTGCCGGCGGCACGCCGATGTACACCCATCGGGGCGCCTGCGGCCACAGGAGCGCCAGCAGCAGCATCCACAGATACTGGCACAGCGGCGTAGCCGCCACACCTGTGAGGAAGCAGGCCGCCCGATGCCGGGGGCTGAACCAGCCCCGCAGGCAGAACCATACGCCCAGCGCCGCCGCCTGCAGGGCGCAGGAGAGCAGAAACAGGTTGCGCCAGCCATTGCCGATGTCAAGCCATGTCATCAGCCTTTCCTCCCCGCCTTGACAAGCCTGTCCATCTCGGCCATATAATAGCCGTTGATATCCACCTTCTCGCTCAAAAGCTTCTTTTGCTTTTCCAGCCCGGTCTTCTTGAGGTCCGGCGTGGCGAGCAGCGCCTCGGCCCGCGCGGCGGCCCGCTCGTAGCGGTCCTCGCCCTCGTTGAAGCAGTCCATCAGATGGAAGCGCTCGCTCTGCTCCCTCGTGCTGCCGGAGACGATGGTGTTGACGTACAGGGCGTGCGTGCCCAGCACCGCCGCCTCGCTGGCCATGGTCGCGCCCTCGCTGAACACCAGCTGGGCAAACGCCAGCACATGATGAATCAGCTCATAGGGCGTTTTGAGCAGCCTGGGCCGGAGCGCCTCCGGCACATCGCCCTCGGCGCTTACATATACGCGTCCATATTGTTCCAGCCGCTTCACCAGCCGGATCTTGCCCTCGTCGTCCAGGCCGTGCTTGCCGATATCGTGGCTGGCGTTCCAGGCGACAAATCGCACCAGAATATACGGTTCGTCCGGGTTGAAGCCGCAGTCACGGAGCACCTGACGGTCCGGCGTGAACACGGAGGGATGCAGGTAGAACAGCTCCTTGTAGGTGTCCAGCCGCTCCTGCCGGGGGCCCAAGTCGCTCAGAAAGGTGCGGGGGGTCAGAATCTTGGTGGAGAGGTGCTTGCAGATGCGCAGCGCAAACTTGCTCACCTCGGTGTCCTCGTAGATCAAATGGGGCTTTCCGCTCACCCACGCCGCCACGGCCAGCATGGGCGCGGCGCGGCCGATCATGATGTCCGGCTTCCATTTGAGCGCCGCCAGGGAAAACTGGGCGGACAGCTTCAGAAACAGCAGCGCCTTTTCCACGGGATTCTTGCCCGTGGATCTGGCGCAGCGCACATAGGGGATGCCGTAGCGCTCCAGAAGCGTGGAATTCCCGTCCTTTTCGGCCACGAAGCAGAGCACCTCGTCGCCGCGCTCGCGCATGCGCCAGATGATATGGTGAAACTGGTGCACCCACGCCGGGTGAGTGAAGCAGATCATGGCCTTCATTGCTTGTCTTCCTCCCCCGCGCGGTCGATTTCCATCTTGCGCACGCGGTACTGCACATCCTCCAGGAGCTTTCGGTTATCGCTGATCAGGTCGGCCTGCACGCCGGCGACGATCACCTGCACGCCGATCATCAAAAGCGCGGCGCACAGGATGAGGGACTGGATGTGCCCGCTGCCGGACCCCGTGCTCAAAAAGATGATCAGGAACCTGACGCCCAAAAGCACACCCAGCCCGAAGAACACCCCGCCGATGATGCCGAAAAAGCGGAGCGGCTTATACATGGCAAAGGCCCTGAGGATCACCGACGAGGAGCGCTTCATATACCGCCACATGCTTTTGAACAGGCGCGAGGGCCGCAGCTCCGGGTTGGTTCGCACAGGCACGCTGGTCATGGGGATGCGGTTCCAGCCCGCCTGGATGATGGTTTCCAGCGTGTAGGAATAGTCGTTGACCACGTTCAGGCGCAGCGCACCCTCGCGGCTGTAGGCGCGGAACCCGCTGGGCGCGTCGGGGATCTCGGTATTGGAGGCCACCCGCACCACCCAGCTGCCCAGGTGCTGGAACATCTTTTTTTTCTTGGAGAAGTGCTCCGTTTCGTCGATGGGGCGCTCGCCGATGACAATGTCGGCCTTCTTTTCCAGAATGGGCCGCACCAGGCGCTCGATGTCCTCGCCCCGGTACTGGTCATCGGCGTCGGTGTTGACGATGATATCGGCCCCCAGGTGCAGGCAGGCGTCAATGCCGGCCATGAACCCGCGCGCAAGGCCCCGGTTCTGCTTAAAGGATACGATATGCTTTACGCCCCATTCGCGGGCCACCTCCACCGTGCGGTCGGTGGAGCCGTCGTTGATGATCAGGACTTCGATCTCATCCACCCCGTCGATCTGCCGGGGCAGATGGTCCAGCGCCACGCGGAGCGTCTCCGCCTCATTATAGCAGGGAATCTGAATGATCAGCTTCATTGGCAGGCCCTTCCTTACGTCTGGTGTACACATCAAACCAACGTTATCATACCGTTTTTCCCGCTTTCTGTCAACGCCGCGCGCAGGCGGCAAAAGCCCGAAGGCGCAAAACCTTCGGGCTTTGGATGAGGCTATTCAGTCGGCGCGGTAGAGGTCGCGCGTGTAGACCTTCTCCGCCACGTCGGAAAGCTCGTCGGCGTAGCGGTTGGCCACGATCACGTCGCATTCGCGCTTGAAGCGCGCCAGGTCGCGTTCCACACGGCTGTTGAAAAAGGCATCCTCCTTCAGCGCGGGCTCGTACACCGCCACCCGCACGCCATGGGCCTTGATGCGCTTCATCACGCCCTGGATGCTGGACTGGCGGAAGTTGTCGCTGCCGCTCTTCATGGCCAGGCGGTAGATGCCCACCAGCGGGTCCGGGTTGGCCGGATAGCCCGCCAGCTCCAGCACCCGGTCGGCGATGTAGTCCTTGCGGGTGCGGTTGGCGTCCACGATGGCGCCGATGATGTTGTTGGGCACCTGATCGTAATTGGCCAGCAGCTGCTTGGTATCCTTGGGCAGGCAGTAGCCGCCGTAGCCGAAGGAAGGGTTGTTGTAATGGCTGCCGATGCGCGGGTCCAGGCACACGCCGTCGATGATGGAGCGGGAATCCAGCCCGCGCGCCTCGGCGTAGGTGTCCAGCTCGTTGAAAAAGCTCACGCGCAGCGCCAGATAGGTATTGGCGAAGAGCTTGACGGCCTCCGCCTCGGTGGGGCGCATGAGGAGCACCGGTACGTCCGGGTCCAGCGAGCCTTCCTTGAGCAGCGCCGCGAAGGTTTCGCCCGCCTTGCGCAGCTCCGGCGTCTCCGGCGCGCCCACGATGATCCGGCTGGGGTGGAGGTTGTCGCGCAGGGCATGCCCCTCGCGCAGGAACTCCGGGCTGAACACCAGCCGCGCACCGGGATGCTTTTCCAGCATGCGCCGGGTGAAGCCCACCGGCACGGTGGATTTGACCGCCATATATGCATGGGGATTGACAGCCAGCACCGCCTCGATCACGCCCTCGACGGAGGAGGTGTCGAAGTAATTGCGGTGCGGGTCATAGTTGGTGGGCGTGGAGATCACCACCCAGTCCGCCTGCCGATAGGCAGCGGCCGCGTCCAGCGTGGCGACGAGGTCCAGGTCCCGGGAAGAGAGATACGCCTCGATATCCGCATCCTGTATGGGCGCCTGACGGCGGCTGAGCTTATCCACCCTTTCGGCGTCGATATCCACGGCGGTCACATGATGCCGCTGAGACAGCAGCACCGCCATGGCGAGCCCCACATATCCGATGCCGACGACTGTGACGTTCATCTTTCGTTCCTCCTTCCGCCACGGCTATCATACCCTGTTTCCCGCCGGCTGTCAACGCGCGGCATGCCACAGGGCATAGGCCAGGAAGCCCGCGCAGGTGGCGAAGGCCGCGCCCGTTTCGCATGCTCCGGTATCCTCGTTGACGCTTTCGCAGGCCAGGCCGTTGTCCATGCGGGTGCGGGCCAGGTGCGCAAGCGCCGTATCCGCATGGCCGCAGAGCAGGCTGTTGCAGATGGACAGCACCCACGGATGCGGCGCGTGGCGGCAGCCGATTTCCGCGATGGGCCTGCCGGCGAAGGAGAGGGGGTACTCCTGCGAGCGGATGGTGCGCACGGTCTTTTGCCACACGGGGTCATCCATGGCGCAAAAGCCGTAGTGCGGCAGAAGCTGCAGGCTGCCCGGCGGCTCGTCGTAGATGTCGAAGTGCCCCTGCAGGTCCGTGGACCAGACGAACTGGCCGTCCCTCACGCAATGGCGACAGACCGCCTCCCTGACCGCCTGCGCGCGGCGGGCCAGCTCCGGCCGCTCCAGCCAATCCGAAAGCAGCAGGAGCACGCGCCAGACCAGCACGTTGTCATAGGTGAGATAGGGATAGACGATCTCGTCGTCGGTGGGCTGCAAGAAGGTTTCGTAGAGCTCGATTTCGGGATGGCGCTTGCTTTCCAGCACCGAAAGGATGTGAAGAAGGCCGCTCTTCACGCACGGTTCCTGAAGCAGCGCCCGGTCGTTCGTGCGCGAAAGGTAACGCTCCAGCGCGATGACCGGCGCGCACAGCTCGTCCAGCTCAAAGCCCGGTTCCAGCAGCGTGCCGTCGATGTAGCGGCTGTGCTGGCCCACGTTTCGGATCTGCCGGGTGAACACGTGCACAAGGATCTCCCGCGCATAGGCTCCGTCCGTGAGCACAATCGCCGGAAAGCTCCACAAGAGGCTGTCGCGGTCCCAGTAGGCCGCCGAAACATAGTAGCGCGGGCTGCGCGAGGTCATCAGGCACAGTTCCTCCGTGTCCAGCGCGCGGCCGCTGGCAAAGAAGAATGAGAAAAACAGGTTTTCATTGAGCATCTGCGAAAGAGCCGCGTCCCGCGTGGAAAGCATGCGCTTCCCCAGCCATTCCAGCGTCTCGCGCAGGCAGCGCGCATAGCCGAGGCGCAAAAGATGCTTGGCCGAGGTCGCCGCCGCCACCGTTTCCACGCCCACGCCGAAGATCAATTCCACGCACATGCGCTGTCCCGGCGCGAGCAGGACGCTGCGTCCCCCCTCAAAGGCCATGTCTCCCCAGATCCATTGAACGTCCGCCTCCGCGATGGGCGCAAAGGCGCACAGCGGCAGCCCCGCCACCTCCTGCATCACAAAGGCGGCATTCCAGCCGCTGGCCTCCTGCGTGCGCCGGCCGTCCAGCACGATGGTTTCGTTGACCTCATGCAGCGTGCGCGTCCATTGCCCCCGCACGCCCAGCCAGACATCCAACGGCGCGGCGCGGCGGTTTTCCGCCTCCAGGCGCACAAAGAAGGCCCGCTCGCCCAGCGGGCACAGATACGTCAGCGCCACGGTCATCCCCCGCGCCTCGCCCCGGGCCACAGGCACCCAGGCGTTTTCCCTGTGCCATTCCAGCGCCGGGGTCTGCTCCTCCCCATTGACGCGCCACACCGGCGCGATGAGCGGCTTGTCTCCGCCGCTCAGTTCCAAAAGCCCCTTTGCGCCCATGTGCAGCACCGTCAGCCCTTCGACGGCTCCCGTGTTCTCCGCGACGGCGGGCAAAGACAGATATTCGTTCCCCGTGACCTGATAGGCGGGCATATGCTCTCCTCCTGTCGTTTCAAAAAGAAAGGGGAGGCGCATTGCGGGCGCGCCTCCCCCAAGCGGTTGCTTATGCTATTCGATCACAGCAGGTCCGCTTCCTCCAACTGGGCCTGGATTTCGTCCAGTGCCTCCTGGGCGGTCATGTCGTTGGTTTCCAGCGTTCCCAGGACGTTGCCGATGATTTCGCTCACCGCGCCCTGCTCCAGCAGCGCGGGCGGCGCGACGGCGTAGTCCATGCTGTCAAACACGGCGGGCCGGTTGTCGGGCGGGGTCACGTCCAGGTACTGGGTCAGCTTGGTCTGGTCTGCGATGGTGGGCAGCTCCCAGCTGGCGTCCAGACGAAGCTGCACGATGTCGGGATCGGAGCCCATGGCGTCCACGAAGCGCGCGGCGGCCTCCTGCTTGGTGCTTGCGGTCGATACGCAGTTGACGTTGGCAAAGAAGAAGGTGCTCTTGTCCTTGAAGCCGGGCTCCACGGTGATGTCCCAGTCAAAGTCGCACTGGTCGGTGAAGGTCTGGAAGCCCCAGATGCCGGTGACCAGCATGCCCAGCTTGCCCTCGCTGAACAGGTCCCAGTCGCCGCGGCCCGCCATGTCCTCGGCGTTGGGCATCACGCGGTCCTCGCCGCGCACGCGATTGAGCATGGCCTCCAGCACGGCCACGTTTTCGGGGGTGTTGACGGTGAAGGCGGTGTAGTCCTCATTGAGCAGGCTCCCGCCATTGCCCTTGACGGACTTGTAGAACTCGTTGTAGGAAACGGGCTGGTAGTAGCCCCAGATGTCGTCGCCCAGCGCCTTGATCTTCTCGGCCGCGGCCTGCGCCTCGGTCCAGGTCCAGGTGTCGTCCGGGTATTCAAGGCCCGCCTGGTCAAACAGCGCCTTGTTATAGAACAGCACGCAGGTGGAGAAGCTCATGGGCACGGCGTAGAGCTTGCCGTCCGAGCTCACGGCGGAGAGCGTGCCCTCGCTGTAGCTGGCGGGGTCCACCAGTCCGGTCAGGTCCGCGCACGCGCCGCGCAGCATGTAGGCCAGGAAGTTTTCCATGTTCATCTCGAACACGTCCGGCGCGTTGCCGCCGCCCACGGTGGTGGCCAGCTTGGTGAAGTAATCGTCATAGCCGGTCAGCTGCACGTCCACCTTGATATCGGGGTTCTTTTCCTCAAAGACTTCGACCATCTTTTTGAGCGTCTCCTCCTGCGCGCCGGAGGCGGAGAAGGTGGCGTAGGTGATGGTGACCGGCTCCTCGGCGAAGGCCGCGCCGGCAAGGGACAGCGCCACAGCAAGCGTCAGAAGAAGGGAAACGATTTTTTTCATGTAGGATACCTCCGTTCGTTTTCATTATTGCAAACGCGCCTTGGCGCGCCGGCGTACAGGGGGATCATTTCAACCCGCCCAGGCTGATGCCCTGATCGACATACCGCTGCGTGGCCAGGTACACCGCCAGGATGGGCAGGATCGTGAGCACCGCGCCCGCCATGAGCACATGCTCGTTGTTTTTGTACATGCCCTTCATGTTGCCCATGACCACCTGCAGGGTCTGCTTGTCGGTGGAGGTGAGCACGATGAGGGGCCAGAGGTAGCTGTTCCAGCTGCCCATGAAGGAGATGAGGGTGAGCGTGGCCAGCGTGGGCGTGACCATGGGCAGCATGATCTTCCAGAACACACGGTAGAGGGACGCGCCGTCCAGGAAGGCCGATTCGAGGTAGGCGTCGTTCACGCCCAGCATGCTCTGGCGCATCAGAAACACGCTGAACGCCTTGCCCAGAAACGGCAGGATAAGCCCCGTATAGGTGTCCAACAGCCCCAGCGACCGCAGGATGATGTAGTTGGGCACCATGGTGACGGTGTTGGGAATCATCATCGTGGCCAGGTAGATGCCAAACACCTTGCCAGATCCCTTGAAGGGGAGCTTGGCGAACACGAACGCCGCCATGGCCGAGGAGGCCACCTCCGCCACCGTGCAGCCCACGGCCAGCAGAAGGCTGTTGAGGCTGGCCCGCGCGAAGGAGAAGCCCTGCATGTTGAACACGCGCTCGTAGCCCTCCAGCGTGGGGCGCTCGGGAATCCAGCGGATGGGGATGGTGCGGATGGCCTCCTGCCCCTTGAAGGAGGAGGAGAGCATCCACAGGAACGGCAGAATCGTCACCAGCAGAATGACCGCCAGCATCAGGTAAAACAGCGTTCCGCGGACGAGCCGCATGCGGGAGGATTTACGCATCGTAATTCACCCACCTTTTCTGCATCCAGAACTGCACGGCCGTGAACACCAGCAGCACCACAAACAGGATGCAGGCGTAGACGCTGGCCATGCCCATCTTGTACTGCACGAAAGCGTATTTGTAGATGCGCTCCAGAAACACCGTGGTCGCGCCGCCGGGGCCGCCGTCGGTCATGATCAGCACGGAATCGAACACCTGCAGGCCGTAGATGATGTTGATGACGATGAGCAAAAACAGCGTGGGCGAGATGAGCGGCAGCGTGATGGAAAAGAACTTCCTTGCGCCGCTGGCGCCGTCCAGGTCGGCGGCCTCGTAGTAGCCGGGATCGATGGACTTGAGGGCGGCCAGCACCATCAGCGCGTAGTAGCCGGTGTCCTTCCACACGGAGGCCAGCACGATGCCGGGCATGGCCCATGTGGCGCTGGACAGCCAGGCCGGGCCCTGAATGCCCACCGCTGCCAGCAGCTGGTTGAGCAGGCCGTACTTGCCGCTGAGCACCCACTGCCACACCACCGCCGCCGCCACCCAGGAGGTGATGACCGGCGTGTAGCATACCGTGCGAAACAGGCCGTGGCCGCGAAAGGATTTGTTGAGGATTAGCGCCTCGCCCACGGAGGCAGCCATGATCAGCGGCAGGTACAGGCCCAGGTAGGTAAACGTGTGCGCCAGCACGCCGCGGAACTCGCGTCCCGTGAGGACGCGGACAAAGTTTTTCAGCCCCACAAGGGTCATGCTTTCCATGGGTCTGAGCAGGTCGTAGTCCATGAGGCTGAAGAACAGCGACCCGGCGATGGGCAGGAGGCAGAAGCCGATGATGCCCACCAGAGAAGGCAGCAGAAAAATCGCCGTGGCACGTCTCCGCCCCGCTTTGTCGGGTAGATACATTCCTCATTCCTCCTGTTCGATGCGTCCCTCTCCGCCCCTGACGGTCAGCCGCAGGCGCCGTCCCCGGTGATACACGCACAGGGACGCGCCGCGAATCTCCGGCGGCAGCCTGGGCGTGAGGCGAAGCTCCCCGCCGTCGCTCCACAGGCCCAGCGCGCCATAGACCAGCGCCTGCCAGCTCGCGCCCAGCGCAGCCATGTGGATGCCCTCGCGGCCGGTGTTGCCCAGCTCGTCGTTCAGGTCAAAGCACAGCGAGCGCTCGAAGTAGCGCCAGCCCTCCTTCTCAAGTCCCAGCCGGAAGGCCAGCAGCGCGTGAATGCCGAAGCTCAGCGAGCTGTCATGCACGGTGAGCGGCTCGTATCTCTCCCACACGGCGCGCTTTTCCCCGTCGCTGAAATCCTCCGGGAAGAGGACCATCAGCTGCACCAGGTCGGCCTGCTTGAGCGCGCGGTAGCGCTGCATGCGGTCAAAGCACACGCTCCTGTACAGCGGCTCGCCCTGCTCATGCCCAGATGGCAGGGGTTCCAGCCGGTCAAAGAGCTCATCCTGAAGGTACAGGCTCCTTTGTGGGTCGTAGAGCAGGGCCACATGCTCCTCGAAGTGCTTGAATCGCCTGCGCTCCTCCCCTTCCAGGGCCGCGTGCCGCAGCGCCAGCCGAACGTTGTGCCGCGCCAGATAGTTGGTAAAGGTGTTGTTGATCGCCGCGCCGCAGTATTCGTCCGGGCCTTTCACAAAGAAGCTGGAATACTGGTTTTTCCCCGGCTCCCAGGTGAAGCGGCTGAGCCAGTAGCGCGCCGTTTCCTGATACATCTGCGAAAGCGCCCCGTCCAGCGAACCGTCGCCGGTGATCTCACGGTAGCGGTCCGCCGCGTAGGCCACGTCGGCGGTGACGTGCGTCTCGCACAGGCCGATGTCCCAGCTCTCGCACTGCTCGCCTCCATCCTCGCCGCTCATCCACGGATACCGCGCGCCGCGGAGGTTCTGCCGCCGGGCCAGCGCGCGCGCCGCGTCCAGACGGTCCAGCCGGTAGCGCACGAGGTTTCGCGCGGCATCCGGCCTGTGCCAGCAGAAGAAGGGAAGCAAAAACACATCCGTGTCCCAAAAGACGTTGCCCTTGTAACGCCCGTGCGTCAGCCCCCGCGCGCCGATGGAGACCGCCGCGTCGTCCGGCGCGTTGGCGCACAGCATCTGAAAGATGTTGTAGCGCAGCGCCCCCTGAATGCGTTCCTCCGCCTCCAGGCGGATGTCGCAGTCCCGCCACAGGGCCTCCCACGCCGCGGCGTTTTCGGCCCAGGGGTCGCGTGCGTCTGGATTGGGCGCTTCGCCGTCCAACAGCACGCGCACCCGCTTTTCCACCGTGAGGCGCTCGCCCGCATGCAGGCTGGCCCCCGTTTCCTCCGGTGCGTCGCAGAGGATGCGCAGCTCCCGTCCCGTATGGACCGCCCGCATGACCAGTTCCCGCCCGCTTTGGCGCACGGACTCCAGCAGGCGCACCGTCTGCGTTTCCTCCACCATCTGATCGTCGTGGACGGGCAGGTTGCACACCTGCGCATCCATGGCGCTTTGCACCCGGACCTGCGCATCCGCAAGGGCCGTGAGCGTCAAGCGCACGCAGAGCAGCTGCCGGTCCGCCATGCTGGCCATGCGCTGCGTCTCCACGGCCACGGTCCTGCCGCGCCAGCGCTGGGTGAATACTCCCGTGCGCAGGTCCAGCTCCTGCGAAACCTCCGCCGGTTCCTCCTCCGCCACGCGCAGGCCCAGGGCGTCGGGCAGCTGCACCATATCCGTCACGCCGGGACGGATGGGCTCGAAGAACCCCGCGCGGAACACGGCATGATCGTACGGGCGGCGCTTGGGCGTCTGCAGGCTGAAGCCCCGCATGCCCAAATGCCCATTGCCCACCGCAAACAGCGACTCCGAATAATCGCTCACCGGGCCGTCCAGCGAAATGCGCCATGGCTCAATGCGCACCTTGGCCATCGGTCCTCACCCTTTCGTATACGGGGATGCGCGCCAGCGGACATTCGGCATAGTGTTCCCTTCCGCCCGAAAGCGTCTCGCCGGTGAAGAAGTCGCGCCACGTGCCCGCCGGCAGCCATACGGCACGGCCCTTTGCGCCCGCCTCCACGATGGGCGCCACCAGCAATTCCCGCCCCAGCATGTATTCATCCTCACAATCCAGCGCCCGCGCGTCGTCCGGGAAATCCAGGCACAGGTGCGCCATCATCGGCCGACGGGCCGCGACACAGTGCGCCGCCTCCCGCACGAGGTAGGAACGCAGTTTGCGCCTGAGGCGGGCATAGGCGGCCGCAATCTCCATCAGCTCGGGCGCGTCCAGCTTCTCCGCCAGATTCCAGGGGCTTCGGTCGTTGTTGAAACCATCCTCGTGCGTGGCGTAGAACTGGCCGGAGCGCGGCTCGGCATGCCACTGCATCACGGGGCAGAAGCAGGCCATGGCGGTCGCGCGCAGGTAGAGCTCCGCCGTGGGCAGCTCGCCGGCAAATCCGCCGATGTCAAAGCCCCAGAACAGCACCCCCGACAGCCCCGCGCTCAGGCCCGCCGAAAGCTGCGCCTTTAGTTCCGGCCAGAGGCTGAGCTGGTCGCCCGCCCAGTGCAGGGGCCGCGTCTGCGCGCCGGTGAAGTCGGCGCGGCTGAAAGTGACGCCCGAAACCCCGTTTTCGCGCAAAAAGTCGTGATATGCGCCCACGTAGCGCGCCGGATAGCGGTTGTGCCCGCTCAGACCGTCCGTGCCGTCGTAAAGCCGCGCGTCCTCAGGAAAGAGGAACTCGCCGCCGTCGGTCTTGAAGCCCTCCACGCCCATGTCCAGCAGGTATTTGCGCCTGTCAAACCACCAGCGCACGGCCTCGGGGTTGGTGAAGTCCAAAAGCAGGCTGTTGTGGAACCAGTTTTCCGTGATGCGGTAGGGCGTGCCGTCCGCGTTTTTCACACAGTAACCGTTTTCGATGGCCTCGCGCTCATCCGCCTGAAGGGCCTCGCAGGGCGCGCCGTTCCATTCGTATTTGATGACCGGAATCTGCCACAGCACCAGGTGCAGCCCGCTCTCCCGGATGCGCCGCACGGTTGCGGCGGGGTCCCGCCAGCTTCCGTCCCCATTCCAGCGGTAGAAGGTCTGCTCGTCGCTCCACGCCTCCAACACCATCACGTCGGCGGGATAGTCATGCGCCTTGAGCGCCGCGAGCTGCACTTCCACCTCGCGGTCGCAGTTCCAGCCGTTGGCGCTGATCCACAGGCCGAAGGCCCATTCCGGCGGCAGGACCGGCTCGCCCGTGCGTTCGATGAAGCGCCGGAGCAGCTGCGCGGGCGCGCCCAAGAACAGCCGGTCGCGGCAAAGCGTTTCCCCCCGCGTCTGCCGGGTGACGGACAGGCCGTCCGCAAAGTTCAGCTCCGCAGGGATGTCGCCCTCGCAATGCCAGCCAAGGCCCATCTCGGTCATGAAGAAGGGCATGGGCAGATAGGTCTGCTCCCCCTGGCGGGTGAACTTCTCCACCACGCGGCCATTGCTGCCGCCCCGGCGCTGGTTGACGCGGTTGAATCGCTCGCCCGTACCCCAGACGTACCGGGCCGGGAGCCGTCCCTCCAGCCGCAGGGACGCGACGACGCCCTCCGCCGTCTCACGCAGCACGTAGCGGTCGATGGACAAAACGGGTTTGCTTAAACGTTTCAGTTGGCAAAAAGGAGCCTGTTTTTCCATCGATAAGCAAAAATGTTCCCCTAGCGGCCACTCCGCCGCCTCGCGGGGCATGCCGCGGACAGGCCGGATGTGCGCCTCCATGCAAAGCGCGCCGTCCTCCTGCGAAAAGGTGACGGAGAAGCCGTCAAACACGGCATGCAGGCAGCCCTTCTCCTCCAGAATGGCGCGCGGCTGCGCCGCCTGCCGCTCCCGGAGCGGCTCAAAGGTGAAGGCAAGGCTTTCCCCGCGACGGGTTACGATGCGGTAGCGGACCTTTTGCCCCAGCGCAAAGCCGCCCAGCTCAAAATGATAGTGCCGGCCATCCGTGCTTTCGGGCGCGATTTCGCGTTCCGGACCTCCGTCCACGCACAAAAGCAGCATGGGCCGTCCGTCGTCCGCATCCACGCGGCAGTCCACCCGGACCGATTCCCCGGCCAGCGGCGCGAAGGGATGGCGGGCGAAGCCGCAGTCCTCAAAGGGAACCAGCCCCTCCGGCAGGTGCTTGAGCATCACCGCGCCCTCCTTTCCATCACCGAATCGCGCTCCACCAACGTCAGCGGCAGAATGCATTCCATCCGTTCATGCGCGCCCGCCGCAGCTTCCATGATCAGGCGCACCGCCTCGGCTCCCTTGCGCGCGATATCCTGATGAACCGTGGTCAGCGAGGGATAGCAGATGCGGGAGAGATACACATCGTCAAAGCCAACGACCGACAGATCCTCGGGGATGCGAAGCCCCCGCTGCAAAAGCCCCTTCACCAGCCCCACGGCCAGCACGTCCGCGGTGACGAATGCGGCGGTCTGTTTGCGGCCCCGGCGCACGTATTCGCCCGCGGCAGCCACGCCGTATTCGTAGGATACGGTGTCGGAATACAGCGCGTTCTCGTCGGGAGCGATGCCCGCCGCCGCCAGCGCGTCGCAGTAGCCCTGGTAGCGCTTGCTGTTGACGCCATGCTCGCGGATGGAGCCGCTGACGAAGGCGATGTCCCGATGCCCTCTGGCGATCAGGTATTCGGTGGCCATGCGCGCGCCCTCGCGGTCTTCGATGCCGATGGTATGAAAGGCCGCGTCCTTGACGTAGCTGTCTACCAGCACGATGGGTACGTTCATGCCGCGCAGCTCTTCCAGATTCCGTCCCGGATACGCGCCCACGATGATGATGCCGTCCACGCCCCGGTTCTGGGCTACATTCACATAGCTCTGGTCCTCCTGCGTGCCGCTGAGCAGCAGGTGATAGCCGTTTTTGCGCGCGGTGTATTCGATGGCGCTGAGCAATTCCCCGTAGAAGGGGTTGGAAAACATGAATTCCTTGCCCGGCTCGGTCTGGGGGATGAGCACGCCGATGAGGTTGGAGCGGCGGCTGGAGAGGCTGCGGGCGTTGAGGTTGGGTACATAGTGCAGCCGACGCACCGCTTCCAGCACGCGCTGCGTGGTTTCGGCGCTGATGGTTTCGCCGGGGTTCCGGTTGAGCACGTAGGACACCGTGGTGGCGGATACGCCGGCTTCGCGGGCGACATCCTTGATGCTTACGCGCTTCATGGCCCTGTCAGCTCCTTTCAGGAGAGGAAAAGCGATTCACTTAAACGTTTCAGTACCCAAAGTATACCGCATCCCTGCCGCCTTGTCAATGGGTTGGGCGAAAAAAACGCAAGGCTATCCCCGCCGCCGCTGCCCGCCCTCCGCCATCAGCCACAAAAGCAGCGGAGCGCACAGGTACAGCGGCATGGCATAGCGGAAGTACCCGTTCACGGCGGACAGCAGACAGCCCGCCAGCGTGAAAGCCGCGGGCACGGCGCACAGAAGCCGTCCCCTGTTTCCGCGCAGCAGCCATACCGCGCTCATCAACACGATCCAGCCATACAACCCCGGCGACACCACCAGCCGGTACAGCGGGTTCTGGGCCAGCCGGTCGGTAAACGCCTCCAGCCTTTCGCTCAGGGGATTCACGGTATAGTCATACAGCCCCTTGACGCTCGCCGTGCGGGTGGACTGGTCGCCGATGAGCAAGGTGGGCTTGATGACGCTCATGTAGCCGGGATAGAGATAGCCATAGGTATTATGGAACGTGGCGCTCAGGCACGTCATGGGATGGTCCATCACGATGCCGGGCCACGCCCGCCAGAAGGCGCGCTTTTGCTCCGGGGTCGCGTCCTCGCGCCACAGGGCCTTGACAGGGTCGCTCAATTCGCCGTTGTACGCCGCTTTTAGCTCCTCCACCGGCAGCACGCCCGCAACCGCCTCCGCCTGCGCCTCCGTCAGCCCGTCGCCCGCGGCCACACGGGCCACCTGCTGCAGCGGCAGGGAGTAGTTTTCGCTCTCCGGCATCGGAGCGATGTTCAGTCCCGGCAGCACCATAAGATGCAGCCCGCCATAGACGGCCAGCACGCACGCGGCCGCCAGCGCGGGCAGCCGCCACGTGCCGCAGGCCCGGCGCTCCCTGCGCATGAGGGTCCACGCCAGCAGCAACGCAAGGGTCAGCAGCGCCAGGAATATCCCCGGATTGCGCAAAAGCGCGCACAGCACCGCCGCCGCGCACAGCCCGGCGGCGCGCGCCACGCCGCGCCGGTCCGGCTCGTCCACCACGCGCTTTACCATCAGCGACAGAAACAGCACCGCCATGGCAAAGTTGGTATCCTTGCCCACGCAGAACGCAAACACCGGGAAGATGGGGCATAGCGCATAGAACGCAAGTGCCGTCCAAAACAGCCAGCGCGGCGCCTCACTCCGGCGCAGGCCGTCGAGCAGCGTGCCCAGCAGCCATGCCATCAGCACCGCCTGTGTCACGCAGTACAGCGCCACCCCCGCGTCCGCGCTGCCCAGCCACAGCCCCAGCTGGCGGAACGCGCCCAACAGCCACGTCTGAAACACGGGATTGGCGTTGCTCATGGGCGTAAGGCCCATCAGCTCCTTGAGCTGGCTGATGCTGTCGTTGCTCACCGTTCCGGGAAACAGGCAGACAAACCACGGCAGCCAGCACACCAAAAGCAGCGCCCCCAGCCAGGCCGGAGCGGGGCCGGGCAGCGGAAAGCGCCGGTCATTCCCTTTTTCGGGCACGGAAAGCGCCGTCGCTGCAAGCCGCATGGCCGCAAAAATCAGCAGCGCATATCCTGCAAGGGTCAGCGCCGCCCACGGCAGCCGGCCGGTGACCAGCTCCGCTGTGCCCACGGCGGCAAAGCTCTGCCCCAGCACCACCACGCCGGCCAGCAACACGGCCAGCACGCCCAGCCGCGCCGGCGCAAACGGCCGCCGCAGCCTGAGCAGCGCGCCATACAGCGCCCATGCCGCACCCGCCGCCAGCGCCCACAGGGCCGTGCCCGGCAACACCGGGCCCTCCTGCGCCGGAAGTGAATTCCGGGCAAGCGCCAGCACGGTGATGGCGCACATCGCCGCGCGCGCGAGCTGCCTTTGCCAGTTCAGCCGGTTTTGCATGGACGCACCTCCCTGCTTGAATCCAAAGCCATCATAGCCGCTTTTGTCCCTTCTGTCAAACCTGGAAAAACCGCGCAGGAACGATTGACAGGCCCTGCGGCGGATGATAGACTTTAAGGTGGCGCGGTGTGAGCCGCACGCTTTGGAATGCGTTCAAAAAGCCATGATGAAGGCAGGGATGCAAATGACGCCTTTGTTGGATACCGACACGGGAACCCTCACCTTTTCAAACGGCCTGCGCCTGGAGGCGCTGATGGCTCCTGCGGCGCTTTCGGGGCGGTATGCCACCCTGCGCGACCGCGAAGTGTTTCTGGAGCCCTGTCCCGTAACGGGCGGCACGCTGGCGCCGGTCTGCCTGTTTCAGGAGGGAGCGCTGGTGGGCGTTACCCTGTTTGCCAGCGCCGTGGGCGGCCGGGAGCGGCCCGGCGCGGACCGTCAGCGCGCTTTTCTGATGCGCCGCCTGCACCTCAAGGACCCCTGTCCCGATACCATGGGCAGCGTGTGTGTGCGCTGTCCCTTCGGAGAGGTGCTGATTTCCACCGATCCATATACCGGCCAGTCCGCGGCGCTGATTTCTTACATGCCCGAGGACTGAGCCATACCAAAGGGAGTTGAACCACCATGCAGACGGCGCTTGCGCCCATTATGCGGGATTATCTGATTCGCTTTCAGCAAACGGCCATCAAGGAAACCGGCCGGCGGCCTCTCACCTTTCTGCGCACCCCGCTGGATGAAAAGCTGCTGTTGCCCGGCTGCCAGCGGCCCGGCTATGCCTTCTGGCAGCCCATTTCCTGGCAGGATGGAAACGTGCCGCTGGGCCCGCGGGCAGAGGGGTTCCACCGCAGCATTGTGGAGTATGTGTCCATGTGCCAGTTTCTGGAGATTCACTTTCACCTGCCGGTGGCGCACATGAACAGCCCGCTGAGCTTTCTGTACAACCGCACCTTTGAAACCTGCAAAAACACGGAATCCGCGCCGCCTTCGCGCGCCTTTGAAGAAGCCGAATTCTACCGCAGGGAGCACCCCTCCCTGCCGCTGGCCTACTGCATGGCCACCACCTGCGACGGAGCGGAGCCGCTTCTGCTCATGCTGGGCGCAGAGGACGGGCAGGCCTTCATCCAGCACGCGGCGGGCGACCCCAACCCGCTGTACCTCAAGCTGGGTCTGGACCGCCTACTGCCCAAGCTGCAATTCGTCTACGACATCTGACGCTTCCGCCGGAAAGGAGCTGCGGCCATGCGCCTCACCACGCGACAAACGGGAATCATCAGCTATGCCGGTCTGGAGGAGGGCGCGCTGTGGGCCGCCGCCAAGCGCATGTTCGCCCAGTCAGACGAACCTGTGCCCGACCGGTTTCGGTCCTTTTTGCCCATCTTTCCGATTGAGCTGGTTCAAAACATGAGCTATGTGGGCCGCCGGGAACGCAACCTGGCCCGGGTGTCGCCCGCGGGCTTTTCCACCGACCCGGATGAATACCACCGCCTGCTGTGCGCCGAGCTGCCCGATCTGTATACCGGGGAAAATGCCCTGCGCAATTTCGATGCGGAAGGGCGCTACCGCGGCGGCGGCGCGGTGACGGTGGACAGGGCCTGGGCCACGCTGTTTCCGCAGTATCAGCCCTTTCTGGGCGAGCGGCTGGTCATCCATATGATCGGCGGGGGCCATCAGGCCGTGGCCGTGCCGGAAAGCGTGTTTCCCCGCGGCGGCGGGATTCTGGAGGGTGCGGAGCGGGAATTGCGCATCACGGCGCGCTGCGCACACTACATGGCCTACCTGAAAACCCGCCTGGAAATGGGCGAAAAATATGATCCCGTGCGCTTTGAGGAGGATTACCTGCGTCTGAACGGCCTGAGCGCCGTATGCGTGCGGCAGAAGGATTTGGGCCGCGTGATGCAGGATCTGTGCATCCTGCGCGGGCTGGATGGCGGCGCCTCCGGGGACAAGGGGCTCTATACCCTCAACGCCAAGCGCGCCGAGGGCGTCCGGCAGTACGCTCCCTGGCGCTATGCCTGCGATACCTTTGAGGAATCCCCCATAACGCGCGCAACCGCCCGCCTGCTTCAGCTGGCCTTTGACGAGGACGGCGCGCCGGGGGATCTGTGGGTACCCTATCAGGATGCGGGCGAATACATCGACCGCCAGCGCATGACGCTGGATGTACGCGCCCTGTGCGAAGGCTTTCAGATCGCCCCCGCCTATGATCCCGCCACGCGCGGCGGGCGCTATCCCACCGTGGTGCGCGTGGCCGCCGTGCGTGACCGCGAGCTGCGCCCCATGGTGGCCGATGCGCTCAACAACCCCGCCTACGGCAGCGGCATGAATCCTCTGGGCATGCTCAACAAGCTGGTCTGTCTGCCCGACAGCCGCGAGCTCTTGCGCCAGCGCCGCCTGGTGCTGGAGCCCGCGTCCCTGACCTGCGAAAACGATACCGTCGGTGTGGAGGACTACCGGCGCATGCGCGCCATGGCCCGCTGGCAGGAGTGGAAGGGGCGCCTGGTAGATGCGCTTTACCGCCGTGAAAGCGCCCTGTCGCAGCTTCAGGTGGGAACCTCCGCCTATGACCATGCCAACGACCTGCTCACCCGGCAGGTGGATGCCCTGGAACGCGAGGTGCAGCGCGCCGCTGTTTCCCTGCCCGGCAGTCAGCTCAGCGGCTATGACGCGGATATCGACTACCTGCGCCGCATGTGGCGTCACCGCGAGGGTGTGCCCGAAGGGGAAAAGCAGGAAAACATGCTTTTCGCGCCCGATGCCCTGCGCGAGCTGTGTATTGAAAGCGGCTATGCCATGCGCAGTGCCGTCCATACCTTCGACCTTGCGGACCTGCTGACCGAAGCGCCGGAGGACGAGGCCGCGCCCGCATCGGAACCGGAGGCCGCCGAAGTGCTGCCTTCCGAAGAGGCGGCAGCTCCCAGCCAACCGGCTTCCGGCGACCCCAAAACGGAGGAGGAAGCCGCTCCTGACCCGGGCGTACAGCCCGCAGAGGCGCCCGCCGTCAAACCCGCCAAGGCCCTGCGCCGGGTCAAGGTGAAAAAGCCCGCAAAAAAGCCGCCCTTGCCCATGCCACGGTTTGAGCAGATCGACATGTTCACCGCTGTGGAGCAGGCTGCCGCGGAGGTTACGGCGCCCGCCTCCGCCAGCGCCTGCGAACCTGCCGCAGCCGACGGGGCGCCCGCGGCATATGTCGTGCGTTCGCTCTCCCAGCTGACGGGTCCAAAAGGCGCAGCCCGTCCCGGCATGATGGCGCGGCTTCTGAAAGATTCCAAAACCGAAGGCAACGATCCTGACGGGCGGGCCTGACCCGCCGGAGGTGTGTTATGGCAACGGTACTCAAGGGCCTGCAAATTGCCCGCGATATCCCTTACCGCGAACCGGATTCGCTCTTTGCGCTGGGCGGCGCAGACGGCATGGGCAAAAGCGTCTATCTGCCCGTAGGCGCCAGCCTGATTGACCGGCACATGCTGATTCTGGGCAGCCCCGCGACCGGCAAGACCAATATGCTGCTGCATCTGGCCCGCGGCCTGCGTGCCAACCAGAGCGAAAACGACGCGCTCATCATTCTTGATCCTACGGGAGAGTACTACAACGCCCTGTATCAAAAGGGGGATGTGGTCTTTGCCGACGACAAGCGCGCCGTGGGACCGGACGGCCCGGAATGCTGGAACCTGTTTGAGGAATTCACCGATGACAGCCGGCTGATCGAGGACGCGTCCGCGCTGTTCGGCCTGCTGTTCGAGGAACGCATCCAAAGCGCCGCCCATCCCTTTTACCCCACCGCCGCGCGTGATCTGATCATGGCGCTGGCGGTATATCTCAAACGCCGGGGCGACAGCGAGCTGTGCACCTGCCAGGCCCTGCGCGAGCTCATCGATGGCTTCGACATGGAAAGCATGTGCCAGATTCTCGATGCCGCGCCGGAGTTCCGCGCCTTTGCCAGCTATCTGGGCGAGGGAGAGCGTGCGCAGGGCGTGGTGGCCCATCTGCAGCAGGCCGCGCGTGAGCTGCTGGCCGGGCGTTTCGGCAGCCGTGGCACGCTGGGCATCCGCAAGCTGATGCGCGCGCGCGGCGGACGCACCATCTTCATCTGCTACGACCCGGCAAGAGGCCCGCTGACGCGCCCCGTATTCGCCGCGCTGATGGACCTGTGTCTGACCGAGGCGCTTGCCTGTGTGGAGCGCGACGGGACCGTAACCATGCTGCTGGACGGGCCCTGCGTGCTGGGGCGTCTTCCGCACCTGGAGGACGCGCTTGCCCTGGGCCGGGCCAAAGGCCTGCGCATTCTGATGGCGGAAACCGGCGTGGGCGCCCTCAAGGCGCGCTATCAGGCCGAGGCCGGGCCCATGCTGGGGCAGATCGGCACCACCGTAGCCTTCCGGCTCTGGGACCGGGAGAGTCGCGCCTATGTCAAGAGCCTCTACGGCCGGCACCGCGCGGTGGAAAGCTACCGCTCGACCGTGCAGCGCGGTATGGTGGAGCAGGTAATGGATGAGCACGTCATCAGCGACGAGGATCTCACCGCCCTGCAAACAGGCGAAAGCATCATCGCAACGCTGCACTATCCTCCCTTTCTCTTCCGGCTCCGGCCCTATGGCGCAGAACCCGTCGGGCATTTCTAAAACGCCATATTCCATTCAAAAAAGCGCGGCCTCCGATATGCTTCGGATGCCGCACCAGGCTGTCAAAAATCCTTTGGGGAGGTTTGGAGGGCCCGCAGGCCTTCCAAAATGGATTCGTATCGCCCGGCTTTGCCGGGCGGGCAGGGAGTTTGCGCCCCCGGCGCAAACATTTCTTAAGCATCTGGCGGAAAAGGACGGTGCAGCCGGACTTTTTCGACAAGCAAGCGCGGCATCCGAAATGCTTCGGATGCCGCGCTTTTCATCTGTCCCTTACCGGTAGGCCTTGATGATGGCCTGGGTGCCCAGGTCGCCCTGTCCCTGCTCCTGCATGCGCTCATAGATGCCCAGCACCTGCTTGAGCACCGGCAGCTCCGCGCCGCGCTGGTCCGCTTCCTCCACGGCGATGCGCATGTCCTTGATGAAATGCTTGATGTAGAAACCGGGTGCCCAGTCCTCCTGTGCCATCTTGCGGCCGTTGTTGCTCATCTGCCAGCTTCCGGCCGCACCCGCTGAGATGCAGTCCAGCATGTTGGAGATGTCCAGCCCGCCGGCTTCGCCATAGCGGATGGCCTCGGCCACGCCCGCCACGCATCCCGCGATGGCGATCTGGTTGGCCATTTTGGTATGCTGCCCGCAGCCCGGTCCGCCGGTGAGCGTGATGCTCTTGCCCATGGCCTCAAACAGCGGACGGCATGCCTCAAAGTCCGCCTTGTCACCGCCCACCATGATGCTCAGCGTCGCGTTGCGCGCGCCGCTGTCGCCGCCGCTCACAGGTGCGTCCAGCGGTTTCAGGCCCCGCTGCTTCGCCTCGGCGGCGATGCGCTGCCACAGCGCAGGACTGGTGGTCGTCATGTCGATGAGATACGCGCCCGGTTTGGCGCTGTCCAGAATCCCGCCAGCGGCGAGGTAGACCTCTTCCACATCCTTGGGGAATCCCACGATGGTGATCACCGCGTCCTGGTCCTTCGCGCACGCGCCCGCGCTCTCGGCCCAGACCGCCCCTTCCGCGAGCAGACGCTCCGCCTTGCTTTTGGTGCGATTGTATACCGTCAGCGCATGCCCCTTCTCCATCAGGTGCCGCGCCATGCTTTCACCCATCACGCCGATGCCGATAAAGCCGATCTTCATTAGCCATTGCCTCCTTGCTTGACCAATTTTGACTGTATCATACCACAGAGCAATACGGGTGACAAGCAGACGGTGTCGTTTATCCGTATAGTCTGGAGCACAACTACTTTTTTATCATGAAAACGCCATTATTTCAAAAGTTAACGCAAGAGTTATTCTCTACTTTTTTCAAAAACTCTCTTGCGTTTTATAATTGCCTATGATATTATATGGCTGCACTACAAGCGTACAACCTAATAACATGAGAGGTCATTCTGCGATGAACAAATTAAAAGAGAAACTCAAAAAGGGTGAGGTCTGCCTTGGCACTCATATTTCTTTGAATGATCCATCTATTACGGAATTGACGGGTAATATTGGATTTGATTATCTCTGGATTGACACGGAGCATTCCAGTATCGGTCTGAACTGTCTCCAACAGCACCTCATTGCTGCGCGTGCCGCCGGGGTAAGTGCCATTGTTCGCGTTCCCTGCGTAGATCAGGTACGCGTAAAGCCCGTGTTGGAAATGGGGCCGGACGGGATTATTTTTCCCCAGGTCAACTCATATGAGCTGGCCAAAACAGCTCTGGAAGCATGCATGTATCCTCCCAAGGGAAACCGCGGCTTCGGACCTCGGCGGGCCATTCAGTTCGGTCGAGTGTCGCTTGATGAGTACTACCGCACTATTGATGCCGAGCTGATGCGCATTCTCCAAGTTGAAAACATTCATGCCGTTGAGGATATAGAAAAAATAGTCACGCTGGAAGGCGTAGATGCCTTTGTCATCGGCCCCTGTGACCTGGCCGCTTCAATGGGACATTTTAATCATCTGCGCCATCCGGATGTAGTTAGTGCGATCAAGCATGTGGAACATGTAGCGCATGGGGCCGGTATTCCCCTCGGCGTTTCCTATGGCGCCTGCACCTATGAAGACATTGAATTTTGGCGCGATATTGGCGTAGACATGATTTCTTTGGCGGCGGATACGGACCACCTGTTACAAGGAGCCCAGCATTACTTCAATGATATGAACAAATGCTTCCAAAAAGCGCGAAAGAATGAGGAAAGGTGATTCGGATGCAAAATTCCAGGAGCAGTTCCCGGCATTTTCGCTTTCTGCCCTATCTACTGTTGCTGCCTAGTTTGGCTGTACTGTGCATGTTCGTATTCTATCCCTTTGTGCGAAACATTGTTCTGTCGCTCACCATGACCGATGTAGCGGGTAATGTTGTGAAGTTCGTGGGGATGAAAAACTATGAACGCCTGTTTTCCAGCCAAACGTTTCTTAACTCACTCACCGTCAGTTTTCGCTTTGCCCTGATGGTGGGCATCCCCACGTTTGTGTTGGGATTTCTTCTGGCTCTTGCGGCAGCAGAGCAAAAACGGGGAAGTCGCATCTATGAAACCATGTACACCATGCCGCTGGTTATTGCGGCAGCACCAGCCTCAGTAATTTGGTACATGATTTATTCTCCAAGCGGAGGGCTTCTCAATTACCTGGCCGGGGTGTCCATAAACTGGCTTAGCAGTCCACAGCTTGCCATTTGGTGTGTAGCGGCTGTCACGGTTTGGGCCAACTTGGGTCTGAATGTTATCTTTCTTCTAACAGGATTCCGCAATGTCCCGGTGGAGCTTTTGGAAAGTGCAAAAATCGACGGGGCAGGCTATTGCGTCCGCGTTCGCAAAATCATCATTCCTCTGGCTTCTCCCCAAATCTTTTTCGTGGTTTTCTACAACATCATCACCTCCTTCCAGACCTTTGCTCAAGTACGCCTCCTCACGGACGGCGGTCCCTACTACACCACCAACGTTTTGATTTTTCAAATCTATAAAGAGGCTTTCTACAACTCCCGTTTTTACACGGCTTGTGCTATGTCCGTGATTCTCTTCCTGATCATCTTTGTGATCACACGTGTACAGTTCGTCTTTGAACGTAGGGGGGTGCATTATTGATGACCGCAAGAGCCATCCGCTGTCATAAGGAACGGCTGTCGTTCTTTCTTAAGCTTTTGGTGGGTCTGATAATTGTGTTTCCGCTTTTCTACGGATTGTGCCTGAGCTTTTTGGGCCTGGATGAAATCTTCAGCAATCCACCGGTGCTGATCTCCAAAAACATGTCCTTAGAAAACTATTCGTATGTTTTTGGTCGCGTTCCTATGATCACCTACTTCAAAAATACGCTGATCGTTTGTGCCATTGAGGTAATCGCTCAGATTATTACCTCCAGCTTCGCTGCCTACGCTTTTTCCTTCTTTGAATTTAAAGGCCGCAAATTCCTCTTTGCCGTGGTTACCGCCTCATTGATGATCCCCTATGAATCAACGCTGATCTGTAATTATCTCACCATTTGCAACCTTCATCTGACCGATACCTACGCCGGCCTCACACTTCCGTTTCTGGCGAGTGGAATGAGCATCTTTCTGATGCGTCAGTTTTATTTGACCCTGCCCAAAGAGCTTAAAGAAGCCTCTGTGATCGATGGGTGTAGCGATATGGGTTTCCTGGTACGCATAGCGTTTCCGCTGTCACTGTCGGCAACCTGCTCGTTAGCGCTATATCGTTTCATTGATGCTTATAACCAGTATTTCTGGCCGTTGTTGGTGACCAACCGCGATCAGATGCGCACCCTTCAAATTGGTACAGGTATTCTTAAGGATTCGGAGGCTGCCAACTATGGAATTGTCTTGGCAGCGGCCATGGTTGTCATCGTGCCAGCAGTGTTGTTTTTTATCATCGGGCAGAAGTGGCTTATCAAGGGAATGATCGCTGGAGCCGTAAAGGGCTGATAAAAGAATTTGCCGTGCCGGATGCACGGTAAAAAATAAAAAGGAGTGGATTCCATGAAAAAACTCGTTTCCCTCGCGCTGGCGCTCGTGCTGGTTCTTTCTCTGCTCACTACGGCATCCGGTGAGGAAGAACGCACGAAAATCACCATTTGGCACATGCTCAGCGGCGTAGGTGCCGAAGCGTTTGACCAGATCGTTGCGGACTTCAACGCCTCTCAGGACAAGTATGAGGCCGTCGCAGAATTCCAAGGCAATTGGTATGACAACTTCGCCAAGTTCAAAGCCACCCCCAGAGAGGATCTGCCCGATCTCTATCAGATTGTGGTGGAGTGCATGGGCTGGCTGGCTGAAAGCGATCTGATTATTCCGGTCCAGGAATTCATCGATCGTGACAACTTTGACATCTCCAGCATGCAGGAAAACATCCGCAACCTCTACACGCTCAATGATACGCTTTACTGCATGCCCCTGAGCGTCACCATGCTGGCGCTGAATTACAACACAGAGGTGTTGGAAGCGGCTGGGATTGATCCCGCTTCCCTCAAAACGGTCGCGGATGTGGACGAGGCTGCGCGTAAAATCACCGAAGCCGGTCTGTGCAAAAAGGGTTTCTCTCTGATTAACGACTCCTGGCAGATCGAAGAATATATCACCCAGTCCGGCCAGCAGCTGGTCGACAATGACAACGGCCGTTCCGGTCGTGCCACCAAATGCCTGCTCAACGAGGGCGAAGCAGGCCTGAATATCTTCGAGACCTTCCACGAAACGCTTACCAAGGATTACAACATGGCACCTACCACCGGACTGAGCACCACCGACCTGGGCAACGCCTTCTTCCAAGGTGACCTAGCAATGGTCATCTTCTCTTCGCAGTGGATTGCTCGGCAACGCGATGCTATCGGCGACCGCTTCACACTTGGCCAGGTAGCAGCTCCCAGTGTGGAAGAAAATCCTGCCGGCACTTTCGCTCCTGGTGGCAACTCCATGTGGATCGTGGATAAGGGAGACGCAGAGCTGTCCGAAGGCGCCTGGGCGTTCCTGCAGTACATCTGGCAGCCTGAGGTGATGGGTTTCTACGCCGCCTACACCGATTACACCCCCGTCAGCGAAGATGCCTACAATAGTGAGGCCTATAAGGCCCACCGTGAAGCCAACCCCTATGTGGAAAACATTTGGCAGGAGCTGGTTGACTGCGATCCCAGTAGCACCGCCGCTGTGTTCGGCGTCTATTATGAATTCCGCAACACGGTGCAGAATGCTTTTGCCCGCATGATGGTGGATTCCTCCTATACACCTGCCAATGCAATTGACGAAATCGTAAATACCACCAACGAAAACCTGGAACTTTACAACGAAGCCAATCCCGAATAAGCACCGATTGCAGGCGCGGCGGGCTCAGCTCCCGCCGCGCCTTTTCCAATCACGCATCTCATGCAAACTCACCACCAGAAAGGGCTTTGATGATGAATATTGCCATACACGAAACGCTGACCTGTCAAGTGCTGGTTATTGGTGCCGGCGGCGCTGGCATCCGTGCCGCTCTAACCGCAGCGCAAGATACCGACAACATATTGCTGATCAGTGAAACCGCACCTGGAGATTCGGGGTCTACCTTCTATCCTCTGACCTTTGAGTGGGGCATGCTCTCATCTGCGGGCGAGTCGGATACCCGCCAGTTCACGCAGGAAATTCTCACCGCTGCCAAGGGATGTATCAATCCCAAACTGGCAGCCTATCTGGCCGAAGGTTCAAATGAAGCTCGTGAACGCTTTATTCGGGAAGGCCTGCCACTGGTTCCCATGAAAGAGTTGAACATCACAGGTTGCTTTGGCAAAGAGCCTCGCGGCGACTTTTTGACCGATCTGGATACCTTTGTGTCCAGCCAGCGGCAGTTGGTTCAGCAAAACGAGCATATTACCTTTGCCCAGCTCACGGCTGTTTCGCTGTTGGTACGGGATGGCTGCTGCGCAGGCGCCATAGCTGTAGACGCTCAGGGACATCTGGTGCAGATCAACGCCCACGCGGTGGTGCTGGCGCTCGGCGGAGCAGAGGGGCTCTATGAGCATCGCGCTTCCTTTGGCGCCCTGTATGGAAATGCCTATGCCATGGCAGCACGCCATCAGGCACGGCTGGTTAATTTGGAATTTATCCAATTTGTACCGGGAACCGTAACTCCTGTTGCCTACATGAATTACTACCCCTTCCTGCTTAACGAGCATCCCCGCGTAACCAACGCACGCGATGAGGAGTGTATGGAACGTTATTTGCCCTCAGGCGTCACGTTGGAAGAGTGTCTGGATATGCATGCCAAGCACGGTCCTTTCTCTTGTGAAGACAACGGCAAATACCTTGAATATGCGATGGTGGGCGAAGACTTGCGGGGCGCGGGGCGCGGGCTGAAGCTATGGCCTGATACTTCCAGGCTTCAGAGCAAACGTGCACTTCATTGGCGCAACTTTTTGCAACGGTTGGGCTACAACGAAGGCACCGTTATGCAGGTTTATCCTATGGCACAGGGCTTCAATGGCGGAATTTTGCTTCACGATGATCTCAGTACGGATATCGAGGGCCTGTATGCCTGCGGAGAAAGCTCCGGCGGCCTGCATGGACCGGACCGGATGGGGGGTCTCTGCATTTTGGCAACCCAGGTTTTTGGCAAAGGAGCCGGACAGAATGCCGTCAACTATGCCAGCAAACGCAAAATGCATTTCTTTACCTCCGAAGAAGCAGCGCAAGTCTTGGTTGACGAATTTGCCTCACGGACCGAGAGCGACCTTACGCCTCAGCAAGTTTTAGCCAGGATTCGCCACGAAATGCAGGAAAACGCCTGTTTGCGTAGAAATGAAAAAGGGTTAGGGAGTGCGCTATACGCCATGGAACAGTTGGGATTACAGCCGTTGGCGCATTTAAGCCAACCGGATACGGCCGTTTATTTTCAAGTGGCCAATGCACTGGACGCCTCGCGGCTGATTCTTACGGCCATGCGCAATCGAAAAGAATCTCGTGGAAGCCACGACCGTTCGGACTATCCAGGGCATGATCCCCAACTGGCTGCTATGCGCTGGGTTTCCATGGAGGATGGCCATATTGTCCACGGCAGCTTGCCCGAAATAGAAGAGCAAAAGTGATTCGGAAGGATGCGTGCGGTTTGCAACATATCAATTACAACGTCGAGCGGGTTAACCTGTACGAAAGCATTGCCAAAAACCTGGAAGACATGATTTTGAACGACGCTTCGCAGGTGGGCCAGAAATTGCCAAGCGAACAGACGCTTGCAACAAACTTTGGCGTCAGCAGAAATGTGATCCGTGAATCGCTGAAGCTCCTAAAGGAACGGCAGCTCATCCGTCTGCACGTGGGGGAGGGCGCCTATATCCAGAAGCCCGGCGATCAAAGTGTGACGGATATGCTCAACCGCATCGTTTTGATGGAAAGCATTGATCCAATCAAAATTTACGAGCTGCGCACAATTCTGGAAGTCAACGCTTGCCGGATGGCCGCCGAAAACAAAGAGATTGATGATAATTTTGCCAAGCTGGAAGCCATCAACCAGAGCATGCGTCAATCCATGGATGATACCGAAAAACGGGTGGAGCTGGATCTGGAGTTTCACAATATGGTGGCGCATCTGTCCGGAAATCCGTTGCTGGAGCTTTTTGAGCGTTCCTTAGCCAAGCTGGCCGTACCTGTCATCCGTACTGCGCTGCTGCCCACTGCCGGCAACGAGGCGGGCATCTGTGACCACCAACGCATTATCGAAGCCCTCCAAAAACGCGACGCAGATGAGGCGGTTCGCCTGATGAATGAACATCTACGCAAGTCCACCCAGAATTATCTTGACGGCAATCTGATACAAACGCGTTAATGCATTCCATAATTCTATGGAGGATATAGCATGAAAAAATGGAATATTCGCTATCAAAGACCGATTTTTGATTCAGATCAAAGATGGTTTCATGATTGTCATGCCAATACGCAGGTCCTGCTTGCCTCAGGTACCCGTCTGGTGGCTTTTTGGGCCGGCACCAGCGAGGGGACACCTGATCAGGCCATCTGGCTATCCCGCTGTATCAATGATCAGTGGCAATCTCCTGTACGAATCAAAGCCGTGTATCAGCTTCCTCATTGGAACCCGGTACTGATGACGGACGGGGACCGGGTTTATCTGTTTTACAAGGTCGGCCTTACGGTACAAACCTGGTATACCATGGTTTCCTGGTCAGATGACGAGGGACTGACCTGGTCAGAATCCCGTGAGGCGGTTCCTGGTGACTACACGCCGCGCGCCTCGGTTCGCAACAAAATTCTCAAAGCCAGCAACGGTTGGTGGATTGCCCCTACCTCCAGCGAAGTTGGTACTGCCATGGATTGCTATGCGGACATTTCAAAAGACAAAGGGAGTACATGGGAGGTGCATGGTATTCCGCTTCGCCACATCTTCTCGGCCCCGATCGTGCCGGAGAAGCTGTGGGAAGGCCTGAAGCGCGGTTCACTTTGGGAAAACGATCTGAGCGTCATTCAGTCATGGGACGGCGTCATCCAGCCCAGCATGTGGGAATCGCAGCCCGGTCATATTCATGCCATGATGCGCAGCACCCGTGGCTTTATCTATCGTAGCGATTCCGACGATTACGGCCTTACCTGGTGTTCCGCCTATCCCACTTCACTTCCCAATAACTGCTGTGGCATTGATGTGGCTAACCTGGACCAGGATTCTCTGGCCGTCGTCTATAATCCAGTAGGAGACAACTGGGGGCGCCGCACACCACTTTGCGTGGCTTTTTCCGATGATAACGGCACAAGCTTCTCTGAACCTCTTCCTCTGGAATCGGCGGAAGGAGAATACTCTTACCCCTCCATTGTTGCGGAAAGCGGTACTTTTCACATCCTCTATACCTCCAATCGCAAAACCTTCATCGAAGCCGTGCTGGATCCTGTATGAATTCTCCGGCATTCCTGGTTTTCCTCCCTGTCCGGCGCAAATGCCGTGCAGGGGTTTTCTGTTTCCAAGCTCATTTTTGCCTTTTGTGCCTCTGTTGCTCGCCGTCGTTTCCGAATGCCTTTGGTCCATCTCTCTGAGATGAATTCTCAAGTGAAGGACAGGATCGTGCGAATAATCCGTCGTATCTTAAAAAGTAACATCAAACCTTTTCTGGCTACAGCCGCACCCAAGCTACAAAAAGGGGGCCTGACTCCATGAAACCGAAATGGCTGCTGTTTTTGCTGACGGCCGTGTTCGCTGCTACACTCAGCCTGCCCGCGGCGGCCGACGGCGGCATGGACCCTTCCCCGCTGCTTACTGCCGCGGACGGCTTTGCAAAGGCGGACGAAACGCTCTATTTCACCGTTGACTCGTGCCTTTACCGCTGGGCCGAAAGCGACGGCGTCACGCTTGTGGGGCAGGGAATCGACGGGCAGCTCATGGGCGACACCGCGTCGCTTTACGTTCTCAACTTCAGACGCGGCATCCTGACCCGGCTGGACATCCGCGAGGCGGACCGTGTCGTCCCCTCCGAAATCTACCTCCTGGATTCGCCCGCTTTGCTGGACGCAGCAGGCGCCCTCCGGCTGTTGCGCGGCTGTGCCGTTTCAGGCGGCTGGCTGTATCTGCTGGTGGAAAGCGACGTTCCTCTCAAAACGGATCTGCTCGCCCTGCGCCTTGGCAACGGCCAGTGGGAGGCGCTTGAACATCAGAGCATACAGGCCATTGCTCCCTGCGGGGACGGTTCGGTGGTGATGGCCTCCTACGATATCCGCGATGCGGCGTCCGGCTGCGAAATCATCCGCTATAATGCCCAAAGCGGCGATATGGCTTTGTTTACCGCGCCGGCGTCCCTCCGGCCCGAAGCCATCGCCTTTGTGCCCGAAGCCCAGCAGGTATGCCTGGAGGCAGCCGGAACCGTTTACCTTTGCCGCAAGCAGGACGCCGATCCCCTTCCCGTGGCGAAAATCAGCGCAGGCACGCCGGGCGGCTTCGCCTGCCTCGCGGGGCAGCGCTACCTGTCGCTCCGCGCGGACGGCGGCATCGCGGCGGTTATGACTGACCTGGGTGGCATGGCGATCTCGGTTTTGACGTTTGCCGGTGACAAGAGCATTTCCCCGCAGGACAATCCCGCCTTTGCGCAGGCCTTTCCGCTGGTAACCCTCCGCTCCCGCAACGATCCGCCGGGCACCGATTATGCCGCCGAGCTGATTACGGGCGCTCATGCCGCGGACATCTATCTTTTCGGTGCGGCATCCCCGCAGTATCGCGCGGTGATTTCCAAGGGCTATGCGATGGATCTGTCGCAAAGTGAGATTCTCACAGAAGCGGCCGCTTCCTACGCGCCTTTTCTCTCCGATGCGCTCCGCACGCCTGACGGGGTGCTGGCCGCCATGCCCACAGGCGATATCAGCGCGCCGGTCCTCTTCGAGGTCTATCTGGAAGCATGGCAGGCGGCAAACCTCGGGCCCCTGCCCACCACCGCGCAGGAGCTGCTGGATGCCTGCATCGCCTTCTCCCGGCGGGAAGATCTTCTCTCGGACGGCTGGCGCTTTTCGCTCACCAGTTCTGGTGATGCCCTGTCCTTCAAAAGAGAGATGCTTCAGCTGGTCCTGCAAACGTATCTTGCGGAGTTTGCCGCGGATGACGGCGAAGTTCAAATCGATACGCCCGCGTTTCGGGCCCTGCTGGAAAAATACGAGGAAGCCCTGCCCGCCATGGAACGTCTCGCCGCGGAGACGGCGCCTCTGCCTTCCTCGGGATTTTATCTGGAACAGGAGGCGCAGACCTGCCTTTTGTCTTATCCCGGCGCCGTGCTGCTGCCAGAGGACGGCCCCGGAATCGCCACCGCTTTTTTGCCCCTGACCGTCACCCAGGGAACCGCTCCGGTCGTTGAGGCGGACGTGACGGTTTTTGTCATCAATCCCGCTTCGCCGAACCGGGATTTGGCGCTTGCGTATCTGGAAACCTACGCGCAGAAGCTGACCCCGCATGAGCGCATTCAGTACATCCCTGCCGAAGCGTCCCCCATCGAGCAGGAGAGCTACCGTCCGGACAAGGCGCTTTTGCTGGAAGAAGAAGCCGGCATCCAACGTGCGCTGACGCACGCCGGGCCCGACGAATCCATGGAGCTGCGTACCCGGCTGGAGGCCGTCCGGCTGGACCTTGCGAATCTGGAGGAGCGTCGCTACGCCACAACCGCCGAAATGATTGAAAAATACAAGGCGCTGACCCCGTACCTGCGCATCCGTACAAGGACGGGCCTGAATTTCTTTTCGTCCGATTCTCCTGAGATGATCGGCCTGCTCAACCAGTATGCGGAGGGAGCCATCGACCTGGATCGCTTCATCGACCGCTATGCCGCCATGGCGCGGATGATGCAGCTGGAGAGCGCGATGGATTGAGCATACAAAAAAGCCCCGCTTGCATTACTGCAAGCGGGGAAAGGGAATGCGGCAGCGACCTACTCTCCCGGGCCGTCTCCAGCCAAGTACCATCGGCGTGCTGGGGCTTAACTTCTGTGTTCGGAATGGGAACAGGTGG
>DVIV01000046.1 GCA_018710985.1 Candidatus Limiplasma pullicola
GGGGTTGCGCGGGTGGCGCGGGTGGCGCGGGTGGCGTGGGTTGCGCGGGTGGGGCGGGTGGCGCGGGTGGCGTGGGTTGCGCGGGTGGGGCGGTCATGCGCGCGTCCAGCCAGAAGGCGGCCCAGCCCGCGGCGGGGCCGAGGCACAGCGCCGTGCCCAGCGACAAAAGCAGCCCGTCCACGCCGGTCTGGCCCGCGGCGTCCAGCCGGTAGCCCAGGGCCAGGGCCAGCACGAACAGCGCGCCGAACGCGCCGAAGCACGCCTTGGCGCGGCGGTCGCGCAGGCGCAGGAAGCGCAGGCCCGCCACGGATGAAACCGCCCACAAAAGCGCCCAGGCGAAGCGCACGCCGCCCGTTGCCGGGAAGCCCAGCAGCGCGCAGGCCAGAAAGCAGCCCAGCCCGCTCATCAGGCAGGCCGCGGCGGCGGTTCTCCGGTCGGTGCGGGACATCGAAAACGCCTCCTTTGTACGGGAACGGGCCTAGCCCCGCGCGGCGCGGGGAGAGGCCCGGTACAGGATGAGGAAAGGGCGGACGGGAACGCGGGAAGGGCGCGGGGGCACGCGGGGCGCGCTCAGCAGCCGGCCAGCGCCGCCGCGTCCAGCAGGGTGTCCGCGACGGGGACGCCGGCGGTCAGCAGCGCTTCACGGCTATGGTGGCCGCGGGCGACGAGGATGCATTTCGCGCCCATGGCGCGGGCCACCTCCGCGTCGTGCAGGGTGTCGCCGATCATGAGGGCGACCTCGGCGGGCACGCCGCAGCGGGCCAGGTAGGCCAGGCCCACGGCCTCCTTGCTGCGCGCGTAGATGTCGCTCAGGCCCAGCACGTCGGTGAAGAAATCCCGGATGGGAAAGCGCGCGATCTGGCTTTCCAGCATGTCGCGGTGCGTGGCCGAGAGCACCGCCTGCGCCGCGCCCGCCGCCGCGAAGCGCGAGAGCGCCTCCCTGGCGTCGCCGTGCAGGGGCACGGCATCGAAGCCGCGCACGTATTCGGCCATCCAGGCGTGGGCCACGGCCTCGAAATTCTCGTCCGTCACCCCGGCGCGCTCATAGTAGCGGCGCACGGGAAAGGTGAACTGCCGGCGGTACTCGGCTACGCTTTCGATGCGCGGCAGGCCGAAGGCCGGAAAGGTGCGGTTGCGCACGCCGATGGCGTAGGTCAGGTCGTCCAGCAGCGTGCCGTTCCAGTCCCAGAGAACCAGGCGCGGGCGAACCGGGGCTGTGCCGTATGCCGGGCGCGGCTCAGTACGCACGGGCGAAGTAGATGAGCTTGTCGGCCTTTTTGCCGCAGCAGACGCAGGTGTCCCCGATGGGGGTCTGGTCGAAGGGCATGTTGCGGCTGGAGGCGGCGGTCAGCTCCTTGATCTTGTCCTCGCAGGCGCGGTCGCCGCACCACATGGCGCGGGCAAAGCCGCCGTCCACCGCGCGGGTCAGCTCGTCCATGGTGTGCACGTCGGTGATGCGGGTCTTGCGGAAGGCGTCGGCCAGGGCGTACATGTTGCGCTGGATGTCCTCCAGAAGGCCGGGGAGCATGGCGGAAAGCTCCGTGAGGGCGACGGCCTGCTTTTCGTAGGTATCGCGGCGGAAGACCACGCACTGGCCGTTTTCCACGTCGCGCGGGCCGATCTCCACGCGGACCGGCACGCCCTTTAGCTCCCAGTCGTTGAACTTGAAGCCGGGCGAGAGGGTGTCGCGGTCGTCGAGCTTGACGCGGATGCCGGCGGCCTTGAGCTGAGCGTAGATCTCGGCGCACTTCTCCATCACCCCGCCCTTGTGCGCGGCCACGGGCACGATGACGGCCTGGATGGGCGCGATATGCGGCGGGAGCTTGAGGCCGCGCTCGTCGCCGTGGGTCATGATGATGGCCCCGATGAGGCGGGTGGACACGCCCCAGCTGGTCTCATGGACGTAGGCGAGCTTGCCTTCCTTGCTCAAATACTGGATGTTGTAGGCCTCGGCGAAGTTGGTGCCGAAGTTGTGGCTGGTGCCGGCCTGCAGGGCCTTGCCGTCCTGCATCATGGCCTCCATGCTGTAGGTCGCGCGCGCGCCGGCGAACTTCTCCTTGTCGCTCTTGCGGCCCACGAGCACGGGCATGGCCAGCTCGTCCTCGGCGACCTCGCGGTAGATGTCGAGGATGCGCATGGTCTCCTCCTGCGCCTCCTCGCCGGTGGCGTGGATGGTGTGGCCCTCCTGCCAGAGGAATTCGCTGGTGCGAAGGAAGGGGCGGGTGCTCTTTTCCCAGCGCATGACGCTGCACCACTGGTTATACTTCATGGGCAGGTCGCGCCAGCTGCCCACCCACTTGGCATACATGGCGCAGAAGATCGTCTCGCTCGTGGGGCGGACCGCCAGGCGCTCCTGGAGCTTCTCGCTGCCGCCCTGGGTGACCCACGCCACCTCCGGCGCGAAGCCCTCCACATGCTCGGCCTCCTTGAGCAGCAGGCTTTCGGGGATGAGCATGGGCATATACACGTTCTCGTGCCCGGTTTCCTTGAAGCGGCGGTCCAGCTGCTCCTTGATGCGCTCCCAGATGGCGAAGCCGTAGGGTCGGATGACCATGCAGCCGCGAACCGGCGCGTAGTCGACCAGCTCGCTCTTTAGAATCACGTCGGTATACCACTGGGCGAAATCCACGTCGCGCGGGGTGATGTGCTCCACGAAGCCCTGCTTCTTTTCGGTGTCCTTTGCCATGATGCGCCATTCCTTTCTTCATGCGGATACAAAAAACAGGTTCCCACGCTCCCGGCCATGGCTTTCGCCATGCGCTGGGACGAAGGGAGCCTTCGCGGTACCACCCGGCTTAAAACGCGGCGGAGCGCGTTTTCACCTTTGTTTGCGCCGGATATCGGGGGCGGGCCGTCGGGGATTGGCCGAGGGGGCGGCAAGACGGGAGACGCGCCGCGTCCGTGACCGCCCTCGCAGCCGAAGGGGCGGCTCTCTTGCCACGGAAAGAGGGGCGCGCGGTTTCTCGCGCGTTTCCGGCGCAAGGCCGGGAACGGGGGTATTTTACCACAGATTGCCGGGGTTTGCAACCATGAAAAGCGCCCCGCGCAAAAGCGCGGGGCGTGAGGACACACAGTTTATTCAGCCTTGGGACCGGCAGCCACAACCTCGGGGCTCATGTGGGTGTACTTCTTGAAGTTCTCCACAAAGCTCTTGGCAAGTTCCTTGGCCTTGGCTTCGTAAGCGGCCTTGTCCTCCCAGGTGTTGGCCGGGATCATCAGCTCGGAGGGCACGCCCTCGCAGGTGGTGGGCACGGCCAGTCCGAAATAGGGATCGGTCACAAACTCGGCATTCTCCAGCGAGCCATTGAGCGCGGCGGTGATCATCGCGCGGGTGTAGGCGAGCTTCATGCGCTTGCCGGTGCCGTTCCAGCCGGTGTTGACCAGGTAGACGTTGGCGCCGCTCTTTTCGACCTTCTCAGCCAGCATGTTGGCATAGACGGAGGGATCGAGGGGCAGGAAGGGCTCGCCGAAGCAGGTGGAGAAGGTGGGCACGGGAGAGGTGATGCCGATCTCGGTGCCGGCCAGCTTGGAGGTGAAGCCGCTGACGAAGTAGTACATCGCCTGGTTCTTATCCAGCTTGGAGATGGGCGGCAGCACGCCGTAGGCATCGGCGGTGAGGAAGATCACCGTCTTGGGCACGCTCTGGGACTTGCCGGAGAGCTCGGCGTTGTTGATGAACTCGACGGGGTAGCCCACGCGGCTGTTCTCGGCCAGGGAGGCATCGTCGAAGTCGAACTCACGGGTGTCGGGGTCCATGACCACGTTTTCCACCAGGGCGCCGAACTTGATGGCGTTGTAGATGTCGGGCTCCTTCTCGGCGGAGAGGTTGATGCACTTGGCATAGCAGCCGCCTTCGAAGTTGAAGACGCTGTCATCGGCCCAGCCGTGCTCGTCATCGCCGATGAGCTTGCGGTTGGGGTCGGCGGACAGGGTGGTCTTGCCGGTGCCGCTAAGGCCGAAGAACACGGCGCTGTCGCCGTCATGGCCGATGTTGGCCGAGCAGTGCATGGGGAACACGCCCATCTTGGGCAGGATGTAGTTCATGACGGAGAAGACGGACTTCTTAATTTCGCCGGCGTACTGGCTGCCGCAGATGACGACCATCTTTTCCTCATAGTTGACCAGGATGGCGGCCTCGCTGCGGGTGCCGTCGATCTCGGGGATGCACTTGAAGCCGGGCGCCGCGATAATGGTGAAGTCAGGCTTGAAGTCTACCAGATCGGCCTCGGTGGGGCGGCGCAGCAGCTGGTGGATGAACAGGTTCTGGCTGGCCAGCTCGTTGACGATGCGGAAGCGCTGCATATACTTCTCGTCCGCGCCGGCAAAGCCGTCAAAGACGAAGATTTCACGGTTCTGCAGGTAAGCGACCACCTTGCTGTAAATGGCGTCATAGGTAGCCTTGTCGATGGGACGGTTCACCTTGCCCCAGGCGATCTCATCGTGGACGGCGGGGGTATCAACGATGAACTTATCGTTGGCGCTGCGGCCGGTATATTTGCCGGTCTTAACCACCAGCGCACCGGTGTTGCTCAGCGTGCCCTCCCCGCGGGCGAGCGCCTTTTCCGTCAAAGTGGCGACGGGAAGGTTGCGGTAGATTTCCTTGGTGGCGGTAATGCCCAGGTACGAGAGATCCAAACTCATGGCAGGTTCCTCCCTTTATAGTACTGATATGGCAGCGAAGTGCCGGAGTCGTTTTGCCGGGTAAACTTCCAACGTTACCCTAATTCATAAGATTCGCGCTTCTTTCTATTTTTCCTGCTGGAAAAATAAATTTGTTGAAAAATTCACAATGTAAGCGAAAAAATAAGGCACGGCAAGGGTTTCCGCGCCTTGATGCAGTTTTGGGGGCGCTAAAAAATTAGCGCGGCGTTAGCGGGAAAGAGGGCGATCCAGGTTTGACCCGGGCTGAGAGCGATCTCGCGGCCCGCTTCGTCGCGGTAAATGGTACGGTCCTGCGGCGCCCCACGCGACCATGTGCCGCGCACATGCCGTCCGCCTACGAACAGATCCGCCGTGCCTTCCCCCACCAGCACCGGATTTTGTATAACCGGGCCAGGCACATCGTAGTCTACCCACTGCACGATCACGTTGGCAAAGGCGGGCTGCACCATGGCGGTCTCGTCCCCGGCCATGCGTGCCTCCTCCGTGGGGTAGCAGGCGAAGGGCCAGCCTGCGACCTCCCGCAGATAGCCGCCCGCGGCCTCATCCCACGCGAAGCGGGCCAGGTAACGCGCGTCTCCCCAGTCGAGGGTGAGCGACGCGGCGGGGGCCCCGGCTCCCCGGGCGGCAGCCGCATCCGACACCTCTGAGAAGGCGAAGGGATGGGCGATGGAATCCACCGCCACGCGGGCTTGCACAGCATTCACGTCCACGTTGAGATTGGAGGGGGCCTTCACACCCTTGAGGCGGCCGCCCAGATCGCCGCGCTGGATGTCCACGAGATCGAAGGCCGCCGCCGAATCGGCCTTGAGACGCTCCACAGCCTCTCCCAGATGGCGTCTGCCCATGGGCGATCCGAAGGCCAGCACGCCCTGCCACTCCTCGCGCAGGGAGGCCGAGGCATCGCGCAGCGAGCGCACGGGGCCGCACGTCACCTTTTCGCCGCGCAGCAGCGCATCGCTGAACAGCAGCGTCAGGCGGGTGGCGGCGGCGTTCTTTTGTTCATCACGGTATAGCAGGCTTTCATACACGATGTCCGCCTGCTGTGCGCCCCACAGCGCAACCTTGCCCGCACCGGCGGCTTTCACGTTTTTGCCGTTGACGCGTGCGATGCCGGTTTCATGCCCCAGGCTGACCAACACCGGCAGAAACCGGCCCGGCGGCACCTCGCAACCCGTGGTGGGGCTGACCTGCGCGCAGGCAGGCAAGGCGTGGCCGATCAGCACAGCCGCGAGAACAGCGCAGCACCCCATGCGCAGGCTACAGGATACCCGATGAAAGCAGCGGGCCTTCATGGATGCGCCCCGCCGGCATGTAAGCGGTTGGCGTCGGAAGGGAACGCTGTACCGCCGTGGGCGCCGGGGTGGCGCCTGTCTCCACCCGCATATGCCCGGTTTTGCCGCTCTCTTCCACGACCAATCCTGCCGCAAGGTAGGTTTCCAGGGGAGAAATGTTTCCCATTGCATCCGGCAAAACAAGTGCCATCGGCCCCGCCATACCGTTTTCCCAGTCGCCGGGAGCCAGGACCAGCGCACCGTTTTCGTAGGCGTCCGTGATCAGCGCCTGCTGAGCGGCATATCCCTCCTCGCCGGGGCGCAGCCAGTCGCCGTCCATCCAGTGCAGCATATCCGCCGTCACGCGATAGGCCGTATATTGCCATACCGGCGTCTCCTGCTCACCTTCGACAGGCCACGCGGCATAGTCCGTGCAGCTTGCACCCGGTTCCAGCCAGATCAGCTCATCCGGCGGTTCCAGCAGATCAACTGCGCCGTCCACCGACCAGCTCACCAGATAGATATCCTCTGTGTCATTGGAAAACCGGGCCTCTGCACGCCAAACGCCACGCTCTACTGCAGCGGAGGCATCTGTCGCAATATCGGAGTTTTTTTCGTTTTCTTCCTCTGTTCCGTTCGTGAGCGGCAAGATCGTTTCAAAAACCCGCGAGGAAAAATCCGCCTCAATCGAAACCGTGCGGTCTGTGATCGGCTGTGTCAGCCATACCACAGCCGCGATAGCGCAGGCAGCCACCGCCACCGTCATGGGCACCGCCCATGTTGCCCGTTGGGTTTTCCGGTTTGCGCGCATCCCCCGGCGAATGGCACGCGTCACGCGCGCATCGGCTTGTGCAGAAACCTCAAACGTCTCCTCCCGGGCACGACGACGCAGGCTCTCGTCAAACGCATCATGCTTCATAGACAGTCTCTCCCTTCCTTTTGCAGCATTTCACGCAGGCGCCGCCGCCCGCGCGAGAGCCGCATGGATGCCGCCGGCCGCGGCAGGCCCAGCACTTGCGCCACGTCCTTCACGCAAAAGCCTTCATAATAGTACAGGAGCAGCGCCTCCCGTTCCCCGTCCGGCAATGCTGTTATCTGCTCCAAAAGCGCACCCTCTTCCCTTGGCCAAACCGGTTGACATAGAGGCTCCACATCCTCATGCAGGCTTTCCCGCCGGGACCGTCGCGCGCGCTCATAGCAGCAGTGCACGGTAATTTTCATCAGCCATGCCCGGACGGCTGCATCGTTTCGCAGCGTATCCAGGCGTACGAAGGCGCGCACGATTGCATCGCTCACCGCATCCTCGGCGTCCTGCGGCCTTTTGAGGATGCTCATGGCCAGCCTCAGCAGCGCCGCGCGCATCTCCCATGCCTGACGCCCCAGCTCCTCCCTGTCCATCCTCTTCCCCCCTCTACCCTATAGACGAACAGGACTTCCAAAAGGTAACATGCAGCTGAAAAAAGTGCAAGAGAATTCGTTGACACGCTTTCTTCCCAGATGGTATCATATGGTAAGTATTGACTTTTTATCGGATCCTGACCATTTCCGTTACCTGCATAATCGAAGGGGTTTTTGAACATGAAACGGCTGACGGCGATCTTTCTTACCCTGCTTCTGTCGGTGCTATCGACCGGACTTGTCCATGCTGCCGGGTACGATGACGAAAGCATCCAGCTTCTGGCGGTTGACAAGCTCTCCACCCGGAACGGTCCCGGCACAAAGTACCGTGAGACAGGTACCTTTGATCTGCGCGGTAAATATGTGACGGTACTCACCTGTGAAGAGGATGAGGGCGGCACATGCTGGGTGGAGTGTGAATTTCCCTGGCGCGATGAGCTGATCCGGGTCTATACAGGCCTGAAGCGTTTTGAATGCGAGGATGCGAGCGAAATTTTCTACGCTCTCCCCTGGTACTTTGACGCAAAGGCCCTGCGCACCGTTCCCGCGCGCTATGGTCCCGGTGAGGAATATGCCGCTTATGATCAGCTGACCATGGACAAGGGGCAGAAGGTGTCGTTTCTTCGTTCCGAGGACGAATGGGCGCAGGTGGAATGGACCACCACAAAGCAAAGCTACCGCGTCTGGGTCCCGCTGGACGCTATCGACTGTCCAAACTTATATCAATAAGACAAAGGTAGACAAAATACCCCGCGTTCTGCCGAAACAGGCGGCGCGGGGTATTTTGCACCTGTCAGAAAGATTAAAGAAAAGCCCCGCTTGCATTACTGCAAGCGGGGAAAGGGAATGCGGCAGCGACCTACTCTCCCGGGCCGTCTCCAGCCAAGTACCATCGGCGTGCTGGGGCTTAACTTCTGTGTTCGGAATGGGAACAGGTGG
>DVIV01000047.1 GCA_018710985.1 Candidatus Limiplasma pullicola
CGCTTTCACGATCTGCGGCACAGTTGTGCTTCGCTTTTGCTGGCAAACGGCGTGCCCCTCAAGCAGATTCAGGACTGGCTAGGGCACAGCGATTTTTCTACCACGGCAAATATCTACGCCCATCTGGACTACAGCTCCAAGCTGTCCTCAGCGCAGGCGATGGTAAGCGGAATGCCCCTGCCGGAAACGGTGGATTTCGGCAACAAATGGGCCGAAATTGCGGACAACAGCAGGGCGGGCTAACTTATGGGTTCGAATGGAGGAAAAAGCCCAAAAACCGCCCTGTTCTCTCCAAAAAACAGCCTGTTCTTTCCATGATTTTGGAGGTGTTTCCCCAAAAAGGCAAAAAAGAAAAGTCCAGCAAACCCGCATGTTTACTGGACTTTCTGGCGGAGAGTTAGGGATTCGAACCCTAGGTCCCTTTCGGGACACAGCATTTCGAGTGCTGCACCTTCGACCACTCGGACAACTCTCCATATGTCAATCCGAAAATCGTTCCCAAAACTTTTGGAAAGAACTGACGGAAAGAACTGCGAAATATTCGGTTTTTCGAACTGCGGGACCCCGCAGAAACACTGGATTTTAGGTGGACAAAACTGACACTTTTTCGAAAATTTTCGAGTCAGCCCCGTTATGACCACTTCGATACCTCTCCATGGGCGGATGACCGAGACTGATTATACCATGCCAAGCGCGAGTTGGCAAGCATAAAGCCGCCGTTTCCGGGCGGCATTTGCTTTTCTTGCTTTCCGCTTGCCTTAGCTTGCTGTATCATGATATCATAAAAGAACGCGGCGAAGCGGAAAAGGGGGCTGCCCCCTGCCTGAGCGCGTAAATATGATGGCTTTGTTTTGAAAGGATTTCGCTATGCTCCGCAACGCTCTTTCCATGCCCGCCCGCGCCTGCCGGCTGGTGGCGGACAGCCTGAGATGGGACAGGCCCTTCATGCGCAACGTGTTTATGGTAGCGCTGCCCATGGTGATTCAGCAGCTGGTGACCGCCTCCTTGCATATCGTGGACGGGCTGATGGTCAGCGGACTGGGCGACGCGGCCTACTCCGCCGTGACGCAGGCCAACCGCGTCACCTTCATGTTCAACCTCTTCAGCTTCGGCACCTGTACGGGCGGAGCGATCTTCCTCAGCCAGTACTGGGGCGGGCGGGATATCCGCCGCATGCGCCAGGCCATGGGGCTTACGATGATGTTTGTGCTCATCGTGGCCTGCGTGTTTATGAGCGCTTCGCTTCTGATGCCCCGGCAGATCATTTCGCTGTTCCTGCCCGAGGGCGAGAGCTTTGACCGCGCGGTGGAGTATCTGTCCGTGGTGGCATTCGGCTATCTGTTCACCGCAGTGGATAACGTGTACGCGGCCACGCTCAAGGCGGCGGAAAGGACCTACCTGCCCATGCTCTCCGGATTTGCGAGCATTCTGACCAATACGGTGCTCAACTATGCCTTCATCTTCGGCAAGCTGGGCTGTCCGGCCATGGGGGTCAGAGGCGCGGCGCTGGCGACGGTCATCTCCGCGGCCGTGTCCATGGGGATGAACATCGCCTTTTCCTATGGCATGCGCCTGCCCGCGGGCGCCCGGCCTTCCGAGTGGCTGCGGCAGGAAAAAGGCTTCGCGGGCCGTTTCAGCAAAACGGTCGTCCCCGTCATTTTCAACGAAGGCCTGTGGGCCGTCGGCACGACCATGTACAATGTCTTTTACGGCCGCATGGGAGATGCCGCCGTGGCGACCATGGGCGTATGTACCACCATCAACGACCTGGTGTGGGTCGCCATTTTCGCCCTGATGAACGCAACCGCCATCATCGTGGGCAAGGCGCTTGGCGCGGGGGACCGCGAGCGGGCGTACCTGTACGCCAGGCGCATGATGGCGGGCGCGGTGGCTGCCGGCATTGTGCTGGGCGCCCTGGTGATCGTGGTGCGCTGGCCGCTGGTCAACATCTTTTCCGGCCTGTCCTATGAGGTGCGGGACAAGGCCCAGTTCATTCTGCTGCTCGGCGCGCTGACCATCTGGTTTCGCGCGTTCAACACCATCAATATCGTGGGTGTGCTCCGCTCGGGCGGCGATACCCTGTTCAGCCTGTGTCTGGACGTGGGCACGCTGTGGCTGGTGGGCGTGACCAGCACGGGCCTGGCCGCGCTGGTGTTCCATTGGCCGCTGGAATGGGTGTACGCCTGCACCTTCCTGGAGGAAGCGGTCAAAATGGCGGTGGGCATCCCGCATTTCAAGAAGAAACAATGGATGAATGTGCTGACGGAGCAGCCTCAGGGCTGATGGAAGGGAAGGAAACAGCATGGAAAAGCTGGACCTGGTGGTCAAAATCGGAAGCATGGCGCTGATTCAGAAGGACGAAAACGCCATCGACTATAATATCTTTCAGCGCCTGGGCGGCGATCTGCGGCCGGGCATGATTCTGGTCACCAGCGGCGCGACCGAGATCGGCCGCCTGGACTATCTCAAACGCACGGGGCACGAGCTGACCGGCGTGACCGAACAGGACAAGGTGGACTACTCCGCCCAGGGCCAGACCATTCTGATGAACACCTACCGGCAGTTCATCCGCCCCGAATACGGCATCCGGCAGGTGCTGGTGGAGCATACGCACTTTAACGATCCCCTTCGCCGCGAGCATATTCACCGCATGCTCCTGCGGGCGGCTGCGCAGGAGGTTATTCCCATCATCAACTACAACGACCCCGTCAGCGATGAAGAGGTACGCAAGATGGAGCTGGCCAGCCGCCGCGCCGAGGGTGTGGAGGTGGTGGAGTGCGTCGATAACGACGAAACCGCCGAGGTGGTGGCACAGCTGGTGGGCGCCAAAAACCTGATTTTGCTCACCAGCACCGACGGAATCTACCTGGACCGCGACGATCCCGCTACGCTGGTGAAGCTGGTCAGCGGACGGGACCTTGCCGAGGTGCGCGCCCGCGTGACCGAGCTGATGGGCCACTGCAGCGGCGCCAGCCGCACCGGCGCCAACGGAGCGCGCGCCAAGCTGGCCTTTGCGCTGCGCGCGGTGGAGCATGGCACCAATGTCATCATCGGCCATGCCCGCTATCATATCACGGACCTGCTGGCGGGTCGGGTGCCGTGCACGCGCCTGGGAGTCAATGTGGAGGAACAGGCATGAGCCCGGCGCTGTGGACGGTCGTGGGCGTTGTGGGTGCGGCGGGAGCCGCGGTGGCAGGCTGGTACATGTACCGGCGGCAGATGCCGCCGCTGCGTGTGCTGGACGCGCGTTTCCAGTGGCCGGACCTGCACTTTCGCTATGCGCCGCAGGAGATCTTCGACGGCCTGGAACGGCTGGGCTCACAGGGACGCGCGCGGATGAGGCGGCTCTGGCTTGCCGATACCGGGCTGAGCGTTGCGCTGCTGGCGGCGGCGAACAACAGCGTGGCAGACCCTGCGCCCCTGCGCATGGCCATGGATGCGGCGGCCTGCCTGCGCACTTTGGCGGACCTTTTGGAAAACGCGCTGCTTGCCTGCGCCGTGCGCGGATATCCCGAACGAAGGCGGACGGGCATGGTGCGCGTGGCCGCCGTTGTCACGGCGGGCAAATGGTGCCTGACGGGGCTGTGGGTGGCCGGCCTGTTCGGCGGACTGGTGCTGCGGGCCGCGCGCCTGTAACACGATCGGATTGTCAAAAAAAGGGGCGGTATGATATAATGAAAAAGCTGGAAATTTGCGCGCGCTGCGGCACGCGTCCGTTCCGGCGAAGCTACCGTCCGTAAAAAAGCGGGGTAACAGCCGCGGGACGGAAACGGAGGGAGAACGGCATGAGTGAAGAAGGACTGCGCACGCGCGGGGAGCGGCGGCTGTGGAATGCGCGCTGGCTGGCGGTCACGCTTTTTGCGCTGGTAATGCTCCTGGGCCTTATCACCTATGAACGGGGCCATGCGCTGATGCAAAGCTACGGGGCCGCGCTGGCCTTTGCCATGACAGGCATCTGCCTCTACCGCGGGGACTACCGCGCGGATCGGATCTATGGGGTGGGGCTGGCGCTTGCGGCCTGGTACACCCTTACGCGGGCCCTGAACGGGGACCATTATCTGCAGTATGATTACAACCAGTACCGCATCGTCTGCATGGTGGCGACCTACGGCCTGGCCTTTCCGCTGGCCGCCATGCTCAGGGACGTGGAAAAGCGCCGGGCGCTGGACCGCGTCGCCGCGGTGCTCACAGCGGTGATCGCGGCGGTGTGCTGGCTGGGCGTGATTGCTGCGCTGCGGGGCGAGGTCATTACCGTCCCGTTTTTTGGCAGCCAGTTCGGCATCATGGAGGATGGCCGGCTCTACGTCCTCAGCCAGCATCCCAACTTCACCGCGGCTTTTAGCCTGTGCGGCCTGTGCATGCTGATCTATCTGGTGGTGAGCCACTGGAAACCGTGGGTGCTGATTCCCGCCGCCGTGGCGGGCGCGGGCCTGTTCATGGCATTGCCGCTGTCGGATTCGCGAACGGGCATGATCGCCTTTTTGCTGATCGCGCTCATTGCGGCGGCCATCGGCTTTCAGCGCCTGCCCATTCCCGCCAAATGGCGCAGGATCGTGGAAGTGGTGTGCCTGGTGGCCCTTGTGGCCGTGGTGGCCGTGGCGGGGTTTGGCGCGGCGGTCAAGGTGGTTTCCACCACCAGCGACGGCGAGCAGGTCATCTCCCAGCGCTCCCTGCTGGCGGATTTGACTACGCTCACGGGGCGCACGGGCGTGTACGGCGCCGTTCCGGCCACGTTTGCGCAGCACCCGCTCGCCATGCTCAAGGGCTTTGACGAGCTGGAAATGATGCCGGCGGTAAATGATAACGTGGAAATGCACTACAACCACATGCACAATTCCTTTTTGCAGACGTTGATGCTCACCGGCGTGCCCGGCCTGCTGGCAGCGCTGTGGCTGACGTGGCGCGTCATTTCGTCCGGGATTCGGGTGCTGTTTGCAAAAGGAAGCATCATCCGTCCCGCGCAGAAGCTGCTGGTGCTGCTGCCCGCGGCGCTGCTTGTGCAGGGCATGCTGGAACATTACCTGTTTGTGGACAGCTACAGCATTTTGAATTTCCTGTTCTTCCTGTTTGCGGGCTACGTGGTGCAGCTGGGCCGGCAGGTGAGCTGGAAGCAGGCCTTTCCCGGGCTGGCGCGGCGCGGGAAGGCATAGCGGGATACAACGATCTGTCCGGCGCTGAGGGAACGGACGTCACGCCGGGCCCCCTGACGGGAAACAACGACAACCGGCTGTAAGGAGGCGGAGCAATACATGTACACCATGGAGGACCTTTTCGACCTGAATCACACGTTGGCGGCAGACTATCTCAGGGGCTTTACCTGTCCTTGGGAGGCGCTCGGGGGCATCAAGAACATGATCCTCGCCCTGGGGCCGAAGCTGGACCCGGAGCAGTACGCCGAGGTAGCGCCGCAGGTGTGGGTGCACCGCACCGCAACGGTGGCGCCCACGGCGTATCTGGGCGCGCCGTGCATCATCGGCGCGGGCACGGAGGTGCGGCACTGCGCGTTCGTGCGCGGCTCGGCGCTGGTGGGGGAGAACTGCGTGGTGGGCAACTCGGTGGAACTGAAGAACGTCATCCTCTTTGACAACGTGCAGACGCCCCATTACAACTATGTGGGCGACAGCATTCTGGGCTACCGCTCCCACATGGGCGCGGGCTCCATCACCTCCAACGTCAAAAGCGACAAGTCCCTCGTGGTGGTGCACGGCCAGGGCGAAAACGTGGAGACCGGCCTTAAGAAATTCGGCGCGATGCTGGGCGACTTCGTGGAGGTGGGCTGCAACAGCGTGCTCAACCCCGGCACGGTAATCGGTCGGGAGAGCAACATTTACCCTCTCTCCAGCGTGCGCGGCGTGGTGCCCGAAAGGCACATCTACAAGACCGGCGGCGTGGCGGTGCCCAAGCGCTGAGATTTTCCGCTTGACAGGCGGCACGGCAAATGCTATAGTGAGCGTGTTTCGGATGACGCGGGACGCGCCATGGCGATAGGGGCATATCAGAGACCGCCGCCCCGGCTGCAAGCGGCGGATGCCACAAGCCGATGGACACCACCCGCCGACGGACCGCGAGGCGCGCGTTACAGCGCCGACCAATGAGTGGAGGCCCGCAGGGGCTTTCAAGCAGGGTGGAACCGCGAGCGAAAGAACATCGCCCGCCCCCGCATACCGCATGTGGGGGCGGGCGTTTTCCGTCCCCGTACATACAGAAAGGAGAACGGACCCCATGATTCTGAACCTGTTTGACAAGGCCTATGAGGTGGCGGAGAACACCTCCGTGGGCGATCTGCTCAAGGCGCAGATGCCCGACGACTGGAAAAAGTACCTGGCCGTGCGGCTGGAGGACGGGACGCTGTGCGACCTGTTTGCTCCCATCGCAAAGTCCCAGACCGTGACCCCGCTCACCTTTGACGACCCGGACGGCCGCAAGGTGTTCTTCCATTCGGCCAGCCACCTGATGGCCATGGCCGTCAAGCACCTGTTCCCCGAGGCGAAGCTGGCCATCGGCCCCGCCATCGCGGACGGCTTCTACTATGATTTTGACACCGAGGTGCCCTTCACCATGGAGGATTTGGCCAAGATCGAAAAGGAAATGCAGCACTGCGCCAAAAAGAGCATCCGCCCGCGGCGCTACACGCTGCCCCGCGCCGAGGCCATCGCCTATATGCAGGGACGTCAGGAGCCCTACAAGGTGGAGCTGATCGAGGATCTGCCCGAGGACGAGGTGCTGTCCTTCTACGAGATGGGCGACTTTACCGACCTGTGCGTGGGCCCGCACCTGCCCAACCTGAGCTACATCAAGGCCTTCAAGCTCACCCACGTGGCCGGCGCCTACTGGCGCGGCGACGAGCACAACAAGATGCTCTGCCGCATCTACGCCACTGCGTTCCCCACCAAGGAGCAGCTGCAGGAGCACCTGGACCGCATCGAGGAGGCCAAGAAGCGCGACCACCGCAAGCTGGGCCGCGAGCTGGACCTGTTCGACATCCGCGACGAGGGCCCGGGCTTCCCCTTCTTCTATCCCAAGGGCATGATCCTGCGCAACATCCTGGAGGACTACTGGCACGAGATCCACCGCAAGGCCGGGTATGAGGAGATCAAGACCCCCATCATGCTAAACCGCGGCCTGTGGGAGCGCAGCGGCCACTGGGATCACTACAAGGAAAACATGTACACCACCAAGATCGACGACACGGACTTCGCCATCAAGCCCATGAACTGCCCCGGCGGTATTCTGGTCTACCAGCGCAGGCTGTGGAGCTACCGCGATCTGCCCATCCGCTCGGGCGAGCTGGGCCTGGTGCACCGCCATGAGAAGAGCGGCGCGCTGCACGGTCTGATGCGCGTGCGCTGCTTCACCCAGGACGACGCGCATATCTTCATGACCCCCGAGCAGATCAAGGACGAGATCAAGGGCGTGTACAACCTCATCAACGAGGTCTATACCCGCTTCGGCTTCCCCTACCATGTGGAACTGTCCACCCGTCCGGAAAACTCCATCGGCACGGACGAGATGTGGGAGCTGGCCACCAACGGCCTGCAGGGCGCGCTGGACGAGCTGGGCGTGAAGTATGTGATCAACGAGGGCGACGGCGCGTTTTACGGCCCCAAGATCGACTTCCACCTCACCGACTGTCTGGGCCGCACCTGGCAGTGCGGCACCATCCAGCTGGATATGAACCTGCCCGAGCGCTTCGACCTGACCTACACCGGCGCGGACGGCGAGAAGCACCGCCCCGTGATGATTCACCGCGTGGTGTTCGGCTCCATCGAGCGCTTCATCGGCATTCTGGTGGAGCACTTCGGCGGCGCGTTCCCCACGTGGCTGGCGCCCGTGCAGGTGAAGGTGATGACCATCACCAGCCGCAGCGACGAGGCCGCCCGCGAGGTGGCGGACCTGCTGACGGGCGCGGGCCTTCGCCCGGAGGTGGACCTGCGCAACGAAAAGATCGGCTTCAAGGTGCGCGAGGCCCAGATGATGAAGATTCCCTACATGTTCGTCCTGGGCGACCGCGAGGCGGAAAGCCGTACCGTGACCATCCGCAACCGCAAGGGCGACAACCTGGGCACCGTCTCCTTCGAGGAGGCCGTGGCCATGATCAAAAAGCTCAACGACGAACGCACCATCGACTGACCGCGGGTGCCAAAACGCTCCTCCGGGGTTTCCCGGGGGAGCGTTCTGCTTGTCGAAAAAGTCCGGCTACGGCGGCCTTGGCCGCCAGAGGCTTAAGAAATGCTTGCGCCGGGGGCGAATCAGACGGCCGGAGCCGCGCCTCAATAGGGGAAGAAGGAGTTGATCCAATCCGCAAAGAGCGCGGGACTTCTGCCTTCAATATTTCCGGCGCCCAGCAGCAGCCCCACAAGGATCGTAAGCACGCACAGAAGCACAAACAGGCGGCCGGGAAACAGCGGCGTCCCGTCCTCCTCCACACGGCAGAGGCACAGCCCGCACAGCAGGCCGGCAAAGACGAAGAAGATCAGCTCGTCGTAGATGTAACGCGCCACCGGCCCCGCATAGAAGAAGGATATCACCATCAGCGCCATGCCCAACAGCAGGCTCAGCCGCACGGACAGCCCCGCCTCGCGGCGCAGCGCCCGCTGGGCAACGCCCGCGCGCAGGCCGCAGCTCAGAAACAGCGCAAGCCCCGCAACGGGGAACGCCGCCACCGACAGCAGCCCGCCGTTGGCCATCCCCGTGCCCGTCACGTTGATGATTCCATTGAAGGTCATCAGATAGGGGAAACGGAACATTGTTGCGGGCAGCTGGAACAGATAGCCGTAGAGCGCCAGCGGAATGTATTCCGGCCTGAACACGTTGTAATGCACGTCATCTACCGTCAGCTGGTAAAGCTGTCCGAACTCCGCCGGGGAACCAAAGCGCGCCCAGTTATACGCCATCACCAGCCCGACGCCCGCCGCCGCCGGAACCAGGAAGCACAGCGCGTCGCGCGCCTTGCTTCGGACCGTGCCGGCCCTGTCCGCCAGCACCCCCACAAACGGGGGTGCCAGAAACGCCGTGGTCATCAGCAGCGTGTTGGCGCGGCACATGCCCTGCAGGGCAAAGCACACGCCGCACAGCAGGAAATCCGCCGTCCTCCGCCATGAGGCGGTCCCATGGCTGACCGCGTGCAGGCCCAGGCCGACCGTCGCCGCCATCATGCATACGGTCAGCGCCAGCACGTTGTTGTACCGTCCCGCTACGCACATCAGCGACGGACCCGCCGCGGACAGACAGGCCGTCATGCACGCCAGCGCCAGCAAAAACAGGTTGGGCCTGTGCACATAGCGCCGGGCGATCCCGCAGACGGCATAGAACATTGCGGGAATGGTCGCAAGCGCGATGATCACCGCGCACAGCGCTTCCGTCGGCAGCATGCCGGTCAGCCAGAAGAGGGGATAATAGATCAAAAGCAGCGGCGCGGGTCCGTAGTAGACATAGTACTGGCCGTCATAGAGAGCATAGTCCCAGAGGAAACTCACCCCCATCTCGTTTCGCTCGGAGGGGTCATAGGGGTTGACCAGCGCCAGCAGCTCCTCGGACGGCTCCTCAAGCACGGAGAGCCGCCCCGCCTGGAACGCCTCAAACAGCGCCGCATAGGGATCGCCATACCCCTGCGCGGCGTCGCTGCGCGAGAGGAGGCCGATCATCCCCTCCTGCGGATATGCCGCCACCGCAAACCCGCCGTAGATCAGCAGCGTGATCAGCATGCACGCCGCCAGCACCGCCCGGTGGCGGCCCCTGCCGGGGCAGTAGACCACCCGGCGCCAGGGGAAGCGGGCCATGCACAGAGCCAGCCATACGCCGAGCGCGACAATGCCCATACGCAGCGGCCGCCAGTGAACGCCGAGCGGCGGGTTGATCTCGATGCTGTCCACATAAATTTCCTGATCCTGGTACGCGTCGACCCGGAAGTGGATGCTCATGTTGTAAACCATGCCGGAGGAGTGCACGACGCACTCGTAGGGCGTCTCTCCGGGCGAATGGTAGCCGGTGTGCACGCTTTGCGCCAGATAGGCGCTTTCCTCATCCTCCCAAAAGACCTCTACCTCCACCAGCACCGCATCGCCGCTCATGCGCACGCGCAGGCTGTCCACCTGGGTGTAGAGATCGCTGACGGTGATGTTGAGCTCCCGGTTTTCGTAGGGAACCAGCGCAAAGGGCCCGCCGTCCAGGGAGGGATAGTTGCCATGCTGGTCCACCACCAGGGCCAGATCGATTTCCTCCGGCTCCAAAGTGCGGGTCAGAAAAGCCGCGTCGTTGAAGATGAACAGCTCGGCCGCCAGCGCGGCCAGCGCCGCCGCGCAGGCCAGCGCCGCCGCGCGCGCCCGGCCGCGGCGAAAGGTTTTGCGCCGCCGTTCCTCCCGCGGCACAAGGACCTGCCACGCGCACAGCCCGCCGCCGGCGAAGGCGGCCGCGCACGGCAGCCAAAGCGGCATGGCGCACTGTGGCAGCGCCGCGAAAGCTGCGGCAAACAGACCGGCGCAAAGACCGGCCGCCAGTACGCAGAGAAGGGCCTGTTTCACAGCGGTTTTTTTCATGGGTGGTTCTCCTGCCCTCTGTCTTTATTTGGTATCGTCGGCATTACCATATCATAATCCGGCTGAAATGTACAGGCCCGCCGCGCTTCAATGCCCAAACAGCCCCGTGCCGGTAAGCGGGCGCATGGGCTCGTTATAGAGCGGCACACCCCGCGCGGGTACGGCATAGGATGACGTGGGCGGTCCGGAAAAAGCGCGGCGGCGTTTTACAATCCGCCCGCTTCATGGTATGATAGCAAAGCAGGGCCGTCCTCGGAGTGTGAAAGCATGAAACGAGGCGATATATACATGGCCGAGCTGGACCCCGTGGTGGGAAGCGAGCAGGGCGGGACGCGGCCTGTGGCCATCATTCAAAACGACATGGGAAACCTGCATTCACCCACGGTGATCGCCGTGCCGCTCACGGGCAGCACCGGCAAGCCGGCCTTGCCCACGCATGTGCATATCCCGCGGGGGGAGGGCGGGCTGTGGCGCGAGTCCATCGTGCTGTGCGAGCAGGTGCGCACCCTGGAAAAAACCCGCCTGAGACGGCGACTGGGCGCGCTGGGGCCGGAAAGCATGCGCCGCGTGGACCGGGCGCTGGGCGTGTCGCTGGATATGACCTGCGAGGGCGACGCACAATAGAACAATAGAAAAAGGGGCGGCTCCCGTCAAGGGGGCCGCCCAGCAAAACCAAAGGAGAACGCATGAAAAAGAATCTGCTGCAAAACGAACATCTCGCCTCCGCCATTCAGATTGCGCTGGGCTGCCTTCTGGGCGCGCTGGCCTATCCGCTGTTCCTGGTGCCCAACCACGTCGCGCCGGGCGGGCTGACCGGCCTGGCCACAGTATTGAATTACCTGTTCCACTGGCCGGTGGGCACCGCGAGTCTGGTGATGAACGTACCGCTGTTTATTATCGGGTACCGGGCGATGGGGCGGGTGTTTGTAATCCGGTCCCTGGCGGCGACGGTGCTGTTCTCGGCGCTGATCGATCTGATTCCGCTGCCGCCAATGACGCAGCAGCCTCTGCTGGGCGCCGTGTTTGGCGGGGTGCTGCTGGGCGCGGGCCTGGGGCTGATCCTGCGCGGCGGCGCGACCACCGGCGGTACGGATATGGTGGCCCGCATGATTCACAACCGATTCCAGCATATCTCCGTAGGCGCCATCCTGTTTTCCATCGACTGCTGCGTGGTGCTCATGGCCGGCTTCTTCATCGAGGCGGAATATGCGCTGTATGCGTTTGTGGCCCTGTATGCCGCCACCCGGGTGATCGATGTGGTAATGGTGGGCCTGGCCCGGGAAAAGGCCTGCTACATCATCTCCAGCCAGCATGAACGGGTTAAGCAGGACATCATGCAGCGGCTGGACCGCGGCGTAACGGTGCTCCGTGCCGAGGGCGGCTACAGCGGGCAGGAGCGGCCGGTGCTCTTGTGCGTTATGAGCGCGCAGGAAATGGGCCGGCTCAAAGCCATCGTACGGGAGGCGGACGAGGACGCCTTCCTCTTCATCAGCGACGCGCATGAGGTGCTGGGCGAGGGCTTCCGAAAGCTGATGGAATAAGACAACCGCCGCGGGGGAGGAAAGCTCCCACCGCGGCGGTTTTGTCATGTATGGGTCAGGAGGCGACGGCCTCGTCATAGGCCTCGAAGAAATCCGGGCAGCTCCACGTGCCGCAGGCGCTGACGGATTCGTCGCTGACCAGCAGCTGCAGCGTCAGGCCGTTTTTCAGGCCGATGCACAGCGAACCGGAACCGCTCATGGCCGTGCCCTGATAGTCGGCATAGTCCACCAAAGTCTGCATCAGCTGCTGGGCGGTGGCCGTATCGGAGATGCGGCCCTTTCCGGCCAGCTCCATCCATTCCACATCGGCCGGGTCGCACAGGGTGTCGGCCAGCGTCTCGGAACCGATGATGGCGGTGCCCGCATAGCTCACGCGCTGGAATACGCGCGTGCTTCCGTCCACCTGGGCGGCCACGAGCGCGCCGCTCATGCCGGAGATGGCGTAGACCGTTTCCCCGCGGGCGACCACGTTGCTCACCATGCCGCTGGTGCCCAAAGCGGGTTCGACGTTGAATTCGGTGATCTGGCCCAGCTCCTCGCCCAGAAGCGAGCTGGAAATGCCGCTGGGGCTCTGGAGCATGCGGTAGGTGGCGCCGTCCATGGTGATGAGCGGGAAGCTCTGCCCCTGGCCCTGGGCAAACAGCGTCTGGCTGGAGCTGGCGCTGCCCGCGCTCATGGACAGACTGCCCACCGGCACGTCGGCCGCGGTGCGGGGCGCGGCGGTGGAGGGGTGCGAATCGCCGGCGGAGCGGCTGCCCAGCACATTCTGCGTAGGCGTGGGCTGGGTGCCGGGCACATGGCCGTCAGAAGCCCACAGCGCAGCCCCCACACACAGGACCAGCGCGGCACACAGGGCCAGCGCAGGTCTCCAACCGATGCCGCGCCTGCGCGACTTGGGCATCTCCGCGGCCCGCAGCTTTGCCTTTGCCAACAGGGTGGGCGTCGCCGTCAGCCCGCCCAGCTGCCGATCAGCCACTTCAGGCAGTTGTTCCAGGCGTTTCACTGCGAAAGACCTCCTTCTTCCTTCAAAATGCTTTCCAGCTTCTTTCTTGCGCGGGAGAGGCGGCTGGAGATGGTGCCCTCGGGCAGATCCAGCATCTGGGCGATTTCGCCGATGCCGTAGCCCTGGTAGTAGTACAGCAGAATTGCCTCCCGAAAGGTGGGCGGCAGCTCATGGATGGCCTTCATCATGGCTTCCTCATCATCGCGCCTGCCGCTGTCGTCCGGAGCGGGGATCATCTCAAACATGGGACTTCCCAGCACGACGCGCTTGAGCCATGCGCCGCGCCACAGATCGCGGCACCGGTTGAGCGCCACCTTGAGCAGCCAGGCCTTTTCCCGGCCTTCCTGCAGATCCGGCGCGTTGGTCATCAGGCGTACGAACACGTCCTGACACACGTCTTCCGCGCGCTGCCTGTCGCCGAGGTAGAAGTAGCTTACGCGCAGAACGTCCGTGGCGTACTTCTCGTAGAGTTCCTCGTAGCTAAGCATGTCCGAGCCTCCGTTTAATGCCCGGACGCGCATCCTTCACGGGCGTACTGTGCTCACTCATCAAACGAATCCGCCTTCCCTTTTCCTGCACAAAATTCAAATTTTCTTGAGGAAATTTTCCAAGCGGGACAGTGCAGCGGGCACCCATGGTCAGTGTGACCCGATTGAGCGGGACCATGCGCCCGGAACATTTTAGCATCCGGGTCCGGGCGCGTCAACACGAAGGAAGGCGCGCACGAAAAAAACGCAAAGAGGAGACATAATTGCATCCCATGCCGCATAAAATGCAGGAAGGGCGTCCATTTCATTTGCACGTTGACAAATCCTGTGTTACAATACGCAATGTTTGCAAGACGTCCCTGACATGCAGAACGGAGGAATCTACCAAATGCTATACCACGATTCACACGACGCTCAATACCGCGATCCCCTCGGGCCCGTCGCTGCGGGAAACCGGCTGACGCTGCGCTTTGCCTGCGACGAGAGCCCCGAGGTGCTGCTGCGCACCTGGGACGGTCAGGAGCGGATCTATCCCATGGTTCCCGTGGGGGAACATCTTTTTGAAGCAACCGTTACCGTGCCGGACAAGCCCATGCTGTTCTGGTACGACTTTATCATCCGCCGCGCGGACGGAGATCTGCGCTACGGCAACAGCCGCGACCAGCTGGGCGGCGAGGGCGCGTGCTACGACGGCCAGCCCGACAGCTACCAGGTGACGGTCTACGACCCCGCCTACCGCACCCCCGAATACCTGCGGCACGGCATCATATACCAGATTTTCCCCGACCGCTTCTTCAAGGACAAGAACGGCCAGAAGGGTCGCGTGCGCAAGATCGCCGCGGCGCATCCGGACGCCACCTTCCACGAGGAATGGAACGAGCGCCCCACCCTGGACCTGGACCCTGAAAACGGCGACAACCGCGCCCTGGACTTTTTCGGCGGCACGCTCAGGGGCATCAAGCAGAAGCTGGATTACCTGTCGGACCTGGGCGTGAGCATCCTCTACCTCAACCCCATTTTCCGCGCGCATTCCAACCATCGCTATGACACGGGCAACTATGAGGAGATCGACCCCATTCTGGGCGACGACGCCGCCTTTGACGAGCTGGTGTCGGCGGCCAAAGCGCGCGGCATTCGCATCCTGCTGGACGGCGTGTTCAGCCATACCGGGGCCGACAGCGTGTATTTCAACCGCTACGGCCGCTATGACGTGCTGGGCGCCTACCAGAGCCAGGAAAGCCCCTACTACGACTGGTACCGCTTTGAGGAATTCCCCGACAAGTACGATACCTGGTGGGGCTTCTACACGCTGCCTGCCGTCAATAAGGACAACGCCTCCTATCGCGATTTCCTGCTCAACGCCGAAACCGGCGTGATGCCCCGCTGGGTGCGCCGCGGCGCATGCGGATGGCGGCTGGATGTGGTGGACGAGCTGCCCGTGGACATGGTGCTTGAGATGCGCAAGGCCGTCAAGCAGGCCGACCCGGACGCCACGCTCCTGGGCGAGGTCTGGGAGGATGCCAGCAACAAGACCGCCTATGGCGTGAACCGCTCCTACTGCCTGGGCGATATGCTGGACAGCGTGATGAACTATCCCCTCCGCTGCGCGGTGATCGACTTCTTCACCGGCGTGATCGACGCCTACCAGCTGCGCCGGGTGATCCTGCATCAGCAGGAGGTCTATCCCGTGCCGTTCTACTATTCGCTGATGAACCTGCTGGGCAGCCATGACCGCGTGCGCATCCTCAACGCGATGTGCGGCCTCAACCGCGAGGGCGCCGTGCAGATGGACCGCGCCGAGGCGGAGAAGATCACGCTTGGCAAGCGCGAGCTCAAGAGCGCGAAAAAGCGCTATCTGGAGGCCATGAAGCTGCTGTGCGCCCTGCCCGGCGCCCCCACCGTGTACTATGGCGACGAAATCGGCATGACCGGCATGGCCGACCCCTGGAACCGCGCGCCCATGAACTGGGACGAGCCGGACGAGAAGCTGCTGGAGGGCGTGCGCGCGTTGCTCCTCAAGCGCCGCGACACCCCTGTTCTGCAAACCGGCTATCTGGAGGTGGAAGCCGTGGATGCCGACACGCTGCGCATCACGCGCTGCGCCAGAGAGGGCAAGGACGTCTTCGGCGAGCCGCTTGCGGGCAAGGCCGCCGTGGTGAAAGTCAGCCGCAAATAACGCGGTGAGCCGCCAAAAGGCGGCTTTCGGCGGCGGACGGCGCTGCTTTCAGGCGTTCGCGTATTGCGCCGGTTCTTGGGTTAATGCTATAATAACCTTGAACACAGCGCAAGGAGGCTATCGCTTTGACCGCCAGGGAATTTATCCGCAGAAACCTGAATGTGCCCAACGTACTGACCATGATCCGGCTCGCGCTGGTGCCGGTGTACGTGGCGCTGTTTGTCAGCGGGCAAAAATACGCGGCGCTTGTGACCTTCCTTGTGGCCAGCCTGACCGATCTGCTGGATGGACGCATCGCCCGCAAGTACAACCTCATCACCGATTTCGGCAAGCTGGTGGACCCCTTTGCCGATAAGGTGATGGTGCTGACGGCCCTGTTGAGCATGGCCATCGGATCGCCGGTGATTCCGCCGGTGGTGCCGTGGGCGGCGGTGATCATCTTGCTCCTGAAGGAGCTGGTGATGATCGTCGGCGGACTGGTGATGCTCAGGCACGGCATCGTGGTCTACTCCAGCATGGTGGGCAAGGTGGCGCACTGCGTGTTCATCGCGGGCCTGATCGCCACGTATTTCCATGACTGGTTCGCGCAGGTCTGCGCGGGCTGGATGCTCACGCCGGATCTGCTGCTTCTGTGGCTGGGCGTGTGCATCACGCTGTGCGCTTTGGTGTTTTACGTAAGCGACGCAATCAGAAAAGCAAAGGAAAAGGGAATCATCTGACGGGCCCGAAGGGGCTTGACGGGGGATGGGCAGCTGCCCGTCTCCCTCTTTTTGCAGGCGGGGCGCTTTGCCCGCCCGCTAAAGAGGACCCCGGCGCTCTTTTGTCGAATCCATGAGCAGATTCCCTTTTGGAAACGGAGGCTCCCCCATGAGCGAATTTTTGGCGCCCCTCAACTACGGCCGTGCGCGCGACGTGCTCCGGCGCCTGAGCGACTATTCCGCCTATACGCCGCAGGGCGCCGCGCAGGCGCTGGGCGTGCTGCGGGAAAGCTATCCTCTGGTGTTTGAGAAGCTGGAGAGCAAGCAGTTTGACAACGGCGCGGTGCTTATGGAAATGCCCGGCGCGAGCAGGACGGCTCCGCTGGTGTTCGTGTCCCATCTGGACGCGGCGGAGGCGGGTGTGGCCGGGCCGGAATGTCCGCACGAGATGCCCATCGGCGTGCCTTTGTCGCGCGCCCATGTGGTGGCGCTGCTGGAGGCGCTGGAAGGGCTTTTGGGCGAGGGATACCAGCCCGGCGGCGATCTGCTGCTGGCGCTGAGCATGGACGGGCTCAGCGGCGGCGCGGGGGCCCGGAGCATCGCCGCGCACCTGAAGGCGCGCAGCCTGTCGCCCTGCTTTGTGCTGGATCACGGCGGATACGCCACCATGGAGGCGTTCCGCACGTATCTTCCCAAAAACGCGCCGCTGGCGCTGGTGGGCATCTGCGAGAAGGGAGAGATCCAGGGCGTACTGACCGCGGATGGAGAGGTGAGCAGCCGCCCTGGGCGCGAGAGGGCCCGTCCCGTGGACGAGCTGCTGCGCGCGGGCGCGCGGCTCACGCGCCGTCCCCGCCGGGCGCGCCTGTGCGCGGCCAGCGAAACCATGCTTTCGGAGCTTGGCAAAAAGGCGCCGCTTCTGCAGCGGTGGCTGGTGCGCAGCCCGCGCCTCACGTTCCCGCTGATGCGGTTTTTGTGGCGCAAGCGATCGGTGTTCCATCAATTCTTTGTGAGCGAGCGCACGGTATGCGAAATCAGCGCGCCGGGCACGCCGCAAACGCCGGCCGCGCAGGCGTCGCTGACCTTCCGCCAGACGCTGATTCCCGGCGTGCGGGCGGCGGAGGCGCGCCATCGCATCCGCTGCCTGGCGGGCAACGACGACCTGCACCTGACTTTTTCCATGTGCGAGGACGCGGGCGCGCTCAGCGACCCCAGCGGCGAAGCCTGGGAGGCGCTGGAAACGGCCATTGAAATCCAGTTTGAGCGGGCGGTGATCGTGCCCTGCCTCAGCCCCTTTGTGACGGACGGGCGTTTTTATGCCCAGCCGGGCGGACGGGTCTACCGGTTTTCGCCCTTTATGCTCACGGGCGAGGAGGCGCTTTCGGGCCTGTGCACCGTGACGGACGGAACGCTCCAGACAGCGGTGCAGTTCTTCCGCTCCATGCTGTGCGTATAAGGAGGACGGAGATTGCTTTCCATCGTGTATCTCATGCTGTTTCTATCGGGCGGAGCGGCGATCGCACGCCTGCTCCTGCCCCGGCTCAAGCCTGTGCTGCGCGTCTACCTGGGCCTGTCGCTGGGCGTGCTTTTGCTGATGTGGCTGCCGGTCCTGTGGGCCTATGCGGTGCGCTTCAGCTATGCGGCGCACTGGCTGGCGCTGGGCACGCTGGCGCTGCTGGTGGGGGCGGCCTGGCTGTGGCGCGACCGCCGTGCGCCCGCCGCCTTTGACGAGGCGGAAAAGCGGACGCTCCGGCTGCTGCTGATATGCGTCGTGCCGCTGACGGTGCTCAGCGGCTACCTGCAATACACGCATTCCATCCGCCTGGCGGCGGACGGCACCTATCATGTGGGGCAGAGCACCTATGGCGACCTGTCCCTGCACCTGGCGGTGTGCACCAGCATCGTCAACGCGTCCTTCCCGCTGGAAAACAGCCTGATGCTGGGGGCCACCATGGCCTACCCCTACCTGTCGGACTCCATCGCCACCAGCATGCTCATGCTGGGCATGCCGCTCAACACCGCCATGGCCTTCACCGGCACCATGATGATGGCGCTGGTTTATGCCGGCTACGGCCTTTTGGCCATGCAGCTGTGCCGAAGGCGCGGGGCGGCGGCACTGGCGTTTTTCCTCTTGTTCCTCAACGGCGGCCTGGGCTTTTTCTACACGCTGGACGCCACGGTGAACGGCTATGAAGTCACCACCATGTGGGACAACCTGGCAAACGTGATGCAGGGCTATTATCAGACGCCCACCAATCAGCCCGATCCCTACAACCTGCGCTGGGTCAACATCATCTGCGACATGCTGGTGCCCCAGCGCGGCATTCTGGGCGGATGGACGCTGCTGATGCCGGCGCTCAACCTCCTCGTGCCCCCGCTGTGCCGCCGGGAAAAGCACGGCGTGCGCGAGCTCGTATTGCTGGGCCTGTTTGCGGGCGGGCTTCCGCTGGCGCATACGCACAGCTATCTGGCGCTGGTGCTGTTCTCTGCGGGCGCGTGCGCCTACTGCGTGGCCACCACGCCCCGGGGAAGCCGCTGGGAGGCGTTCCGGCCCTGGCTTCTGTACGGGACGGTGGCGGCGGCGCTGTCGCTTCCGCAGCTCATCGCCTTCACGTTTGTGCAGGCCACGGGCAGCGACCATTTCCTCAGCGTCTGGTTCAACTGGGCCAACAACCGCGGCAACCGGGGACTGGTGGACACCTATCTGTGGTTCTACCTCAAAAACGTGGGCGTGCCCTATGTGCTGATTCTGCTGGCGCTGTGCCGGCGCAAGCCCAAGGACGCGCCCGCCGTGCCGGACGACCTGCGGCAGATCCGACTCATCGCATGCGGCGCGTTCCTGATTTACGCGGTGGCCGAGGTGTTCAAGTTCCAGCCCAACGAATACGACAACAACAAGCTGTTCTACGTCTGGTTCCTGCTGTGCCTGCCAATGGCCGCGGACTATGCCATGGAGGCGTTCGAGCGCCTGCGCGGCCTGCCGGGCCGGCGGGTGATCGCCGGGCTGTTTCTGGTGTGCTGCTTCACCTCATCCACGCTCACCGTGGCGCGCGAGTGCGTGAGCGACTACCAGGCCTACAGCGCCGCCGACATCGAAACCGCGGAGTTTGTGCTGGAGAACACCCCGGAACACAGCATTTTCCTCACCGGCAACCAGCACCTCAACCCCGTGAGCTCTCTGGCGGGCCGCACCATCCTGTGCTCCAGCGACCTCTACCTCTACTACCACGGCTTTAACACCACCGAGCGCCAGGCCGAGATCGCGGCGTTCTATGCCAACCCTGCCGCCAACCTTGACCTGCTCAGGGAATATCAGGTAGAATATATCTACGTCAGCCCCTATGAGCGCGCGAATGCCCAGTACGCGGTCAACGAGGCGGCGCTGGAGGCGCTGTTCCCGGTGATTTATGAATCGGACGGGGGACAGAACCGCATCTTTGAGGTGCCGGAGGCATACCGCCAATGAAACGCTTTTTGCGCTATGCGCTGGAGCATGACCGCAAGATCCGCGCGGTGTTTCTGCGGGACGGCAAAATGATGCAGAAAACGGTCAGCGTGCTCGCCTATGACGGAGAAACCGTCACTTTGCGCGCCGGGGCGAAGGGAAGTCCCTTCACGTTGCCCGCGGAGGATTTGCTCAGCTGCGACTATGCCCGCGGCGATCACGGCGAGGAATGACCGCGAAAGAGGAGAGGAAGGACACTTATGGTTCAGAAGATGAAGAAATACCTCGATGAGCATGAAAAGCAATATGAAATGATCCGCTACATATTTGCCGGAGGGCTGACCACGCTGCTGAGTATGGTGGTGCATTATGGCTTTTGCTTTCTCATGGCCGAAAAAGCACCCTATGACGGCAACCTCATCCCCTGGCTGGTGGATTCCATCAACCGGGCCAACAACGTGCAGATGTCCGTCGCCAGCGCCATCTCCTGGGTGATCGCGGTGCTCTTTGCCTACTGGATCAACCGCGGGCTGGTATTCCGCGCGCAGGATCAGGGAAAGGTGCTCACCGGGCTCGTGCAGTTTGCCGGGAGCCGGCTGGTGAGCTTTCTGGTGTTTGAGCAGGGGCTGATGCTGCTGCTCAAGCTCGTGGGCGTGAGCAACATCGTCAACCGCGTGATCGTGCTGGTGTTCGTGATGGTCTTTAACTACGTGGTCAGCAAGTTCTGGATCTTCAAAAAGGCCGCGTAAGGCCGGGAAACAGCGAAAAGACCAGCAGAGCCAATCCGCCCGACAGCGCCCCGTGGAGCATGCGCACGCAAAGCAGCTTCGCGGGGCGTATGCATTTTGGCACAAACAGCAGGTTTTGCAGCCAGATGCTCAGCCCCCCGAACGAGCACAGCGCGCACAGAAGCGCCATGGGCGGCCGGGGCCAGGCCTCCAGCACCGCCGCCGCGCCGCCGCCGACCTCCAGCAGCGCCCATGCCGCCGCCAGCAGCGGCCCGTGCGCCGCTGCCCAGGCCGGCCAGAGCGCTGCAATCAAGGCGCGAAGCACGCCCGCCGCGATGGCAAAGGTCATCATTGCGCCGCATACCGCCAGAAGCGCTGTGGCGGCTTCCGTCACGGCCTCCGGCAGGGAGGGGCGCGCGGCGCGCGCAGGCGGCTGCGGCGTCGCGGCGGCGCCTGCGCGCGCCGCCGGCGGATGCCCCGACGCCAGCTTCACCAGCCCGGCGGCGGCCAGTGCGCCTGCCCAGTGACACAATAGCAGCACCCGGCAGCCCGCGCGCAGCCCCGTCCACTGTGCCAGCGTACCGGTGAAAAACATGGGGCTCATCACACCGCAGGCGGCCAGGAGCGGCAACGCCGCGCCCGGGGCTACCGCGCCTGCGCCGCAGAGGTCGCGCACGCGCTGCGCGCTGGCCGGCGATCCGGAGGCGAAGGAGAAGAGCACCGCCCCGGCATAGTCGCGCCATGCGGAATGTTCGTGATTTGAGCGTGCGGGCAGCAGCCGGCACAGCACCATCATGGGCAGAAGAGCGGGCATGACGCCGCTCGCAAACACCCGCGCCGCCTGGGATGCAGCCTCCATCGCCTGGGAAGAGAAGATCAGCACCAGCAAAAGACCGCCGCCTACCGCCGCGCCCGTCACCGCACACACCCCCTTTTCAGGGCATTTTATGTGCGCAAGTACCCCATTTGAACCCGGGATAGCATGGAGCTTTTCCACAAAAACCGTCAAAATGTCTGCTTTTTCGGAAAAGGACCTTTTCAGATACGGATATTTGCGGTATACTGATTCTGTCTCTCCCTACATACGTTCGTTTGAGAAGGAGTATGCCTGTGACGGACTTTGTAAGCACGTGGAACAACGACCTTCTGACCGTGCCCTTCGCGCCCCTGGGACTGATTGCCATGCCGGGCTGCGAGGAGCTGGGACAGAAGGTCAACAACTGGCTCATGAAATGGTACGAGCAGCAGGAAGCCTTGGAGGATACCCCGCTTTTCTCCCTGATGGGCGCCAACCGGCACGACTTTCTGATCGAGGCGCACTGCCCCCGCTTTGGCACAGGCGAGGGCAAGGGCATGATCAAAAGCAGCGTGCGTGGCTACGACATCTATATCCTGACCGACATCGGAGCTTACAACGTCACCTATAAGATGTATGGGCGCGAAGTGCCCATGTCCCCCGACGATCACTATCAGGACCTCAAGCGCATCATCGCGGCCATCGGCGGCCGCGCCAAGCGCGTCAACGTCATCATGCCCATGCTCTATGAGGGCCGCCAGCACCGCCGCACCAGCCGTGAAAGCCTGGACTGCGCCCTGGCGCTGCAGGAGCTGGAGCAGATGGGCGTGAGCAACATCATCACCTTCGACGCGCACGACCCGCGTGTGCAAAACGCCGTGCCCCTGATCGGCTTTGACAGCGTAAAGCCCAGCTATCAGATCCTCAAGGCCCTGTTCCGCAGGGAGTGCGATTTGCAGATCGACCGCGACCATCTGATGATCGTCAGCCCCGACGAAGGCGCCATCGACCGCAACATCTTCTACAGCTCGGTGCTGGGCATTGACATGGGCCTGTTCTACAAGCGCCGCGACTATACCACCGTGGTAGACGGCCGCAACCCCATCATCGCGCATGAATACCTGGGCGATGATGTGGAGGGCAAGGACGTGTTCGTCTCCGACGATATCCTCTCCTCCGGCGAAAGCATCCTGGACCTGGCCAGAGAACTCAAAAAGCGCAAGGCCAACCGCATCTTCGCCGCAGCGACCTTCGCCCTGTTCACCAACGGGCTGGAGGCTTTCGACCGCGCCTACGAAGAGGGGGCCATCAGCCGCATCATCTCCACCAACCTGACCTACCGCACGCCGGAACTCAAGCAGCGGCCCTGGTTCATCGAGGCGGATATGAGCAAGTATATCTCCTATATCGTGGCCAGCCTCAACCACGACCGCAGCCTGAGCAGCCTGCTCAACCCCTACGACCGCATCAAGGCGCTCATCACCCGCTATCACGAAAAGCAGGCGGAGAACGGCTTCCGCCTGGTATAAAAGCAAAAGGAAACCCCGCTGGCAATCTGTGCCGCGCGGGGTTTTTGCGTTCAGTTTCCTCCGACAAACTGCCGCGTGCGGGGATTGTCGGAGTGGAAAATCTGTTCCGGAGGCCCTTCCTCCACGATGAGGCCATCCTCCATAAAGATCACCCGGTCGGCCACGTCGCGGGCGAAGCTCATTTCGTGGGTGACCACCAGCATGGTCATGCGCTCGCGCGCCAGCTCACGCATCACGCCCAGCACCTCCTGGGTCAGCTCCGGGTCCAGGGCGCTGGTGGGCTCGTCAAAGCAGAGGATTTCCGGGTCCATGCACAGGGCGCGGGCGATGGCCACCCGCTGCTGCTGGCCGCCGGACAGCTGGTAGGGGTACTGGTCCGCCTTGTCGGAAAGGCCGACCTTGGCCAGCAGCTCTCGCGCGCGCTCCGTGGCCTGCGCCCGGGGAAGGCGCCTGACGCGCATGGGCGCGTCGGTCAGGTTCTGCATCACGCTCATGTGCGGAAACAGGTTGTAGGACTGGAACACCATGCCCATCTTCAGCGTGATGCGGCGCAGGGTGGCCGGGTCGGCATAGGTGAGCTTGCCGCCGCGGGTGCGGCAGAGCGTGATATCGTCGAGCACAATGGTGCCGCTGTCCACGGTTTCCAGCTGGTTCAGGCACCGCAAAAGCGTGCTCTTGCCCGATCCGCTGGGGCCGATCAGCGCCACTACCTCGCCCTTTTCCACGTTCAGGTCGATGCCCCGGAGCACGCCCAGCCCGTCGAAGCCTTTATGAATATCGGTTGCACACAGCATGCGGACGTCCTCCTTCCTAGCGGTAATAGCTCATCTTGCGTTCGGCCAGCTTGCACAGCTGTTCGGCCGCGCCGTTGAGCACCAGGTAGAGCACGATCGCCACCACGTATGGCTCGATGGACGACGAGCTGGATACCTGCTTCTTCGCCACGGTCATCAGATCCACCACCGCCACGGTGGAGGCCAGCGCCGTATCCTTGATGAGCGTGATGACCTCGTTGGCCACGGGCAGCAGCACCCGCTTGACCACCTGCGGCAGAATGATGTGCAGGAACGTCTGCCCGCCGGTATAACCCAGCACCTTGGCGGCCTCGTACTGGCCCGCGGGGATGGACTGGATGCCGGATCGGAAGATCTCGGCAAAGTAGGCGGCGTAATTGATGACAAACGCAAAAATCACCGCCCAAAACCGGTCCACCCGGAAGGGCAGCACCTGCGGCAAAAGGAAGTAGATGAACATGATCTGCAGCATCAGCGGCGTGGAGCGCATGATGTAGATGTAAAACGAAAGCGGCGAGCGCACCAGGCGCCTTTGGCTCATGCGGCCCTGGGCCACCAGCATGCCCAGCGGGACGGAAAACACCAGCGTCAAAAAAAAGATGCTCAGCGTCACCCCGGCGCCGTCCAGCATCAGCGTGAACAGCTTCCACAGCCGCTCCGGGTCATTAAAGAATTTGATGGTCATGGAGGTTCCTTTCGTGCGCGGAAGGGAGAGGCGCAGGCCTCCCCCTTCCGGAGAATACGGGAATTACTCGCCGGGCACCACCGTGATATCCGACCCGAACCACTGGGTGGAGATCTTCTCCAGCGTGCCGTCCTTCTTCATTTCGATCAGCAGTTCCTCGACCTTGTCGCGCAGGGCGATGTCCTCCTTGCGGAAGCCGATGCCGTAGTTGTCGTCCGTCAGGGCTACGGCGGCCTTCAGGTCGGTCGCGCCCATGCCGTTGATGCGGTAGTCGCCCACCACCAGGTCCATGAGCACCGCGTCGCAGCCGCCGTTTTGCAGGTCCATCAGGGCGGTCAGGTACTCGTCAAAGCCCAGCACCTCCGAGAAGGTCGCGGCCAGGTCGGCATAGTCGCCGCCTAGCAGCTCTTCGGCATAGGAGCCGTTCTGCACCGCCACAGACTTGCCCGCCAGATCCTCCAGGCTGTCGATGCCCGCGTCGGCACGGGTGTAGAAGATCATCTGATTGTTGAGGTAGGGGAAGGTCATGGCCATGCTCTCCTCGCGTTCGGGGGTGATGGACATGCCGTTCCAGATGCAGTCGATGGTGCCGGAGGCCAGCTCCAGCTCCTTGGCGTCCCAGGAGATGGGCTGCGCGATGAACTCCACGCCCAGCCGCGCGGCGACCTCTTTGGCCACGTCGATGTCAAAGCCCACGATCTCGTTGTTTTCATCCCGGAAACCCATCGGGGGGAAGCTGTCGTCCAGGCCCAGGATAAAGGTGCCCTTTTCCACAATGTTTTCAACCGAGGTATCCCCCTCGGCCGCGGCAAAACCGCAGACCGCCAGCATCAGGACCAACAGAACGGCAAACAGCTTTTTCATACCCAAAACACGCTCCTTCTCGCGACCGCTTTAGTGCGATAACGTGGCAGTATAATATCACCTAAAAGGCAAGCTGTCAAGGGCAGCCGGAAAATTCTTTTCGGAGGAACGCGCCGGCGGCCCGCCCGTCGGGGCGGGCGGCCTGTCAGCTCCCGGCACAGTCCTCGATCTGTTCAATTTCGGCGCCGAGCGTTCGCAGCTTTTGCGGCAGGTCCTGATAGCCGCGCTCGATATGCCCGGCAGGGTCCTGCAGCACCGTTTCGCCGGAGGCGATCATGCCGGCCAGCATCATGGCCGCGCCCGCGCGCAGGTCCGTGCTGCGCACCACGCCGCCGCGCAGCGGATGGCCGCCTTCCACCAGGGCCACGTTGTTTTCCACCCGGATGCGCGCACCCAGGCGGCATAATTCCGATACATGCATGAAGCGGTTTTCAAACACGGTTTCGTTGAGCAGGCTGGCGCCATGGCAGCGGAGCGCCACGACCGTCATGGGCGCCTGCATGTCCGTGGGAAAACCCGGGTAAGCTAAGGTGCGGAGCTCGAAGGGTGAAACGGCCGTGCCGCTGAGGCGAATGCCCGCGGGCGTTTCGCGGATGCCCACGCCGGTTTCCGCCAGCTTGAACAGAAGCGACCTCAGGTGCTCGGCGCACGCGCCCCGCACCAGCACGCTGCCTTCGGTGATGGCGGCGGCGCAGAGCAGCGTGCCGGCCTCCACCCGGTCCGGGATGGGCCGGTAGATGGCGCCGTGCAGGCGTTCCACGCCCACGATATTCACCGTGCCCGTGCCGGCGCCCGTGATGCGCGCGCCCATCTGGTTGAGGCAGTTGGCCAGATCCACAATTTCTGGCTCCTTGGCCGCGTTTTCCAGCGTGGTTGAGCCGCGGGCCAGGCTGGCCGCCATCATCAGGTTTTCCGTCGCGCCCACGCTGGGCAGGTCCAGGTAGATGCGCGCGCCGGTCAGCCGGCCGCTGAGCTGGCGCATGCCGCCCAGCGGATGCACCTGTGCGCCCAGCGTCTGCAACCCCTTGAGATGCAGGTCGATGGGCCGCTGGCCGATGGCGCAGCCGCCCGGCAGCCCCACGCACGCGCTGCCCGTGCGTGCCAGAATCGGCCCCAGAATCAGAATGCTTGCGCGCAACTTTCGCATGCGCTCCTCGTTTCGCGGGCTCTGCGGCTGCAGGGCGCAGATGGACAGGTCCGCGCCGCTGCGGTTGACCTCCGCGCCGCAGTCCCTGAGAATGCTCACCAGCGTTTCCACATCGGTGATGCGCGGAACCTCCTTGATGATAAGCGGGTCCTCGGTCAAAAGCCCCGCCGCCAGGATGGGCAGCACGGCGTTTTTGGCCGTGCTCACCTCGACCTCGCCGCTCAGCCGGGGCGTATGGCGGATCAGATAGGTCGCCACGGCGGCATCACCTCGGTAAGCGCGACGCGCTGCTTTTGGAAGTGCTCTGTCATGTTCATTCCCTCCCGTCGCGCTCATTTTGGCCGCCGCGCATGCCGCTCATGTTGCGTGGAAACGTTTTTCAGCGCTCGTCAAAGCGGCGTTCCGGCCTGCTGGAAACCGGCTTTTGCTTGCATAGGGTCCGCGGGCGGCGAGGAGGCGCGGCGGCCGGTGGAAGTTTTTTTTTGGACGCGGTCCGGGTGCGCCGCGCGGGCTGTACCGCGCCGGGGAAACATGCTATAATCAGAAGGCAGTTTACGAAAGGACCTTTTGCCATGAATCGCTTTGTGCTCAAAGCCCCCTATCCGCCCAGCGGCGACCAGCCCGCGGCCATCGAATCGCTGGCCAAAGGCGTTTTGGAAGGAAAGCGCGACCAGGTGCTACTGGGCGTGACCGGCAGCGGCAAGACCTTCACCATGGCGTCCGTCATCGAAAAGGTGCAGAAGCCCACCTTGGTCCTGGCGCATAACAAGACGCTGGCGGCCCAGCTGTGCAGCGAGCTGCGCGCCTTCTTCCCGGACAGCGCGGTGGAGTATTTCGTCAGCTATTACGATTACTACCAGCCCGAAGCCTACATCGCCTCCACCGATACCTACATCGAAAAGGATGCCTCCATCAACGAGGAGATCGACCGCCTGCGCCACTCGGCCACCGCCGCCGTGCGCGAGCGCAGCGACGTGATCATCGTTGCCAGCGTGTCGTGCATCTATTCCATGGGCGATCCCAGCGAATACGAGGGCATGATGGTCAGCATGCGCCCCGGCATGCAGATCAGCCGCAACAAGCTCATCGAGCGCCTGGTGGAGATCCAGTACACGCGCAACGACTACGAGTTCACCCGCGGCAGCTTCCGCGTGCACGGCGACGTGCTGGAGATCATTCCCGCCAACGAGCGCGAGCATGCCCTCCGTATCGAGTTTTTCGGCGACGAGATTGACCGCATCCGTGAGATCGAGGTGGTCAGCGGCAACGTGCTGAGCACTTTGGAGCACGCGGTGGTCTTTCCCGCAACACATTATGCCATGGACCGCGAAAAGATGAACGAAAACATCGACCAGATCGAGCGGGACCTGGAGGTGCGGGCCAGGGAGCTGGAGGACGAGGGGCAGCCCCTCTACGCCCTGCGCCTGCGGCAGCGCACGCGCTATGATATTGAAATGATGCGCCAGATCGGCTTTTGCACGGGCATTGAAAACTACAGCCGCTACTTTGACGGCCGCAAGCCCGGCGACGCGCCGTATTCGCTTCTGGACTATTTTCCCAAGGATTTTCTGATGTTCATTGACGAAAGCCATGTCACCGTGCCGCAGATCCGCGCCATGTACAACGGAGACCGCGCGCGCAAAAAAAGCCTGGTGGATTACGGCTTCCGCCTGCCCAGCGCCTATGACAACCGCCCGCTGCTCTTTGACGAGTTCCGCGCCCGGCAGAACCAGACCATCTACGTCAGCGCCACCCCCGCCGCCTATGAGCTGGGCTTGAGCGAAAACACGGTGGAGCAGATCATCCGCCCCACGGGGCTGATCGACCCGCTGATCGTGCTTCGGCCCGCGACCGGTCAGGTGGACGATCTGGTGGGGGAGATCCACCGTACCACGGAAAAAGGCGGCCGCGTGCTGGTGACCACGCTGACCAAGCGCATGGCCGAAAGCCTGACGGATTACCTGAAAAACCTGGGCATCCGCGTGCGTTACCTGCATTCCGACATTCAAACCATGGAGCGCACCCAGCTCATCCGCGATCTGCGGCTGGGTGAGTTCGACGTGCTGGTGGGCATCAACCTGCTGCGCGAGGGACTGGACATGCCGGAGGTCAGCCTTGTGGCGATTTTGGACGCGGACAAGGAGGGTTTTCTGCGCAGCGAAACCTCGCTCATCCAGACCATCGGCCGCGCGGCGCGCAATGTGGACGGCCGCGTCATCCTCTACGGCGACGTGCTCACCGAGAGCATGGAACGCGCCATGAACGAAACCAACCGCCGCCGCGCCCTTCAGGAGGCATATAACAAGCTCCACGGCATCACGCCGCAGAGCGTCAGGAGCACCGTGCAGGCCCTCATCCGCATCACCGACAGCATGAAGGACCACAAGCCCGACGACATGAGCGACGAGGAACTTCAGGAGCTGATGAAGAGCGTGGAGGACCAGATGCTCTCCGCCGCCAGGAACCTCGACTTCGAACGCGCCGCCAAGCTGCGCGACGAGCTGTTCCGCTTGAAGGGCGAAAAGCACGACGACATTCAAAAGCCGCAGGTGCGCAGGCACCGGCGGCCCAGGCGCACGCGCTAGCCCTTCTGGGCAATGCGCCCGTAAAACAGGTATTGCTGGAAGATGCCCGCATGCGCTCCGTAGGCGGGAAAGGGCGACCGGCCGCCGTAGTCCTCGTCGATCACGCGGCGAATCCACACGTCTACCGGCGCGGAGGCGAGGCGGTGATAGCCAAAGAGCATCACGCAGCTGGCCACCTTTACGCCCACGCCGTGGATGGTCTTAAGCTGCTCCAGCAGCGCATCATCGGACAGAGCGGCCATGGCGGCCAGATCGGTCCGCCCGTCCGCCACGCGGCGCGCCGCGTCCAGCAGATAGGGCGCGCGGTATCCCGCCCCGCAGGCGCGCAGGCCCCTTTCGCCCGCCCCAAGCAGATCCTCCGGGCCGGGAAAGGCAAAGTACCGCCCCCGTCCCCGGCCCACTTTGGCTCCGCAGCGCGCGCACAGCGCCTCCACGCAGGTGCGGATGGCGGGAATGCTCTTCCGCTGGGAAATCAGAAAGCACACCAGCGTCTCCCACGGGTCCTGCCTGAGGATGCGCAGGCCCCGGCACGCGCAGGCCGCACGGGCGAGGGACTCATCCTGACCGGCGGCCTCGCGCTGGATGGCCTCATAGTCCGTATCCAGGTCAAAGTAGGCGCGCCAGCGGCGCTCGAAATCCTCCGGTGTGCAGTCGAAGCGGAAGCGCTCTGCGCCCAGCGGCCTCACGCGCACCCGGTCCGGCCCGGCCAGCGCGGTCACGACGCCGCCCTTTCCCTCGCACATGCGGAAGCACTGGCCGCTGCGCGCAATCAGCGCGGGGTCAAAGCAGGAAATGGTCAGGTCCATGGCGGCGCCTCCTTCTTTGCGGGCCTTGCCCGCTGTGATATACTATACCATGAAACCGCATATTTGGGAGGGAGTAAACAATGACCAAGGTGGATGTTGTCAGAAAGGCCATGATGGACGCGCTCAAGGCGGGCGACAAGCCCCGCAAGGAGGCGCTTTCGCTGCTGCTGTCCGCGCTCAAGGCCAAGACCATCGACAAGCGTGAGGACCTCAGCGAGGACGAGGCCAACGCCGTGGTCTACCGCGAAATCAAGGAAGCGCAGGAGACGCTGGACACCACCCCTGCGGACCGCACCGATGTGATCGAGGAGTGCCGGCTGCGCATGGCGGTGTACGCCGAATTTGCGCCCGCGCGCATGGACGAGGCCGCCATCCGCGAGGTGATCGAGGCGACGCTGGCCGAGCTGGGCCTCAGCGAGCCCACGGCCAGGGACAAGGGCAAGCTGATGAAGGCCCTCATGCCCAAGGTCAAGGACAAGGCCGACGGCGCGCTGGTCAACCGGCTGGTGGGCGAATACCTGAAATAAAGACGGCAAACGAAAAAGGAGCAGGAAGCATTTCATTTCCTGCTCCTTTTTGCTTACCGTCCTTACACGTCCAGGTCGGAGGCGTCAAAGCAGATCCTGGGCGAAAAGCTCAGCTCCAGATAGTCCTCATACATGCGCTGCAGCGACAGGTAGATGCGCACATCCTCCTTGACCCAGGAGGCGTCCAGCATGCCGTACTCCACGTACATGTCCGTGGCGGCCTCGTCAAAGGGGTTGTTGTCGGGCTCGCCGTACACCGTGGTGAGCGCTTCCAGCGCCGAGCGGAAGGAGGCGATGCTGTTGTCGCCGGGGTCCAGCGTGACGGAGACCAGGCTCAGGCGCGGCTCACGCGCGCTGTTGATGCGCTGCACGTCAAAACACGCGAAGGTAGCGGTCATGCCGCCGATGCCCAGATCCACGTTTGAAAGCTGGATATTGCCTGTTTCGGTGTCGTCATCCTCGAAGTAGGGCACAAACTCCGCGTCGCCGCCGATGGCCTCCACCAGCGCGGGACCGTCCATCTCAAAGGTCGCGCCCAAGGGCAGGGGAGTGGCGGCGTCCTCGGCCAGCGCGGCGGGCGCGGCGGCCAGGGCCATGATCAGCAACAGGGCCAGATATTTTTTCATGGATTCGTTACCTCCGTTCGTTTTTGAAAAGAATCGCCTTTTTTCACATTCGACGGCGAAAAGCGCCCCTCCTTTTTCGCACGGAAAGGAGGGGCGAGGTTTTGCAGGTGTGACGAAACGGCTACCGCGAGCCCGCCGCCGCCAGCAGCGGCGGCGTCATGGCCACGATGGGGAGGAAGTAGCGGAAATAGTCGTTCACCGGGCCGAGCATGCACACGCCCAGCGTAAGCAACGCGGGCAAAAAGCCCACCAGCAGCCGCCAGCGCCGCTGCCGCACGGCGCTCATCCCCGCGCCCGCCAGCAGCCACGTGTAGGTGGCGCAGGCGTAGAGCAGCCCCAAGAGGGGAATGTGGCGGATGCCGCGGGCAAACACCGCCAGCAGCGTGCGCGCGTTCTCCAGCGCGGCGATCTGCTCGGTATGCAGAAAGCGCGGGTCCTCGCCCAGCTCGTAGGTTTCAAACACCAGGCGGTTGCCCGCCTGCTGGTTGTAGGTTTCGCCCTCCAGCTTGGGCATGAAGGTGTAGTAGGACACGTTGCCCGCAAAGAACGCCTCCGCGTAGGTGAGCGGATATTTGGAAAGCATCGAAAGCCATGTCTTGCGGTAGCGCGCCAGGGCCGCCTTTTCGGCCTCCGCGCCCTGCCCGTACTGCCGGAAGGTGTACTTCACCGGGTCGGAAATCCACGGTTCGTAGAGCTCCGCCAGATTTTCCGCGTCCAGCACGCGGTCGATCTCGGCGTATTCCTCGGGCGTGACCTGATCGCCATGGTCGCGCAAAACCCGCGCGCTCTGCTGGAAGCAGACCGAGTACAGGCCGCTGGCCGTTTCGTCGCGCACGCCCAGCGCGGGCAAAAGCACGTGGGAAAACAGCAGCGCACAGGCCACCGCCCCCGCCAGCGCGCCGCCCACGCTGAGCCGCACCCGTCCCCGGACCGCGAACGCGACGGCGAACACCGCCGTGGGCAAAATCACGTACAGCCCGTTGGAGCGCATCAGGCAGGTCAGAAGCCCCCAGACGAACAGCCCGGCAGCCTCCCGTCCGGCCCGGACGGAGAGCCGCTCCTCCCGCGCCAGCAAGAGCCGGATCAGGCACAGGGTAAACAGCAGCAGCGCGGAGGTGTACAGCGTGTCCTTGCTGATGAACTGCGCGTATCCGCCCCAGATGGGCAGCAGCGCGAAAAAGGCGGCGGCAGCCAGCCGTGCCGCGCGATTCAGCCGCAGGCTGCGCATCAGGCGCAGGGCACTGCTCAGCGCCCACGCCAGCAGCGCGGTCTGAATCAGCGTATAGAGAGCCGCGCCCAGGTTGTCGCTGCCCACAAGGCGCCCCAGCCATACGCAGCCGCCGATCAGCCAGGTCAGGAAAACGGGATGCCAGGTGTCCATGGGCCGCTGACCGAAGAACTGCGCGACCATCTCGCCCAGGTCCCAGCACACGGTGCCGGGGAAAAACGCGATCAGATACGGCGACCAGCACAGGATGAGCAGGAGCATGCACGCCGCCGTCTCATGGCGCGAGGCCCAGCGCCACAGGGGTTTCAGCGCGGCAGGCACGGGCGCGGCATCCAGCGCGCCCGGCCGATGCAGCGCGCCGCCGCGAAGCGAGGCGTCCACCCAGGCCAGCAGCGCCGCCATGGGTACGGCCTGCCCCACGGAGCGCAGAAGCGTCATGGCCAGCGTGACGGGCGAAAGGAGCATGGCCCAGCTGTCATAGGCGAACAGCAGGCCCCCGAAGGTATTCAGAACGCCGAACAAAAGCCCCAAAAGCGGCGCCGCCACGCCCGGCCGGATGCCGCGCCGCACGTGCACGTGATAGAGAAGCAGCGCAAAGCACAGCGCCAGCGCGCTCCACAGATAGCTTGTGGAGGCGGCGGGCAGGGCGCTCATGCCCACGTAGCCTTCGGCATCCACCACGAAGCACATGGCGCTGGCCATGCCCAGCGCCACGCAGAGGAAGGCGCGCGGGATGCGAAAGGCGTTCCGGCTTGCCATCAGCATGTCTCCTTGTCGTGGGTCAATCTGAGCAGGTTGAGGTTGATTTCAAACAGCTGGCGGTGCTTTTTGGCCACGGTGTCCAGAATGAAGCCACATACCAGCAAAAGCAGCGCAAAGGTCATCATTACGCCGCTGACGATCAGCGTGGGAAAACGGGGCACCAGGCCCGTGCGGAAGTATTCCGCCAGCACAGGGATGAACAGGATCAGCCCTGCCGCGCCAAAGAGCGCCGCAAACAGCCCGAAGAAGGACAGGGGCCGGTATTCCTTGTACAGCCGGGCGATGGTGCGCAAAACACGCAGGCCGTCGGAATAGGTGTTGAGCTTGCTCACGCTGTCCTCAGGGCGGTCGCGGTATTCCACGGGCACGCTGTTGAGGCTCAGGTTCTTGTCCAGGGCATGGATGGTCATTTCCGTTTCGATCTCAAAGCCCTGCGACAGCACCGGGAAGGACTTGACGAACTGATAGCTGAACGCACGGTAGCCGGTCATGATGTCGCGCACGTCGCCGTGGAAGATGGTGTTGACCAGGCGCTTGACCAGGCGGTTGCCCAGGTTGTGAAAGGGGCGCTTGTTTTCGGTGTAGTACGTGGCGCTCAGGCGGTCGCCCACCACCATGTCCACCTTTTTGTTCAGCACCAGGTCCACCATTTCTCTTGCGTTTTCGGCGGGATAGGTGTCGTCCCCGTCGATCATCAGGTAGCAGTCCGCCTCAATTTCGCGGAACATCGTGCGGATGACGTTACCCTTGCCCTGGCGGTATTCGTAGCGCACGATGGCCCCGGCCTCACGGGCGATGTCGTCCGTATGGTCGGTGGAGTTGTTGTCGTAGACGTAGATATCCGCCTCCGGCAGAACCGCGCGGTAATCGGCCACCACCTTGGCGATGGTCCTGGATTCATTGTAGCAGGGAATCAAAACGGCAATCTTCATACGTACCTCCCAGTGTACCGCGGGATTCAGGATGCCCGGACCTTGAGCACCAGCTTGACGATGGCGTGTTCCTCCGGGCCGCTGAGGCAGGGCACGTGCGCGTCGTCCGGAAAGCATATGCAGAACCAGCCGATGGGCACCCTGACCGTATTGACGGCGCGGCCGGGGAAGAAGCCGATATCCTTTTCGACGTCAAAGGCCGTGTCGGCGGGCCGGGCGGAGGCGGAGCAGAGCGCGATGCGCTCCGTGCCCGTGATGGGCACATGGATGTCGGCATAGCGCCTGTGATACTCAAAGTTCATGGGGCGCGCGGCGAGCACGGGTTCGCTGACGAAATAGAACACGTCGCTGCCCTGAAGCTCCACACGGGTGTTTACGGCAAGCTGTCCGGGGGTCAGCCCGGAGAGGAAGCGGAGCGCGACATCCATTTCGGGGCTGAGGCCCAGATAGCGCAGAGCGTTTTCCCATCGGTCCAGAATCATAGGGCGGGCTCCTTTCCGAGTGAATCTATGGCTGAGAGAACGAACGCTTCAGGATGAATACAGTATACCATACTTCTCCGGAATCGCAAGCTCGCGGGCGCATAAAAAGCCCGGCGGACGCTGCCGCCGGGCGTAACCATCCCGTTTATTTGGCGTATTCGGTGCTGCGCGTCTCGCGGATGACGTTGACGCGAATCTGGCCGGGATACTCCAGCTCCTTCTCGATGCGCTTGGCCACTTCCTTGGCCAGTACCTTGGTGCCGTCGTCGGTGATGTCCTCGGGCTTGACCATGATGCGCACCTCGCGGCCGGACTGGATGGCGAAACACTTGTCCACGCCGGGGAAGGAATTGGCGATCTCCTCGAGCTTCTCCAGGCGCTTGATGTAGTTTTCCAGGCTCTCGCGGCGCGCGCCGGGGCGGGCGGCGGAGATGGCGTCGGCGGCCTGAACCAGCACGGCCTCGACGGTCTGGGGCTCGACGTCGTTGTGGTGCGCCAGAATGGCGTGGATTACGTCGGGGCTCTCGCGGTACTTGCGCGCAAGCTCCGCGCCCAGCGTGACGTGCGTGCCCTCGGCCTCGTGGTCAACGCCCTTGCCGATATCGTGCAGGAGGCCCGCGCGCTTGGCCAGCGCCACGTCCGCGCCCAGCTCGGCGGCCATCATGCCGGCCAGGTGGCTGACCTCAATGGAATGCTTGAGCACGTTCTGGCCGTAGCTGGTGCGGTAGCGCAGACGGCCCAGGATCTTGACCAGCTCATGGTGGATGCCGTGCTGGTGCGTTTCAAAGACGGCCTGCTCGCCCGCCTCGCGGATCTGCTGATCGACTTCCTTGCGGGCCTTCTCCACCATTTCCTCGATGCGGGCGGGGTGGATGCGGCCGTCCATGATCAGGCGCTCCACCGCGATGCGCGCGATCTCGCGCCGGACGGGATCAAAGGCGCTGACGATCACCGCTTCGGGCGTGTCGTCGATGATCAGGTCCACGCCGGTAGCGGTTTCCAGCGCGCGGATGTTGCGTCCCTCGCGGCCGATGATGCGGCCCTTCATGTCGTCGTTGGGCAGGTTGATCACGCTGACGGTGCTTTCGGCCACATGGTCGGCGGCGCATTTCTGAATGGCCAGAGCGATGATGTTGCGGGCTTTCTTTTCGCCTTCCTCACGGGCGCGGGTTTCGATCTCGCGCACCATGGCGGCGGCGTCGTGGTAGGCGTCCTTCTGGATGCGGCTGACCAGCATCTGGCAGGCCTCGTCCTGCGTCATGCCGGCGATGCGCTCCATTTCAGCCACCTGCCGCTGCTTGTCGTTTTCAATATCCTCCTGCATCTTCTGCAGCTCGTTTTGCCGCTTGCCCAGCGCCTCCTCGCGGCTTTCCAGGGCGTCCTGCTTTTTATCCAGCGATTCCTCGCGCTGCAGGATGCGGCGCTCACTGCGCTGCACCTCGGCGCGGCGCTCGCGGCATTCGCGGTCCAGCTCGGTCTTCAGGCGAAGGACCTCTTCCTTGGCCTCAAGGATGGTTTCCTTTTTCTTTTCGTCAGCCTTGCGCTGCGCGTCTTCCAGCAGGTTTCTTGCGTATTCCTCGGTGCGGCCGATCTTCTTTTCGCCGGCCTGCTTGCGGTACAGATACCCGCCCGCCGCGCCCAGCGCTGCCGCCGCAACCGCTACGAGGATCGTTATGATCCATTCCATGGCGTACACTCCCTTCCGTTGGTATTGCTTCCAGCTGCCTGATTCCTTTTCATCCGGGGAACGGCTCTTTGCTTCAAGCAAAAAAGCCGTCGAGCAAAGCTCGTGCGGCTATGTTGATTCGCTTGTTTGGCCATGGCCGCCCCCTCCCCGGCGATACCGCGGAACGGGAAAAGAAGCGAACACCGAAGCGCATGCCCCAGTTTCGCCCCGGCGACAGACGCGCGGGACGATGCACAGACCAAGTTCATATACCCTTACAAAACGCCGAAGCGTTTCAAAATCAACCCGTTGCTCATGCGGACGCAGGTCCGCGCGCGCCGTGGGGGAAAGCCGGGAGATGGGAGTATATTTCGCAAAACAGCAAGGCTCTCGCAGCGTGCGATAAACCTGTATAGCCGACTACATCATTATAGACGTTTTCAGAGGGCATGTCAAGGTAAGAAGAAACGCAAAAAACGGCCTTCGCGCGAAAAAAGCGCGAAGGCCGGAAACAACTTATGCCGTGACGGAATCCTCCGGCTTTGCAGCGGGATGGAACACGTTTTCGGGCTTGGGCACATGGAATTCGCAGCCCTTGTTGTAGAACACCTTTTCGGGCGGGGTTTCCAGCTGCTCGGGATGGCGCAGGCAGTTTTTCATCACGGCGAACAGCTTGGCATACACCGCGCCGCCGCACACGCGCTCGTCCACGGTCACGCCGATGGGCAGCGTGCACCTGCGCACCACATTGCCGCCCGCATCCACCGTATAGCCGCGCTGGGGCGTGCCCATGGAGATGAACATGCTGGTATCGCCGAAGTTGTAGATGTGGTGATACACGCGCATCAGGCCGATGGAGGCGTTGTTGGTGATGAACATGCTGGTGTGGAAGGGCAGCCCGTCCAGAAACGCCTTGGGAAGCAGCCCGTAGCGGTCCAGAAGCCGCACCAGGCCCACCACCAGATTGGGCAGCAGCGGGATTTTCAGCACGGCGGAGGCCAGCTTCACCGCAAAGCCGGAGGTCTCCACCTTGCGGTTCTTCTGGACCATGTCCTTGACGCGCGCGCTGACATCATAGATGGTGTCGGAGGGGTCGAAGAATACCTTGACGGTGTTTTCCTCGATGCTGCCGTCGTCGGTGTCCATCAGCAAAGTGAAGCTGGAGGTCAGCTCCCTGCGGTTGTAGAACTGCTTGTTCATGATGAAGCGGTTCACTTCCGGCACCTGTGACACGCCGCGCACAAAGCTGGCGATCAGGATTTCCATGAAGGTGATCTTTACGCCTTCGCGGCTTTTTTTGGCGATGTAGCGCATCAGCGGCTCGTATTCCACGTCATAGTCCAAAAAGACCTGCGAGTCGCAGCGCATGGGCATGAGGTACGGGGTGATCTGCACGATGGGGTCCACATCGCGCACACGGCGGCCTTCGGGGCGGTGTCCAAACATGGCGTTCCTTCCTTTCCGGGATGATGGGGGACAGGGGCCCCTGAAAAAAGGGGCCGGGCGTCAGGCCATGCGGACTTCCAGCGAAGATAAATAATGGCAATATACAACGATAATCCGCCGCGCGCCGCACAGCCGAGGCTATTGTAGCTCAAGCGGCGAAACAAGTCAAGAGAAGGGGCCGGCCGCTCAGGCCGCCGCTTCTTTCTTTTCCAGATAGTGCGTCCAGTCGCCGCGCACGAAATAGACCAGAAACGCCACGGAGCTCAGCGCCCAGGTGATGGGATACGCCCAGAACACCATCTGGATATCGCCCGCCGCGCGCGCCACCAGCATGATGTAGCTGACGCGGATGACGCACCAGCACACCAGCATCACCAGCATGGGCACCACGGCGCGTCCGGCTCCGCGCATCACCCCGGCCACCGAGTGGGAGAAGGCCAGCAGGAAGTAGAACAGCGTGACCGTGCGCGCCTGCAGCGTGCCAAAGGCGATGACCTGCGGGTCGCTGTTGAACAGCGAAATCAGCCACGGCGCCAGCAGGTTGATGGCCACGCCCACCACCTCGGACATGATCAGGCAGCACAGAATGCCAAAGCGCGCGCCGCGCCGGGCGCGGTCGTACTCCCTGGCGCCCAGGTTCTGGCCGATAAAGGTGGCCAGGGCCAGCGCGAAGCTGTTGATGGGCAGGAAGCCGAAGCCCTCGATCTTGGAATAGGAGCCGCAGCCGGCCATGGCCATGGCGCCGTAGAGGTTGATGGAGGACTGCACGACCACGTTGGCGATGGCGATGATGGAATTCTGAATTCCGGAGGGGATGCCCAGCGTGAGCAGCTGACGAAGCGTCCGGGCATGAAAGCGCACCTTCCTGAACCAGACGCGATAGGAACCGGTGACGTGGGCCAGCCGCCAGAATCCCAGCACCGCGCTGGCCGCCTGCGAAATCACCGTGGCCAGGGCGGCGCCGTCCACGCCCATGCCGAAGCCGGCGACGAAGAGCAGGTCCAGCACCACGTTGACCACCGAGGACACGATCAGGTAGTACAGGGGGTGACGGCTGTCGCCCACGGCCTGGAAGATGCCCGCCGCCGTATTGTAGAGGATGACGAAGATAACCCCGTAAAAATAGATGCGGAAATACAGAATGGAATTGGGCAGCACGCTTTCGGGCGTGCCCATCCAGACGAGCAGGCGGGGGGTGAGCAGCACGCCCGCGATGGTGGTGATCACGCCGGCCACCAGGCCGAAGGCCACCGTGGTGTGCACGGCCATCTGCACGCCCGCGTCGTCCCGCGCGCCGTAGTAGCGCGAGATGACCACGCTGGCGCCCGTGAAGATGCCGCTGAACAGCCCCACCATCAGGAAAATCAGATGGCTGGAGGAGCCCACCGCCGCCAGTGCGTCGCTTCCCAGAAAGTTGCCCACCACCAGCGAGTCCACCACGTTGTAGAGCTGCTGAAAGAGGTTCCCCCAGAACACGGGGAGGGCAAACTGCACGATGTGCCGCCAGACGGAGCCCTCCGTCATCAGAGTTGCGCGTTCCTGCATGCTTGTATCGCCGGTCCTTCCGTAAAACAGGTTTTCGCGCGCGGCCTTTTGTGGTATCATTCCGGGAAAGATGGCGCAAAGGGGGGCGCGTGGATGGGAATGTTTGAAGAGGTGTATGCCGCTGTGAGACGGATTCCGCGCGGGCGCGTGGCCACCTATGGCCAGATTGCCCGCATGATCGGCCGCCCGCGGGCGGCCCGCGTCGTGGGCTATGCGCTGAGCGCGGCGCCGGCGGATGTGCCCTGCCACCGCGTGATCAGCCGGCAGGGCGGGTTGAGCGAGGCGTTTTCGCCCTGCGGCAGGGAGACGCACCGCCTGCTATTGGAGATGGAGGGCGTCGCCTTCCGCCCGGACGGCACGGTGGATCTGGAAACGTGCCTGTGGCGCTAGGCGGGCTGCTTTTCCCGGCCCGCGAAGGCCAGATAGAGCGCCAGCCCCGCCAGCGTGATCAGGCCGCCCAGGGCCACCGGCCAGGTGGGCACCTCGCCGAAGAAGATCATGCTGAAGATCATCGCGCCCACGGGCTCGCCCAGCAGCGCAAAGCTGATGACGTTCGCAGATATGCCCGACAGGGCATAGGCAAATACCGCGTGCCCCAGCAGCGTGCTGCCGATGACCAGCCCCGCCATGTAGGGCAGGGCGGAGAGCGGCATGCGCCATCCGCCGGACAGGGGCAGGCACAGGGCCAGCAGCGCCGCCGTGATCAGGTAGAGGACAGGGGTATAGACCTCCGCGGCCAGCGTCTGGCGGATCTGCCGTCCGGTCAGCCAGTGCGCGGCCATGAGCACGGCTCCCGCCAGGGCCAGCAGGTTGCTTCGCAGCGCGTCGCTTCCCGCGGCCTGCGCCCCCTGCCCCGCCAGGCCGGAGAGGGCGATCGTCACAGCGCCCACAAGCGCCAGCAGCGCGCCCGGAAGCGCGCGCCGGGGCGTGCGCTCGTGAAAGAGCACATAGCTGAAAAACGCCACAAACAGCGGCTGCGTACATACCAGCGCCACCGAGGCAAAGGTGCTCGTGCCGGTCAGCGAGGTGATCCAGGTGATGTAGTGCGCGGCCAGAAAGGCGGCGGCCAGCGCCGTCAGGCCCCACTGGGCGGGCGTGAGCTTCATGGGGATGCGCCGCCGGACGCACTGGCGTATCTCGTAGGGCAGCATGAGTAGCGCCGCCGCCAGCATGCGCAAAAGCGCCACCGAAATGGGGGAGGCGCCCTCGCTCAGCGCGCCCTTGACCATGGGGCCGGAATAGCTGACCATGCACACCGCAAAGACGACCAGCGCCATGGAGGAATGTTTTTTCATGGCTGTTCCCTCTCTCCTGTCTCGTTTGCCTCGCCGCCGTCGCGCCGCCGCTTGAGCCACACCATGAGCACGGCTACGTCGGCGGGGTTCACGCCCGGAATGCGCCCGGCCTGGCTCAGGCTCAGGGGCTTTTTGGCTTTGAGCTTCTGCCGCGCCTCAATGCGCAGGCTGTCGATGCGGTCGTAGTCGGTATCCTCCGGGATGCGCCAGTCCTCCATGGCGCGCGCCCGCGCCACCTGCGCCTGCTGCTTTTTGAGGTAACCCTCGTATTTCACGTTCAGCTCCGCCTGCGTCTCCACATCGGCGGGGAAGCCGGCCAGCTCCGGGCACAGCTCCCTGAGGGAAGCAAGGGTGATGTCGGGGCGGCGCAGCAGGTCCTCCGCCGTCAGGGTGGCGGCGGTCACGGGCTGGCCGTGCCCGGTCAGCCACGCGTCGCGCGCGGGCGAGGCGGGCAGGCGCGCGGTTTTCAGCGCGCAGAGAAGACGGCCGGTTCCCTCGCGCTTGCGCTCCACGAGCGCCATGCGCCGGTCGCTGGCCAGGCCGCGGGCGTGGCTGAGCGCCGTCAGCCGCAGGTCGGCGTTGTCCTGGCGCAGGAGCAGGCGGTATTCGCTGCGGCTGGTCATCATGCGGTAGGGCTCGTCCGTGCCCTTGACCACCAGGTCGTCCACCATCACGCCAATGTAGCCCATGTCGCGGGTCAGGATGAGCGGCTCGCGCCCAAGCAGCGCGCAGGCGGCGTTGATGCCCGCCAGAATCCCCTGCGCGGCGGCCTCCTCGTAGCCGGAGGTGCCGTTGACCTGCCCGGCGAAGTACAGCCCCGGCACGCGCCGGCTCTCCAGCGTGAGGCGCAGCTCGGTGGGGTCGATGCAGTCATATTCGATGGCGTAGGCCAGGCGCGTGAGCACGCAGCGCTCCAGCCCCCGCACCGTGCGGTACATGGCCCACTGCACGCTTTCGGGCAGGCTGGAGCTCATGCCCTGCACATACCATTCCGGGCTGGACAGCCCCTCCGGCTCCAGAAAGAGCTGGTGGCGGTTCTTGTCGGCAAAGCGGCGCACCTTGTCCTCGATGCTGGGGCAGTAGCGCGCGCCGGTGCCCTTGATGTCGCCGCGCACCATGGGGGAGAGGTGCAGGTTTTCCCGGATGATGCGGTGCGTTTCCTCGTTGGTGTAGGTCAGGTAGCACATCGCGCGGTTGCGCAGCGGAAAGGACACGCCCGTGTCCGCGTCGCCCACGGCGGTCAGGAAGGAAAAGGGCACGATGGGGTCGTCGCCGGGCTGGGGCTCCATGAGGTCAAAGTCGATGGAGCGCACGTCCACGCGGGCGGGCGTGCCGGTCTTGAAGCGCCGGAGCGAGAAGCCCAGCCCCTCCAGCGAGCCCGACAGCCCCTCGGCGCGCAGAAGTCCCTGCGGTCCGCTGTTTTTGGAATAGTCCCCGATGATGATGCGGCTTTTGAGGTATACGCCGCCGCAGACCACGCACGCCCGGCAGGGGATGACGTCGCCCGTCATGGTGCGAACGCCGCTGACCCTCCCGCCCCCGGTGAGAATGTCCATCACCTCGGCCTGGCGCACGGTCAGCCGCGGGGTGGAAAACAAAACGCCCAGCATGTCCTCGTGGTAGCGGCGCTTGTCGGCCTGGGCGCGCAGGCTGTGCACGGCCGGGCCCTTGGCGCGGTTGAGCATGCGGCTTTGCAGAAAGGTGCGGTCGATGCAAAGCCCCATCTGCCCGCCCAGCGCGTCCACCTCACGCACAAGGTGGCCCTTGCCCGTGCCGCCGATGGCGGGGTTGCAGGGCATCAGGGCCACGCTTCCCAGGTCCAGAGTGAGCAGCAGGGTTTCCACGCCCATGCGCGCGGCGGCCAGCGCCGCCTCGCATCCCGCGTGCCCCGCGCCGATGACGATGAGATCGAACATGATCTACCTTCTTCGTTTCAAAAATGCCTATGCCTCGCCCAGGTATTCCTCCAGGCAGAGGTTGCGGTCGCGCATCTCGGTGCTGTGGGGCAGGCCCACATAGCGGATGTGCCAGCATTCCGCCAGGAAGCCGGTAATCTGTTCCTTGTCCTCCTGGTAGCGGATGATGAAGCCGTAGTCCCAGCAGTGCTCGTGCAGCCAGATCTGCTGCTCGGTGCCCTTGAAGATGGTGCCGGCCACGGTGATGTCAAAGGCCAGCCCCGTGTGGTGCTCGCTGGAGCCGGGATCGGCCACGGTGTTGCGCGTGGCGGAGACGGCCTTCTCCTGCGTGAAACCCTCCGCGCGGTACTCGGCCACCTGCTCGTCAAAGAGCTGCTGCTGGTAATCGTAGCTGCGGTAGCCCGCGCTGATCTGCCAGCCGGTCACGCCGTCGGCCTCGGCGGCCTCGAACATCTCGATCATGGCGTTGGCGGCGGTGCGGTCGCCCTCGATATCGCTGCCCTTGACGGTGACCAGCGAGGAAGGTATCACGTTTTTGAGCTTCACCAGGTCGTCCGGCTCGTAATCCGCGCCCACGGGATGGTCCCGGTTCACCAGCAGGGGCATCTGCGCCGGGTCGGGCGTGGGGGTGATGGTCACCTGCTTGGCCTGATCGCTGTAGAGGCTGGCAAAGGTCTTTTCCGCCGCGATGCCGTCCACGTCCAGGCCGTTCTGGCGCTGGTAGAGCCGCACCGCCTCCTCCGTGCCGCCGCCGAAGTCGCCGTCCACCTCGCCGTCGTAGTAGCCCAGATCCTTGAGACGCTGCTGCATCTCACGCACGGCGTCGCCGGCGTCGCCCTTTTTGAGCAGCGAGGGCGTGGCGGTGGGCGTGGCGGTGGGCACGCAGGTCTGCGCGTCCTGGGCGTAGAGGCGGGCGCGCGTGGCTTCGCCCGCAATGCCGTCGCTGTCCAGCCCGTGCTGGTCCTGGAACACCCGTACCGCCTCGGCCGTGCCGGGACCGTACTGGCCGTCCACCTCGCCGTTGTAATAGCCCAGTTCCTGAAGGCGCTGCTGAAGCCGCGTCACCTCGTCGCCCTTGACGCCCGTCTTGAGCAGCAGGGCGGTGGGGGCGGGGGTGTTGTTGGGGTCGAGGGTCACCATCAGCATGCTGCGCACGTCCGCGGTGGGCGTGGGCGTGGCGGCGCGCTCGATCTCAAGCGTGCGGCGGCTGTCCAGCGTGCCGGGCAACAGCAGCGCGATGGCGACCACCGCCCCCGCCAGCATGGCGCAGAATACAAGGGTTATGGGTTTGATGCTCAGTTTCATGGCTCGGTCCTCTCAAGGGCGCGGGTGGGGCGCAGGCGCCCGTTACGCGCCGCTTTTCTCTCGGCTGGCCAGCTCGTCGATCAGGGAGACCATCTCGTCCCAGTGCGCGACCATCTCCCCAAGCAGCTGAAACTGCGTGCGGGCGCGCACCAGATTATGGTCGGGGCAGGCCACCTTAAAATAAACGTCTCCGTTGAGATAATCCGTCAAAAAGCGGACGCCCGTTTCCAGCGTCATCATCTTCGCGCCCACCGGCAGCGAGCGAAGCTCCGCGTTCGTGAGCACGCCGCCCACCTCGGACAGGTAGCCCTCGGCATAGGCGCGGTAGAGCGGCAGGCTCAGATGCACGCGGCTGAGATCGCGCTCGTCCTCGGCCGCGGTGGAAGCGCCGTAGCGGATGGCGTCGCCAAAGTCATAGGCGCACAGGCCAGGCATGACGGTATCCAGATCAATCACGCACAGGGCGCGCCCGGTGCGCTCGTCCAGAAGGACGTTGTTGAGCTTGGTATCGTTGTGCGTCACGCGAAGCGGCAGGCGGCCCGAGGCCAGCGCGTCCACCAGCGTGGAGGAAAACGGCTCGTAGGACAGGGCCAGGGCGATCAGATCCCGCACACCCTGCGCGCGGCCCGCCGCATCGCGCGCCACCGCCTCGTTAAGGGCCGCAAAGCGATGGGGCGTATCGTGGAAGCGCTCGATCGTCTCATGCAGCGAGGCGGCGTCAAAGCCGTCCAGCATGCGCAGAAAGCGCCCGAACGCCCGCCCCGACTCGCGGAAAATCCCTTCGTCCCCGCTGCGGTCGTAGCTGATGGAATCGCTCACAAAGCTGTAGGAGCGCCAGTAATCCCCGTTGCGGTCCACAGCATAGAAAAGGCCGTCCTGCGTGCGCAGCAGGCGCAGCGTCTCGCGCTGCGGGTCGCCGCCGCGAAGGACGATCTGCTCTCGCAGGTGCTGCGTCACCCGCAGCATGTTGTCCATCACGTCCTCCGGGTGCGGAAAAGCGGCCTTGTTGATGCGCTGGAGCACATAGCGCACCCCCTTTTCCCCCCTGGGCGAAAACAGGTAGGTGTCGTTAATGTGCCCGCCGCCGAAGGGAACCGGCGGATCCAGCACGCCTTCCGGGGCAAAGCACAGGGCCAGTCGGCCGATCTCTTCCGGGGACAGGTTGCTCATCGCTCGCTTCATCCTCATATCGTAAGTATTTGCGCGGAACCTGGCGGCAAAGCTGCCATTAGGTCGTATTATAGCATGGATATGCCCCGACAACAATCCCCCGGCTGCAGGGGGAACTTTGTTGAATGATACAACGCGGGAATCCTTGCTTTTTTTCAAGGGGTAGTGTATAATACCTGCGTACCCAAACGAAAGGAGGCTTTCAATAATATGAAGTCTGTCAATATCAAGCTGAGCCTGGCGGAGAACGTCAAGTCCTTTGTGAACATCGTCAACCGCTATCCCTATGACGTGGACCTGCGCGCCGGCCGCCATGTGGTGGACGCCAAGTCCATTCTGGGCATCTTCAGCCTGGACCTGAGCAAGCCCATCACCATGGAGATCTACACCGACTCCTGCGACGACCTGCTGGGCGATATCAAGCCCTTCATGGCCTGACCGAACGCAGCCTGCTCCGGCAGGCGCCTTTTTGCTGACCGACCGTGCCCTTGGGGCATTGAGATGGGCAAAGCTTCCGCTTTGCCCATTCTTTCGTTGCGGCGCCGCGCGCAAGGGGCGCCGCCATTGCAACCTTAGGAGGGTATGATGCCGTTTCTTTCGCCCAAACGCCGCGTATCGGACGCGGAAAACAAGCTGAGGCTGCTTTTGTGCCTCCGGGCGCTGGGCATGGCCACGTCCGAGCAGCTCTGGCCCTTTGTGGCGGAGCTTGAGCTGATGGAATACCTGCCCTTCTGCCTGCTTCTGGATGAGCTGCAAAAGGATGGGGAGGTGGCCCGGGGGCGCTGCGCGCTGGAAGGCGTGCTGTTCCTGACGCCCAAAGGCGAAAAGACCCTTTCGCTTCTGCGGGACAAGCTCACGCATACGGACTGCCGGCGCATCCGCGAGGCGGCGCCCGCCTATGCGGCGGGCCTGAACGAGCGGCGGCAGGCTGCCGCGGCATACCGGCGGGCGGAGCCGGGCCGCTACCGGGCGAGGGGGACGGTGCGCGAGGGCGACGTGCCCGCGCTGGTGCTGGACGTAAATACGCCCGACGAGGCGCTGGCGCGCGCGGCGGTGCGCGGGTTTCGCTCCTGCGCGCCCCGGCTGCTGACGCTTATGTACACCCTGCCCTTTGAGGACGGGGGCCGTCCGCTGCCGGTTGCGGGAAGCCAGGAGGAGGCGCTGCGGGCGGCGGCGGAGGGGCGCTTGGCGCTGCTGGCCTACGGTGGGCGCGAGCACGCCGCCGCCGTGTCCCTGCGCGAGGGGGAAAACGCCTATGCGGTGCTGCTCCTGCTGCCCACGCGCGAGGCGGCGCAGGGGTGGGCTGAAGCGGCGTGCGGCTCGGCGGAAGCGCTGGCGCGGCAGGTGACGGAGCTTGTGACGGGGAAGGAGGGCGCGCATGAGCTTTGACGCGCCGGTTGCGGCCGCGCGGCGCGCGCTGGAGGAAGCGGGCCTTTTGCGGGAGGATGCGGGCCTGCTGTGCGCGGTGAGCGGCGGAAGCGACAGTGTGGCGCTGCTGCATGCGCTGTGCCGCCTGCGGGCGGAGGCTGGCTTCCGGCTGGAGGCCTGCCATGTACAGCACGGCCTCAGAGGCGAGGCCTCGCTGGAGGACGAGCGCTTCGTGCGCGCGCTGTGCGCGTCGCTGAACGTGTCCTTGCACGTGGAGGACGCGGGGCTGACGGGAGGCATGGACGCGCCCGGCGTGGAGGCGCGGGCGCGGGAGAGCCGCCGCGCCATCTTTGCGCGGCTGATGGACGCGCTCGGCATGGACGCGGTCCTGGCGGCGCACCATCGGGACGACCAGGCCGAGACGGTGCTCATGCGCCTTTTGCGCGGTGCGGGCGCGGACGGGCTCTGCGGCATGCGGTCATGCGTGCCGTTCGGCCGCGGGGTGATGCTGCGGCCTTTCCTGGGGATTGGCAAGGGCGAGCTGGCGCGGGCGCTGGCGGCGGAGGGTCTGTCACACCGCGAGGACGAGAGCAACCAAAGCCCCGTCACCCCGCGCAACGCCCTGCGCCTGGAGGTGATCCCGGCCATGGAGCGGCTGTTTCCGGGCGCGCCGGCGCGCATCGCGGAGGCGGCGGAGACCCTTGATGCGGACGCGCGCTGCCTGGATGCGCTGGCGGAGCGGCTGTATGAGGCCGCGCTGGCCGGGCTGCCCCCGCTGAGCGCGCTCAGGCGCGGAGTGCTCGCCCAGGCGCCGGAGGCGCTGGCGCGTCGCGCGCTGCGGCGCTGGTTCCGGGAGGGCGCGGCCCTGCTGAGCCCTCCGCCCGACGAACGCGCCCTCGGCCACGGCGACACGCTGGCCCTGACCGCGCTGGCGCGCGGCGCGGCGGGCGGGGCGCGCAACCTGCCCTGTGGCCTCAAGGCCGTGGCGGGGCGAGACTATCTGTACCTGCTGACCCAGGAAGGCGGACCGCTGCGCCCCGAAACCGCCGTCTGCCTGCCGGTGACGGCGGGCGAACGGGCCTATGCCCTGGGCTTCGTGCGCCTGAGGCAAATCCCTGCCGGCCCGGATGCGCCCGCGCCCGCCCATGCGGGCGAGGCGGTCCTGTCTCCGGCGGTGCTGGCGCTTGGACCTGTGCTGCGCCGTCCCCGCCCCGGCGACCGCATCCGTCCGATGGGCGCGCCCGGGGCAAAGCCGCTGCGCCGCTTTCTGACGGACCGGCGGGTGGACCTGCCGCTGCGGCCCTGGCTGGCGGTGCTGGCGGTGGAAAATGAAGTGCTTTGGATTCCGCATCTGTGCGCGTCCGAGCGGCTGCGCCTGACCGCCGTTCCCGGCGGCTCGGTCCGGCTGCTGGCCGCGCCCCCTGACCCTTTCAGATGAACCGAAGAAGGAGAGAGCATCCGTGGAAAACGAACGCAACCTGTATCATGACCTGGAGAGCATCCTTTATACCCGCGAGGAGGTCGCCGGCGCGGTACGCGCGCTGGGCGAGCGCATCACCGCCGATTACCGGGGCAAAAAGCCCGTGTTCATCTGCATCCTCAAGGGCGCAAGCGTGTTTTTTTCGGATTTGATCCGCCAGGTGGACCTGCCCCTGGAAATCGAATTCATGGCCGTATCCAGCTACGGCGCCAGCACCAAATCCAGCGGCGAGGTGCGGCTGGTCAAGGACCTGGACCGCAGCATCCTGGGCCGGGACGTGATCATCGTGGAGGACATCGTGGACAGCGGCATGACGCTGCATTTCCTCAAAAAGCTGCTCATCACCCGCGGGGCGACCAGCCTGCGCATCGCGGCCCTCATGGACAAGCCCGCCCGCCGCGTGGCGCCCCTGACGGTGGACTATTCCTGCTTCCAGATCCCCGACGCCTTTGTGGTGGGCTATGGCCTGGATTACAACGAACGCTACCGTAACCTGCCGGACGTGGGGGTGCTGTCGCCCCGCATCTATGCGCAGGAAGAACAATAAGGCGGGGTTGTGTGGACGCGGTCGGTGAATAGGCGCTCCGCTTCGTATCCGAATTGTTTTTTCTTTGTTTTTCCCGAAGACGGCAAAACGCGGGAAAAAAAGCAAAATACCTGAAAAATAAGGTATTTTAACAGAAATGCAACAGCATAAACCGCTGAAATTACCATTTGCCTCTTTTAGATGCATTATGATATACTTTTTACATTCCATCTCATAAACATAAGAGCCCCCTTGAGCTGGATGACCCCAAAATCTGAAAAGTGGACAAGGAGGAACCCAACATGAAAAAACTGTTGAGCATCATATTGGCGCTTGCTATGCTGCTCACCCTGACCACCGTGGCCGCGTCGGCTGAAACCGCTGACGAGGGCACCTGGAAGGTCGCCATCCTGACCGGCACCACCTCTCAGGGCGAGGAAGAATTCCGCGCTGCCGAGAAGGCGCTGGAAAAGTATGGCCCCGAGCACATCATCACCGATACGTATCCCGATAACTTTATGTCCGAGACGGAGACCACCATCTCCAAGCTGGTTGCTTTCGCCTCTGATCCCGACGTGAAGGCCATCGTGATGTGCCAGGCCGTGCCCGGCGCGACCCCCGGCATCCAGAAGATCCGCGAGATGGGCCGCGACGACATCCTCTTCATCGCCGGCACCCCGCAGGAAGACCCCGCCGTCATCTCCGAGGCTGCTGACATCATCATGTACGCCAACGAGGCCGGCCAGGGCGACACCATCATGGAAAAGTGCGCCGAATGGGGCATCGACGTGTTCATGCACTACTCCTTCCCGCGCCACATGGCCATGGAGACCATCGTGGGCCGCTACAACATCCTCAAGGCCAACGCCGAAGCGCTGGGCATTGAGTTTGTGGACGTGACCGCTCCCGACCCCACCGGCGAGGCTGGCACCTCTGGCGCTCAGCAGTTCGTGCTGGAGGACGTGCCCCAGCAGGCTGCCAAGTACGCCGACAAGAAGGTTGCCTTCTTCACCACCAACTGCTCCATGCAGCCCGCCATGCAGGCCGCGATCCTCGACTTGGACAACGCCTACTATCCGCTGCCCTGCTGCCCCAGCCCCTATCATGGCTTCCCGGCCACTTTGGGCCTGGAGCTTGAGCTGGGCGACGACGAGGCCGCTCTGAAGGCCATCGCCGAGAAGCTGGCCGAGCATGACGCCGTGGGCCGCTACTCCACCTGGCCGACCCCCGTGGCCATGTCCATCATCGAGATCGGCGTGGAATATGCCAAGGGCTGGGCGCTGGGCGAGATCACCGACCGCAACAACGCCGACATCCTGATGGAGCTGTTCAACGAGAGCGTTCCCGGCGCGAAGATCGAGAACTACACCAACGCCGAGGGCACCACGCTGGACAACTACTACACCATCCTGCTGTCTCAGGTTGACTTCAACGATTACCTGTAATCGCTGCGTACAAAAGTCCGTAAGACGGGGTCCGCCCTCCCCACGGGGTGGGCCCCTTCTTCGTATCTGCAAGGAGGTTCTGTCGACTTGAGCGCCGAGTATGTATTGGAAATGAAAAACATCACCAAGCGCTATGGCGAGAACACCGTCCTTAGCGACGTTTCCCTATCCGTTCGCCCGGGTGAGATCCATGCGCTGCTGGGCGAAAACGGCGCGGGTAAAAGTACGCTGATGAACGTGCTGTTCGGCATGCCCGTGATTCATACCACGGGCGGTTTTGAGGGTCAGGTGCTTTTGGATGGCGAGACAGCCAACGTGACCTCGCCGCACGACGCCATGGTGAAGGGCATCGGTATGGTGCATCAGGAGTTCATGCTTCTGCCCGGCTTCACCGTCACGGAGAATATCAAGCTGAACCGTGAAACCACGCACCCCAATATTGTCAGCCGCATCTTAGGTAAAAACCTTGAAACGTTGGATATGGAAGCCATGGCTGCCGACGCGCGCAAGGCGCTGGACAGCGTGGGCATGAGCATCGACGAGCACACGCTTGTCGAGGGCATGCCCGTGGGCTATATGCAGTTTGTCGAGATTGCCCGTGAAATTGACAAGACCGGCGTAAAGCTGCTCGTGTTTGACGAGCCTACGGCCGTGCTGACCGAGAGCGAGGCCACGCAGCTGGTCTCTGTGATGAAGCAGATTGCAGCGAACGGCATCGCCATCATCTTTATCACCCACCGTCTGGACGAGGTGATGGCCGCCGCTGATTCGATCACGATACTGCGCGACGGCAAGCTGGCCGCCACGCGCGAAAAAGCAAAGACCAGCGTTGTGGAGCTTGCGGAGCTGATGATCGGCCGCAAGGGCGAGAGCATGGTGGAGGCGGATCCCCGCACGGCGCCCCAGGACAAGGTGGCCATGAGCATCCGCGATCTCTACGTGGATATGCCGGGCGAGGAAGTGCGCGGCGTAACGCTGGATGTGTACGAGGGCGAGATTCTGGGCATCGGCGGCCTGGCAGGCCAGGGCAAGCTGGGCATCCCCAACGGTGTGATGAGCCTGTATGATACCCAGGGCAGCGTCACCCTTTTCGGAGAGCCGCTGAAGCTGGGCAATGCGGGCGACGCGCTGCGCGCCGGTATCGCCATGGTGTCGGAGGACCGCAAGGGCGTGGGCCTGCTTTTGGACCAGTCCATCGAGGACAATATCGTCTTTAACGCCATGCAGATCAAGGGTGAATACCTGCACAAGGTAGGCTTCTTTACCCTCAAGGACGGCGGCGCCGTGCGCAGGACCGCCGACAAGATGATCCGCGATCTGGACATCCGCTGCTTTGGGCCCATGCAGCACGCGGGCACGCTGTCCGGCGGCAACCAGCAGAAGGTGTGCATCGCGCGCGCGCTGGTAATGGGTCCCCGGTTCCTGTTTGTCAGCGAGCCTACCCGCGGCATCGACATCGGCGCCAAGAAGCTGGTGCTGGAGACGCTTTTGCGTCTTAACCGTGAGCAGGGCATGACCATCGTCATCGTTTCCAGCGAATTGCAGGAGCTCAAGAGCATCTCCGACCGCATCGCCATCATCAGCGAGGGTAAGCTGGTGGATATTCTCTCTCCCAATGCCAGCGACGCGGACTTCGGCCTGGCCATGTCCGGCATCAAGCCCGGCGACCAACTCGAGAAAGGAGATGACGCGCAATGACTAAGAGCAAAACGCAGCGCATCATCGCCATCCTGCTGGCCGTCGCGGCGGTCGCGCTGATTGCGTTGGGAGCCATCCATATGCCCCAGCGCAGCGCGCAGGGTGGACGGGATATTCTGGACGCGCTTCGCATCCGTACGCTCCTCAACGCAACTGGCGAGGGCGTGGTGGAAAGCTATGTCGCTATTGCCAAGCAGGAAGCTTCCAACAAGGCCCGCGAGGAAGGACTGGGCATGTCGGCCCTGCGCGAGGCGGTTGCCAAGGCGGAGGAGGAGGCCCGCGCGCAGCACACCGGGACCTCGGTGGACTATGACACCGTCAACACCGACGAGCTGGTGTCGGCGCTGGAGAGCTACACCGCTGCTCTGAGTGCCTATTACCGCACCGCGGACGCGGCTCAGCAGGCCTATATTGAGGAGCATATGCCCGAGGCGGAAGCCGCTGCCGAGGCTGAGCGCGAAGCCAAGCTGGCGGCGGGCCAGGAGGTATCCGAGGACGAGGAAGTCACGGTGGATATGTCCGGCTTCGTGGCTACCGACGAGATGAACGCCCTCATGGCCGAGGCGGACGAGGCGTTCCTCGCCGTGGGCGAAGCGCTCAAGGGCATCTATCCGGTGCTGGACGACGCGGCCCTGGAAACGCTGCATGATACCATTCAGGGAATCGTGTACCAGAGCGGCGATGACTTTACCGCGCAGTATGACCGCTACATGGAAGCGGGCAGCGGCGCGGCGATCAGCAACACGACGACCGCGTTCTTCATCCGCTATGCCGACGACCTGATCTATTGCGGCGTGGCGCTGGCGCTGGCCGCGCTGGCCCTGCTGTTCAGCCGCTCGCTGGTGGAAAAGCTCGGCATTCCGCGCATCATCATCAGCCTGTTCTTTATCCTTTTGTGCCTGCTGGCGCTGCTGTATGACCTGTCGCTGCCGACGCTGCTTTCCAACAGCGTGGTGCGCATGGGCATGAACGCCATCATGGTGCTGGCCATGGTGCCGGGCATCCAGTGCGGCATCAGCCTGAACCTGGGCCTGCCCATCGGCCTGGTGGCCGGCCTCATCGGCGGCCTGATGACCATCGAATACGGCATCCCCGGCTGGGGCGGCTTCCTGTTCGCCATTGCCGTGGGCGCGGCCATCGCGGCGGTGGCCGGCTGGCTGTACGCTCTGCTGCTCAACCGCCTCAAGGGCGAGGAGATGTCGGTCACGACGTATGTGGGCTTCTCCATCGTGTCGGTGATGTGTATCGCCTGGCTGGTGCTGCCCTTTACGTCGCTCAAGCTGCGCTGGCCGCTGGGCACGGGCCTGCGCAACACCATCGGCCTGGACAGCAGCAACTTCAAGCATATTCTGGATGATCTGCTCTCCTTCAGCATCGGCGACTTTACCGTGCCGACGGGCCTGATCCTCTTTATGCTGCTGTGCTGCTTCCTGGTGTGGCTGTTCTCCCGCTCCAGGACGGGCGTGGCCATGCAGGCGGTCGGCAACAACCCCCGCTTTGCCGAGGCCACGGGCATCAATGTGGACCGCATGCGCATCGTGGGCACGGTGCTTTCCACGGTGCTTGGCGCGGTGGGCATCCTGGTCTACTCGCAAAGCTACGGCTTCATGCAGCTGTATACGGCGCCGCGCCAGATGGGCTTCATCGCGGCCAGCGCCATCCTCATCGGCGGCGCTTCCACCAGCCGGTGCAAGATCAGTCACGTGATCATCGGCACCTTCCTGTTCCAGGGCGTGCTTACGCTGGGCATGCCGGTGGCCAATATGCTGGTGCCCGGCACCACCCTGTCCGAAACGCTGCGCATCCTGATTTCCAACGGTATCATTCTGTATGCGCTGACCAAGTCTGGAGGTGGCTCGCGTGCGTAAGCCTGGAGACGTCCGCACATGGATGCGCAACAATGCCGTGACGGTGATGTTTGTACTCCTGTGCATCATCTGTATCATCTATTCCGGTCAGTCCATGTCCTATGTCATGTATGAGATGTTTGGCCGCCTCAGCCGCAACGCCTTTATCGTGCTGGCGCTGATCATCCCCATCGTGGCCGGCATGGGCATCAACTTCGCCATCACCATCGGCGCCATGGCCGCGCAGATCGCCGCCCTGTGGGTGATCGAGTGGGGCGTGGGCGGCTTTGGCGGATTCCTGCTGGCCATGCTGATGACCATGCCCATTGCGGGCCTGTTCGGCTTCCTGATCGGCAAGCTGCTCAACAAGATGAAGGGCCAGGAGATGATCGGCGGCCTGATTCTGGGCTACTTTGCCAACGGCCTGTATCAGCTGCTGTTCCTGTTCATCTTTGGCAACCTCATCCCCCTCAACACCCCCGGCCTGGTCATCAAGGGTTCCACCGGCGTGGCCAATACCATCGACCTGACCTACGGCTCCGGCGGCGGCATCAAGTACGCGCTGGACGGCCTGTGGAAGCTCAGCTTCGGCCCCGCGCTCTACATCTGCTGCGGCGTCATAGCTGCGCTGCTGCTGGTGCTGATCCTCACCAAGCGCATGAACGCCAAAAAGGGCGGCATTGCCATCGGCATTCTGGCGGCGGCGTGCCTGCTGTATCAGATTCCCGCGGTGGCTTCGCTCTTCAGCATGGTCACGGTGCCCATGGTCACCTTCCTGGTGGTCGGCCTTCTGTGCCTGTTCAATGTGGGCATCATGAAAACGCGCATCGGCCAGCAGTTCCGTGCCGTGGGCCAGAACCGCACGGTGGCTAACGCGTCCGGTATTCACGTGGATCATGTGCGCGTCATTGCCATCATGATTTCCACCGTGCTCGCCGGCTGGGGCCAGCTCATCTTCGTGCAGAACATGGGCACGTTCCAGACCTACGGCGCGCATGAACAGGTAGGCCTGTACGCGGGCGCGGCCATCCTGGTGGGCGGCGCGAGCATCCGCCGCGCCACAAACGGTCAGGCGCTGCTGGGCTGCATCCTGTTCCACCTGCTGTTCATCGTGACGCCGCCGGCGGCCAAGAACCTCTTTGGCGACGCGGCCATCGGTGAGTACTTCCGCGTGTTCATCTCCTATGGCGTCATCGCGCTGGCGCTGGTCATGCATGCCTGGAGCAGCATCCAGAAGAAGCGCCCCGAAAACGCCATGGCTGAGGCGGGCAAGGCGAGCTGACCGCCCGGCCTCGCGGAGGAAGAAGAGTAGCCGCCCGCGCCTGCGCGGGCGGCTTTTGCGCGCGCAAACGCCGCGCCGCCCGCGGTTGACAAGCCCTCGGGAGCTGTGATATGATGCAGGCACAAACGTTTGCACAGGGCTGGCTGGGCCCATTATACAGGACGGAAGGAGCCGGGCATGAAGGCGACCATCAAGGATGTTGCGCGGGCGGCGGGGGTATCGCCCTCCACGGTCAGCCGGGCGCTGCACGACAGCCCGCGCATCAGCGAAAAGGTGCGGGAGCGCGTAAAGCAGGCGGCAAAGGAGCTGGATTTCCACCCCAACCAGATGGCCAAAAGCCTGGTCAGCCGCAAGACGCGCATTGTGGGCATCGTCTTTCCGGGCGATGTGAGCAAGAGCCTGGGCAATCCCTTCTACCCGTCCCTTCTGCAGGGGTTGGGCCGCGCCGCCGGGGAGCGCCGGTACCACCTGCTGCTGGTGACGGGCGGGGGCGAGGTCAGCGCCGAGGAGGCCAGCCGCCAGGCGGTGGACAGCGGCTATGTCAGCGGGCTGGTGCTGCTGGCGGCAGAGGATGTGCCCACGCGCGATCCCGGCGTGCCGGTGGTGGTGATCGGCCATCCCAGGGACGAGGCGGGATGGCATTATGTGGACAACGACAACGTGGCGGCGGGCCGGGCGGCCACGCGCCACCTGCTGGCGCACGGCCACCGGCGCATTCTGCTGCTGGGCTATGACAGGCGCTATATCTTCACCGTGGACCGCCGTCTGGGCTATGAGCAGGCGCTTGGCGAGGAAGGCATTCCCGTGAGGCGGGAGTGGATCGCCACCAGCAGGCCCATCCGGGATCCGGAGGCGGGCGAGGAGCTGGCGGCGGTGTTTCGGGCCGGGGACCGGCCCACGGCCGCCGTCTGCATGGACGACGCGCTGGCCATCGGCCTGACCGGCCTGCTCAAGGGTATGGGGCTGGAGGTACCGGGAGATGTGAGCATCGTCAGCTTCAACAATACCGACGCGGGCAAGTACCACATCCCCGCCCTGACCTCCTATGAGATCGACCCCTACCGGCTGGGCATGATCGCCATGCATCTGATGGCGGACGTGCTCAAGGGCGTGGCGGATGCCCCGCGGTCCATCGAAGTCCCCTTCACACTGATCGAGCGCGACAGCGTAGCCGGCGCGCCCGCGAGCGAATAAGGAAAGGTTGGAGAGCATGCGTACCATCCAATTTGGGTCCATCTATCATATGCCATGGCTGGAGTACCGCCACGCGCTGCCCGACGGGCGCGTGTGCCTGCGCCTTCAGACCGGACGGGGGGAGTTTTCCCGCGTGGCGGCGCGCGTCACCAGCAACTATGCCGCCCCCGATTATTTCAAGGCCGCGGACGAGTATGAGATGACGGTGGCCTACCGCGACGAATGGCATGATTTTTACGAGGTGATCTTTTCCCCGCGGGATTTGCGCATCAAGTATCTGTTTGTGCTGCAAAGCGACGAGCTGACCTTCAAGCTCGACGCGACGGGCCTGAAGGCGGGCGCGGATGCGGAGGAGGACGTGAGCCAGGCCTTCGCCTTTGCCTATGCCTATCCGGCGGAACCCATGCCCGAATGGGCGCGGGGGTGCGTCGGGTATCAGATCTTCCCGGACCGCTTCCGCCGCGAACCCGCGCCAGGCGACACGGAGCCCGTGGAGCCCTGGACCAGCGACCGCGTGCAGAACCAGTACCGCTTCGGCGGAAATCTGCGCGGCATCCTCAAGGCGGTGCCGTATCTCAGGGACCTGGGCGTGAAGATGATCTATACCACGCCCCTGTTCCTCAGCGACAGCTCGCACCGCTACAACACCTTCGACTATTTCAAGATCGACCCGCTCCTGGGCACGGAGGATGACCTGCGCGCGCTGTGCGACGAGCTGCACAAAAACGACATGCGCATCGTGCTGGACGGGGTGTTCAACCATTCGGGGCTTCAGTTTGCGCCCTTTGTGGACGCGATGGAAAAGGGAGAGGCCTCGCCCTACTACGGCTGGTTCTGCTTCGACAAGAAGATGCCCTACGGCTACCATACCTTCGGCGACTGGCGCTACATGCCCAAGCTGAACCTGCGCAACGGGGACTGTGCGCAGTATTTCCTGTCCGTGGGCCGCTACTGGCTGGAAAAATGCCATGTGGACGGCTGGCGGCTGGATGTGAGCCCGGAGGTCTGGCCGGACTTCTGGCGGCAGTTCAGGAAGATGATGCGTCAGGTCAATCCCGACAGCCTGATGGTGGCCGAGTGCTGGGACGACAGCCGCGAGTGGCTCACCGTGGGCGACATGTTCGATTCCACCATGCACTACGTGCTCAGCCGCAACATCTGGAGCCGCTTCTGCCGGCACGACATCAGCACGGCGCAGTTCGACTGCGCGCTCAACCGCGCCGCCATGCTCTATCCCCAGCGCACGCAGGAGGTGCTGTGGACATTCCTGGACAGCCACGATACCCAGCGCCTGCGCACGCGGGCGGGCGGCGATTTGCGCATGCTCCACGCGGCCAGCTTCTTTCAGTTCACCTATCTGGGCTCGCCCATCATCTACTATGGCGATGAGCTGGGCATGGAGGGCGGGGAGGACCCGGACTGCCGCCGCCCCATGCAGTGGGATCAGGTAGAGGGCAACGTCACCCGGACGCACTATCAGAAGCTGGCAAGCCTGCGCGCCCGGCTGCCCGCGCTGCGGACCGGCAGGTTCCGCAGCCACGCGGCCATGGAAAACGGCCTGTATGCCTTCCTGCGCGAAACCGACGCGCAGCAGCTGCTCTGCGTGGTCAACACGGGGCTGGAGCCGGTAAGCGTGCGGCTGGAGCTGCCCCGGGGCATGGCGGGCATGGCCGCCGTGCACGACCACTACAGCGGGCGCAGCCTGGCGGTGACGGACGGCGCGGTGCAGGTATCGCTCAAGGTGGGCGAAGGCTTGATTTTGGAGTGAAATGCGGTACAATAGCAGAAGGGGAATGCGCGCGGCAGGTGCGCCGGACCAAACCGGGCGGCAGCTTTCCGCGCTTTCCCATATGCAAAGGAGGAGCATCCTGCATGAGGGAGCTGGTCGAGGCCATCCGCGCGAGGGGCGTGGGCGTGGGCACGGATATCGTCAAGGTGGATATGTTTCTCAATCATCGGCTGGATACGGATCTGTTTGTCAAGATGGGACAGGCGTTTGCGCAGGCCTTCGCGGCGGAAAAGCCCGACCTGGTGCTGACCGTGGAGGCCAGCGGCATTGCGGCGGCGCTGACGACCGCCATGGCCTGCGGCAACATCCCGGTGGTCTTTGCCAAGAAAAGCCGCACCCGCAACGTAACCGGCGACGTATACGAAAGCCGGGTGTTCAGCTTCACTCATGGGGTGGAAAACCACATCCGCGTGGCCAGGGATTATCTGCCCAAAGGCGCGCGCGTTTTGATCGTGGACGATTTCCTGGCCAACGGCGAGGCCGCCGAGGGCCTGTGCGACCTGGTCAGGCAGGCGGAGGCAATCGTGGTGGGCATTGGCATCTGTGTGGAAAAGAGCTTCCAGCCGGGCCACCGGAAGCTGGCGGAGGAAGGGTATCACGTGGTATCTTTGGCCAAGGTGACGGCCATTCGCGACGGCAAGCTGATCGTGGAGGACTGAAAAAACAAGCGTGCAGGCGTTGTGCCCGCACGCTTCAGTTTGTCGAAAAAGTCCGCCTGCGGCGGCCTTTTCCGCCAGGAGCTTAAGAAATGTTTGCGCCCAGGGGCGCAAACTCCCCGCCCGCCCGGTACCGGAGGGAAGCGCCAGCCCTGTGGGCTGTTGCCGCCAAAGGCGGCAAAGCGACCCGAAGGTGGGGAGCGAAACGAGCGGTGGGCGCGGTCAGCGCCCTCCGCGAAGATTGAGCGACCGGGAAAAGCCGGGCGATACGATTTCACTTGGAGGGCTGCGGCCCTCCAAACCTCTGACGGCTGGTGCGGGCGGGAGGCCCGGCGGTGGTCGGTGCCGGGTGGAACATGCCGCGTTTCTTGCGGCGGAAGGCCGCTCGAAACGCTTGCGCCGTGCGGGAGCGGGGCAGACCCGCACCCATGGCGCGAGCGGTGGGCGCGGAGACGCGCCTGCCGCGACAGAAGCGGACGCACGCGGCGAAGCGGGGCAGCCCCGCCCCCATGGCGCGAGCGGCGGGCGCGGTGACGCGCCTGCCGCAGCGGAAGCGGGCGCACGCGGCGGGGCCGTGGCAGCCCCGCCCCCACGGCGGGCCTATCCCACGATATACCGTCCCAAACGCGCCACGCCACGCTGCATCACAACGCGCCGCATATATCCTGGGATATACCACGCAACCCATCGGCAGAAACCGCCGCCGGGTGCAGCGAGCCGCGTTTCTCGCATCCTCTGGCCGCTCGAAACGCTCACGCGCGGCGTGCACGGGGCAGCCCCGCCCCCATGGCGCGAGCGGCGGGCGCGGAGACGCGCCTGC
>DVIV01000048.1 GCA_018710985.1 Candidatus Limiplasma pullicola
CCGTGGCTATGGGCCAACGGCTACTTATTTGCAGGCATCTGCCCCACACGCGTGGGGATGAACCGCTGTGCAGCCTGTCCGACGACATCGGCGATCTGCATCTGCCCCACACGCGTGGGGATGAACCGATGGGTTGGTGGTCGTGGCCTGTATCCGCGATTATCTGCCCCACACGCGTGGGGATGAACCGTACAATCAGGCGCATAAGGAAATGCGATTTTGCATCTGCCCCACACGCGTGGGGATGAACCGGACGATTCCATTTTCGGTGAAATCATTCCACCACATCTGCCCCACACGCGTGGGGATGAACCGGCAGCCGGGAAGCTGGTGCCGGGAGCCGGCATGCATCTGCCCCACACGCGTGGGGATGAACCGGTGGCGAGAATCAAAATCGGCGATTGGCTGATCGATCTGCCCCACACGCGTGGGGATGAACCGCGCAATGCTTCCCGCGCTGGTCGCCCAGTCGATGATCTGCCCCACACGCGTGGGGATGAACCGCACAGGAGCACCGTGTAGCCAATGCAGCTCCAGAATCTGCCCCACATGCGTGGGGATCAATCTCCGTTTAGGATTTTAGAATGGTTACGGCATCTGCCTCATTCGCACGGAAACGGCTGTATCTAACCAGCTAACCCCTTTCAGGCGGTTAACTACTGAATCTGCCTTTCAAGGACCATCAAGACGAGGAGTCAGCTCATGACTTATCTCTACCTCCACACACAGCCTTGTCATTATATTCCGTTTCCCCTGCTCCCTGTGAGGCTCTGAGATAAATGAGCGTAACCGTGGAACCGCTCTTGATCGGCCCTTCCGAATAAGCCGAATCAAAGATGATCCAGGCTCGCACGAGCGAAGAACGCCGGCTTTATCCGCTCTGTGTCCAAGATGGCTGTGCTCCGGATGACCGGCAGGCAAGGGTTTCTTTGTCCGGTCAAAGAATGGAATGCTGTGCGGACGCTCGCGGGGAGGGGCCTCACCGGATGGTTTTGTCCGGCAGCCTGATACCTGTATCCAATGGTACAACCGCAAACGGATCAGGCTGTCTTCAGATGACGCGTTTCTTTGGAATATGGAGAGAATCCTGAAGTGGCGGCATGGCTTGTCCGGCTTTTCTTCCCCTCGTCCGCCCCCTCAAATTTCCGGCCGGACCGGGCTGGTTCATCTGTCCGTCATGGCCGTGGGCGTTATGTCCTTTCGCATAGCGAATCCCATGTCTGCACCATGGCGTCGCGGAGACAGCGCGATGCCAACGCACACGTATGGCAGTTCGGGCACTGCGGCCAAATCTGTGGATCAAACAGACCGTTTGGCGTCAAACGCGCGGTCCTGCAGCGCTCGGCGAGGGTCGCGCCGTAGACCTTCTCGCAGCTTGCCAGCGCGGACGCCTCGTCTTCGCCCGCTTCGAGCGCCCGCCAGAAATCCCGGTACGCCCTGTACAGCCGCCGCGGCGTTTGGTTTGCGGCGTCGGTCGCAAGAAATGCGTCCATGGCCTGGGCCGCCTGCCCATACCGGCCGACGCTGCCCAGGAGCAGCGCCTCAAACGCGCCTTCATGCGCTCCTGCCCCGGGCGTCGAGCGGTCGGCGAGCCTTTCCAGCGGCGCCCGTTCAACCGGCAGCCGGGCCTGCTTCAGGCCTGCCATGGCGTCCGCCAGCGCCTTGAGCGATTTCCCGGAGGCGCCGGGCAGGTTGTACACGATTTTTGAGGCCCGCCGCAGCCTCACCCATGCCGCGAACTCCGCGCGCGACAGCGGGTAGTGCAGAAACGCCTCCGACGCCCCGGGCACATACACCCTGTATACCGGGAAGCCCAGCCGGGAATGGTCGCGCACATATACGGCGCTGCCCCGCTCCCCAACCAAGCCGGCATAGGCGGAAAGCGCCTGCGCATCGGATGCGAACTGCTCCCCGGCCTCATGGGGCGGATACGAGGGCGGACCGTCAAGCGCGCTGAAAGCGCCGCTTCCGTCCGTCACCATGGCCATGTATGCCCACGCTGCGGCCGTCTCATCCCCCTCGCCCGGCCGGTGAAACCTGCGCGAGACTGCCCGCGCGTTGCCCTGACACAGCTCCGTCAGACAGCGTTCCAGCGCGATCTCCCGCGAGGCCGCCGCGCCCGGATGGAACGCCCGTTCGCCGCCGGGCTGCCAGAGCGCCAGCGCCAGCACCGGATAACCCTTGCCCAGCGAGAGGTCGCGGATCGAATACCTGAGCCCGCTCTCCGCAAGGCATTTGAGGACCTGCGTCCCGGCAAACTCGTCCGCCGGTATCTCCGGCGGCGTCAGCCCGTACTGGTACAGCTTTTTGACTGCATACCGTTCAAAGACCTCCATCAGGCCCTGCAGCATCGCCTCCTCCGGCGTGTTGCCCGCGCACAGGCCCGTGGTACCGCACAGCAGCTGCACCAGCTCCAGCGGCATAAGCGCCGCCGAGCCGTCGTTGAGGCAACGGAACGGCGCGCACCTGAGCGGCTCCTCTCCGAAGCAGTCGCACAGGAAGGCGGCAAGCTCTGACCTTGTGTGGAGTTTCAGCGCCTGCACAAACGCGTCGGGGCACTGCCGGGCAAACGCCTGCGCGGTCAGGTCGACGGCATCCGCTGCGTCATCCGGGCCGTATGGCATCAGCGCGCCGGCGGACAGGCGCTCCATCAGCTCTCCGTATGCGCTGGCGAGCGCATAGCGCGGGCTCATGCCCTTGCCGTTAACGCCAAACCCCTGGCCAAACAGCGGCGGATCGCCCAGCTCAAGACGGCAGCTATACGTGCCGTACCTTTCCGGAAACGTGGTCTCCACCACAAACAGATCGCGCTCGCGCAGTATCTCGCGTATGCGGAAAATGGTCTCCTCGGGCGGCACCGCCTTGCGCCGCGGCCCGGTTGGCAATCGCTTCACAGCCGGCTCACCTCCCTGTTTGCAGGCATCGGGCGAAGAGCGCGCCCAGCTCCTCCTGACAAATGGCAGTGGCGGCCATCCGCTCCTGCGCAAAGCGCTGCCGGGCGATGAGCCTGGGATACGGACAGGCCGCCGAATCGGGACAGCTCGCGCAGTCGGCACAGTTCGGCAGCGCGCGCAGTTCGTCTTCGAGGTATTGCATCGCCCTGTCCGCGACCTTCTCGCCGTATCGTCCAGCCAACCGTTCACGGGCCGCGCCTTCCGGGACGCCTTCGCCCCGCATGCTCCACAGCTCGCCGACCGCCCGGAGCAGCCTCTTCGGCGCGCTTTCGGACCCGGCGTCCGCCAGATACAGGTTCAACGCGCGCACGGCGTCCGTCCAGCACTCCGCGCTGGCGTACACGATCGCTTCAAACAGGAAGCGGTTCTGCGCGCTCTGCGGAAGGCTGTATGAGGAAAAGAACCACTTCGCCGGCTCCAGCGGGTCGCTTAGCAGCGTGTCCTCCAGCCGGCGCACGGCGACGGCCAGGCGGCGGCGCGCTGCGCTGTCCGCGCCGGGAAGGGTCAGAAGCGTGCGGTGCTCGCGCGCAAAGTCCGTCCACGCCAGCAGCTCGGAATAATCGGGCGCGTCAAACATGCAGTCGACTTCGCTCATGCCCGGTATGAACAGCTGATACGCCGGGAAGCCGAGATACGAATTGTCCCGAATGAACAGCGACGCGCCCGCCTGCGCCAACGCCCGCACCATGTCGTCCAGGTCGGCCTCATCCGAAATCGAGCGTGCGTGGCGAAATCCCCCGAACGCCGCGCCCTCCTGGCATATGCAGTCCGGCCACGCGCCAAAGCCGCTGGCGACCGCCTGGATGAAGTGACCCCAATACTCCGTCTTTTCCGGCTGCGGGGCCGTCTGCGCCGGCCTTTTGCCCAGCGTGGCGCCGTGGTACCGACGGTCGATGTCGCTCGGATTGCCCTGGAACATCTCGGTCAGGCAGCGTTCCAGCGCGGTCACGGGCGAAGGGTCCGCGCCCAGATGGAACGCAAACGTGCCGTCCCGCCGCATGAGGCGCAGGCCGATCACCGGAAGGCCCCGGCCCATGGAGCAATCCCGTATTTCAAAATCCAGGCCGTTTTTGCGCACCGCCTCAAGCCGCGCGAGCACCTCGGCGCCCGCGAACACCGATTCCGGAATCACCGGCGGCGGCGTGTTCTCCAGGTACAGCAGGCAGATCGCATAGCGCTCGGTGATCTCCGACAGGCCCTGCAATATCGCCTCCCGGGGCGTGTTGCCCGCGCACATGCCATTGGTGCCCGCCGCGCGCCAGATCAGTTCCGCGGGCAGCAGGCGGGTGCGCCCCTCCATGACCGAATAAAACGGCACGCAGGGGACCCGGTCCGTCTCGGCCGTGCGCTCCAGAAAGGCCTGGGCGGCGCCCTGCGGCAGATGGAACATGGCCTCGACCACATCGCCGCATTCCGCGGCCGCTTCCCGGGCGGACAGATAGCGCTCGTCGGGCGCATAATGGTACAGGAGTTCGCCCTTTTCAAGCGCATACCGCCGCTGGCGCATCGGGAACAGCGCGCCGTTCTGCAGCCGCTCCATCATCTCCCCATAGGCGCTGGCCTGGGCGTAGCGCGCGTTCATGCCCTTTCCGTTTACGCCGATGTTGAGCGGCTCGATATCCTCGTCCCCCAGCCATACCCGGCAGCACGACACGCCGGGCACCGGAAACACATAGTACCGCTCGAACAGGAAGATGTCGCACTCCGCCAGCATTCTGCGCGCATTGAGCACCGTCTGAAGCGGGGGCAGCGCCTTGTACGCCTTTTCTCTTTCGATTTTATTCATGCCCGTGTCCTCCGTATTCGGTCTGCGCGGCCATAAAGCGTGCGCGCCACCCATCGCGGTACATCTCGCACAGGCCGGGGTCCCTGCGCATCAGCCCGCCGTTTTCCGTCAGCGCATAGGCCCGGCAGCCCATGCCGCACTGCGAAAACCATTCGCATCGCTGGCATTCCGGGTTGGCAAGATAGCGCTCCCGGCGGGTCTGCGCGCAGAAGCGCGCCAGCGCCGAGTCCGTTCTGAGCGCGCGCAGCTCCCCCTCCTGCAGGCGCGGCATCTGCGCTTCAAGCTCCGTTCCGGCAAACCCCGGGCATGGAAGCAGCCGCCCATCCGGTAGCAGGAACAGCCTGTCGCACGTCTCGGCGCACTCCGGCGCGTCCGGCGTATAGGCCGGCGCAGCTTTTTCATGCGCCGCTTCGGCCGGCAGCGCCTCGAAAAATTTTTCCATCAGGATGTATATCGGCCGGCCGTCCTCCAGCCAGCGCCGCTGCAGCCGCAGCAGCGCCTGCCCCAGCTCGGCCGTGCTCAGCGCCATGGGGCCGCCCTTCCACAGCCCGGTCGTCTGCGCGCGGCCGATCAGCCAGGCGCTGACACGCAGCCGCTTCAGCTGCTCGTAGGATGCCTCGAGCGTATGGAGGTTCTCCCGGCTGAAGACCGACGTGACCGCGGTAAAGAAGCCGTGATGCATGCCGAGCTCGATTGCGCGCAGCGCGCTGTGCTCCGCGCCCTCTGCGCCGCGCATCCTGTCGTGCATGCCCACGCCGTCCAGGCTGATCTGAAGCATCGGCTTCTGGCCGTGCGCCTGCAGGAAGCCAAGCAGGTCTTCGCTGAGCAGCACGCCGTTTGTCACGATCTCGTTGATCGCGATGCCCTTTTCCGAAAGCAGCGCGATCAGCTCCCGCAGATGGGGATAGAGCAGCGGCTCGCCGCCCGTCAGCGACACGCAGGCCACGTTCGCGGCCTCGAGCATCGAAATCACGCGCAGCATGTCCGCCCTTTCCGTCTGGCCATACCGGCCCTGCGGCGAGCACATGAAACAGTGCCGGCACATCAGGTTGCATCGCCCGGTCACGGCCCAGTGCAGCTCCCGCAGGTACGGCGTATCGGCGCTCCGCGGCCGCTGAAGGGGCGAAAGCGGCGCGTGCCCGTCGCATATGCGGGCGTAACCGCCCTCGATAAGCCGCTGCAGCAGCCGGCGGTCCCGCGGCAGCACGGCATATGAATCGAAATCGGTGGCCGCGTCCAGCTCCATCAGCACCCTGCGCGCCTCCGGCGCGACCGGTATCAGCCGGAAGGTCTTCAGGTCGAACAGCCCGGCTCTGTCCTGCCAGAGGCGGGGCGCATACCGCTCCGTGGCACAGGCAAACCTCATACGCCCACCTCGCGCGCATCCAGCGAACGGGCGAACTCATGGAAGTCGCGCATCAGCCCGCTCCTGTGCAGCCGGCAGCAGACGGGGTCGTTTTTCATCCAGTCGCCCCGCGCGTTCATGGCGCTCACGCGGCAGCCCGCGCCGCATTCGCAAAAGTGCTCGCAGTCCCGGCAGCCGGGGTTGACCGCCTGAACGTCCTTCTTTCTCAGGTCGCAGAAGGTGCGCAGGAACGGGTCGTCCCACGCTTCGGTCAGCGGCGTCCTGAGCAGGTTGGGGAACCTGCCCATCAGGTCGCTGCCCGTATAGCTGCCGCAGGGCAGCAGCGTTCCGTCCGGCGCCACATAGGCCAGGCTGTGTATGCTGCTGCAATCGAAGCTCTCGCCGGTGAACGTCGGCATGCCGCGGAAGATCCTGCCCGTCCTGTGATATCTCCCCAGCCGCCAGAGCATCATGTCAAACGGCCGTCCGCACCGGACCCATTCGGCCAGCACGCCCTTGAGCGCGGGCAGCAGGCTTTGCACATCCACGCCCGAATCCGTGCCGCGCCACGCGCCTATCTCCATGGGCGGCGCCATCCACCAGTTGTCTACGCCCAGCGACGCCAGCAGATGAAGCGTGTCGATCAGTCCCCCGATGACGACCTTGTCGATGGAGGTGATGACGGTCACCGAAAAGCCCCGCTCGCGGAGCCGCCGGATGCCGCTAAGCGTGCTCTCCTCCGCGCCCGCCACGCCCCGCATGTAATCGTGGCTGCCCGAGCAGTCAAAGCTCACCTTGAAATACGGCCTGAAACCCGCCTCCGCTATGACGTCCAGCACCGCGTCGTCGATCAGCGCCGCGTTGGTGAATATCTCGGTAAAGCCGATCCGCTTTGCCGCCAGCGCGCGCACAAATTCCGTAAAATGGGGCGACATCAGCGGCTCGCCGCCGGTGAGCGCGATGTCCGCGACGTTGGCCTGCTCGAACTGGTCCAGCAGCGCCATCAGCTCCTCGCGGGTAAATTCGCCGTACCTGTCCTTCCATGCCTCGACGAAACAGTGCCGGCAGCGGAAGTTGCAGCGGTTGGTGATGGACAGAAGCAGGCTGTCGATGTAGGAGTTGGGCGCCTGCCGGTATGCCTGGCCGCCCATGAGGCTCTCCGTGCCGTCGCACGGCCGTATGACGCCCTCTGACTGGAGCTTTGCGGCCAGTTTGCGAAGTCCGGGCAAAATCGCGGGGCTGTCAAAATCCGTTTTGCCGTCGCACAGCTGCGCGCAGACGAATTCGGACGGGTTGAGGAACCGGCGCGCTCCGCTCCTCCAGTTGAGGCAGAGCCTGACCCCGTTTCGGAACCCGCGCAGCTGCCAGTCGGGATTCAGCAGGTAATATCGACTCATCGCACGTTCCTTTGCGTCATGCGCGCAAGCCCTTTCTGAAGATATTGCAGGTGATTTCGTCGCGCCCCAGCAGGCCGCCGCCCGCAAGCACCGCGCTCACGCGGCAGCCCGTCCGGCAGTCGGCCAGGCGCTCGCAGCGCGCGCAGTCGGGATTGGCCCGAAGCACCTCGGCCTTGCGGATGTCCATGACGCGCCGGAGCGTGGGATCATGCCAGGCCGTGTGCCAGTCCTGCGCAACCAGGCTGGGGAATGCCCCGGCAAACTCGGTGTCCGCATAGCAGGGGCATGGCATGAGGATGCCCTCATGGGTGATGTGCGGGAAGGCGCGGCAGCTGCCGCAGGCATACTGCTCCGGCGCAAATTCGGGTATGTCGTGCTGCATGTCCCGGGTGACCGCATAGGAGAAGTAGCTCTCAAGCCCCAGCGTGAACGGCCGGCCATCCGCTTCCCACAACGCCTTGAGCGCATGACAGGCGCAGGCGAAGTCCCCGTCCGCGACCCGGCCCATTGACCTGGCGCACCCCGCCGCGACGGGCCGCCCGATCCCCCAGGCATGGACGCCCGCTGCCTTTGCAAAGGCATAGGTCTTTTCAAGCGCGGGCAGCGTGTTTTCATCCACGCTCGTGGTCAGGATCACCCTGTGCCCGGCGCTGATCAGCGCCGTGATGCCGCGCCGCGCCGCGCTTTCGGCTCCCGGCACGCCCCGCATGGCGTCGTGCCTGCCCACGCCGTCAAAGCTGACGTGGAACCGCGGCCGCAGGGCGCGCGCTTCCAGCTCCGCGAGGAATGTCTGGTCGATCAAAGTCGCATTGGTGAATATGTCGGTGATGGCCATGCCGCGCGCCAGTATCGAATCCGTCAGTTCCATCAGGTCCGCGCGCATCAGCGGCTCTCCGCCCGTGAGCGAGATCTGCATGGCGCCCGCTTCGCACAGCGCGTCGAGGATGCGCCGCATGGTTTCAAGCGGCAGCTCGCCCTGCCCCTCCGGCGCGCCCATGTAGCAGTGCCGGCAGCGCATGTTGCAGCGCCCCGTAACCGAAAGGAGCACGCCGTCGATATCGGGTGCAGGCCCCCGGAAGCCCTTCGGGCAGCGGCGCACCGCCCCGCGCGCCAGCAGCCTGCGCAGCGCGCTCCGGTGCACGGGCAAAAATGCCGGAACCGACAGGTCGGTCACGCCGTCGCACATGGCATATACAAACCGCTCCGCGGGGTCCTCTCCGGGCGCGGGTCCCGCCTGTACGCGGGCCGTGGGGATCGCGTAAAAGGCCTGTGCCATCTTTCCCATTACCCTTTCCTGTCCGACCACACAGCCCCGCGCAAGCATCCCGGGGCTGTGAAAGATCAGCCGCAGGCCGTGGCTTCCCACGGCCTGCGGCTCAGGTCGGTCATTGCTTTCCGATGTAGGTGCCCAGGAAGGTGCCGCAGCACTCGCCGCAGACGCGGGTGCAGTTGGGGTCGCCGCCATGGCCGTCGCAGCCGCCTCCGGCGACTTCGTCCATCACGCTGTCCTCAAGCTCGCCTTCCGCCGAGAAAGCGGCTTCGATGTCCTCAAGCTCGACGTCAAAGCCCTCATCCTGCGCAAGCTGGCAGATCTTGGGCAGCACCTCGCTGCTGGTTCCCCGCAGCGACATCATCTTGTTCTTCAGCTCGGCATCCTCGGCCGCCTTCTGGTAAAACGCCTGGAACTGTGACTTGCTCATCGTGTACCTCCTTTTTGTGTTCGATGTGTTGACTTGGCAGCGGAGCCAAAGCCTCCGCCGCAATCATCCGCCCATACGGATTATTTGCCATCGGTCAGGTTTTTTCCTGCGACCCCGTGCCGCAAAATGCGCGGGGGGGCGCCGGCAAGGCGCCGCTCCATCGCGGTCATACGCCGGCGGGCGCGTCCTGCGGGCCGTCCAGTCGCTGGCGCTTGACCAGCTCCGCAAAGAATCCGCGCTTTTCCAGCAATTCGGCATAGGTGCCGTCCTCGATGATGCGCCCGTTCTCCAGCACGACGATCCGGTCGCACTGTCTGATCGTGGACAGCCGGTGCGCGATCACGACCCGGGTGCACTGCAATTTGCTCAGGGCGTCGGAGATCCGCTTTTGCGCAAGGCTATCCAGCGCGCTGGTCGCCTCGTCGAACATCAGGATTCGAGGCCTGGCTGCTATGGCGCGGGCGATCAGCAGCCGCTGCTTCTGCCCGCCGGAGATCCCGGCCCTTTCGCTGATGAGCGTATACATGCCCATGGGCATCTGACGGATGTCCTCGGCGATGCCCACCATTTCCGCCGCGTCCCATGCATCGTCCACGGTCAGCCACGGCGCGGCAATCACGATGTTGGAGTAGATGTCGCCCTGGAACAGCTTGCCGTTTTGCATCACAACGCCGATCCTCTTGCGCAGCGACTTTGTATCGAGGCTTTCCAGATCCCTGCCGTCGTAATAGACGGCGCCCTTCTGCGGCTTTTCAAAGCCCAGCATCAGCCGCATCAGCGTCGATTTGCCGCAGCCGGTGGCGCCCACAATGGCCACGTATTGCCCGGGTTCGATCTTCAGCGTCAGGTTGTCCAGCACGTTGGGCATGTTCTCATCGTAGCGGAAACAGATGTTGTCCAGTTCGATCCCGCCGTTCAGCCCCGTGACGATCTGCTTGTCCTCGGACGCCTCGGGGACCGCGTCGAAGAACGGCTTGACCATCTCCAGCGTCGGCCCGCAGCCCGCAAGCGTCAGCGCGATGGAGGCAAGCGAAAGGAACGCGCCGCTCACCATGCCGTAGGCGGTATTGAACGCGTAGTAATCCGCGACGGATACCCCGCTCACAAACGCCATTTCATACATGAGGATCGTGCCTGCAAGGGAGATGAGCAGCGCGATCGTGGTATTGAACTTCACCAGAAACGGCGGGTGGTACGTAAGGCGGACCTTGTCCGAATAGACCTGCATCCAGCGGGCAAAGGCGCGCGTTTCCGCGCCCGACAGCCGTATCTTCTCAATGCCCTTGAGCAGCGCGTACCCCATGCCGTTTTCCTTGGCCGCGACCTCCATCGTCCTTTTGGAGATCTTCATCTGCAAAAGCGCGGTGAACAGCGAAAACAGCACCGTGATGAGCACGATGGCAAGCGCCGGTCTGACCAGGGCCGGCGCGTAGAGGAAGATCTGCCCGATATAGACCAGCGAAAACACGGATGTAAGTCCGGTGGAAAGCAAAGCGGAGGCGAGCATGTCGCACAGCTTGCCGACCTGGGACGCGCGGCTGGACAGCTCGCCCGAGCTGTATTCCTTGAAAAACGAGGCCGGCAGGGCCAAAATCCGCGCCATCGTCGCCGCCTGCACCGACAGGTTCATCCGCAGCTTGATTCGCGCCATCAGCAGCGACTTTACCGCGCCGAACATCAGCGACGAAACGCTGACGCACGCCATGAAAGCCGCCATGGAAACCAGCAGCTTCCTGCTTGCGCTCTGCGCGACCAGGCCCACGAGCAGGTTGTTCAGCCGGGGCATCAGCAGGCCGATGAGCACCACGATCAGCGTCGCAAGCGCAAACATCAGATAGTCCGACGTGGAGATCGTCTGCACGATATAGCGCAGCAGGGTGGGCAGGTTGAGCCGGGTGAGCGGAAACACCTTGTAAAACGCGATAGCCTGAGCGTCAAACTGGTATTGATTGCGGACCGTCACCCGGACGGGCTTGCCCGTGCGTTCGTCCCGGTACACGTATCCGAACATTCCCGCAGGCAGCAGCGCCACCACGCGCCCGTCGGACTTGCGCGTGCCCAGCAGCGCGCCGATCGAGTCCCGGTACCAGCCCTTTTCGAGCGTGACGTTCTTGCGCATGATGCTGTGCGGGCGCAGCAGGTATTCGAGCTGCTCGTCCAGGTCCTGTATCTCCTCGGGAACCTCGCGGGTGCCGACGTGATAATAGACCAGTATCTCGTCGATTGCGTTCTTGACCTTTTCCGCGTCCGTTTTGAACCTGTCGGCTGTTCTGGAGCCAAAAACCGCATCGGATATGTTCGCAAACGCATGCTCAAGCAGCGCTTCGTCGTTCTTTTGGCGCGCCCGGAGCTGTCCGTCAAATCCGTCCATCATTTTCCCTCTTCTATTCGTTGGCGACCAGCTGCGCATACAGCCCGCCCGCGGCGACCAGCTGATCGTGCTTGCCCCGTTCGACGACCCGTCCCCTGTCCATGACGAGGATCTCATCGCAGTCCCGTATGGTGGACAGCCGGTGGGCCACCATGATGCAGGTGATGCCGCGGGCCATGACGGCGTCTATGACATCGCGCTCGGTCCGCGCGTCCAGCGCGCTTGTCGCTTCGTCCATGACGATGATCGTCGGGTCCTGCGCGAGCATGCGCGCGATCTCCATGCACTGGCGCTGGCCGCCGGAAAAGTCCTTGCCGCCCTCATGAACCCTGTACTGGTACCCGCCTTCGCGCTGCATGATGTCCTCGTGCAGCTGCGCGTCGCGCGCGGCCCGTATCACCTCAAAATCATCGATTGAGTCGTCCCACAGGCGGATATTGCCGGCGATGGTGTCCTCAAAAAGGGTTATCTCCTGATTGACCACGGCCAGCGAGCCGGTGAACACGCCGCGGTCGATCTCGCTCACGGGCTTTCCGTCGAACAGTATCTCGCCGCTCCACGGCTGATACAGCCCCGAGATCAGCTTGGCGGCAGTCGATTTTCCGCAGCCGGACGGCCCCACGATCGCAACCCTGCTGCCCGCTTTGACCGTCAGGTCAAAGTCCTGAATCAGCGGCTTTTCCAGGCGCGAATACCCAAACGATACCCCCCTTAAAGAAATGTCGCCGCTGAGCTTTTGGCGGTTTTCCGCCAGCCCGGCGCCAGTCTCCTCAAACAGGGGGTCCGTGGGGTACTCCATGACATCCTCCACGCGCTCCATCTCGCTGCGCATCTCCTGCAGGCGCTGGCCGGATTCGATCAGCGACGAGGCCGGCGCGCTGAAGGCGTTCAGGAAGCCCTGAAAGGCCATCACCATGCCTATGGTAAACTCGCCCTGCATGGTCAAAAGCACGCCCAGCGCCATGACAAGCGTATTGCTCAGCGCCGTGATGACCGCCGGGATCAGACCCATGTACTGGTCGATTTTCGCAAACCGTATCGCCTGGGTATTGACGCCCGCCTGATAATCCGACCATCTTTCAAAGAATCCGTTCTCCGCGCCGCTGGCCTTTATGGTCTCGATCATCTCTATGCCGGCGACGGTGGCCGCGTTGAGCTTGCCCTCGTTCTGGATCTTGACCCGGGTCACGTTGATGCGCATGTGGGCCATGATATGGGACATGATCAGATTCACAAGCGTGGCGGTCAGCCCCACCAGCGTGAGCAGCCAGCTGTATTTGAGCATGACCACGAGATAGACGATCACCATGATCATGTTGAGAAACAGCGGCGCAAGCGTGTTGATGAGCGTTTCCGCGATCGTAGCATTGGACGCATGCCGGTCGAGGATATCGCCCGCCATGCGCTGGGAGAAAAACGCCATGGGCAGATGCAGCACCTTCCACAGAAACAGCGCCGAGCTGCATGCCTCCATCCGCGCGTTGAGGCGGTTGGACATGAGCACGGACACGGCCGATACCAGCAGCTCCAGCACCGCCAGCACCGCGATCACGCCGATAAACGGATAGAACCAGGTTGCATTCACGCCCGTAAGCATTCTGTCCAGAAAGACCCTGGAGGCGGCAGGCTTGAGCACGCCGAAAAACGCGGCCACCAGGCTGGCCAGCACAACGAAGGCGATCGACGCGCCCGCGCCCCGCAGCCGCTTTCGGGCAAACGCCAGCACGCTCCCGGGTTTTCCGCTCCGCTCAAAATCCCCGCCCGGCGCCAGCATCAGGCAGATCCCGGTAAACGATTCGTCAAACACCTCCATCGGGACCGAATAGCTGCCCTTGGCCGGGTCGCAAAGATACGCCTTTTGGCCCCTGAATCCCCGCAGTACGACAAAATGCCGAAAGTTCCAGTGAATGATGCAGGGAAACGTGCCCTTTGTCCGCAGCGTCTCGGTTTCATAGCGGTATCCCCTGGCCTGAAGGCCGTAGCTGCGCGCGGCGCGCAGCACGTTGCCGGCATTTGCGCCGTCACGGGATACGCCGCAGTCCGCGCGCACCTGTTCCAGCGGAATCCATTTCCCATAGTACGCCAGCACCATCGCCAGGCATGCGGCGCCGCATTCAAGCGCCTCCATCTGCATGATGACCGGTACTCTGGCCACGCCGCGCGAAAGCGGCTGATGCAGCTTTCTTCCCTTTCTCATGCTTCACCTCAATCAAACAGCAGGGAAAGCGGCGGCTGCTCTTCCTTGACGATCGTGGCGTCATAGGTGCCTTCGGGCAGGCTCCCGCTCAGCTCTATGACATAGAACATATCCTGCGCAGCCAGCCCTACCAGATGGACCATGTCGTTGGAGAAGTGCGCATCCGCAGAGACGACATCCTCGGAGATGGACAGCACCTTATGCTCTACGCCGTCGACATAGGCCTTCTGTCCGACCGAGATGCCGTCCCTGTCCGCTTCCCTGACAAACGCCTCGATCGCGCCGTTCCAGGAGATGGCAACCGCCTTCACCTGCGTCTCCACCCTGCCGAACGTGCCCCAGACGCAAAAACCGATCAGCAAAACGATGACCGCGCCAAGGACCAGCCACAGGCTGATGTTGGTCCCGCGCAGATAATCGTTGAGCTGTTCGGGTGAACGGATCTTGTCCATGGCCTTTTTGCGGAACAACAGGTCTTTCTGCATACATCCTCCTGTAAAACGGGGGGGTGACTTCTGATCGCACAAAGCATGCGCTACGCGCGCGCATCGGAAACGGCGGGCAGGCGGATGACGCACTCATAGCCCTTCAGCGCGTCCGCCAGCTTCTCCAGATAGCCGTGTTGAAAAAAGAGGCACTTGGACGGGTCCACGCCAAACCGGTCGCCCGTCAGCGCCGCCGCACACGCGCGGCAGCCGCCGCAGCAGAGGCGGAACCATGGGCAGTCCGCGCACTGGCGGTTATGCTCCTTCAGCTGCTTCAGCGTCGTCTGGACCTCGCTGAGATAGGCGCCCTGCTGCAGGTGCGTCCGAAGCCCCTCGGCCTTGACGTTGCCCAGAAACCTGCCGCATTTTACGTAGTAGCCGGACACCTGAAGGCACGGGTACAGGTTCCCGTCCGCCGCGACGGCGACCAGCCCGCGGTTGCACCGGCATACCGGCAGGCTGTCGCGGTATTCGCGGGCATCGCACCCCACCGCGGCGGGCCGGTATCTCCTGCTCGCCGGACAGACCGCGGCCATCTGCCAGATGTTCACGTTCATCGTGCAGCCGGTCTGGACGTATGCTTCAAGAAATGCCAGCATGCGGTCGTAATACTCGCTCCAGGAAAGGCCGGCCCCGCCCGCGTTCTGCACCCAGCGCGGCGCCTCGCTGGTCCGGATGATGCGCATGCCGCCTGCGCCCATGCCGCTGAGCAGCCTCGCCGTGGGGAGCATGGCGTCTGCGTTCAGGCGGTGCACGTTCGTCTGGGCCATGACCTCAAAGCCTTCCTCAAGGCACATTTCAAACGCCCGCAGCGCGCTTTGCTCCGCGCCCCGCTGATTCCGCAGCCAGTCGTGGCAGCCCGCGCCGTCAAACGATATCTTGAACCTGGGCGCCGCGCCCATCGCTCTCATTTCCCGCAGCAGTTCCCGCGTGATGAACGTGCCGTTGGTATTCAGCTCCTCAACGAACATATCGCGCTCATAGATCCTCTGGAAGATCCGCATGAAATCCCTGTGGAACATGGGCTCGCCGCCGGTCAGCGTAAAGGCGTGTATCCCGCAGGCCGCCGCCTCGTCGATCAGCCGCATCGCCTCTGCCGGCTGAAACTCGCTTTGCAGGCGCGCGTTGTCCGCCGCGTTGAAGCAGTGCAGGCAGTTGAGGTTGCATTTTCCGGTGAGCATCCAGTTCAGCGCCGGAAAATACTCATTGTCATACGAGCGGTAGCGCTGCCAGTCCGTCAGCCGCTCCCCCGCGCCCGCGGGATGGCACAGCCCGCGCGCCACCAGCGCCGCGATGGGCGCGTTGTCCGGTATCTCCCGGATGCCGTCACAGCGCAGCAGCAGATCAAACGTTTCCTTTGAGACGCGCCTGGCATTCCGTTCGCTGCGGCGATAATAGGCGAACGGGACGCGCCGCCAGCTTCGCAGGCCGACGTCTTCATTCAGCAGATAGCGGATGCTGTGACCTCCCTTCGCCGGGCCCGATTCAGCCCGGCCGCGATGCGCCGCACGGTACGCGCGCTGTTCGATAGGAACCAATGAAAGCAGCTGGGGCCTGCCGGCCTGTGTGGCCTGGAACGGCCGGTGGCCCACGCCGGAAAGCGCCAGGGCTGCCGCCGGTTTCCACGATCATCCGCACCGAAGCCCATCGCTCAGCAGGGGCAGGCCGAGTTGGACGTTAATAGTGACATTATACCATCTTTTGAGATCTTTGTACACCGTGCGGGGACGCCTTGTCCGCTTCGGCATTCCCGCTTCCCGGCAATGCGTCGGCCTTTGCTGAACCCCTGTCGCGCCGCATGCGGTCCCTTGCGCGCACATCCCCGCCGGTTCGCGCGATGCGCAAAAGCCTCCCTCCGCGCCGCCCCATTCGGAGCGGATTGTGCTATACTATGCTCACGGGCATCGGGCAGGCCCCGCCGGCATCATCATCGCAGGAGGAGGACACAGATGGCTGCGGAATCTTTGCAGGTGCTGCGCGCGCTCGGTTTTGAGCCGGAACGCTGCACATTCATCGGGCATGAATCGCTGGGCCGGCACGGCGTCTACCAGTGTGCGGATCAGATCATCAAGCTGTACGGAGACGGCAATCCGCCGGCGGCCGTCCGTGTCAGGGCAGAGCAGCTCTATACCGCAAGGGCGCGGGAAAACGGCGTATGCGCGCCCCGCGTGCTGCGCGCCGGGACGGTGCTCGGCGTCCCGTACACGATCAGCCGGCGGCTGGAAGGCGTCGTCGCCGGCACGCCGCTTTCGGATGTGACCGCCCGTGAAATGGGCGTCATGCTCGGCAAGCTGCACCGGCCTTCCCTGGCCGAAGGCGCGGCGTGGCGCAGCGCCTGGATTCAGGAGCTTCGGCAGGCTGTTGAAAAAGCGCATGCCTCGGACGCCGCCCTCGAGGCGCTGTCGCTGTGCGACAGAACGCTCGCCTATTTGGAAGGCACCTCTCCCCTGCTGTTTTCCCTGCTGCCGATGGGGACCATCCATGGCGACTTCTCCGCGCGCAACGTGCTTTGCGTGGGCGGCCACGTTTCCGCCCTTCTCGACTTCGAGCTGGCCCACGAAGGCAACGTGGAACTGGAGCTGGCGCGATTTTATCAGAAGGAGCTGCACGGCTCCCCCGCCCGCATCGCCGCCTTTCAGGCCGGCTATGCGCAACAGGCATTTCTGGCCCCCGGATTCGGCAGGCGCCTTCCGCTGTACCTCCTGGGCGAGGCGCTCATCGGCTGCTCATGGAGCAAAAACGCGGTGGATGCGTACTTTGATGAATGCCTTGCCACCCTCCGGCGCTTCCTCGCGCGCTGCGGGCGATAAGCGGCGGGGATGGCGCATGTTGTATTTGTTTCCGCGGGCGATTTGTCATGCAGGGGGTCATGAAGGAGCTGAAAAAGGTCTGTTGATGAAGCCAGGGCGCCATAACGGGCCGCCTGCGGGGAGAGATGCCGGCCCCCGCAATGTACCGGGAAAGCGCGGCCTGTTTTACCGCCGGCGGGAGTCCGGCTTTGACCGGGTCACCCTGACCCGGGCGGATGCAGTGGAGATGGCCTTCCGCAACGAGCGCAGCGACGGCAAAAAGCAGGCGGGTCCCCGCTGCGCGTTCTTCGTCAGCGGCGGCCTCTTCAACTGCGGCGCCACCGCTGACCTGACCCCTGCCTTCCGACGCGATCATCTGTAACAGCCATGCCAAAAACCGGCAGCGATGATATCTACAATGAGGAAGGAACGAAAATCACCTTCCCGGCTGTGGGGACGGGTCTGACTCTGGATGACTGCAACGCCCCCATCGACGGCTGGTATGACGACAGCGCCAGCCATTGCTGGAACGTTCACGGTACGGCCACGCACCATGCCGAACTTTTACGGATTTCCAAACCGGCATGGCCCAGGCGACAGGCCTGCTCTACCTCAAGGCCGCCCACTCCGAAACGGCGGCCGTGCAGCCGGCGGATATCACCATCTATATGGGCGGAACCAGCGGCTACGAGGGCGTTGCGAAAGAGGACGGCACCATCAGCGGCAGCAGCTCTCTGCCCAAGCCCGGCTGCTCCATCACCCTGCCGGACTCGGTCAATGTGCCCTGCGGGCAGAGGGTACCGGCCAGACCGCGCTTCAAAAGGCGTATGTGATTCCTGCCGCAGGCACCCAATTTCTGATCAGCAGCCGCCTTGATGTGACGGCGGCAGCCGGGATTTCCCTGCTGTTTGACGATGTAATCCATGCATCCCACGCCGGCGGCGTCACGGATTACGGCAAGCGGCTTAAGGAAAAGGCCGCTGAGACAGCCGCGTCCGATTTCAAGAACGTGCAGTGCCAGGCGAAGTATCTCAATCTGGTGGATGCCCGCAACGTCTGGCTGACCCCCGCCAAGGAAGTGACCGTTTACTGGCCTTACCCGTGCGGGACGGACGCCGATACCGGGTTCCGCCTTGTCCACTTTGAAGGGCTGAACCGTGAGCTGAACATTTTCCACGTGGAACAGGCCGTCGAGATGGCGAGCGCACAGGCGATATCGGCGGAAAAGGACGCGTGCGGCATCCGTTTCACCACCGACAGCTTCTCACCCTTTGTGCTGATGAGGGAAGGTCCCGGGCAGCCCTCGCCGCCGGCAACGGGCTGGGGCTTTGACCCTCCCCGCAGCCATAAAGGCTGGCCGGTTCAGCGCCCTGGGTCGGGCAGAACCGGCCGCTTTTTTCGGCGCTTTTCACATGTCACTTTTTTCTTTCTTTTTTCGCCATAAAGTGCTATGATGGCTTGAAAAAATATTTGGAGTGATTGCCATGCTGGCTTACCTGAAGAGGGAAAAGGTGCTGGTGATATCGCTGGTGCTTGCGCTGCTGTCGATGTGCTTCGTTCCGCCGGATGCGGGCTATGCCTCCTATGTCGATGTGCGGGTGCTGGCGCTGCTCTTTGCCCTGATGCTGCTGGTGCGGGGGCTGCAGAACATGGGCATGTTCAACTGGCTGATCGCCAAAGCGTTCGTGCGCATCAAGCACCTGCGCCGCCTGGCGCAGATGCTGATCCTGATGTGCTTCTTTACCAGCATGATCATCACCAACGACGTGTCCCTGGTCACGTTCGTGCCCTTCTGCCTCACGGCGCTCACCCTTTGCGGGCAGCAGAGATGGGCCGTGCTCATCGTGGTTTTGCAGACGATCGCGGCGAATCTGGGCAGCATGGCGACGCCCATCGGCAACCCGCAGAACCTCTATCTGTTTTCGACCTTTTCCATGGACCTGGGCAGCTTTTTTGCGACGGTGTTGCCCACGGCGGCCCTTTCGCTGGTGCTGCTGATGCTGGCAACGCTGGCCATCCCCGCCGAGCCGGTGCGCATGCACCTGACGCAGGATACCTGGAACCTGTCCAAGGTCGAACTGGGGACCTACATCGCCCTGTTCTGCGTCAACCTGCTGGTGGTGTTCCGCGTGCTGCACTGGCTGCCGGCGCTGGTCGCAACGGTGGCCGGGGTGCTGCTGCTGCGCAGGGCAAAGCTGCTGGCGCAGGTGGATTATGCTCTGCTGCTGACCTTTGTGGGCTTTTTCGTGTTCGTTGGCAACATGGGGCGGATTGAGGCCGTGAACACATGGATTTCCTCCATGCTGACCGGGAATGAGGTGGTCCTCTCCGCCCTCTTCAGCCAGGTGCTGAGCAATGTGCCCACCGCCATTCTGCTCGGCGGCTTCACCGACAACCTCCGCGGCCTGCTGCTGGGCGTCAACATCGGCGGGCTGGGCACGCTCATCGCGTCCATGGCCAGCCTGATTTCCTACAAGCTCTACGCCAGCCAGCCCGGCGCCGAAAAGGGAAAGTACATGCTTACCTTTACGGCCTACAACGTCGCGGGCTTCGTGCTGCTGCTGGGCGTCAGCCTGCTGTGCGGATGGGCCTGACGCCCCGCTGCGCGCAGGATCTTTCCGCCCGCGAATCCAAACGGCGCCGCCCCTCTGACCGGGCGGCGCCGTTTGGCGTTCTGCTTGGATTGGTGCGGGGGGACGTCATTCCACCCGTTCGTTGTACAGTCCCCTGGGCACATAGCGCGTGTGGAGCAGCTCGTGCGCCAGATGGCCGCCCGCCTCGCCCAGCCAGGTTTCGTAGAGGCGAAGGAGGTCCGGGTTTTCGTGGCTCTTGCGAAGGGGCTTGCCCTCATCCTCGGCGTAGAGGGCGCGGGAGCGCAGCTCGCGGAAGTTCTCCGCGTCCGTGCGCGGCTGGCCGCCGCCGCTCACGCACCCGCCCGGACAGCCCATGACCTCGATGAAGTGATAGGGCGACTGGCCCTTGGCGATCTCGCGCATCAGCCGGTCCGCCCCGGCCAGGCCGGAGGTGACGGCCACCCGCACCTCCACGCCCTCCAGATGGCGGTAGGCGGGCAGGGTGTCCCGGAGGGTCATGGACGCGGTCTTGATCTGCTCCAGCCCCTCGATGGGGGTCACGTGCAGGTTTTCAAAGGGCAGCTCGCGGCCCGTCACCAGCTCGCAGACGGTGCGCAGGGCGGCCTCCATCACGCCGCCGGTGACGCCGAAGATGTCCGCCGCGCCTGTGGACAGGCCCAGCGGCGCGTCGAACGTTCCCTCCGGCAGAGCGCGAAAGTCGATGCCGGCGGATTTGATCATCCGCGCCAGCTCGCGCGTGGTCAGCACCGCGTCCACGTCCGGCACGCCGTCCAGGCTGGCAAGCTCCGGGCGCTGGATCTCGTATTTCTTGGCCGTGCAGGGCATGATCGAGACCACGAAAAGGTCTTTGGGGTCCACGCCCAGCTTTTCGGCGTAGTAGCTTTTGACCAGCGCGCCCAGCATGGCGTGGGGCGACTTGCAGGTGGACAGGTGCGCAAGCTCGTCCGGGAAGGCGTGCTCGATGTGCTTGATCCACCCCGGCGAGCAGGAGGTGATCATGGGCAGCGTCGCCTCGCCTCCGCCGAGCGCGGCCTCCAGCCGGTGCAGCAGCTCCGTGCCCTCCTCCAGAATGGTCAGGTCGGCGGCGAAGTTGGTGTCGAACACGTCGTCAAAGCCCAGCTCGTGCAGGGCGGCGGCCATCTTTCCCGTGACGCAGGTGCCCACGGGATAGCCGAACGCCTCGCCCAGCGCCGCGCGCACGGCGGGCGCGGTCTGCACCACCACGCGCTTTTGCGGGTCGGCCAGCGCCTGCCACACGCGCTCCAGTCCGTCGGTTTCCGAAAGCGCGCCCGTGGGGCACACCACCGTGCACTGGCCGCACATGGCGCAGGCCGTGGCGTTGAGCGGCAGGCCCATGGCCGGGCTGATGACGGTGTCAAAGCCGCGGTTCTGCGCGGCGATGGCGCCCACCTGCTGGATACCCCGGCACACGGTGACGCAGCGGCGGCACAGCACGCACTTGGAGGTATCGCGGGTGATGGCGGGCGACACGTCCACATGGCGCGGCGGCTGCTCGCCCGAAAGGCGGCAGGAGGTCACGCCCAGGCGCTCGCCCAGGGCCTGCAATTCGCAGCTCTGGTTGCGCCCGCAGGAGAGGCAGTCCTTGGAATGGCTGGAGAGCATCAGCTCGTAGAGCATCCTGCGGCGTTTGCGCACCCGCGCGCTGTTGGTGTGCACCACCATGCCCTCGCGCGCCCTGGCCACGCAGGAGGCCTGAAGGGTGCGCATGCCCTCGACCTCCACCACGCAGATGCGGCAGGAGCCGAACCGGTGGACGTTTCTGAGGTGGCACAGGGTCGGGATCTCGATGCCGGCGCTGCGCGCCGCTTCGAGGATGGTGGTCCCTTCGGGGACGGCCACGGGCTTTTGATTGATGGTCAGGTGGATCATATGCCCTTACCTCCTGTCGCAGTGCAGGCAGCGCAGCGATTCGGCCATGGCGTCCAGCCGGTGATAGCCGCAGACCACCTCGTCAAAGTTGTCGCAGCGCTTTTCGGGCGCGAGCGTATGGAACGGGAAGCGCGGGTGCTCCTCCACCACCTCGTCGGGGATGACGGGGATGTCGATGGGCGCGCCCTTGTGCAGTTCCCCCTTGCCGCCGAGGTAGCGGTCAATGTGGATTGCGGCGCGCTTGCCGTCCGCGATGGCCTCGATGACCACGTTGGCGCGGTGGGGGTTGGCGTCGCCGCCGGCGAATACGCCCTCGCGCCGGGTCTTGACGGTGAAGCGGTCCACGTCCAGATAGGTCTTGACGCGCTCCTCCACGGCATTGATGAAATAGTCGTCCATCTCCTGGTCGATCGCGGGCACCACGCCGTCGCAGGCCAGGACGAACTCGCCGTTTTCCACGGGATAGACCCAGCGGCGGCCGTCCTTGCCGAAGTTGCCGGGCTGCATGCGCTGGAGCCGGATGCCCGAAACCGCGCCGCCCTCGCCCAGAATTTCCAGGGGCGAGGCGAGCGTCTCCAGCCGGATGCCCTCCTCCTGCGCCTCCACGATCTCCTCCGCGCCCGCGGGCATTTCGGCCTCGGTGCGGCGGTAGACGATGGTGACCTCCTCCGCGCCCAGCCGCCTTGCGGTGCGGGCGCAGTCAAAGGCGGTCGAGCCGCCGCCCACGATGACCAGCCGGCGCGGCACGAAGCGGTCCTGATTCAGCCCGATGCGGCGCAGGAAGCTCAGCCCGCTTTCCACCTGCGGCAGGCTTTCGCCGGGGATGCCCAGCTTGCGCGCCTTCTGGTTGCCGCTGGCGATGTAGACGGCCTGATGGCTTTCCCGCAGCTCGTCCAGCGACAGGTCGCGGCCCACGGTCACGCCCAGGTGAATCTTCACGCCCGCCTTTTCGATGGCGTGAATCTCCTTGAGCAGCACGCTGTTGGGCAGGCGGTATTCAGGGATGCCCCAGTAGAGCACGCCGCCGGGCACCTGCTCGGCCTCGTAGACGTCCACCTGATGGCCCAGCTGGGTCAGGTAGTAGGCGCAGGTGAGGCCGGAAGGCCCCGCGCCGATCACGGCCACGCGCTTGCCCGTGGGCTTGAGCGGGACTTCGTCGGGCACCTCGAACGCGCCGCTGAGCGCGAAGTCGCCCACGAAGCGCTTGATGGAGCAAATGGCCAGCGATTCGTCCACCTGGGAGCGGCGGCAGTGCCGCTCGCAGGGATGCGTGCAGATGCGGCCGCACACCGCGGGGAAGGGGTTCTCCTGCCGGATGAGGCGGTAGGCGTCCACCAGCCGCCCCGCGGCCACGAGGTTCATGTAGCCGGGCACGTCCACCGAGGCGGGGCAGGCGTTGCGGCAGGGCGAGATGTAGAGGTTGGAGCACACGCCCGCGTCGCAGTGGCGGTCGTAGATGTGGGTTTCGTACTCGTCGCGGAAGTACCGGAGGGTGGAGAGGATGGGGTTGGGCGCGGTCTGCCCCAGGCCGCACATGGCGGTATCCTGCAGCGTTTCGGCCAGCTCCTCGAGCATATCCAGGTCCTCGGGCACGCCCTCGCCCTGGGTGATGCGCTCCAGGATCTCCAGCATGCGCTTGGTGCCCACGCGGCAGGCCAGGCACTTGCCGCAGCTTTCGTCGCGGATGAAGTCCATGAAGTAGCGGGCGGTATCGACCATGCAGGTGTCCTCGTCCATGACGATGAGGCCGCCGGAACCCATGATCGCGCCGAGCCTGGCCAGGCTCTCGTAATCGACGGGGGTGTTGAGGTGCGCGCGGGTGAGGCACCCGCCGCTGGGGCCACCGGACTGGATGGCCTTGAAGCCCTTGCCGCCGGGGATGCCGCCGCCGATGGTATAGAGGATCTCGCCCAGGGGGATGCCCATGGGCACCTCGACCAGGCCGGTGTTGTTGATCTTGCCGGAGAGGGCGAACACCTTGGTGCCGGGGCTCTTTTCCGTGCCGAAGCTGCGGAACCAGTCCGCGCCATGGAAGACGATGGCCGGGACGTTGGCGAGGGTCTCGACGTTGTTGATGATGGTGGGACAATGGAACAGACCGGATTCGAACGGGAAGGGCGGCTTCTGGTCGGGCTCGCCGCGCCGGCCCTCCACGGAATTCATCAGCGCGGTTTCCTCGCCGCAGACGAACGCGCCCGCGCCGATGCGGATCTCCAGATCGAAGTCGAAATCCGAGCCCAGGATGTTCTCGCCCAGCAGCCCCGCGTCGCGCGCCTGATGAATGGCGTTGCTCAGCCGCTCCACGGCCAGCGGGTACTCCGCGCGCACGTAGACATAGCCGTGGTTTGCGCCGATGGCGTAGCCGCCCAGCAGCATGCCCTCGATGAGGCTGTGAGGGTCGCCCTCGAGGATCGAGCGGTCCATGAAGGCGCCGGGGTCGCCCTCGTCGGCGTTGCAGACCATGTATTTCTGCCCCTCCGGCGCGTTCATGCCGGCCTCCCACTTGACGCCCGTGGGGAAGCCCGCGCCGCCGCGGCCGCGCAGGCCGCTGCGCTTGATCTCCTCCACCACGTCGGCGGGTTTTTGCGCAAGCGCGCCCGCGAGCGCCGCGTAGCCGTCGCGGGCGATATAGGCCTCCAGCGAGGCGTATTCCATCTGGCCGCAGTTGCGAAGCGCGATGCGCACCTGCTCGCGGAAAAAGCCGATGTCCCTCAGGTGCGGGACGCGGCGCTTCTGCTCGTGATCGTAGAAGGTGCATTCCTCCACGATTTCGCCTTCCAAAAGATGGCGGCGGGCGATGAGGGCCGCACGCTCCGCATCCAGGCTGGTATAGAGCACGCCGTCGGGCTCGACCACCATCACCGGCCCCGCCGCGCACAGGCCGATGCAGCCCGTGACCATGACCTTGACGCGCTGACGCAGGCCCAGCGTCTCCACGGCCTCCTCCAGCGCCTCCCGGACCGCCTGACAGTGGCAGCTGACGCAGCCCGCGCCGCCGCACACCAGCACCCGCCGCTCATAGGCGGCCTGCCCGCGCTCGTAGGCGGCCTTGATCTCGCCGAGCATCTGGGGAGAGGTGATTTTCGTCATACGGCTTCTCCCTCCTTACCGGGGGTATACTGGGCCAGAATGTGCTCCAGGTTGTCGGGGCTTACGCGCTTATAGACCGTGTCGTCGATGGACATGGCCGGTGCCAGGCCGCACGCGCCGATGCAGCGCGCCACCTCCAGCGTGAACAGGCCGTCCGCCGTGGTCTCGCCCACGCTGACCCCCAGCAGCTCCCTGAGCCGCTCCACGATGCGCTTGCCCCCGCGCACATAGCACGCCGTACCCAGACACACGCGGATGGTATGCCTGCCCCGGCGCTGCGTGGAAAAGAAGGAATAGAAGCTCACCACGCCCGAAACCTCCGCCAGGGGAAGCTCCAGGCCGTCGGCGATCACCCGCTGCACCTCCAGCGGCAGATAGCCGTAAATGCCCTGCGCCAGATGCAGCACCTGAATCAGCGAGCCCTCGCGGCCGCGGTATTCGCGCGCCAGCTCGCCAATGCGCAAAAGAAGCGCCTGTTGGTCCTCCCGGGAGCATTCGTCTGACGGGAGGGATTGGGCTCTGCTGTTTTCGTCCAAAGTAGCAACCTCCTGCTGATGTCGTCGGTCCTGGGCTGTGCGGTTGTTGTGAGAAGCGATGATCTTTGGTTATTATCATAATCGATTTTTCGAAAAAAAGCAATCATTTGTTCAATTTTTATCAATTATGAAATTCACCATTGTTTCCCTTGATTATCCACCCATTTCACACTTCATGCCAACGAAAAAGCGCGCCCGCAAGGAAAAGCAGCTTTCTCTTTTCTTATTTATATGTTAAGAAAATAGCAGATTGTCCGCCCCGCGCATACGCCCCTGCGGGCTTGCATTTGCACCGGCAGCATTGTAAAATACAGGTTATCCGGATGCGCCGCGCCCCCGGAAGAGGCCCGCGCCATCCAAAGAGGGGGTACCGCGCATGAAACGCCTGCTGGCCTTGCTTCTGACACTGTTGTGCGCCGTGGGGACCGCGTCGGCCGAGCCCGAAAAGTACGAGGCCATGCCGGCCATCTTCGCCGTCACCGTGGAGGAGAACGAGCGCAAAATCGACGAGGGGAGCGCCTACGTCTACAAGGAATACGTCACCACCACCAACCCGGACATCAACGCCGAGCTGCGGGCCATCGTGGACGCCTACGACCGCGAGTTCAGTCCCACCCTACAACCCGACCCCCGCAAGCGGGGCAAGCGGGGCAGCGCGCTGAACATCAGCACCGTCTACTACCGCACGGGCGAAAAGTACCTGAGCACGCTCACCATCGCGCGCGTGAGCTACGAGGAGGCGCAGCTTTCCACGGCCTTCACCACCCGCACGTGGGACCTGGAGACGGGGCAGCGGCTGACCCTGGCCGACCTGTTTGAGGACGATGCCTGGGAGACGCTTTCCGACGGCGTGCGGGCGCACCTTGCGGACATCTTCCCCGGCGAGAGCCATGACAGCGCCGCCATCGACCGCCTGTGCACGCCCGAAGCCCTCGCGTCTGCGGACTTCACCCTCAGCGGCATGGAGCTGACGCTGCACTACGCCGCCGGGGATATCGTGCCCGGCAAGGTCACTTTGACGCACGCGCGCTTTTTCTACCCCGACCTGCAGGCCTTGATGACGGAGACGGGCCTGGCCGCCACCGACAACAGCCGGTGGAAGATGGTAGCCGTCACCTTTGACGACGGGCCCAAGGACTATTCCTCCACCTACACGCTGGACGCGCTTCGCAAGATCGGCGCGCGCGGCACCTACTTCATCGTGGGCAAGCAGCTGGAGCGCTACGGCTACGTGTTGCAGAAGCAGTACGACCAGAACCACATCTTCGGCACCCACACCTTCCACCACTGGGGCGGCGGGTCCTTCAAATCGGACGAGAGCCGGCTCAAGGAACTGACCCTCAGCGCCGAATGGACGCTGCCGCTGGTGGGCGAGGAAGCGGCGCTGTTCCGCGCGCCGGGCGGCACCTATCCCGCCTGGGTGGAATCCGGGATGCCCATGCCCATCATCCAGTGGAGCGTGGACACCTACGACTACACCGGCAAAAGCCCCAAGCGCATCTTCTACACCTTCCGCGACAAGGTGACCGAGGGCGATATCATCCTCTGCCACGACACGGGCGAATACCTGCACGAATCCGTGCCCCTGTGGGGCGAGTACCTGCTGGAGCGCGGCTTCATGTTTGTGACGGTGGACGAGCTGGCCTGCGCCTACGGCCTTGAGCTGCAGCCCAGCGTGGTCTACTGGTCCGTCCGGCCGGGCGAAAACAGCGCCAATCGCGGCAAGTGACGGGCAAAAAAAAGAAAGCGGCTTTCCTCCCCGAAACGGAGGAAAGCCGCAGCCTGTCAAAAAAGGTCGCATCATGCGGCCTTTTCTGATATACTAAAGTCAGGTGATGAAGATGCTAAAGAAAGAAGCGGAGCAGCGACAGGCAGTAGAAATGCTGTGCACAGATATGTTGGTACCCAG